>CP046174.1:0-637382 GCA_017161075.1 Erysipelotrichaceae bacterium 66202529 | reverse complement strand
TGTCACCCTTTTGTGCGAACGTTCCTTCCAGTGCAATCTTACCGCCACCCTCACCGGATCCTGGATTGGATGGCTGGATCTCATACTCGGATTTATGTGCTGCAAATTCACCTGCAGACCCTTCGATCGGCGCCCATGTTTCTACTTCATAGGCCGTAAACATCTCCCCGATCAGCTTTTTCTTACCTACCTCATACACATGCATGACAAAGGCGTTATCCGGAATAAGTTCTCCCGAATACGAAACTGATGGTGCATATCCTGTCATATTGGAATGCTGGTTCTTCTCATTAATATACTGTCCGTCATCTGTATTCGGTGATGCGTCCTCTGTCCAGTCCGTGATACCGGTTCCGGCAAGGACCGGCTTCTCGATACCATCCCATATAGCATAGTTCAGATTCTCATGTCGATTGACGACGGTACTTTTTGGTGTAAATGCCATTACTCAAACGCTCCTTTCTTTTCATATACTAATTTGTAGGCTGCCACGAAGGTAGCCGTCTTTTCTTTTTCTCCGGTATCATCGACCGGTGTTGATGTCATTTCCAGACTGATCGGCTTCGCATCCGTAAGGTGGAGATTCGGAAAGCCTTCTCTTGTCTCTCGGGCAAATGTCGCAGCCAGGTCATTCAATGGCTTCGTGATGTCCAGATTATGTCTGGTATCCTTAACAGATGCCTGCATGCTTACCGTGAACGAAAACTCTGCCTTATATCCACCGGTGATATACTGCTGAAGGATCGGAACATCATTCATTCGTTTGAAACAGATCGCCGTTTCTTTGGAGTTTGGGAAATACTCCAGATACCATCCCTTTGTGTTTGGGATCCGGATATTACTGATGTATCCCATGAACAGATCTTCTACGATCTGCCTGACATCCTCCAGTGCTACATTAGCCATGCTTGAACCATCCTTTCGTCAATTTCACCCATTTCCCTCTGTTTTTGCTTTTGGAACGGATATACCATTCAGGGCCGGCAAGCGGATGCGTCTTACCATACTTCAATGCCTTGCTCGTAGTCTCTTTGACTTCTCCAAGTCTTGCCCATGCTCTACGTGAACGTATACCGACCATGACCAGCCCTTTATATAAAAATCTAGCATATGGACCATTCCATACGACCTTATCTTTATAGCGGTTCTGATTTGTGATTGCGGATTGGGAAAGATTTCCTTCCTGCATAGGCACATATGGTGTCGTGTCCTTGATGACCTGACTGATGAGCTTCTTTTTACACTTTGTTAGCTTCATCCGGTCTTTCAGCATACGCTTGTTTCCATCGAACTGGACCTTTACCTTGACACTCATTTCCCTGTCATCTCCACTCTGATCGGCTTCGTACCATCGAGAAATATCTCATTCACTCCTGTGATGGTGTATTCATCATCACGGAATTTCAGTGCATCATTGGTACTGATAATAAAATCTGTTCCGTACTGCAGTACACGGTCATTTTCATCATAGGCAGTGTAATCACCAAGCTCTACATACACGATGATCTTGTCATCAGTTGTGATCCCGCGCTTTGACTGCTGCATACCGTAGCTTAGATCTGCTTTCACATGCAGTATTGTGATGACCTGTTCAGCTGCCACTCCGTTATCATCCTCAGGAAGCTGCTTGATCAGCTGTACTGTATGCGGTCGGAATCTTCTCGGTAGCACCCTCACCAGTTCCACCCCAGTTTGAGCAGACCGTTGCGGCGAAGTTCCGCCATGATCACAGACTTAGCGAGCGGAGAAAATGGGATCCCTTTATAGGACTGCCCGCCGTTTCCCATCTGAAATGTATAGCCGCTTGACTGTACCTGCTTCAGATCCAGGTCAGATGCACCGTTCACCGCTGCTGCACCGCCATTTTGATCGATATAATCGACTTCAAAGCACAATGCCTTATCAAAGTTTCCATACCCATCTAATGTATCATGCAATTGATCCGTCCTTACGCGGTCATCTATATACATCTTTAAGACTGCTTCAGCTTTTGGAAGCAATACATTGAACTCCGCTTCTCTGACCGTCCCCTTGTAATCATCTCTATAATACTGATAATCCATTTCAGCACCTCCTTAAAGGTAAGGAGAGGATTCCCTCTCCTACTGGTTCTTGATCAATGCGACATCCTTCGTTACTGCAGTCTTTGCTACGACTACAGTATCGTTGACCGTGATGTGGTCTTTCTTCGTGATCTTCACAGGATAAGTCCCTTCACGTAAATTAAATTCCACAGTACCATCAGCACCTGTCATCAGTTTAGCGCCGTTTACATCGACGCGTGCTTTCTCTACCAGATTAGCATCTTCACCACTGCCATCCTTGACAGTGAAAGTCACCTTTTGTGCCGTATACGGCGTTGCGGGCTCCAGATATGCGAATGCGCAGCCGGTACGATTCTCATCAAGACGGGTTGCTGCGTTCGGCAATGCCCAGCCCATACGGAATACGACACGAAGCGCGATCATGTCCTGCTGTGCAAGGTTATATACGATCTCCTTGGTGACCGGATCCTGAATAACGCCCTGGTCGAGGATCTTTACTGTGATATCCTGACGGATCGCATATACCGCCTGCTTGAAGTCACCGGCTACCAGCTGCGCGATGTTTTTGTCATAGCTGCCATTCGTAGGGAAATACATCGGTGCTCCATCAAGTGCATACTGTGTAGACCCCTGCATATCGCTCTTGAAGATCAATGCCCCATCTGTTGCACGAAGTCCTCGCAGCTTAGCACGCATGCCTAGCGCAGACAGACAGCCGCTTACCATGTAGCCGTCCTCTTCTACCTTGGAGAATACACCGTCTTCACCCAGCAGCTTGTCATACAGATCCTTGTCACCTGTATCAGCGACATTGTTCCCTGCCTGACGTGCCAGTGTGATGATATCAGACTGCCATTCTGCCGGGCGGTTATATCCGAAGATGGTAGCGGAATCGACACACTGTCCGATTGCCTCATTGACACGTGGTGTGATCTCACCCATGATATCAAATTCTGCATCATCAAGAACTGCTTCCGGAATCGGTACGATAACGGCCAGCTCACCTGCTGTCAGATACACGTTGTCCCATGCCTGACGGGTCGTCTGTTTCATACCGGTATCACCATTCACCCAGTATGCGGTCGGTAAAAAGTCCAGAACACGGATGCGTGTCTGTTTGCTCGTCATGTTTGGCAGCTTACGTGCCATCCCCATGAATACGGACTGCTTCGGTGCGTCCTGAAAAATTGTCGATACGACCTGCTCTCTGATAAGAGCTTCCGCATCCTGTCGATTTGTAATATTTACTGGCATAACTTACTCCTTTCCAAACAGCGATCTAAACGCTGCGTTTGCCTGATCTTTCTGATCAGCTGTATTCTGATTTGGCCCCTCTGTCCTCGAAACAACATACGGTGTCTTGGAGTCCTGAAATAGATAGGCGTTGTCTTTTTTGACTGCTTCTAAGGCTGTGGTGATATCTGCCTGACGATTCTTGCTTTTCTTAAGATTAGCTACATCCAGCAAAGCAATAACAGCCTTGTCATTGCGGGCCCCTGCTCCTTTAACAGCATCTTTCAACAGACCGGAAAATTCCAATTCATCAAGTTTTCCCTGCCATTCTGTATCCTTATTCGCAAGTTGAGTATTCAGCGTGGATATCTTTGTCTGCAGTTCATTGACATCAACACCTTCAAAACCTTTCAAAGCAGTTTGTGCAGTTTCATACTGGTTTTTGAAATTATCACGTTCTGTTGTCAGTTTCGTTACATCTTTTCCATGCTCGTCCATGATCTTATCGATCGTTTCTTTTTCGAGCTTGAGATCTTCTAAAAACTTTCTTTTCATTTTTTTACCTTTCCGTCTACGCTTTATTCACATGGGTTGCATCCACTTGACTGCACGCCTTTTTACGCCTTGCGCCGTGGCTATTGAAATGTGGTCCAAAATAGGGCAGCTTCCGCTTCGGTGGATCATTCATATAGCTGAGACGTTCTTCTGTCTTGCGTCCACAAAAAATGCAGGTATCATATTCCCGTATGATCCTGCATCCTTTATCATAATAAATTCGCTGCTTCGTGATATATGCATGCTGGCACATTATCTCACCCTCTTCCAGGTATTAAAAAAGCACCCGCTATGAGTGCTTATCTGCTGCTTCTCTGATTTTCTTTTTGTATACTTCTAATAGTTTTCTTTTCGGTAACACTTTTCTTGTACTAAGCTGCTGACCTTTCAAAGGAGGAAAAGATGCTTCTAACTCCTGGTCTTTCTTGACCCATTCTTCAAAAAGTGCTTTTTGTTTATCATTTAGCTTTTGATTTGACATATTTGATATATCCCTCCTTATCCAGCTGCTTAAAGATCAATTCATGGATATCTCCTTCAATCTCCCCATACATCAACGCTGTTCCAATGTCACCATACATATAGCTGTCATAATCAATTGATGAGATATCTTTCAAGACTTTTACTTCATAACGCAGATTTCCATATGTTGCTCTTAATTTATCGATGACAAGACCATAATTTTGTAAGAACCAGAAATCATCATTTTCAAAAGAATTTGTTTCAACATCTTCTAAAATAGGGTGGTTATGTAGGATAATCGCATCTTTCAGATTGGCTTCATCAAATCTGACTGACTTCTTATCTCCTGTATAATGAAACACTTTACCATCAGCCTGTAAAACATAGGAATGCTCAATCGGTAGATTCTCAATTTTATTTTCATATTTATGGATGTAATTGTCAACATGTTTCATGTCGATTTGCTCAATCAGTATCCCTACAGCATCATTTGCTTTACCGCCAGCACTGCTTCCCAGCATTACTTTACTATTTGATATGCTTTCTCTAGCGTAATTCCGCTTCATATCCGGATGTGCTTTCAGGAAGTCTGCCTGACGTTTCTGCCATGCCCTGACTTTCTTTGCTTCTCTGGTATTGTCTACACCTCCAGCCTTGTTCACGGCCTGCCTGCGCTTCCATTCACGTATCTTCCGCTCGTTGTAACGCTGTTCCTGATCAAGCTTATACTGCTTCGCATTGGCTTCCTCGTCATAGTGTTCAAAGGATAATTCACCATCGAAATTCGGAAAAAAGTTATGCCGACAGTTCCATCCGCATAGACCAGCACCTGTCCCATATCCTGTAGCTTCATAGAAGTTCTGCAATCCATTGACCGGTGTTTTCCGCCAGAACAGCATTCCTTGCCATTTGGCATGCTCCGGTCTTGCCCCCATATGGGATGTCGTTTCCACCAGATTGCAGTCCATCTCATCCAGATTCTGCTCCTGGCATCTGGCCGCGGTCTGATTGACACCTGTCCGCAATGCATTGCGTATGGCACTATCAGCTCTTCTATGTGCACCGGTTGGATAATCTATCCATCGGATCCCGTTTTTTCCTAAATCGTTGACTGCTGTTTTCACTGCATCTGCGAAGGAAAACGCTCCGGAGGATACAGAAAGATATGCCTGATCCAAAGCGTGCTCAAATGCCATGTTAGCTGCAGATGCCATCGAATTGCAGATGTTACGTATTTCTGTATTCGTAGAGCGGATACCATTCAGAATAGCTTGTGTCAGATCTGGATGCGGAGGTTCTATCCCTGCTGCTTTAGCCATATCATTATCTTTCTGCACAGACCGATAAGAGGAATCGTGTATGATCTCCTTCACTTTCGTATCTGTGATGTTCAGAACTTCCGATATCGCCTGTTCTATCTCGGACATCGAAACACCGAGCTCCTCCAGTTTATGCATCTGATATTCAGCTGTACTGGTCATCATGTAATCATTCTGTGAGATCCTTCTAGCAATGTCTTTCAGCATACGTGTTTCCAGTTCGTCGAAATACTCAGCGATCCCCTCCGGTACATCCCTCAGATATCTAGGATTGAGCATTATTCATCACCGGGAAAGTCGATACCCTGCGATTCTTCAGCAGCCAGTTCAGCTTTCGCCTGCTTTTCCGTCAGCCCCTGCCACTTCACCTTGTATTTCCATTTCGGCATCAGCCCCTCACGTACCTCCTGCATGTCCTGTAGACGTTCCTTCTCAGCATCGACCACGATACTGTCATCCCAATCAAATGATACGTCAAAGCTACCGTAAGGGCACAGATTATAGATACTGCAGTAGAAGTCTATCGCATCGATCAGATCTGTCAAGGCATCCTGTAGTGCCATCTGTGTGTCAGACACCAGAGTATAGGACCTCTGCTTACTGCTTTTGATCTCTTCTGCAGTCTTATCCACATTCTGCGGATCACTGATCGTACCATAAGCAAGGCTGCAGTTAAACTCTATGAGCTTCAGCTGCGCATTGAAGCCTTTGAACAGTGGATCAGAGCGTATGTCCGGACTGAAAGTATCCATCAACGGTTTATCTCTTGCTCCGACATCGAATGTCAATGGGCGATAAAGTCTGTCTTTCCCATGTGGATACAGTTTCTTGCTCTTATCGTTTGGGTCATCCTGCAGCATACTTTCTCCGATGTGGACAGCAGCTTCCTTTGCTTCATACTCCCAGCTGATCTGACTGTAGCGTACGTCTGCTTCACGTATCAGATCGACTGCACGGGAATATACTGAGCATCCAAGTGGACTGTCTGTATCATCAGCGTTGGCCAATGGTACCTTAAAATAACCGAAGGGTACTTTCGCAACACCGGAGAATATCACTTCATATTCCAGCCGCGACCATTCCTGAACACTTTGAACCGGTATCTCCGTCCCAAGCGTTGCATCAGTCGTGCTACGGTATGCGTGATTCGTGATACACAGCTTGTCACCTTTCAATTCATGGTCTTCCAGCCTAGTGAAGATCGACTGGCCTTTCCGCATCTGTTCTGCGAACACGCACCTTGTGATATTTCCCGAGTCGTCAAACGATACAGGAAAGAATGCGTCAGCCTGGATGAATTGGATACTGATCCCCTGTTCTGTCACATACGGTTTGAATACCAGTCCGCCCTTTGCACATCCGTATTCAACGTACCTTCGGATGTCCTTCAGCATCTTTGCATAGGGCTTCTGTAGATACTCCGCTCTAGGACTTCCGGATATCTCTGATTTCAATTCCAGAGTGACCAGCCTTGCAATCTCGGAAGCGATGGCTGCGGGCAGGTTGCAGCTCTTCACATTTCTATTCAACCAGAAGGCTTTGTTTTGGAACATCTTAGACCAAAGCTCTATCTGTGTAGCCATCTTCATAGTTAGAGCCATATCTACCTGCGTTTCTGAAGTCTTGTTCAGTTCTTTTGCAATAAGGCTCATCATCCTTGTGAAATTCATTCCATCACCTCCTACTCATACCGGATGAACTTCTTGATATACCGTTCGATCGTATATTCAAATGCATCCAGGGTATCTATATCGCTGGTCCCATCATCCAGCCGCTCATCCACTGTGATCTCCTTAGGATTCCAGATAGCGGTGCATAATGCAGATACCAGTGTGTCACACATCTCTGGCATATAAGAAAAGCGCATCTGCGCCATCATCCTATTGGTGAGGCGGATACGCTCCGTTATTACTTCTTTCAATGCGTCGTCGATACGCAGCCAGCCGAGTCCGTTCTTTCTAGCTGCACTTTTCAGTCCATTGATCAATGTCTGTTCTGCGCTGTCACAATAGACATGTGTGATATTACCATACATGTTCAGTACCTTCAGGCAGAAGTCAATGAATAGCTGCCCCAGCTTGTCCGGATCGATATCTTTCTTGCTGCAATCATGCCATTCCGAAGCCAGTGGAATGATCTCCTGATATCCTCTGGTAATGCCAGTCGCAACGAACGCATGACCGGAACCGTTGCCTCCGAAGTCCACACCGATGATGATCTCCATGAGGTTCTTCGGTTTTTCCTTACGCTTGAACCGGTTCTCACCTGTTTCAGCTTCAGATAGTACGGCATCAGCGAATGCACGATAGATAAGTCCCTCCGCGATCATACGCTTTCCAAGGATATCACGTTGGTACCAGATGCTGTTCTTATCATACTGTGCCATGATCTCCTGAAAACGTTCTTTTGTTACAGTTACGTTGTCGAATATCGTGAAGTGCTGATAGTTGTAGCCACCGATCAGCGTCCCTTCTTCTTCCTGTTTCGCATATTTGTCGATGTAGTCTGTATAGATCTTAGCCTTTGGGTTGTCTGGATTGAGGTCCCAGAATATCTTACGCTTGTCAGCAGCCAGCTGCCGGTTGAATGCCTCACGGATCGTATTCTCGTGATGCAGGTTGATCTCAGTTGCGATCCACATGCCATATGAGTTTCCACGTATCTTCTTGAAGCTGTCTGCCTTGGCCGCACCTGCAAAGATGACGATACGTTGTCTATATCCTGTTGCGGGTCCTTTGATATACAGACAGTCATTGTCCTTGTATTTCCCCCAGTGCGATTGTCCGCGGAAGATGTATTCCAAGCCGAAGCCATTGGCATCACCGATATTCAGTTTCGCGTTGGCTACTGTAGAACCAGTGGCCAGATGGATGCGGTCTTTCGTGAAGCGCAGTTCATGAGCGAACGCATATACGTTATCGACAGTCTTACCGGCACGTACAGCACCTTCAGCTACATTGATCGTACACTGAGCACACTTCCGGATGTAGTCGATATGCTTTTGGCCGAATCTATACCGTATCGTTTTTTTCTTTGTTATCTTCGCCATAGATCATATCGTCCGTTTCTTCCAGGTCTTCAATCTCAGCGTTATTACCCGTAAGCTTATCCGTCTGTGCCTGTATCTGTGCAAGCTGTGCTTTCTGAATCTCACTGGCAGTGTCCCAGTTCTTATGCAGCAGCTCGTCGTATTCCTTGATCATCGACATCAGTGTCTTCATAGACCTGCTTAGAGCACTCATGTTGCCTGCCTGTTTGTCCCAAGCTTGCTGGATTTCATACCCTTCTCCCTTTTCGCCGGAGAACGTCGTTTCTTCTGTCTTATCGTCCTTGTCTTTCACATAAAGGATCTGCTGGGAGTGGATAATATTTGCGTACTGCAGCTGAATGTTATGCCACAGGATATCGAGAGGATTCTCCGGTATCTCTCCAATGATCTCATTGATTTCTTCAGGCAGCCACTTTGAAAAAAGCCCGTGCTTACGGGCATGTTGATTTCTGGGTGGTCCAGTGGCATTCTTATTGCCTGGCTGGCCTCCTCGTTTTTTCCGAACGTTCGCATCCTTTTTATCCGAACGCTCGCTATCCCATTTGTGAGTGGACTTCCAACGCCGAACAGTCCCTTCTGGCAGATCCAGCTGCTTCGCTATATCGATCAATTTCATACCGTCAAGATACATCTGCTTGGCTGGTTCAATACGCTCATCCGGTTTCTTCGGCATCTTATCACACTCCTTTCTAGGTAAAAGAAAAGCACCTCATTGGGTGCTCCCTAAATATAGCCAAGCTCAAATATTTAGTTTCTTCATTAACGCATTTTGCAGTACGTTTGAAAAGTTAACGTTTTTTTCCTCAGCCAATTCATTAAGCCAAGCTGGAATCGTAACATTTTTCCTTATCGCTTTTTTGTTATAACGCTTATTGAATTCAATGGAATCAAATTCAATCATCATAACAAACATTCCGTTTGCACAGTCGATCGTAGATGGATCACTCATCTCAGGAATTTCTTCTTTGTTTTCTTTTCTCACATCCAAACAAAGACCTAAACACTCCTTAGCCATCTCAATCGCCTGCTCTAATGTGTCTCCACACGTAATGGCTTCTGGCAAATCTGGAAACGTAACATTGTAGCGACTATCTTCTTTTTCAAACAAAGCTGGATAAATCACCTTCATAATCATTTCCTCCTTTAATTTTATTTCTTTCGGTATATTCTTATTTCAGGTCAGGGGCTATAACAGCCCCGCCTGTTTTAGAATATTCCTTTCAGTGCCTTTTGGTAAATCTTTTGCATGAAAAGGAACAACGACGCTTCTATTGGTCACAGGATTATTCAATATTTTATGAGAACCTGCCTGTCGTATCTCAATAAAACCGTTTTGTTTAAGCAGTTTGACCATCTGCTTTGAAGTCATTGGCATCGTATGACCTCCCTTCATGTCTATATTATAATACGTACTAATGCGCATGTCAATATTTTCATACACATTTATACACACTGTATGCCATATCAAATTAAAAGCGCCCTTTTCAGACGCTTTACGTAAGTCCGCTTAGGAACCCTTACCGCTATTTCCTTTTGGTCAAAGCAGGAAGTTCTACCTCCCTGCTATATCCATGCTATCATGATAACACACTTGACATGGAAATGATTGGACATTTTAAGAAATTCTCCTTGCAAAGTTCTTAATCAGCCTTTTTGTCGCTTTATATACATTACTTGGAGAAGTGGAGCATAAGTCAGCGACCATCTCAACATTTTCACCTCTGTTGTTAATCAGATACTCCACAATGATATTCTTGTGATCTGGATTTTTAATTTTTGCAAGCCACTTATGTACGACCTCCATAGCCTCTTCATGCTTATCCTGCTCCTGGATCAGCTCGTGTTCCCTTGCCAGCAGTTCATTCTCCCAAGGTGTGCAGCTGCCCTTGTCCTTCGATACTCTGATGATGCTGGTTGAAGTAGATCCGGATGAAAGCTCAGCAGCTATGTTGACCAGTTCCTCCTGGATAAGATCTGAGGCATGCTTATGATACAGGTAATCCGTGAAACAGCTCAACACATGATTTTCTTTGATACTCAGTACGTCTTCTTCTTTTACTTCTTTTACTTCTTTGATTTCGATCATCCTGATCCACCTTTCTATTTTCAACCTCTGATCAATACGACATTCCAATTCAGCTGATAATACAGCTTCACCTTTTTAGGCAGTGACATGAACCAGGCACAATCCACAGTCACTGCTACAGGTCGTTCTTTGTTACGCAGCAGTATGTACCCCTGGTGATGCTCCGGCCTCATGAGGAAACCTCCTGAAGGAGCCACTCCTCTAATTTTTGTGCATTAGCGCAGACACCTTCAAGTACACAGTTTGTACACACAGGCCAATCATCAGGACTCTGTGATGAAATCAAATCCGTAACTGGACAGATTGCAGAATCAGCCAGTATTCCTGCAATCTGTTTGGCATACTTTTCAGCATTCTTCATCTTCTGTCTCCATTTGCACATCAGGCCCTTCACCATAATCTGCGGCACATCTTTTACTGTCTGGCATTAAGTACATGCACTGATCACCGGTCACTTCACAGCAATATCTTCCTTCATCAGGATCATAATACTTAGCGCATTTACATCCCATGTTGTTTACCTCCTTTCAATGGACACCAGCGAGGTGATGTCTTTGTCGGTATAACATTACCTTTCGCCTGTGCTATTCTTCTGTGTGGTTCACACACAGTTCTAGCAATAGCGCACCACCAGTTACTACGTGAATTGTTATGCTGGGATATGCCTGCAATCAGATGTTTACACTCACTGCACTTCATCTTCTTCCTCCTTGTTGCATGACAGATAATCAGCAACGACCTTTGCATATTCAAGATTACCGGTTTCCAAATATCGTTCAAATGCTTCTGCTGCCTGTTGCTTTGTTGTCATTTTTCTTAACTCCTATCTTTTCAGCGCCTCAATCAGCGCTTTTTGTGATACATCTTTCTGCTCTAAAGACTTCATCATATCCTCATCCACCGTCCCTTTTGCAACCAAATGGTAGATTCTTACCGTCTCTGTCTGACCCTGCCTGTGTAGTCTTGCATTGGCCTGCAGATACAGCTCCAGATTCCAATTAGGCAGCGTGTACCAGATGATGATGGATCCTCCATGCTGCAGGTTCAAACCGTGACCGACAGATGCAGGGTGTACGAGCAGCATATCGATCTTCCCGTCGTTCCAGTCTGCTACATCCTGCTGATCTTCGATAGTGCGGATATTGTCATCAGGGAAGTGTTCGGTGATACGTTCATAGTCATGTCTGAAGTAATAGAACACCATGACAGGCTGGCCGTTTGCAGCTTCCAGAAGATCCTCTAAGGCCTCTAGCTTCGCCGTATGTATCTGTCTCACTTTATGGGCTTCGTCGTACACAGCGCCTGCAGTGAACTGCAACAGCTTGTTGGTGACCACGCCAGCATTAGCTGCGGTTATCACTCCGTCCTCACAGATTTCCAGAATCTTTTCACGTTTGAATCTGTGGTACTGCTGCATCGCTTGTTTACTCAATACGACCTCCTGAGTGAGATATTGACAGTCCGGTAGTTTCAGCCAGTCTTCAGCTTTTAAGCTCATACAGATATCTCCAATGGCATCATAGATTCGTCGTTTTGCACCTTCCTGCAGTAGCCATTCATAGATCACATGTCCGTTTCTTCTCCCAGGCATCAGATACCGGCTTCTGAATGTAGACAATGTACGGCCAAGTCGTTTCCCCTGATCCATCAGATACAGCTGTGGCCAAAGATCAGGCAGACCTTTCGGTGCAGGTGTTCCGGTTAAGCCTATGAAGCGGTCTACTAAAGGCATTACCTTCCTCAAAGCTTTGAATCGCTGGGCTTGAGGATTTTTGAAACTGGACAATTCATCAACCACAACCATGTCGAATGGCCAATCACGCCCGACCTCTTCCACTAGCCATGATACGTTTTCCCGATTGATCATGTAGATGTCAACTTCCTGCTTCAATGCATTCAGTCTTTGCTGTCTGCTTCCCAGCACACGGGCGTACGTCAAATGCTGCATATCCTCCCACTTACTTATCTCGTCCGGCCAAGTAGTCTGCGCCACCCTTATCGGTGCGATGATGAGGACCTTCTCAACATTGAAATAATCGTACATGAGCTCGTTGATTGCTGATAACGTGACACTTGTTTTTCCCATCCCCATTGGAAGGAACAGTCCTGATTTTGGTTTATCAAGTACCCACTGGATAGCTTTACGCTGATACTCATGCGGATGATATCTCATTCCGGCAATTCTCCACGCATCATGTGACTTATCAGGTAGTCGATCTGTTCTTTGTTTCGCAATACATACGCCTTCATGCCCTGTCTACGTAATTGATTGATGCGCCACTTCTGCATATCCGAAATTCTCCCACCTGTTGGTCGCTTCAGTTCTACGAAACAGATCTGTCCATTCATGATTACGATCCTATCCGGCACACCCGCTGTACCAGGTGATGTGAATTTCCATGCAAGACCTCCGAGGTTGCTGATACGATCAGTCAAGTATTTTTCAACCTGGCGTTCTGGATCGGTCTTTGTTGTACTTTGCCACCCCATAAAAACACTCCTTTCCTTCCGCAACGGCGCAACATTCTCACGCGTAGGCACTATGTATGTGCGTATTAGGCGTGTGCCCTTATGTGTGTACTCCCTAATAGTATATATTTTATAATTATAGAGATTTATTGTTGCACTGTTGCATTACCTATATTTCGCCTATATTTAAAGTGTTTCCGGCGCAACGCTCGTTTGTTGCACAGTGTTGCGTCTGTTGCACTGTTTTTTCCTAATGTTGCACTTTTTTTCGTGCTGTTACGGTTTTGTTGCAGATTCTATTTCCTTATGAACCCTCTTGCTGCTCCATAAGCCTTCCCATATCTTAGTGATCCGCTTTTATCCCACTTGCCTGTTTCCATGACGATATGTTCGATCTCCTTCTTTTCCTTGGAGCCAAGCGCCTTGATATCTCCACCCAAGGCCTCGCACCAGATTTCCTGAACGCACACCTTGTTTCTTCGGATACAACCTTCCTGCATTGCTGAATCCTGAATGTAGTTCCTTCGTTCATATATGTCCTTGGTGTACCAATCTTCCGTAATCGGGGTATCCAGGTACTCCAGCACCTGTCCTTTATAGGGGGAGACATATTCATGCGCCTTCTGTATTTTGTCTGCCTGAGCCTTTAAATCGCCTTCCAGAATGAGGGATTCACCTTGGTGGTATCTGTATACCGCTTCTGCCCATATTTGATCTATAGTCTCTTGTGTCATCTCAAACATGTTCAGACGCTTCTCATGTAACATGACATCCACAGGCCAGAAACGTCTGTTCCCCGCATAATCTCTCAGATAATCATCATCATTAGCTGTTCCAAACAGCACACACTGCCTTGGATTATCCGTTGTTATTCTTGCATAAGCCTTACGATAGTTGTCGCTGGTGGAAGTTATGAATAGCCTTACGGCCTCGATTTCACTCTTTCTCGTTGCATTCAGCTCCCCAAGCTCTAGGATCCATTTACCATCAAGTGCCTCATAGGCATCCTTACCTTTGATAGCTGGGATCGTGTCACTGAACCACTCCTGTCCTAGTCTTGATATGATGTAGGACTTTCCAACACCCTGAGGACCACTTAACACCAGCACTGTATCGTACTTGCACCCAGGTTCATACGCTCTCTTAACAGCCGCACAGAGCTGTTTACGTGTAACCGCCCGTACATACTCACTATCCTCAGCACCCAGATAATCAATAAAAAGTGTGTCGAGCCTTTCCACCCCATCCCAGTTCAAAGCACTAAGGTATCTGGTAACACTGTTGTATGAGTTTTCTCGATGGACATTGATCAATGCATCCAGTACTCTTTCCTTGCTATTGATTTCATAATATTTTTCAATATAGCTTCTTAAAGCTGAATCATCATCGTCTATCCATTGACTTCGATATTTGTCATACTTCCACCAAGGCAGATTGGCAGTCTTATATACTCTGCTTTTGAATATATCCAGTCCCCCTACCCCATCCTTTAGATTAGGATCATTTTTCAAGATTATTTCAATATTGCTTCTGGTAGGCAGGATATCATTGTTTTTTCCACCACGCTTTAATTCAGACATCCACATATAATTATCTTCTTCAAAATCTTCTTCGAAATCTCTTATGCGCTCCATGTCCATCGTCTTGATAGTTTCCGAATCCTTTCGAATGAAGTCCATCATGGCTACCCAGGAAGGCAGCTTATTCACTGGTGTCTCCGGTTTAGCCTCCGCATCCAGATCATGAAACTTATGAATGCGCACTAAGTCGAAGGCATTGCATAATTGCATACTACACGGATCCGTAGCATGATTGCTATATGCAAAGCGGTCATTGTATGTCACAAGTCCCCCTGCAGTAGATCCTTTTATATACGTATAGCGGTTCTCTTCCCTGCATGGCTCATACACATCAGCCAGGAAAGTGGTTATCGCAGAGCGTATATCATATGTACGGCAGAATGCACCTATCAGTCCATCTTTCTCTAATGGATCCCCTTGCTTCTTCGCTGCGCGTTTCTTGATCTCCTGAACTCTCGAAGACATTGGCCAGAAGCTGATGTCTCTCCAATCCGGATATCTATCAAGGACACACTGCGGATCCAGGACAGGGCCGTCAAGACAATGATAAACATATTCACCGTCTGCAGATGTACTTGGCCAGTACATCAATCTCGAGGGCTGATATGTCGTATCATCGAAATAGTCGATTCCTATATCTTCAGCCAATTTTCGTGCAATTGCTTCATATTGTTCAGGTCCTACTGGAGTTGACAGCGGTATGATCAAACGATAACGAGGACTATCTGGTCTGTGTTTATGTGTACTGTACATACAACAGCTATAACCAAACAGCAGATCGATATCGTCCCATAGGTCTGGTGATGCATAATCTGCATCAAGAGTGATCAGAGTGCGATTCGTGACGTTCGTATCTAGGCGGCGTCCTTCTTTTAGTTGTCCACCAACGAATCCGCCTATATCCTTGATCTCATCCTGTTTCTTCTTTGTCAGCTTTAGATACTCAGACATCGTTTCTCTGGTCCTGTATGTATCCCTGACCTTGTCCAGGAAGGCAGACCACATCATCGTTTGATTTTTCCATTGTTTTTCATAGCGGCTCTTTCCGACCGATATCTGTATCTCCATATCATGCATCTGCCTTTACCTCCATACCATTTAATCTTTTCTGTAATACTCACTGACGAATCCGTCAGCCGTAAGTATAGCACCCGGTGCCCAGCTCAACGGCTCTGCCATGATACTCTCTATTTCCTCTAAAGCGGCACGAGCATTCTCCTTAGGCACCTCCACGACTACCTCATCATGCACATGCATAACTATCCTATAGCCTTGCTGATCAAGGCGCAGCATCGCTGTTGCCAGACAGTCACGTGCAATGGCCTGGATAAGGTTCTCGAACAGTTTGCCGCCCCATGTCTTCTGCCGGCACCACTTTTTTGTTTGTTTACCATCCTGATCAGATCCATATCCTTCATAGGTGAGTTCTTCTCCATACTTGCCTGGTACGAGTTTAGGCCTGATATATGCCAACTTTCGACCGGATGGCAGCTGCGCAAAGAGGACACCCGATTGATAAAAGTAACTCACACCATGTGCCACTTGTACTCTTCTTCGGTCTCTCACAGCCGAATAGGCTGCATCCTGAACCTGATACCACATCTTCTTGATATTTGGAGATGCTAATCTCCATTTATGTACGATATCCTGCATCTCCTCTTCCGATAGTCCCATAGACGCGCCTCCCATACGTTCCAGTGCAGATACACCTCCGCCATAGCCCAGTGCCAACTCCGCCACTTTCCCCTTCTTACGCAGGTCAGAGCCTTTCGTGACCTGTTCGACTGGTACATGAAACATCTGTGCAGCCGAAGCTTCATAGATCTTTCCTGTTGAAGCAAATACATCCTGTCTCCATTTTTCATTACAAAACCATGCAGTGAGCCTTGCCTCGATAGCTGAATAATCTGCTACAGCAAACATATGTCCATCAGGCGGAATAACTGCCGTTCTGATCAGAGTGCTGAATACCTGATTATAGGATCCGTACAGCATATCTATTGTTTCAAAATCTTTTTCCTTGACCAGCTGTCTTGCCAATTCGATATCATCGAAAGCATTTCTAGGAAGGTTCTGAGGCTGAAAGATACGTCCTGCCCAGCGCCCTGTCCGATTTGCTCCGTAGAAGCGGAAGATTCCATGCAATCGGTCATCTTTACATATCGCTCTGACAATTGCATCATATTTCTTTACTGAGGTCTTACCTGCTTCCTGTCTCAGATGCAGAAGTCTCCTTGTTTCACTGGAAAGCGTTTCATCCTGCAGGAGCTCTTTGACTGCATCCTTGTCCAGTTTATCTACTACTCGGTTCTCTCTGTTTCCTATCCATTCCTTCAGCTGAATTACGCTGTTCAGATTGATCCCTCCTGTGATGCGGATGCATTCATCTTTCATCTGCTCGTCTTTTTTCATGCCAAACTTAAGTACGTTTTTTACAAGCTCGGTATCGATCCTTGCCCCATAATCATTCATTCTCTGATCCCAGCACCACAGTTCCTGCTCTTCCTTTGGTATTGGAAACTTGTCAAGCTTATAGCTGATCTCACGTTCTGTTTCTACATCTCGCTGACAGTATTCCTTGAACAGCCGCCATTTCTCAGGCGCATGACGAGGAAGGTTTCTTGTTCTTTGTCCATTCGTTCTGGTCGGTTTACAGGGTTTGCAGAAATAACTGATCAAGGCTGTTCCTGTACGAAGCTTCTGCTTATCTTCGTCCAGCCCCAGTACGATGCCTACGTCCTTCAATGATGCAGGCATACCGAGCATGGAAGCGTGCACCATTGAACAATGCCATTGATCTGCAGTGAAATGCTCGCTTAAGTGTTTGGACAGGCACAGTCGCTCGAATGCTGCATTATGTGCGCACTTGATGATGGAAGGATCTCTAATCAGCACCTGAATCGGCAGGGGGATGATATCTCCCGACACCAGATCAATCACTCTGACGGGCTGATCGTCGATCGCATAAGCAAAGAGGAGGATTTCAAAGTCCTCGCTCTCTACATATTTATATACACCACATGAATTAAGGTCAATCGAGCTATAGGTTTCCAGATCGATATGCAGTGTTTTCATGAGGCTAACCTAACAGATCGTCTTCGGCATCATTGAAACCCGGAAAGCTGCTCTCATCTTTAAATTCATCGGCGAAATCAACTTCACCAGATACACGACCTCCGAGATTATCACCGTCTCTTGTCTTCAATACATTGTTCAATCCAACACCGATGCCGGTATTCCCTGCTTTACTATATGGATAAAGATTAAAGGTCACTTTCCCATAGCAGCCGGAGTAGACAAGTTCCTGATCCTGCAAAGTTAACTTCCTTGTACCAGTCTCTTTTGTGTATACACCGGGAGCCGTAGAACACTTACAATTCATAATGTATTTTCCTGCATATGTATCTTTGTCATCACTATATCGAGGATCAGTATCTCCATCACGCACAAGTCCGGTCTTGTCACCAGGCTTACACATCAGATCATTGACCAACTGACCAAATTTCTGACCGAATTTGTTGATACCGTTCTGCTTTGCGTTCTTATAAGCTTGGCTGATAAATCCAGCAGTTACTTTATCATTCTTATCAAAGATGATCTGCACAGAATACTTAGCTTCCTGCCCTTCATCGAATGCATGTGGTTCGAACAAGTGACAATAAGATAATCTCACTTCACCTGTCTTCACCTTTGTATTTAATTGTCCATTACTTGTCATATTTATTTTCCTCAACTTTCTTATTCATTACTAATCGTATTATTGTATCAGCAAGGTACTCCTTGGAGTTCCTCCTTGAAGTCATTTTCTCCGCTATCGTATTCTGGACGTTTATCTGACTCTGGTGCAATAGTAGGAGAACCTTTTGGCTTTTCGACACAGCCGGCTGATAAGATGGCAAAATCTTTCTTACTGGTCAGCTTCTCCAGCTTCGTGATCGTCAGTAATTTTTTCTCATAGAGAACGGCTTCTTCATACCCTGCATTCTTCAGGTTATCAACCAGCATCTGCTCATCAGTCACCTTACGTATACTACGCCCTTCGACGACCTTGAAACCTGGTATCTGCGCCCCTTTGAGCATGGCATCAAGTGCGAATTCTTTCACATCGTTCGCCCACTTAGTAAGCTCATCAACCCCTGTAAGGATCTTTCCAATCTCCTCATTATTCAGTAGATCTGGATCCATGAAGCCATATCTACGAATCTGTTCATTATGTTCTGCTCTTGCCTTGCATGCACCTTTAGCACGGCACCACCGGCATGTTTCTTCACTTGGATGATAATCTCCTTCGCCTTTCATTGCGAGCACTGAGGCGGGTTTAACGATCTCATCACCCCAAGCTATAAGATCATCGACTGTCATTACTTCATCCCTCACGCCACCGGCACGAGGCTGGAAGATATGCATATGCACTTTTGTGAAATCATAGAGCAGCTGATACTCTTTAACAGAACCTAATGCATAGAGCCTTATCTGTGGGTTATCTCTAGCTTCCACCAAGATACCCTGACCATATTTTAGATCGATGATATGAAGAGTATCGTCTCCGATTATGATAGCATCGGCGGTTCCACCATCTTCTAAGATCCATTCTTTCAGATCGAGATGCTGCTCTATTTTGATGATTGGATCTTTACATGTCTTTTTAACTTGGTTGTATACTTCAATAACATAATCCCGATAATCATCAGTATAAGTATCCATATCCTTATCATCGCAGACAATCTTATTCCTCTTCCGAAGTATCCATTTGTTCAGTTTCTGCTCGGCTATACTGTGCGCAAGTGTCCCTTCCTTGGCAGCTTCACTTGTACCTTTCTCCGGAAAATTCTGTTCCAGTTTGATAGATGGAGTGCAGGCGATCCATTGCTTAGCCTTGGATGGACTGAGATAAGCATGAGCTCCTGGCATGTCATTGTACCTCCTGGAGCAATCTATCATAAAGTTTTGGGTAATCAGCAGCTTCGAATTGTGATAATTTTACCTTATCAAATTCTTGGAAAATACTGTGTAGGGTTTCCTTACCTTTTTCCGTTTGTACTTTTCTAGCTAGCGCTCTCATCTGCTCGATTGTATAGGACTTTGCAGCTTCGTCTTGCACTGTGCAGGCTTTGATGACCTTGTCCCAATTTGCAGGTTGGACACCGCCATACTCACCGTTATCACTGTAGGCGGTCAATACTTCTTTAACTTTAGCAGGTCCCTGCGTCTCTCTCGCATGGTCAAGCGCTTTGCACATATCGTCCCACTTGGTATAGGTGCTTACACCATCTGCCTGCAGCCCATAATGCAGATGCTTAGTTGTCTTTGGCGTTTCTGCCATAATCGTATCGCTCAGCTCACTAGGATCGGTCTTACCGGCTGCTTCTGTTAAGGGCTCAGCGATGGTCTTTGTTAAACTCTTTCCGATATCTTTACCCTCTACTTTTAATTTTCCGGATGTGGCCCCTGTAAGGATCTTAGCCGCTTCAATTAGATCCGGACATGTGAATTTCACCTCCCCGAAATTGATGTTGATTTCAAACTTGTGTTCCATATTCATACTCTTCTCCTTCCTTTGCAATGATGTCATCGATTGCATATGCATTTTCGAACATATCCCTATGCTGCCGGACAAAATCCCTTTCAATCGGATACAGATCTTCGATTTGTGTGCATGCTGCAGTATCGCCACTGTGATACCAGACAAAGGCCTTTGTACCATCTTTGCTGAGGCGTTTGACCTTGCCAAGCTCTACCTTATATCCAGGGTCATACGCGACCAGCATTCCAGGCTTAATCACCGGCAGATAGATTGCCTGCAGAAGCTGCTTGTACCATTCTTCTCCTTCAAGTTCTGCATCCTCATGCGTTGCGGTACCTTCTGGTCCATAGTAGTGAAACTGCTCACCATCATCACTGACGAGTATCGTTGCACTCCTGTCCTGTTTCATTAGTTGGTACGATCCATCAGTGTATCCCATCGTTTCTCGGAAGCCAAGTTTCTGAAGTCTGTGGATAATATTACTTTCAGAACGTGGATTCTTGTACATTTCCATTACTTTTATCCTCCATTTTCATTTACAACATATGCCAACGAAAATATAAACTCTGAATTAGTCATTTTATTTTTGTATGGCGATACGCCGATTAAATTTTTAATTTCTCCATGATCCAAATAGATTGCTTTACTTATTGCATGCCGGATATCCCTCTCTACTCTTACAGGAGTAGAGCAAAATGCTTTGGCTATATCCGGGTAAAGTGTCTTTGTTACATTTCTGTACTTTGCCTTATCCGTTATAACGAATGCTACCGCCAATCTAATATAATCGAATCCTTTCAAATCAGGAGTGATACCCATATCCATCAATAGGGTTGCTGTTGTGCTCATTTATTCCTCCTTTACATAAACTATAGTTTCATATGATTCATAGTGAGGTACACTGCTATAAATATCAATAACATTGCCTTTTACAGCTCCGCCTATATCTTCTGCTATGTATTCATGGCCGTTTATCAGCACTGCACTTCCAGGTGGTATCACGCTTGGATCCACTGCAATCGTATGCCCTTCTATGGCCTTGTGCTCGCCATCACATGGATACTTGCTGATATCACCCCACTCGTCTTCACCTGGCCAGTAATACGTTATCCTCACTTCGAGAGCTGTTCATTTCGGTTGTGATTCCAGCTCGACGATCTTTTTTTCTTTGATTCTTAATTCTGCATTCAGTTCCTTGACCTTAGACTGCAGCATATCGATTTCTTCATGATTTACCTGATTCAACACCTGCAGCTCTTCGATCTTATGTTCCCAGTCAGCTTTGGCCAATAAGGCGCAGGCTGATATGGTCAGGACCGCCACGCTGGCTGCTGACACTCTCCATATCTTCACTGCCGGTATTCCTTCGCCTTCCGGATGATGCTACAAATTTTACATACGGTTTCCAAGTCTTCCATGTCGATAAGAAATGCAAGAAACTTTCTTTCTGCATCATTGAGCGTCAAACCGGATACGGCCTTATCGATTTCTTCATTTTTAGCTTTGCGACATTCTGCATTTATTGATTCATTTGCTGTCATGCGCTACTCCTCCTTGCTTTTCGCATATGTATCCCTTATAATAAAGGCGTATCCTTTTTATAAGGGTTTGAGTTTGGATGCTGCACTTTCGACGGGGTGAGCATCCTTTTCTTTTTGTCTACGCAGACGCGATCTTGTGATGATACCTCTGACACGTTCATAGATGAGCTCCTGCTCCTCTTCTGGTTCTATCGCATCATCCAATATAACGATACGGGTATTCCCTCGCATATAATCTGCAATTACATTTGCTGTCACATCCATTACATCCCTCCTTTATAAGGTATGCGTATTCTTTTGAATTGACCTTTCCTAATCTGAATCACTGGTTTCAAAAATATCTTTACCTCCTGTGTGATATAATATCGTTGAAAGGAGGAATCGATCTATGAAAGACTTTAAACGATTTGTTGAATCTCTCACACCCGAAACCGTTGCTAAAATATTCGACGATGCGGGAAGAAACACGAAATCTGTTACCGTTTATAGTGATGACTTGGAAAAAACGTTGGGCAGCCTCGCCACGTCGCAAGCGACGATTGATTTCAAGATTTCGTTGCGCCTACTTCATCTCTATCATGATTGGCTAAATACGAACGAATAACCTCAGCGGCTTCCTTTTTGTTTATAACCAATGGAATTGAAATAGAAATTGGCTTTTTCAAATTGGCAGATTTGGATGAAGCCTTTTTCTTTTTCCTTTTGTTCATTTTCTCACTTTCTTTCTCTATCGCTCCTGAGGAACTCGCCTTGATACAAATCTGCCACCACTTTATTCATTTCTTCGTTTGCACGGCTAATGGTTAAATCCTCTAATTTCTTGCCAATATTTAAGACTACATTTCTGTCAAATAAATCATGGTACTTGATACAATCCAAATAATTACCACGCAGATCATCAATAAATACTTCTGTTTCTCCACGCTTCTTGCATTCTTCACACGTACAGATTTCGGATACTCTGCCGATTACACCATAAGATAGAACAACATACATATTCAGATACCGCCTTTCTTACCTGGCATATTCATAAAAATAAACACAAACTAATGCGGTAATTATGATTGCGGTTGTTACTGCAAAAACCATTAGCCATATATTCAATTTCTTTTTCGTACATATATACAAGAAACTTACAGAACCACAGGCGTAAGCAAATCCAGAAATTAACCATAATAAGACTATTATCGCACTGGATATTTGCATAAATAAAATCATCAGATTTCTCACTTCCCTTCCTAATCTGAATCGCTGGTTTTAAAAAGCTCGCTTACATTAACACCAAGAGCAAAAGCTATCCGCGGGAGATGTTCCGCCCTGATGAGCTTTCTTCTATCATTCAGCATATTGCTAAACTCACTCTCAGTAAAATGTGCTCTTTTGGCCACTACTCCCTGTTTTATTCCTTTCTCAAATATCAATTTTTTGATATTACTTACTAAGGTTTCGTAGGTGAATTCTTTCATTTCATCTCTCCTTCCTGTTATAATAAGAATAATTGGTGCCTCCGCTAGATAGGAGGTGATTTAGTGAGAAAAAAGAAGTTTTGTACCTCAAAGCCATCTGTTGTAAAGAGTGCAATAGCAAAAGGCTATAAAATCGTTTCAATGGCTTACTGGATAGGCAGTCCAGCTCGTACTTTCTTTTTAGAAAAACAGAACTATTAGGGAAACACCAATTTAATAGTAGGGATGTTAATCACTATGCGGAGGTAACATCCTTTTTAGTTACAAGAATCTTGTAACACCTTTATAATATCAATATTTCTTGTAAAGTCAATACATTTTTACAAGTTTTATGTAAATAAAGTATTGAAAAATCAAAAGTTCTTGTTATAATGAACATATATACAGAAAGTTAGGTGATTTTATGAGCTTGAATAGCAGAATCAAAGAAAGAAGAGAAGATTTAAAGTTAACCCGGATCGAACTAGCTAACTTAATCGGAGTAACCCCTTCTGCCATTGCTAATTATGAAAATGGCGTTAGTTCTCCGAAAGTTGAACTATTGTATAAGCTCTTTGATGCATTAAAATGTGATGCAAATTATCTTTATCAAGATGAAATGACAAAGCTAATAAAAGCTGAAGCACAACTTTCCGAGAGCGAAAGCAGCCACATAAAGAAATATCGCAGTTTAGAAGAATGTGATAAAAAAATAGTTAATGATATTATAGAAAGATTATCTATTTCTCGGCGGACAGAGCAAGCAAAGGAATTCATAATGCTTCAGCCCCCTTTATTAGTACCCTATTATGGCCATGTGGCATCTGCCGGGACCGGGCAATATGTATTCGATGACATCCCACCAGAAATGATTGAAATAGAAAATGAGATGGATAACATGCAAGTGGATTTTGCTATCGGTGTAAATGGAGATAGTATGGAACCTACGTACTATGATGGTGATACGCTACTGATAAAGAAGCAGTCAGAGATATGTGTCGGTGAGACAGGTATCTTCATGATCAATGGAGAAGCGTTTGTAAAAGAACTTGGTGACGGTGTTTTAATTAGCCATAATAAAAAGTATAAGAATATCCCTCTTACAAACAATACCATCTGTATCGGAAAAGTTATATCAACTAAATAAGAAATAAGGTGATATATATGGGAATTTTTGATAAGCTGTTTTCACATAAAACTACTAATGTATCTGTAAATAAAACTAATGAATATTATCAGTTTGACACCATAAATGAAGATGAGCAAAATTTAATTATGAAAATAATTAAGATGTCTAATAAAGCTGATATAAAATCACTAAAATTTTATTCTCTTTCAAACAACGTTATCTATAAATGTCGTTACATATTGTTTGAGCTGATGGTCTTAAAATATAAAGATTCGCCTTTACTTTATGATCAATTAGTAACAGGACTAGCATATAAAGAAAAAGGTGCATTTTATCGTCCTGCAGCAATCGAATATATACAAAATTATGTTGATAAGGCTAATAATGAAGATTGGTTTCGAGTAAACCAACTTATTCCTAAATCGTCAATATTACTCATATTATCGGAACTCTACGAAAAAGAATATGATTTTACTAGCGCTCTTAGTATTTTATCAGATATAGCAATTAACGAAGTGGGTTGGGATTCTTCAATTTTAAGAGCTGCTAAAATACTAAAAAAAATAGATATAAATAAGTGTGTGGAGTATTGTGAAAAAGCATTAACAAAAAGGGAAATTCATGGAATAAAACAGGAGCTTCAAGAATTTTTATATGAAGCAAAAAAATCACAAGCAAAAGGATACGTATATAGACCTAGAAAGAACAGAGTTATAGAAACTGATAAACAAATGGATGATGAAATCAATTCAATAGCTCTCTCTTTTTTGAAATACATGCATTAAAAAACAAAGAATAATTATATGCGTCCATAAAAAAAGAAAGGCACCCTGTTGCAATGATCCATTCCTCAACTATGCAAGAAGAATCCGAAGCTCGTGAGAAACAGCTTTTAAACATATAAAACAAAAAAACACCCCCTGCGCCAACAGAGAGTGTCCGATATCAGCGCCAACTGATATCAAGCATAGAAAAATGACCTACCCAGTCATATCTTTTTCTATGCCTCTATTTTACCACAACTAAGCATAAAATGTAAATGGAGGTATCAACATGCAATATTTAATTTATCTAAGGAAGTCCCGCGCTGACCAGGAAGCGGAGCTGCGTGGTGAAGGAGAAACACTTGCCCGTCATGAAAAAGCGCTCCTGGAGCTTGCCAGACGTCAGCACCTGCCGATTGCTGACATTTATCGTGAAGTCGTATCTGGAGAAACCATTGCCTCCAGACCGATGATGCAGCAGCTTCTGTCTGAAGTGGAACAGGGTGTATGGGATGGTGTACTGGTCATGGAAGTAGAACGTCTTGCAAGAGGTGATACGATCGACCAGGGCATCGTAGCCCAGGCCTTCAAGCTGTCCGATACGAAGATCATCACACCGATTAAAACATACGATCCAAACAACGAGTTCGATGAAGAGTATTTTGAGTTTGGACTTTTCATGTCCCGCCGTGAATATAAGACGATCAAACGCAGACTGAACAACGGCAGACAGGCATCCGTTAAGGAAGGCAAATATGTGGGCAACCGTCCTCCATACGGCTATGAACGTATCAAGATAGAGAACGACAAGGGGTATACTCTAAAGCCGCTGGAGAAGGAAGCACAGGTCGTAAGGATGATGTTTCGCTGGTATGCATATGGAGCACATGGCATCTCCACCATTGCTGATCAGCTGAACGAAATGGCGATCCCATCCAAGACCGGTAAACAATGGGTGTACCCTACTGTCAGAGATATCCTACAGAACCCGGTCTATGTTGGGAAGATCCGCTGGGGGTGGAGAGGACAGCGTAAAAGAGTAAAGAACGGCTCCGTATCTGTAAGCCGTCCCCGCAGTGATGACTATCTGCTGGCTGACGGTATTCATCCGCCTATCGTTGATCAGCAGCTCTTCGACCAGGTCCAGAAGAAATTCTCCATGCATAAACCACTGCCAGCCTCCGCTAGAGAAATGAAAAATCCACTGGCAGGGCTTGTGATCTGTGCGAAGTGCGGTGCCAAGATGCAAAGACGTCCTTATCAAAGAGAAAACATTCGAACCGGGCTGATCTGCCCCAACAATAAATGCAGGAATGTCAGTGCACCTTTTGATGATGTTGAACAGAAGCTCATCGAAGTTCTGGCAGAATATATCAAGGAAGAAAAACTGAGAATCAGCAATGGCCACACACAGATCGACGACAGTGTTCTTCAGATATTGCAGAACCAGCTGGCTGATCTGCGGGAAGAGACAGTGGATTTGAACAAGCAGAATGATAACATTCACGACTTTCTGGAAAAAGGCATCTATGACGTGGACACCTTCCTGCAGCGTTCTCAGAAGATATCCTCCAGAATAACAGAAATCGAAGAGAAGCAGAAGACACTGCAGCAGGAAATAATAGAAGAGAACAAACGCATTGAAAGTGCCACCAGCATCATCCCGATGACAGAGCAGCTTCTCCTGCAGTACGAGAATATGAGTGCCCTTGAAAAGAACTCCATGCTGAAGGAAGTCCTGCGCTGTGTCAAGTATGAAAGAGAGTGTTCCATACGCGATGGCGGCACCGCAGATAATTTCACGCTCTACCTATACCCGAAAATCTCCCATAAATAAAGGCTTTTTTGACGGATAACTTTTATGTACGCATTCCTCCGTACCAATATCCGTCAGCATTGCTCTTACCCTGTCATAAGGCATCGCATAACGCTGATTCAGATATCGCATGGAAGCAGCCAATTCACCATCTGGTCCTCCGATTTGCGAAATTACAATCTTTGCGAATGCAGGATCCGGCTTTTTGATATTCACTGGAAACTGCAGCTTTTTTTCATATGTCCACATAGACTAATCCTCTCTTTCCCATGGCCATGGCCCTTTGATATACTCCCAGCTTTCGCTTTGATTATCCCGGTTCGTCAACGGGCCGTAGCATCTTTCAAAATCACCTGCGATACTCTTACGCTCCCGCAAAGCATTCTGATAATACTGCATCGCATCTTTGTCTTTTGGATGAGAATTTAAAAACAAGGCTGTTTCCTGAATCGCGAAATCCAGTATTTGCAGTCTTCTTAACAATCGTTCTCTGTTCATCAGCACGCCCCCTCATCTCCTAAAAACGGTTTGTCCAGAGCATGGAAGATTGTCCCTCTCTGAAATCCTATCTCCATTTCATACGGTTTTTTCCATACCTGCATCGGTACATATGCCATACCCGGCGTCTGTACCTGCTGAGGTTTTTTCGCAGGCTTCAGATTCATAAAATCCACATCATCATAGCAATACTCTTCTGTATCAGCCTTTTCTCCCTGTAACCAGGGGCAGCAGGCTCCATTTGCATACTTCATATAAAATCCTCCTAACTGAGGCTCTCACCTCATTTCATAGTATGAGGGAGAAAACCTGCCTGGATAGGACAAAGATATAGAAAAAACGATATATGCAGCAGCGTTCCCTTTCCAGTATCAGAGAAAAGTAGCTTTTCATATATCGTTTAATATAGACTAATGAAACTGTGCCAGCGGTGTCTGTTGAAAATGTTCCTCACTGATTCCTGCCTTCCAGTGGTAGAACAGTATGGATAATGCAGAGAACACAATAAGCATACCTGCAAAGACAAGTGCATCAGCCCCAATAGATCCTCCAATCGCCAGTGTATTACGGAAGGCATGTACACTGTAGCTGAACGGCATAAACGGATGAATGGCATTATAAAACCCGGAGGATGTTTCAATCGGATAAGTGCCTGCTGCCCCGCCAAGCTGCAAAACCATAAAAATTAAAACAAGGAAGCTGCCAATTTTTCCGCAGGTGATATTGAAAAACACAATCATTGACATAAAGCCTGCCGATATCAGAGCAGCCATGACAAAGGTCTGGAATGTCTGATACGGAGATAAACCGTTAACCAGCATCAGTACTGTGATCATGATAATTGCCATCAGTGTTGATATTGCATACATGACAGAGGCTTTGGAAAGCCATAGCCGGAAGCCGGAAGTTGTCTGACATGTATTCTTCAGTAACGGATACATCAAGGTAAAAGCCATGCAGGCAACATACAGACCAACCGACATCATATAAGGAGCCATGGCTGTCCCATTGTTTTCCACCTTACTCAGCTCCTGATGACTGGTTGCAACCGGCTGCGCCAGCATATCTGCGGTCTTTGGGGCTGATGAAACAGAGCTTTGCTTTGCTCCTTTCTTCAAAGAAGTGGTTAATGTGCCGGAGCCATCCTTTAACTGCAGTAGCCCGTCCCCCAGTGTATTGGATCCCTGAGCAAGCTGCTGTGCCCCGCTGCTGATCTTTGATGAACCCTCACGAAGCTGCTGTAATCCGTTCACCAAGTCTGCACTGCGGCTATTTAATACGGATGCTCCTTGATACAACCCGTCAGCACCCTGTTGCAGCTGTGTAATACCATTGCGTAGAACAGGAACGGCTGCATAGAGCTGTGCTGCCCCTGATTGCAGCTGTACTGCTCCGTTTGTAAGAGAAGCAGATTGCTGATTCAATGCAGATAGTCCGTTTCCAATCGTATCTGCCCCCTGTGTATAGGCATGGATACCGGTCGACAATCCCTGTTCTCCTGACAGTGATGCATCTGCTGTATCAAGACCGCTCTGTATTTGCTGCATTCCCTGAATCAGTCCCATGGTATCAGCTGTTGTTCCCTGTTTATCCAGTGCCTGCTGCATATTGGTAAGTCCCTGCTGCTGCTTAACCAGAGCCTGATCATTACCGGCAAGAAGCTTCGCCATATCCTCACTTTTAGACACCATACCAGACAGCTTTGCAATCCATGCTGTATAGGTATCATTTTCCTCTTTTAACTGCTCTGCCGCCGCCTCAATGCTTGCAATCGTTTCTTCAGACATCTTGTTATTGTTATCCTTCAATGCCTGTACAGCTGTGTTAAGATTTTGTCTTGTTGTCTCATTTGCTTCGATTTGTGAATTCATCTTCTGCACCAGCGTTTTTGCATCCTGTGAAAGCTGCATTAAATCCAGACTGCCCTCGGTATTCTTTTGATGAAGATCATTCAACAGCTTGGCATTGTAAGAGGCACTGCCCTTTAAGGATGCGGAAGCCTCCTGTAATTTCTGCAGGATTAGATGACTGCCCTTTTTCAAATCTGAGGTGCCCTGCGCAAGAGCATCGACACCCTGATTTAAAGCATTGGAGTTTTCCATGAGCTGCCCGCTGCCCTGTTGTAAAGCAGCAACTCCAGCCGTATAAGCCTGTACACCCTGACGCAGTTCATCACTTCCTGTATCCATAGCAGCTACTCCACTCACCAGCACAGCGCTTTTGCTATCCATGGTGCGTACCCCGCTTCGCAGCTGCTGAGTTCCCTTCTGAAGAGATGCAACGCCGTTTGTATATGCCAGTAAACCATTCTGCACAGCTTCACTACCATCTCGAAATGTCAGCGAGCTGGACGCCAGAGTATTCAGATTTTCCGTAATTGTGCGATTTCCTGAAATACTGTCAGATAAGCCGTTTTGGATTTTCTGACTACCCTGTCCCGCCGTTTTCAATCCGCTGCTCAATACCTTTACATTTGAAAACAATGTATCCGCATAGCTTTTTGTCACAGTGGCAGAAATCTGTTCCCGAATTTTGGATATCGCAGTTTCATCCATTTTCGATGCAATATAATTCGTACCCGGATTCGTAGTATACTTCAACTCCATTTTCTTTGGCTGTTCCTCCAATAGTGTCGTTGCATTGGCTGAAAAATTCTTTGGTATGGTGATAATCATATAATAGGAACCATGCTTCAGTCCCTGCTCAGCCTGCTTTGTATCCACAAATTGAAAGTCCATTTCCTTTGCCTTTTTTAAATTTGAAACCAGATCGTCCCCTATATGAAGTTTGGACCCGTTATAAGATACTGTATGATCCTCGTTAACGACTGCAACAGGAATTTTATCCGCATTCCCGTAAGGATCCCACATAGATCCCAGAAAAATACCTGCATACAGCATGGGAATTACCACAATTGCCGCAAGCACGATTTTTATCCAGGTACTGCTCATAATCTGTTTCCATTCTTCTTTCATCGTATCCTCTTCTTTCTAATCCATAGATATTACATATCCACGGAATACTGGAATTATAGTACATTATATGCAGGTGTCAATGCTATTTACAGAATGTTTAGATTTGTTATGAAAATTTCACAGAGAAATGGACGATCAAAAAAAAGAAAAGGCTTGCAATAGGAAAGTAGATACCGCTATACTATAGCTGTTAGAAGGTGATGCTATGAGGATACGCGGCAGTCTGGAACAAGCTATCTGCATTGTACTGTTAATCAGCACAAGCAGCCGGCCGGTAAAAAGCGGTGAGCTTAGTAAAAAACTGGATGTATCAGATTCCTATTTAAAGAAAATTATGCGACAGCTTGTAAAAGCAAATATCGTTTCCTCCATTGCCAGTAAAACTGGTGGCTTTGTTCTGCTTCGCTCCCCCTCCCAAATCACCTTTCTCGATTTGTTTAACGCCATTGAGGGAGAGGAAGAATTTGCCGTCAGTACAAATCTTGTGGATAAGGTTTTTGATTCTCGTAAGCAGGTTAAGGAAAAGGAACGACAGATTATGCATTATTTATACGGGGCAGAGCTGGAATATCGAAAAAAGCTGAGAGAAATTACAATTCAGCAAATTCTAACGGATGTATAGACGCCTGATATATGTACACAGAAACAGAGCTTTTGAATATGGAGGTTAGGATATAAGGTGTTGCTTTCACAGCTTCAAAAAATTTCATCGAAAAGTGCAGCTCGAAATGAAACCTATCAGATAAATGATTCCTTTTTCTTGATGAAGTTTTTTGTTTCATATACTACCAGTTTCAACCTGCTGTAGTATTAACAGGTGTTTGAAAGCATAATTTCTATGATGTATCTATTTTTCATACACATGTGAGCTGAATTAAAAAAACCGATTGTTCACTCCAAGGATGAAAGCATCGGTCTTTTTTCCTTTGTCAGTTACCGCCAGGCCCGTCTTGACGCTCCCGCTCATCCGGATAATATTTCAGGTTATTACTTGTCCATTGATTATTACCGGCAGTCTTTTTCGCTTCTTCCATATGCAGCAGCTCCTCACTGTTACAGCAGGGTTTCTTTTTTTGTTCCATATCTATCACACTCCGGTCTTAGTATGCATCCTAAGACCTGCCCCTATACACAATCTGTCATATCATAAGGCCCTGTAATCTCCAATTCGTTTCCCTCCGGGTCTGTCAAATTGAAATACCAGTACGGCATGGAAATAGACACATAATACAATGGTGAAAGCTCCCCGATTTTCAGGTACTGTAATCTCTCATATTCTTTTTTCAAATCGTTACACACATAATTCTGAATCATGACATCATTTCCCTGATTCACTTTTTGAATGCAATCTCTGATATACTCCTTATTATAATGCTTTTCTACTTCCTGTTCCCATTGTAGCCGCTCATCATCATACGCTGCATTCATGACAGCAAGTGTATGTCCGCAGGAAAACTCCACCCAGCGATTTGGCGTTATCTCTTTTCCCACCTGCTCCAGCAGCTGCTCATAAAAGGCTACTGTCTCATGAAAATGCTGTGCAGAGATATAGACACAGGCCAGCTTCATAAGAGAACCTCTCCTAACCATATATCCTGTTCCTTGGGATGCTTTTTCATCCATGCAAGGGCATAAGGGCAGGTTGTTATACACTTCCACTGGTTCCCTCGTATGACAGTGGCCGCTTCCCTCATTAGTACCCCTGCCATACCCTGACCGCGTAAATCCGTATGGACAAAGGTATGATTGATATCCACAATCTGATTTTTTACAAACGGAAATGTTATCTCTGCAAGCAACTTTCCTTCCTGTTCCACATACAGGCGATGCTTCTCATTCATTATTATCATAATTACCTCCATTCTCTCGCTACAAACGATTACAAATAATGAAGAATTTGCTTATAATATTTTTATATTATCAAACAAATTTCTTAATTCATTTCTCTTTTTTATACGCTGTAGTTTTTTGAGCTGCAAAACGTAATCAATCTATCATTCTATTCAAATGCTCATCCTCATTGTAGCATATCCGTTTCCTGCGTCAACAGTCCTGTACAGGGAATCCACATGTAATTGCAGGATTACAATAGTTTTCCACATCCTACAGCTATGGTGAAAACATATACGCGTTCTATGAATCTATTTCGATTTAGCACTGTAATCGTTACATTTATGTCAGTATCATCTATTCTCTGCAGCTTGCTTTCGTGATTCATGAATCGGCAATCCTATTTTAGTGGCGATATTGTAAATCATTAACTGAAAAAAAAAGTGAGGATGAAAAAAGGCTTCAACCATGATTGTTTTCGTATACGGTTATGACCGAAAGGACTTGCTTGCCGATACGCCAATGCAAGAAACCATATACTGCGATATTGCAGACCCTTGCTAAACTGTTGATGTGAGCGCCATCCTGTATTTTTTATACTGAATTCATCATAGAATTAGGAAGCAGCATACAAAAAAAGGCATAGAAAAAGCAGAGAATCCGAAATTACTGACATTCTCTGCTTTCTAAATTTAATATGTAAGCGCCAGCTTCTTTGCCAACCGATTCTATTCCTATGACAAAGTACTGTACTTTATGTATTCAGTGTATTGACTTCTTTTCAAACAGAAGCACTGCAATTTATGCAAACAGCGGGATAATTTCCTTTTTCAAAACATTGATCAATCCCAGATCAGACATTTTTGCTTCTGGAATAACCGGCAGTGCCAAGGTGACGATTCTCAGCAGTGGATTTTCCATATCCACTAAACCAAGGGCACGGTTTGCATCCTTCATTTTCGCATTATCTACAGCAAGCTCTTCCGCAGGCTTCAAAGAAATCAGACCAGCAAGCGGCAACTGCAGGGTATGCAGAATCTCGCCATCCTTAACTGCACACATTCCACCGCCGCATGCAATCAGCTCCTTTGCCGCAAGCAGTGCATGTTCTGCATCATCAAATACAATGGTCAGATTATGTGAGTCATGTGATACTGTGGAAGCAAGCGCCCCCGTTGTCGTACCAAAGCCACGCACAACGCCAAGTGCAACCGTGTCGTGCCCCTTGTGACGGTTGACAACAGCTACAAATTTCAAATCCGGATCCTGCAGCTTCAGATATCCGTTTTCCACCGGAAGCTCCTCACAGGAAACCAGAGTACTTGACAGCAGCAAATCCTTATATTCCATCAGATTCACCTTCACTGTTCCGTTTTTCACAGGTGCCTGAATGCGGAAATCCTCTGCCGTTAATTCCTTTACATGCATGGAATTGCGGTGTTCTATAGCATAGCTTTCATCCTTGATTTCAGCCAGCAGCTTTCCATTTTCCGCCACGAGTGTGCCATTGAAGAACACATGACTTGGCTTTAATTCCTCCAGGCTTTCCACAATCAGCATATCTGCCACAAAGCCCGGAGCAATCGCTCCCAGATTCTCGATTTTAATTTCACGCGCCGTATTATAGGTGGCACTCTTGATTGCTGTTACCGGATCCATTCCGCAGCGGATTGCATTACGTACAACATCATTCATATGGCCGTTGTTCAGGATATCATCCGCCTCACGGTCATCCGTACAAAAGCACAGATGATCAAAGAATTTAATATGTTTGACACCTTCCCAGATATCTTTTACATTCTTTGTGATGGAGCTGTCTCTGGCATCCACATACATGGCACTGCGCAGCTTTTCCAGTCCTTCCTCAGATGCACGGGTTTCATGACAGGTATTCGGGCCGCCGCACAGATAGGCTGACAGCATACGCCCGCTTACATACGGAGCATGTCCCTGCATATACAAACCGCGCTCCTCCGCAACCTTCAGTATATCCATCATGCGATCCTCGCCGTGAATAACAGCAAGAAAATCCATGACCTCCGCAAGACCGATTACACGTTCTAAGCCGCACAGCTCTTCAATCTGTTCTGCCAGAAAATCCGCCCCGGCATTCTCCAGACCGGGTACAGCAGGCACACAGCTTGGAATATCAATCAGCTGACGCATCGGCAGACCTTCACCGCTGTCATGCATATACCGTACACCGTCCATTCCCCATACATTGGCAATCTCGTGGGGATCAGTGATAACAGTTGTTGTCCCATGCGGAATCACAGCCTTAGCGAAATTACGCGGTGTCATCATGGAGCTTTCGATATGCTCATGCGCATCCAGAAAGCCGGGAATCAGATAGCGTCCCTGTCCATCCACAACAGTCTTTGCCTTATCCAGATCAGCCTGCAGATCCTTATATTCCACATGGGCGATCATACCGTCATAAACAAATACATTTGCAGGATAAATTTCTCCGGTAATCACGTTGACCAGCTGAATATTTTTAATCAGCAGATCACTTGGTATTTCTCCAAGCGCTGCCTTTAGCAGTTGTTTTTTATTTTTTGGCTGTAGCCTCATATACAACACTTCCTTTCTCAAAAAGATGCATTCTCATGCATCCTTTACTTTATCCAAATACAAAATAGCAGACCAGAGGTATCGCCATCACATACATGATCGGATGCACCTCTTTGAATTTTCCGGTAGCGGTTTTGATAAGAACAAATGCCAGAATACCGGCAGAGATACCGCTGGCAATAGAGCCTGTAAATACCGTAAACATAATCATGACAAAAGGCCCGAAGGATTCTGTGAAATCTGCGAAATCAATATCCTTAAATCCGCTGATCATTAAAAAGCCTACAAAAATCAAAGCCGGTCCGGTTGCAGCATCGGGAATCATCAGTACCAGCGGTGAAAGAAATACCATAACCATAAAAATCACGGATACGACGACACTGGTAAAGCCGGTACGTCCGCCTGCTTCCACACCTGCACTGGATTCTACAAAGGTAGTAATGACCGTATTACCGGTAAGTGCACCTACGCAGGTTCCGATTGCATCGACCAGAAACGGCTGCTGAATATTCGGCAAATCACCATTTTCATCCAGCATTCCGGCCTTTGCACTAACACCCAGAATTGTTCCCAGGGTAGAAAAGAAATCCCCACAGAATGCTGTAAAAATCAGAATAACAGATGAAAAGCTGAATACGGATTTAAAATCCAGATTGAACATGACATTTCCCAGACCAGTGAAATCAGGTACCTTGGCAAAGGTGGACGGAACAGTTGTAACACCTGCCGGAATTCCCACCAGCGTAACAATGATAATACCGATCAGAATGGCACCGTTGACCTTATAAGCAGTCAGAATAGCGATGATGACAAGTCCCAGAACAGCCAGCATAACCGCCGGGTCTTTGAAATTTCCCATTCCCATGCCACTATCTGTAAAGGCTGCGATTCCTGTGTTTTTAAATCCCAGATAAGCAATAAAAAATCCGATTGCAGTACCAATGGATATTTTGATATTCTTCGGTATCGCCTTGACGATCAAATCACGAATACCGAAAATCGTCAAAAGCAAAAAGATTAGACCGGAAATCAGCGTCATAGCCATTGCCCCGCCAAAGGACAGCTTCTGACTCTGAATCAATGCCCCAAACATGAAATTGCTTCCCATACCGGTTGCCAGTGCAAACGGCAAGTTCGCATACAGCGCCATGAAAAGGGTGATTATCCCGCTGATAATGGCACAGGTGACAACGATTGCCTCCTTGGTAATCATGACACCGTTAACATCTGTAATAAACGCGGCATCCCCATAACCGACAATCGCTCCCGGCTGTACGACGAGTACATACGCCATTGTCATAAACGTTGTGATACCGGCAATAAGCTCAGTCTTATAGCTGGTATTGCGTTCTTTAAATTTGAAAAAATCTGCGATCTTGCTCATAATTTCCTCCTATTCCATGTCCTCACCATATTCCATGATAATCATGAAAGAAGAAGCACCATAGTATCTCATTTCCGGTGAGATGTAGAAACTGCCGGCCATATCCCGACATTATATGGTGAGCACAACAGAGTTCATTATACCGATAGTAGAACAAATTGTAAACGGCTATGCATAGGTAATTGTTACCTGATTGTTTACAAATACTTCCTCAATGCCTCCAGCAGTAGCTGACACCCATCTCTGCAGTCCTCTTTGGTACTGTATTCCTCACAGCAGTGAGAGGCTCCCTCATGTTGAGAGCGTACAAAAATCATCGCAGTCGGACAAATATCCCTGAAGTTCATACAGTCATGCCCCGCACCACTGGCAAGCTGCATGGTCTGTAATCCGAGCTGTTCACAGCACTGTTTTAGCTCCTGCTTCAGACTCTCATTGCACAAAGAGGCATTTAGCTTCTGTTCCAGCCGGCGCTGCACCTGTACTCCCTGTTCCTTTTCCAACCGCTTTTCAAATTCCTGCATGACATCTAGAATCCTCACAATTACAAGGTCGTCAAGGGAGCGTAAATCCAAGGAGAAGCGTACATGATCACAAATGATATTACACGCACCCGGAAGGGTATGAATTTCTCCGATCGTTGCCACTGTATGCGGATATTGCGAAGCCAGCTGTGTAATCTGCGTAATCCAGCGTGCCATAGCAGTTACTGGATCATGCCGCCGCTGCATCGGGGTAGCCCCTGCATGTGCACTTCGACCGCTGATGGTAACGGTATAGCGAACAAGTCCGGCAATCCCTTCTACGATTCCTACCGGACAATCATGCGCATATAAAACATCCGCCTGCTCAATATGCAGCTCGTAATAGGCAGCGAGCGGAGCTATACGGCATGAAATATAGCGTTGGGGATGATAGCCCGCCTCCTGCATAGCCTGTGCAAGCGTTATGCCGTCATGATCCTCACTTTGCAGGCCTGCAGCATCTACGTTACCGCAAACAGAGCGACTGCCAATCATACCATAGCCGAAGCGGTTTCCTTCCTCATCCCGAAAGCCGATGACCTTTAAAGGCCGCTTGGGCTGTATTCCTGCTTCCTGTATCGTCTGTAATACCTCTATACCTGCCAGAACACCGAGACAGCCGTCAAAGATTCCGCCCTCCTTCACCGTATCAAAATGTGAGCCGCAGATTACCGGAGCGAGCTTCTCATTCCTCCCCGGTATGGTTCCTATGATATTTCCACACGCATCCACACGAACACACAGACCTGCCTCCTGCATCCAGCCTTTCAACAGCCTGGCAGCAGCCTCATCCTCCTTCGTGAACGGAAAACGCGTCACACTGCCATCCGCTGAGCGTCCAATCTGTCCAAGCTCCTGTATATGTCTCCATAAACGTTCCTCATTGATTTTCATAACCTGCCTCCTGATTATGAACATTATAGCGGATTGTCGCTAAAAAGCCAAGACAGCAGAAAAGACACCGTCTGTTGGGTGCCTTTTGATTTGCCGATTCTAATGACTGCTGGAATTAAAGGATTTGGTTATACTGATGAAATCCAGTGTAAGACGTACCTTTGTAGTCTCATCCTTAACACTTCGCAGCTCACGAATCAGATTTAATTCAATAGGAAGCAGTACCTGTTCCGTTTTCACTCCACAGACTCTGCTGATATCCATATTCAGATAATTTGCGATTTTCAAGGCCGCATGCAGAGGCATAGCCCGTTCCTTTTTCAGATATTTTGTGACAGAATTTTTATCCAGACCGACACTTCTTGCCAGAGAAGACTTTGTCATATCCAAATCCTCTATTCTGTCATTTACATAATCAATGAATTTTTCAATCATAACGTCATTTTCCATAGTATCACCACTTATATATTTTATTATAGTATAAGTGTTACCAGTATTTTCTGATTTAAACTTATATTATGCTATTTGTAACATTTCTTATGATTATTAGCATATTTTTAGTTACTATATTATAAATAATATATTGCATTTTGTGCAAAAATCGTTTATAATAACCATACCGTCATCGAGATATCTGGCTTTTAACTTCATTCTCACAAATCAGTTTCCCGATGATGGCCTGCCTAGGTTTCTGACAGTGATATGCTGTCGGATTTTTTTATTTTTATGGAAAAAATTTACATTTAAAAAGTTATCAGAATCATATCCTATGTATGAGAAAAAGTGATATGATATACATATGGAGGCGTTTACTATGAAAAAATTATTGTTTGCTTTACTTGCAGGAATGCTCATCCTTACCGGATGCAGTAATGGGGATAATTCAAAGGGTGATTCTGAGAAAAGCAGTGAAAGCTCATCCGAGCTGTCAGTAAAGGAAGTGAAGAATAAGCTGCGTGAAATCAACGACTGGTATATCACGGATATCTGGAATTTGGGTCTATGCGATATGGCCTATTATACATCCAGTGGTACTTCCGCGACCGGACAGGAGTTGGACATTGAGCTGACGCTGAAGCAATACAAGGAAGCTGTCGCAAAGCTTGAAGAGTATAATACATTTATAACCGGATTGAAGGATAAAACGTATGATGATGTAAAATATGCGTGGAAGAAGCTGTACGACGGTATCAAGGAATCGGATCAGATTGTACAAAATAATGAAATCAAGGCGAATTCCGGACTGGATTTAAAAACAGACAAGCTCAGTCAGTATCAGACAGCGTTCCAGAAATATGTCAATCAGCTGGGTGAGGAGTAGCAGGTCAGCATAAAAAAATTCACAGCGTAAAGCATCGCAAAATGATAAGATTCTTCTTATATGAGGACATAAAAAAGAATGCTTTTATCCATTGTATCGACAATGGTATAAAAACACTCCGCAGCTTATGTTCTGTAAAGGAATCACTTCATACGCGATGCTTTTTCCTTTGATTTTCAGCTTTTTTGTCATGAAGCCTATAATAGTCTGAGCTCCATATACACATCACCCTGGTATGACCGGTATCCATATTTCCATATGAAAATCCTGTGCTTCACAATTCCCTTCTCCATACTTTTCCACTGTTGGTAATGCCGTATTTCTATCATAGCCGCATGCGGGCAGCACTTCGGTGTAAATCGTTTTCCACAGAGCAGGCAATCTGGTGGATACAGGGCCGGTATTCTGAAATACCATCCACTGTGCTGCAGGAAGCACATATGTTTCAAGCGGCTTTGCCAGCAGTCCCTCCACCGCAATCATATAGCGATTGCTTCCATCTGGTTCATAACCAAAGCACAGGCCATAAGAAATAGCTGTACCCGCTTCCTTCATCATGCTTTGCAGAGTGCCATCCGCTTTAACCTTCGCCCAGAAGGCTATGGAGCGGTTTTCATTTTGTGAAGAAATCACAGACAGCCCGCACAGCTTTATGGCTGCTTTTGTCATACATTCATATTTCATTCCTTTATCACCATGAATGGCAAGGTCAAAGGTTCTTGGCAGAAACAGCTGTAGCTGCATATTTTGCTTCCGAGCCTTACTGGGGGAACAGCCATAGGCTTTGCGAAATGCCATCGCAAATGCATCACCGCTTTCATATCCGTACTCCAACGCAATATCCAGAATCCGCTTTTTTGTATGAAGAATATCCACAGCTGCCTGTGACAGCTTTCTCGCTCTGACATATTCCAGATAGCTCATATTATTTATTAAAGAAAACATGCGCTGAAATTCCGCATAGGGACATCCGCAAAGCAAAGCAATTTTCTTTGGATCAAGCTCACCCTTCAGGTTTTCTTCCGTGTATGCCATAACCTTATTGATTCCAGTAATCAGTTCCATCACCATTCTCCTTCCATCCCTATTCTAGCTGTTTGTTATGAAAGAAACCCGATATTTTCTGAACATATAGTATCGTGTTCTGTACTATTTAGCTGTCAAAGCCTTTTCCATGATGATTATCTCATAATCCTCTGTTTGTGTCCGCTGCCCTGTCACTTGAAATCCGTTTCGCTTCCAAAAGGATAAGGCTTCCTGATTATCTGCAATACAGCCAAGTCTTATACGGGAAAATCCCTGTCTGCCTAGTTGTTTTAAAACATCCTGCAGTATTGCTGTACCAATCCCTTTTTTCTGCAGATTAACTGCCATCATAAAAAGTCCGATAAATGCTGTATCCTTATCCGGATATCCTGCAATCAAATCAAGAATAGCTGCAAGTGTTTCATCCTGATGAAAGAAACCGAGAAAATATTTATCCTCACTTGTCGTTCCTTGCGGTGTACGATATAAATCCTCTGTGATATTTTCCACTGTTGGCTCTGTTTTAAAATATTTATAATAGGTTCTGTTTGCTTTGCATAAGGCATATATGCTTTGTGCATCCTGCTCATTTAGCTTGCGCACCTGCAATGTATTAGAAAATGCTGTCACTGTAAGCTTCATAAATAGCCCTCCCTGTATTTACATGTTAATGGAATTCATAATATTTTAACATTCCTCGTTCAGAATCCTCTGATTCTTATGTGTAGTGAGAAGCAATAATTTGTGAATTCGCATGAAATCTTGAAATGAATTTAAACTCTCCCTGTTGTTCTTCCATTCACAAGAAAACACAGATCTCTTATAAGATCTGTATCATCTTTCATATTGACGGCTCATTCATTTTCACATTATATGTCTCCATATATTCCAATGTTTCTTTCAAAAAACTGAGTTTATCGTTCAGGCGCTCTTGACATGATATGAAAATCCTTTTAAGCTCTGCATATTCATTTTCTGTTTGAGCCCTGTATAGAGCCTCTTTATATTGTTTTGAGTATTCATCGTCAATCAGTATCAAATCAATACAATTCTCTATACATTGCTTCAGCATTAGGAATCTTCCAATGCGACCATTTCCATCTTGAAAGGGATGTATTTTCTCAAATCTTGCATGAAACCTCATTATATCATCAAGTTTTTTTTCTGACATATTCCATTCATTTAATAATTCCTCAATCCTTATTTCAACTTCCCAAGGCTGAGCTAACTCTAACTGTGTCCCTGTTATCATGTTAGGAATTTTTTTCCAACATCCTGCAAAACCTCGTTCCTGATCCAGTGTATTCTTTTTTAACATACTATGAAATTCAAGTATCAAACGTTTTGTTAAAGGTTCGCTTAATGTAGCTACAACAAAATCAAACAGCTTTGTAGAATTTATTGTTTCGTATATATCATCTATTTTATGACTACCTTCTACGATATTTTCTTGCAGATATTTTTCCAAATTATCTTTTGTGAAGGTGCTTCCCTCTAATTTATTTGAATGGTATAAAAATTCTGTTTTTATAGAATTGTACGCTGAGTTAGGAGTATCTTTTAAAAACTGTATTATTGAGGTTTTAATGATCATATACTATTTCCTCCTTCTCTGTTTTCTTATTATAGCACAACTGAATAGAAACAATCATTAGTTTCTGTTTTTGTATTTACACTTTTATTCTATTTGTCTCAATAATTCTATTATCTCATTTTTAGCAACAAGGATGTTTCTTCCATAACTTGTGAAGATTCTTCCAGCATTTGATTGATCACCCTACTGTTTTTGAACATTTTCTATCTACTGTTCTTTTGCTTGTATTTGTTTCTGCAGTTCTTCTATCTCCATACAGATACATCCGATTACAGCGCTTCCCTACGACTGTAGATCCTCAGCTATCTCATATTCAATTTATTTGGATAATACTTCATATCATAATCTGTATGATGAAATAATGAATCAGTCTCATAAAACGGCAACTCATGGTAGGACATATCTTGATCCTAATACTTTTCTTTTAATTGATCTATGAAAAAAGTTGCTTCATACCTTCTCAATACAGTTCCCACTGGAAAACTTTTTATTAACATATTCAACTTTTTCATTGCTAAGAGCTTCAAACTTGATAATTTTCGAGCAGTATTTGCACTTGCTCTATCTTTTATCCATAAAGTATTCTTCTTATGTCTTTAATTTAAAGATTGTCAAATCACCAATTTTATTACATAGCTTATACCAAGCATATCACAAGATGCCATCCCTCACAATATTTGATACAGTGTCGTCCAACTTGGCACAGTTCTTTAAATTTCAGCACCCAAAAATCGCTCATTTTTCATAAAATTCTGATGACATCCACGGTGAATGGGTAAATGAAAAAGTTGGACAAATCATCGAATAAGCCTTTATTTATCGGCTTTTTTCGATGGCATCCAACTTGGCACTTTTATTTGGTGGAGGTGAGGAGAGTCGAACTCCTGTCCAGAAACAGCCCCACGTACAGACCTCTACAGTTTAGTTCATGAAGAGTAAGACATCAGACGGTCATGAACAGCCACTGATGAATGCGCCTGAAATGATTTTCGTGAGCCCGGCCCCAGGCAGACCGGATTCCTTATCCCTTGCGTCTTTTGCGCACATCTACATGGTCAAGGAAGAAGCATGCAGAGGCGGCTGCGAACCTATGTCGGTTATTAAGCAGCGAAAGCTACTCTCTGGTTTGCACCAAAAAGGTTAGCTAATTTAGTTTTTCCGTTTAAATTTAATTGGTTATTACGTAACCACTCGACTGCAATCTGTACCAGACATATCCCTGTCGAAACCAGTACACCCCCGGTTTTCAGGCATTGTTAGTTTACCACAAAATACCGTAAACTACAATGCCGTTTGTTTTTTTGATAGAATAAGCAGTTAATACTGATTCTTCAGCGCCTTTTCAATTTCCCGCTTGGCATCTTTTTCCTTCTGCGCATTCCGCTTATCATGAAGATCCTTTCCCTTGGCAAGCGCAATCTCCATCTTCGCCATCCCCTTTTCCAAATACACCGAAATCGGAATGACCGTGTAGCCCTTCAGCTTCACCTTCTGCTGCAGCTTGCGTATTTCTTCCTTATGCAACAGCAGCTTACGGATTCTGGTTTCATCATGATTGAACCGATTACCGAATGCATAGCCAAGAATATGCATCTCCTTCACATATGCCTCATCATTTGTAAAGCTGATATATGCATCACGGATCTGCACATGACCCTGACGGATTGACTTGATCTCCGTCCCCTGCAGAACCAGACCTGCTTCAAAACGTTCTTCCAGAAAATACTCATGCGATGCTTTTCGGTTGAATACAATAATCTTTTTTCCTGCCATGCATGTACTCCTTTACTAATATACGATTTTCACTTTATCATTCATAACCTTATTTGTAAGGCTGATGTAATATTCTCTTGTATTATCCTGTTGATACTGTGTTGTCAGCGTATGCCGCGCCGCCAGTTCATTTGTATAATCCTTTAAAGCATATGTACGGAAAAAGGAAAAGTTTCCTTCTATGTGTGTAACGGTAGGAAGAAATTCCACATTCTTAAAGCTGATATCACCATTCGCCTTATTATAGGATAATGTCCACCTGGCCATACCACCCAGCATATTCTCATGATCATCCTGCGCAGACAGGAAATTTCCAAGAGAGTAAATGACCAGCGTTTTATTTCCATCTTTCCCGGTTACATAATCCATCGGCTGTATCACATGCGGATGCTCACCGATAATGACATCCACCCCCAGATCACTCAGAAGCTGTGCCAGCTCCATTTGTTCCTCATTAGGTTCAAAAGAATACTCTGTTCCCCAGTGCATGCTGACAATCTGAACATCACTCACCTTTTTCAGCTTTTCCACATCACTTCTTATTTTATCCTTATCAATCAAATCGATCATGAACTCTTTTCCCTTGGGCAGCACATAGCCGTTTAACCCATACGTATAGCCAAGAATCCCGAAGCGCACATCATCGCGTGTAATCACCTGCAGCTGTTCGCTTTCTTCCTTAGTTGCATGACTTCCAGTAACCCTGATATCCGGATGATGCTTTTTCATATACTCCAGTTGATTCAAAATCCCCTGTGTACCTGCATCCAGTGTATGATTGCTGGACGCTGCCATCCAGTCAAAGCCGGCATCCGCAACAGCATCCAGAACCTCATACGGCCCGTTAAAGGATGGATAATGACTCAACCCCAGCTCGGTACCTCCGCAAATCGTCTCCTGATTGATATAGGCAATATCCGCCTTGCGTGTATAGCTGTTTGTATGCTCATAGATATCCTTAAAATCATAGGTACCATCTTCCTTCGCATTGTAATAGAAAATAGCCCCGTGAATCAGATTATCGCCTACGGCTACAAAGGATACATCACGGATATCATCCGCCACCTCACTCTTAGCAACCGGTGTTTCCTTTTCTGTCTTGTTTTGCTTACTGACTTCCTTTGCAGAGCATCCCCCTGTCAGCAACAAGCACCCCAAAATGATCCATGCTTTCCTCATACACTTTCCCTCTACAGCTTAACGAGCTGCTTTTCTGCGCTGTCTGTTTTTCTTCTTTACGATTTCAAAATCCACTTCCCGTTTGAAGCGATCCGCCCCGGTGCATTTTACACGCACCTTCTGTCCCATTTTATAAACCTTGGCAGTATGCTCTCCTATCAGAGATTTTGTCATTTCATCATAATGATAGAAATCATCGTCAAGAGTTGTTACATGCACAAGCCCCTCAACGGTATTATCCAGTTCCACAAACATGCCGAATTTCGTAATCCCGCTGACTACGCCATCAAAGCTTTGACCGACATAGCGTTCCATATACTGTGCCTTCTTCATGTCATCGACTTCACGTTCTGCATCAACAGCATTGCGCTCCCGCTCACTTGACTGATTAGCAGCTGCTTCACACCATTGCTCATCACGTTCCATACGCTGTGCGTCATCACAGGTAGTAAAGACATAACGCCGCAGCATACGATGCACCACCAGATCGGGATATCGCCGGATGGGTGAAGTGAAATGCAGATAATTTTTTAATGCCAGACCAAAATGTCCGATACAGCGGTTATCATAACGGGCCTTCTGCATCGCCCGCAGCATAAAGCTTGATAGCACGGAATAGTTTTCCTGACCTCTTGCCTCATTTAACAGATTCTGCAGCTGTGCAGGATACACATTTTGAATACCGCCCTGGAACGTATAGCCCAAAGACTTCGCCGTTTTTGCGAAATCCTGCATTTTTTTCGCCTCCGGAGCCTCATGAATACGGTACATGGAAGGAACCTCCATCCATTTTACGTGCATCGCAACACATTCATTAGCGGCAATCATAAAATCCTCAATGATCCGCTCGCTCTCTCCACGCTCTCGCAGGACGATATCGGTCGGATTCCCCTTTTCATCCACAAGAATTTTTGCTTCCTTTGTATCAAAGTCAATCGCTCCAAGACGTTCTCTCCTACGGCGGATAATACCGGCTAATACCTTCATATCCAGGCACAGCTTCAACAGCTGCGGATACTCGTTCTGTACACCTTCATCCCCTGCAAGAATCGCATTGACCTTTTTATAGGTCATTCTCTCATCACTGCAGATAACCGATGGAACAATACGGTAATTGGTAACCTCTCCCTTTTTATCAATATCCATACAGCAGGTCAATGTTAAACGATCCACCTTTGGATTCAGGGAACAGATACCATTGCATAATGCATGCGGCAGCATCGGTACCACACGATCCACTACATACACAGAGGTTCCCCGAGCATAGGCTTCCCGATCGATTGCACTGCCTGCTCTTACATAATGGGAAACATCCGCTATATGAACATACAGGCGATAGCCCTTGTTATTATCCAGCTTTTCCACAGAAATTGCATCATCCAGATCCTTTGCATCGTCTCCGTCAATGGTTATTGTCAACAGCCTGCGGAAATCCTCACGCTGTGTAATTTCATCCTCATGAATGGTTTCTGGAATCTGCTGCACCTCCTGCATGACATCCTCAGGAAACTGCGGATTGATATCCTTTTCCAGCAGTACGGATAAAATATCAATTCCGGGATCATATTTATATCCGATTTCCCTTATGATATGACACTTTAAAACCGTACCATAGCTGTCAATTCCCAATAATACCTTGGAATCATTGACCAGACGGAAATCATCGAAATTGGTCACCCGCACCTTGCGGTAATTCAGAAATCCATCCGACAGGAAATATTTTCTTCCTTCCTTGATTTTTACAGTTCCTACAAGCTGCTTAACACTGTGCTCCAGAACCTCTACAACCTCTCCTTCAACACTCTTATCATTATTCGTCCAGGTTCTTGCATACACCGTATCATGATCCATGCCAAGCCCCAGATGATCCCTTCCGATATAGTAACTGTTTTCCGCAGTCTCCACAAATCCAAATCCCTTCGGATTGATTCGCAGAGTTCCGCTAACATAACCTAACTCTTCACTTGTGAAATAACGTTCTTTTGCATCTCTGGCAAGTATATGCTGTGCTTCCAGTTCATTCAATAGCTTCATCAGCTCCGTGAACGATGCACTGTCTTCCATATCCAGGGCTCTTGATAGCTGCGCAGCATGCATTCCCCGATAACCGTTTCCATGAATGAGCGCAAGCAATTCTTCTTTTTTATTCATAGCTTATCAGCACTCCTTTTTTCCATATATTTATTATACCATTAAAAAAAGACCTTAGACGGTCTTTCTTGCTTACTTAACAATACGAATGATTATAACAAGTGCGAAAAACACGACTCCTGTAACCAGGGTGACATTGGACATGACTTTTTCAGAGCCACGTTCCTTGACATTGGCAAACAGATTCAGACCTTCGCTACCACCGAAGGCGCTTCCCAATCCGTCAGATTTTCCGCTTTGCAATAAGGAGAGTATTATTAAAACGACCGCTGCAATCATCAGTAAGGTGTCTAAAATGCCCATAATAATCCTCCTTTCTCAATACGTTCCTAATCATTATAACAAACACTTTCATAAAAAACAATTTATTTTTTGTAAAAGACGATCTTCCTGATACATTTCGTATAATAATTCACCATGCAATATGGCAAATTAAGTAAATCCGCTGTTTCTTTTTCTGCCACTTACATAACAGACATATCATACCATATAATAATTTTTGCATCTCAGATATTATTTTTAACTGCTTCAGGAGGCTTCAGCCTTTTGTCATGTATACCAGTTTATCCTGCCTGCATAACAAACAGATATTCACAGAATAGGTTCTTTTTCGACCAATGGGCATATGAGCATCATGAAGAACAACATACTCAATGTCTTATAAGCCTTTTATCCTTATACCTTAAAGAAGAAACCACAAACCAAACTTCCCTTTCCTGTACAACAGGATTTCAGCTTTTCATTATGTCACATAATATAGGGAACACTGATAACTGATACATTGCGCAGTTTACTAAGCTGCAGCTTCAACTGCATGGAGGTCTGGTTATGAAGGGCATGAAACCGTTTCTTTTTCATAACAAACTGCGGCAGAATCACAGTCACACTTTCCTTTGGCTTCAAATCCTTTTGGGCAGCTCTCACATGCTGTAATATCATTTCATTTACATTGCGATAGGGAGCTTCCTCCATAACCAGCGGAATATTCAACTGCATCTGCTCATACACAGCCTGTAATTTCATTGCCGCCTCCGCATTCGTATTGACATGGTAAAATTCCATCTGCTTTACCTGCAAGGAGCAGGCATAATGATATGCTTTCAGAAAGCTGCGATTGATAGAATCCACCGGCAATATAACTTTTCCACCACTCTGTATAGCACAGGGCTGCAGCTCCTGGTCGCTTCGTATCTTCAGACTTTCTTTGACATATGCATAATGCCGGTGAATCCGTTCCATAAGATATACCAGAACAGGAATACAGAGCAGTACGATCCATGCACCATGCATAAATTTACTAGCTGCAATAATCACACAGGTTATGGCTGTAATCAGCATACCGGAACCATTGATAACTGCCTTATGCCGCCAGTTTCCTTCCTTTCTCTTCATCCAGCGTACAAACATCCCTGCCTGTGAAAGAGTAAATGACAGAAACACGCCCACTGCATACAACGGCATTAGCAGATGGGAGGAGGCATGAAAGGCAATAACGAGTGCTGCAGACAGAAGAAACAACAATAAAATCCCATTGGAAAAGCTCAAACGGCTGCCGCGTGACAGAAACTGTCTCGGCACAAAGCCATCTCTTGCCAGGATAGACAGCAGCAGGGGCAAATCAGCAAATGCAGTATTGGCAGCCATCGTCAAAATTATCGCAGTGGTAATCTGCACTAGGTAAAACAGCAGTGTACCTTTGCCAAATACCTCCTCTGCAATCATAGCTATTACCGTCACATTCGCATGAGGCACAATATGATACACTGAAGCAAGGGATAAAATCCCCAGGAAGATGATAAACACCAGGGCAGCCAGCAGATACAGCACCCGCTTTGCATTTTTCTGGGCAGGCGCACGAAAATTCGGAATACCGTCACTGACCGCCTCAACTCCAGTCAGCGCTGTACACCCACTTGAAAATGCCTTCAGGAACAGAAGCAGACTAAGGCTTTCCACAGTGCCAGGGACAGCTGCTGGAGGATTTGGAATCTCGTGAAAAACGAATACCTTCACAAAGCCAGTCAGAATCATAAGGAGTATTGTAAATACAAAAAGATACGTGGGAATCCCAAACAGAATACTGCTGTCCTTCATACCACGCAGATTGCCAATCGTAAGCAGCGTGATAATCAGCAATGCAATTTCCGTACGGACAGATAACAGCTGGGGAAATGCAGATGTAATCGCAGCTGTTCCCGCACATACACTGACTGCAACCGTCAGCACATAATCAATAGCTAGGGAAGAAGCCGCAATCAGACCGAACACCTTTCCCAGATTGTCACTGGCTACAATATAAGAGCCGCCTCCCTGCGGATAACAGTTGATTGTCTGCCGATAGGAGAATACCAGAATAAACAGCAGAAATACAATCGCAAAGCCAACCTTCATCAACGGCCCGTAGGAGGCCAATCCCATAACCGGTATCAATACCATCAAAATCTCTTCACAGGCATAGGAAACAGATGATATCGCATCACTTGACAGCACGGGAAGTCCCCATAACACACTGAATTTTTCATGTGCAAGCGCATCACTGCGCAGAGATTCCCCCAGTATCAGATGCTTTATTTTCTTTAACATAGATGCACCCTCTATTTCTATAAGTACGCAGAGCTTATCTGCTGACACTATTTTATGCCTCTAGAGAAAATAGTCAATCCAGTCACGGTTTTATTTAGATAAACTTTATATACGATATATTTTCGCAAAAAATGATAGAAAATCATTATAGAAATGAAAGTATTTCTTGTGATGTTTGTGCATGGATGTCCTATAGAAGCAAACAATCCTGTATAAAATTACATCGCTTGATGCTGGTGTGCCTACTGCATTCTCGGTATGAAATGGAAATGTTACCTTATAGCAGGCTCCATATCATGATATTTCACAGCGATAACCATGTATGAGGTAACAATCCTTCCCCCAACCATCCCCAATCACTCTCTTACCCTTTTATAATAATAGCCAATTTACCTTATTCAGCTTACTAAAGCCTCTTATATTCCATACAATAGATGATTTCTGACATACCTTCTCAGCACATAAAAAGGCATCCCGCTGTAGGAACAGACAGGATACCCGTTTCATTTTGCTTATGTAGAACGCTGATTAGTGCTTGAAGATGTTATAGAATGCTGATTTTCCGTTGAATACTGCGACATCGCCCAGTTCTTCCTCAATACGGATCAGCTGATTGTATTTCGCAATACGATCTGTTCTAGACATGGAACCTGTCTTGATTTGACCTGCATTGAATGCAACTGCGATATCCGCAATGGTTGTATCCTCTGTTTCACCGCTTCTATGGGATACGACAGCAGTGTAGCCATGCTTCTTAGCAAGCTCCATAGCATCAAAGGTTTCCGTCAATGTACCAATCTGGTTAACCTTGATCAGAATGGAATTCGCGATATCCTTATCGATACCTTCCTGCAAAATTGCAGGATTCGTTACAAACAGATCATCTCCGACTAACTGAATTTTCTTACCAAGATGCTCCGTCAGCTTCTTCCAGCCATCCCAGTCACGTTCACCAAGACCATCCTCGATTGAAATGATTGGATATTTTTCAACAAGCTCATCATACCAGGCAACCATCTCGTCCGTTGTCTTGGAGCCCTGTCCGGATTTTGTCAAATCGTACATTTTGGTTTCCGTATTATAGAATTCACTTGCCGCAACGTCCATTGCGATGCAAATGTCTTCTCCAGCCTTAAAGCCTGCCGCCTCAATCGCTTCCATAATGCATTTCAAAGGTGCTTCATTATCCTCCAGGTTTGGCGCAAAACCACCTTCATCACCGACAGCGGTAACCTGTCCCTTATTCTTTAATACCTTTTTCAGAGCATGGAATGTTTCAGCACCCATACGGATTGCTTCACGAATGCTTTTCGCCCCGACCGGCATAATCATAAACTCCTGGAAATCTACAGAAGAATCTGCGTGGCTTCCACCGTTTAATACATTCATCATAGGAACCGGAAGTGTCTTTGCGTTGATACCGCCCAGATAGCGATACAGCGGTAATCCGTAGTAATCAGCGGCAGCATGTGCGACTGCCAGGGAGATACCCAGAATTGCATTTGCTCCGTATTTTGATTTATCCTTTGTACCATCGGCATCAATCAGTGCCTTGTCGATTCCGGTCTGGTCAGTAACATCCATTCCCAGAACCACATCAATCAGAATATTGTTAACGTTCTCCACTGCCTGCAGAACACCCTTTCCGCCATAACGGGAAGCGTCACCATCTCGCAGCTCCAGAGCTTCTCTTTCTCCTGTGGATGCACCACTTGGAACCATTGCGCGTCCTACAAAGCCGGAAGCTGTTTCCACTTCTACTTCAATCGTAGGATTTCCTCGAGAATCCAGAATTTCTCTGGCATGAACATTGGTAATCAATGACATAACGTATGTCCTCCTTTATCTACAATCTTATACATGCTCAGTATAGCACAAACACCCTGCTCTCAAAAGGAGTTTGCTCAATCTAACACATTTTCACACAATTTATTTATCTATCAATTCCCTGAGATCATCGATCGTTTGCGTCGGATGGATGTTCAGCTTTTCTACATCCTCACGCTGGTGGACACCGCTGGTCACGAATATTGTATCCACATGATTCTCCACGCCCAGAAGAATATCAGTTTCCAGATTATCGCCCAAAATGACAGCATCTTCTCTGCGCAGTTGAAAGTACTTCAGCGCTTCCTCCAAAATCGGTGCATGCGGTTTCCCGATTTTCGGAGAAGCCTGCCCTGTCGCATATTCAAACATTGCCACAATAGAGCCGTTTCCAACCGCAAAGCCTCCAGGCTGTGCAAGCAGCCGGTCATTGTTGGTACCAATCAGTTTCGCCCCATGCAAAAGGAAATCCAGAGCCTTGGAATATTTATCATAGGTTCCTTCTGTATCCAGTCCTACAAAAACCAAATCCACATTTTCCTCCGCTATGGTGAAGCCGGCATCCACCAATGCCTCCTTCAGACCATCCTGTCCGATATACCATGCATTTCTGCCCTCATAATGCGCAGCCGCATATCTTGCCGCAGCCATACTGGAGGTAAAGAAATGATCTTCCCGTATACCGGTAAAGCCCATACGCTCCATATGCTCCACATTCTGCCGTTTTGTTCTTTTTGCATTGTTTGTCAAAAAGACAAAGCTCTCATTGTTTTTCAATAAAGCGTCAATGAATTCCTTAGCGCCCTCTATGATCTGAGAGCCTCTATACATCGTTCCATCCAAATCTATTAAATATGTTTTTTTCATACAGCCACCTGCTTTCTACTCCTTAATGATATAGAAAGCACTGGTTTTGTCAAGTAGCGGCTATCTGCTTTTCCCTCTTGTTTTCTTCTTCCTCGGGTTGACAAGGAGCAGTCCTACGATAATCAGTATGGCTGGCCAGTAATTTCCCACAAGATAATTGAAATACATCGCCATTTGTTCCGGATCAAAATTCGGCTTGAGAAGAAGCACAACACCACTGATACCTATGATAAATCCTGCCCGTTCCCGCATTTTTATCACTTCCTGCCTTTATTATAAGAACTCTGTGCGACGAATTTTGTCACTTTCACACAGTCACAGGCATAATTTTTTAATCTGCTGCATATGCATGGAACCGTCAGTTTTTTCCACAATGATACAGGAATGATTTTATATCGTCATGCGCTGATACACATGCAGCTTAGATACAGTGATACCACACGATAGCTGGTTTTTGAATTCTTTATTCAAGCAAACTTACCGGACAAAAAACGAATACCTCAGGTTGTCAGGACTACACAGATAGCAGAGTCTGAATTTTCATATGGAGCACGAAAAATCAGATAACGCGATCCGTATTTTTATATGATAGCTAAATTTGCGTTTCCATAGGATTTCCAAGAAACAGATAATAGCATTTGAATTTCCATATAATACAAAAAAACAAACAGCTGCGTTTGCATTGTCATACACTATTGGTAAAAGATTACTCAGTTTAAGTTTGCATTGCCATATGGTGCAAAAAAAAATGATGGAGCCTCCACTTCAAGCTGTAAGAGCTGCTCCTTATACTTTGAAAACCGGGATACTGCTTTTCCTTCCTGTAAACGAAAAAAAGAATCTTATCGCTAAGATTCTTACAGCTCTACTTTCTCCAGCTCGCCATAGCCGATTTCTGTTGGTGTTTCACGACCAAACAGAATCGTAAGCACGACTGCTGTCTGAGAATCCTCATGCAGCTCCTCAACCGTTCCTTCCACATTCGCAAAGGCTCCGCTCAGGATACGCACACGGTCTCCTACCGCAAAATCAATCTGTACCTTACGCTCACTCATACCCAGACGGCGCAGGATGCTTTCCATTTCCTCCTCTGCGACAGGAAACGGCTTTGCACCACCACCACTGGAACCGATAAATCCGGTTACACCCGGCGTATTACGTACGATATACCATGCTTCATCTGTCATAATCATTTCAACAAACAGATATCCGCTGAACAGATTGGTCGTCTTTTCAACTTCCTTACCATTCTTATATTCAATCTCTTTTTCTTCTGCGACAACCACACGGAACAAATAATCCTGAAGTCCCATGGATTCCACACGACGCAGCAGATTTTCTTTTACACGATTCTCATGTCCGGCATATGTATTGACCACATACCACTGCTTTTTATTTTCCTCAGCCATGCTTTTCCTCCTACACGATTCCGATCAGCTTCAAGAAACCGGATGATACTACCTGGCACAGGAAAAAGAATAAGGCCAGGAATGCTACAAATCCAAATACTGTTACACTGTCGCGGGCAAGATCCTTTGCCTTTGGCCAGCGTATTCTCTTCATTTCAGTTAAAATCCCGTTAATACTGAACCATTTCATAAAAAGCCTCCTTATTTCGTTTCCTTGTGAAGTGTATGCTTACCGCATTTCTTGCAGAACTTCATCAATTCGATACGCTCATTATGCGTTTTTTTGTTTTTTGTAGTTGTATAGTTTCGAGAAAGACATTCGGTGCAGGTTAATATGACTTTATCGCTCATCAGGAACACCTCTTTCTTTGCCTATTTACTTTATCATAAAGAAGTGGTTTCGTCAATTTAATTTCCAATTCCTATCCGGATTGCCTGTGAAAACATCACGAATCCATGCTGCAATGATGATAAATACGGCATATTTACTGTATCTGCTGTTTTACAACACCAACGAAGACAGGTATTCCTGCTTTATGCACCTACCTCCCATGCTTCGCTTTTCCACACCGCAAGTATGTTACGCCTTTTCTGCACCCTCTTTATCCTTGCGTATCTTTTGAAGCGTATTGTCAACCTTCTTTGCCTTGATATGCAGAGTGTCGGCAATCTGCTGATACGTATAACCGAGGGCACGCAAATCCAGAATTCTTTTTTCCAGACTGCTGAGTGTTTCCTTGCGGCTGTTTACACGATGCTGAAATTCATAGGATACATAAAAGCTCTCATTCGGCTTCTCCATAATATCCAGAAGACAGTAGCTTCCCTCCTCCTCCTGAATACAGGAATCCAGAGAGACAATATGCTTTTCTCGCAAAGAATGCCGATATAGATCAATCAGCAGATTATGAAACACATTACAGAAGTAATGGTAAAAGCTGGCCTCCTGATCCTCGCGATATTCATTGATCGACTGCAGCAGCTTTATTCTCGCCATTTGCAGATAATCATCCTCGGATATACCGATTTTATACGTCCTGCTATATTTTTTCATCAGCATAACCGCAATCTCCTCATATTTCTTCATAAGAAGCGCGAATGCCATATCGTTTTTCTGTCGTATTAAATATAGTAATTCATAATCATTATAGTATACTTCTTCCATATATTCTCTCCCCGTAAGGGAAGCGAATATTACAGAGGGTGGCGCTGTGCGTGAATCTGATAGAGAAGAATTCCTGCAGCAACGGAGGCATTCAAAGAGCTGACACTTCCCTCCATTGGCAGGCGGACACAATAATCACAATTCTTTTTCACAAGAGAGCTGATTCCAAAGCCTTCACTGCCAATCACCAAAACAAGTGGAACATCGTATTGTCCCTCCCGATAATCGCGGGAGTTTTCAAAATCTGTACCAACAACCCAGTATCCCTGCTTTTTCAGATATTTGATAGCCTGTGCAAGATTGGTAACCACGCTTACCTTCACCGTATCAATGGCTCCGGTACTCACCTTGGCAACGGTCGGTGTCAGACGTACATTACGATGCTTGCCGATAATGACACCATCTGCGCCAATACAGTCACAGGTACGAAGAATTGCCCCCAGATTGTGGGGATCCTCCAATCCATCCAGCATAACAAGCAGCGGCTGTTTTCCCTGTGGAATAGCTTCCAGCAGCTCCTCCAGCTCCCATGTCTTATAATCATCAATACTGGCAGCAATGCCCTGATGATTTCCGTTCAGCAGCTGATCCATTTTTTTTCTACCAAGAATTTTAACCGGTATCTGCTTCTTACGGATCTCATTTTCCAGCGCGGTATCGCGGATACCCTCCTGAATCAGAACCTCATGGATGGTTTTGCCATCCTGCAGAAGCTGCTTCACTACATTTTTTCCATATACATACTGCGTCATTGATATTCTCCTATCTTCTGGATTTCCTCCCACAAAGCCTGCAGGCGAGCTTCTTGATGCGTCAGGTACAGCCAGCCAAACAAAGCCTCCAGACCGGTTGACATACGATACGTCGTAACATCTGCGTTCTTCGCCTTACTTGCGGAATGGGTATTGCGTCCCCTTAGAACGATTGCATACTCCTCCTCACTGAAAAATTCACGCTCCTTCAGCTGAATCAGGAAATATGCCTGTGCCTTAGCACTGACCCATGATTCGCTTTTTTTCTGCAGAATTTTAGACTTCTGCCAGCCCTGTGCCAGCAGCATCTCTCTGACCAGCAGCGACATGACAGCATCCCCCATATAGGCAAGTGATGTTCCGTTATATTCCTTAATATCCATTACAGGATACCTTTTTCTATCAACTGTGCACGGTACTGATCGGCAGTAGCGAAATCCTTTTCCTTCACTGCTGCCTTCCACAGCTTGTGCAGCTGCTTATCCTCCTCACACATCGTAAGGCGCGGAATATCGATTCCCAGCACTTCCATCATTTTCTCCAATGTATGAACAAGGGCTGCAACAGCGTTCAAATCCGCATCACGCTGACGCAGTGTCTGATTTAACACCTTAACGGTTTCAAACACTGCCGCAAATGCATTCGGCGTATTCAGATCATCCTGCATTGCATCTAGAAACGGCGCAAGCTGTGTCTCATCATATGCTTCCGCAACCGTAACATCTGCCAAATTAAGCTTTACATATGCCTGCTTCATAGCAGTAGCTACGCGGTTCAGCTCCTTCTTTGCCGTTTCGATTGCTTCCTCATTGATATTTAACGGTGCACGGTAATGTGCAGACAGCATTACCCAGCGCAGCACATTGCCACCGATTTTCGCAATCATATCCTTTGCCCAGATAACATTACCCAGACTCTTTGACATCTTCTCCCCATCAATATTCACCATACCGTTATGAATCCAGTAATTGGCAATCGGTGAATCATAGGCAGCTCTTGATTGTGCAATCTCGTTTTCATGATGCGGAAATTTCAAATCCATTCCACCACCATGAATATCAATGGTATGCTCACCATGAAACTCCTGATTGATCATGACCACACATTCCGTATGCCAGCCGGGACGTCCGACAGACCACGGGGAATCCCATTGAATCCCCTCCTCCGTCTTCTTCCACAAGGTGAAATCCAATGGATTCTCCTTCTTGCTGTTTTCATCTATTCTCGCACCTACCAGCAAATCCTCTACCTGCTGGTTTGACAGCTTTCCATAGCTCTCCACGCTATTCACTCTAAAATATACATCGCCATCAATTTCATACGCATTTCCTTTATCCACCAGCAGCTTAATGAATGCAATAATCGCATCCATGGTTTCCGTTACCCTGGGAGCCGCATCCGGCATCATGGCATGCAGGGATAAACGATCCTTATTGTATGCATCGATAAATTTCTCTGTAATATCTGCTTCGCTTACTCCACATTCCTTAGCGACCTTGATGATTTTATCATCAACATCGGTATAGTTTGATACCATTTTAACGTTGTATCCGATCGCCTGAAACGTACGCTTCAGCGTATCGAATACAACGATGGGCCGGGCATTCCCAATATGGGGATAGTTATATACTGTTGGTCCGCATACATACATATGCACCTCATGCTCATGCAGGGGTTTAAAATCCTCCACCTTCTGATTCATGCTATTAAATAATTTCATCATAATTTCCTCCTTATAAATAAAAAAAGCACTTATATTATAGAGACGCTGTATCCGCGCGGTTCCACTCTATTTGAAAAATGCTTTTCCACTTGTACCGTTAACGCCGAACTACGTATTCTTCTACATTATCGAAAAATCCCTCCAAGGGGCATTCCCAGCCTGCTTTGTCTCTGCTTCCACCATTCAGAAATCGCTGTTTTCCACACATATGCCGGTACTCATCCTTGTCACTGGTTTATCTTGTTTTAGTATAGCAGGGAATATCGCAGATTTCAATACTACCGCTCATTTCCCTCGCTTTTTTCCTTTTCCAAAGCCTTTGAAATATCCATAAACTGGGCCATCAGATTCTCACTCAAACCGGATTTTTTCAGCTCATCCACATAGACTGCATCCAGATCGTCCAATTCATCAAGACCGTTTGTTTCACCCTCATCATTTGTATTCAGCTTCGTACGCAACGCCATGGTATTCACCTCACTCAAAACTGTGGTTATAGTTTACACCTTTCTCTTATATTTGAAAAGGGTTCTACTCATTTTTTTATCTTGTTTTTCATTTTATACATTTGTTCATCCGCCTGCTGGAATACATCCTGTATGGAGCATGCATCGCAGGGATCATATATCGCAAAGCCTACTGACAAAGAAACAGCGTAAGCAGAATCATTGGCACCAGCTTGCGTATAAGCAAGAATCCTTTCACACAGCATCTTCATAGCTTTATCATTCCCCTCGTTCACAAGAATGACAAATTCATCACCGCCAAACCGGTATACAGGATGAATACCGGCACATTTGCTAAGAATAACAGCCGCCCTTCTTATATACTCATCCCCTATCTGATGACCTAGCTCATCATTGATTTTCTTTAAACCGTTTAAATCCGCAATCAATATTCCCAGCCTCTTATCCTGTCTGTTTTCAATATCAAGCTCAAAAGCATTTCGATTTTTCAAGCCGGTTAAAAAATCTGTATTCGCCATGTCCTTATACATGGGATTGCTAATGCGCTTAAATAAATGCACAGCAATACATACAGCGATCAAACAGGCAATCACAGCGATAATCGGCGTTCCGATTTGTATCATCTGAAATGCACGGTATTGATGAGAGGCATCAAATTCAATCCCAAGCACCCCCACCACCTTATCATTTTCATGAATTGGAAAATAGGATATAAAAATAGGCCCCCATTCCGTATTTTTTATCTGGTTTGGCAAAATGATTTTATCATTCAAAGCAGCTTGCAGCTCCGGTATGATCTCCTGTTCAATTTTATCACCGGGATTGCGGAAATCAGCGCTGTCAGATGGCAGGCCATCCACCAAATAGACATATTCCCCGTTTTCATTCCTCTGCGCGGTATACAGATAGCGCACATTTGTGCTTGCTTTTACTTCCTTCAGCTTCTCCTTCATCCGAATATAAGCAGGATTCTCTTTTTTTAATTTCGTTGTATTATGAAAGGTTGATTTATCTACATAATCGTCAACATAAACATATATACTTTCCGCACGCTCCTGCAGACTGTTAATCATATCCTCATGGGTTATATAATAATTAAAAAAGTAGACGCAGATGAAAGATGTGATAACAATAACTGCTGTCACTATAGATACCTGTACGTCTACTCTGCTGATTCGTTTTTTTCTATCCATACATTTCTCCCCATAATTGATATGACAATTATAGCACGCCTATGGATAGCAAGACAACGTGGAAAACGGGAATCGACAAAAAAAGAGTTCCGCTTCACAGCCAGCTTGAACGAATGCTGTTTGCGGTTAAAATATTTTTACATGTAGGAATATGCGTATCAGTCATGCATCCAGCATTCTGTTACAGCTTACGTAACTCTACTGATATTTTTAGCTATAAATAGAAAAAAGAACCACATTTGTGATTCTTTTTCATAACACTCTTTACCTTCTAAAATTAAGCTAATTCAGAGAAGTATTTGATTGTTCTAACCATCTGGCTAGTGTAAGAGTTTTCGTTGTCATACCAAGATACAACCTGTACCTGAGTATTTCCATCTTCCATTTCGATAGCCATCGTCTGAGTAGCATCGAACAGAGATCCGTAACGCATACCGATAACATCGCTAGAAACGATTTCGTCAGTATTGTATCCGAAAGACTCAGTAGCAGCAGCCTTCATAGCAGCGTTGATTTCATCAACTGTTACTTTACCCTTAACAACAGCAACTAAGATTGTAGTTGATCCTGTAGGAGTAGGTACACGCTGTGCAGAACCGATCAGTTTACCGTTCAGTTCAGGAATAACCAGACCGATAGCCTTTGCAGCACCAGTAGAGTTAGGAACGATATTTACTGCAGCAGCACGGGAACGACGCAGATCGCCTTTTCTCTGAGGTCCGTCCAGTGTCATCTGATCACCTGTATAAGCGTGGATTGTAGACATGATACCGCTCTGGATAGGAGCTAATTTGTTTAACGCATCAGCCATAGGAGCTAAGCAGTTTGTAGTACAAGAAGCAGCAGAGATTACTGTGTCTTCTGGTTTCAGGATATCGTGGTTTGTGTTGAATACGATAGTAGGCAGATCGTTTCCTGCAGGTGCAGAGATAACAACCTTACGAGCACCAGCTTCAATGTGTGCAGAAGCTTTTGCTTTAGAAGTATAGAATCCTGTACATTCCAGAACAACATCTACACCTAATTCTCCCCAAGGCAGGTTTTTAGCATCAGCCTCAGCGTAAATAGTGATTTCCTTTCCATCAACTGTGATAGAGTTTTCACCAGCAACTACTGTATCAGCTTTAGCGTATGTACCCTGTGTAGAGTCGTATTTTAATAAGTGAGCCAGCATTTTTGGAGAAGTTAAGTCGTTGATTGCAACTACATCATAACCTTCAGCCCCAAACATCTGTCTGAATGCAAGACGTCCAATACGTCCAAATCCATTAATAGCAACTTTTACTGTCATCTTCAAAGTCCTCCTTTTAACACTCTTATTATACGTATTTCATAGGTAAATGTCAATTGAGAATCTTTTCACTTATCGTTTTTTTCAGCCTTCTATCCATTTTTGACGATATCCGCCAGAAATTGCGAAATCCCCTTTGAAAACGGGCTTTTTTTACGATTTCAAACAACCGCGTTTTGTAAACGATTACATGGAATCCTGCTGCTCATGCAGTATTAAAACCAGCCTTTCGAGCATACTGTGTATAGAGACGGGAGTGATAGCATGGTCTTTGTACCGACAATTATAGAAAGAAATGCAAGCAGTGAACGGGTGTATGATCTGTACTCCTGCCTGCTGAAAGAGCGAATCATCATTCTGACAGGGGAAATTGATGATGCGATGTCAAGCTCCATATGTGCACAGCTGCTGTATCTGTCCAGCATGAACAATGAGCCGATTCAGATGTATATCAATTCACCGGGCGGCAGTGTCAGTGCAGGGCTGGCTATTTATGATATCATGAAATATATCCGCTGTGATGTAAGTACCATTTGCATGGGCATCTGTGCCAGCATGGCAGCGGTGCTCCTCAGTGCAGGAACACGCGGAAAGCGGAGTGCTTTATCGAATAGTGAAATTATGATTCATCAGCCGATGGGCGGTATGCAGGGGCAGGCAAAGGATATGGAAATTGCGGCATTGCATATACAGAAGCTGAAGGAACGCCTGTACAGCATACTGAGCGAGAATACACACCAGAATATAGAAACACTGCGGCAGGACTGTGACCGTGATTGTTATATGGATGCTGGGGAAGCACTTGCCTATGGATTGATCGATACGATCATCTGATGCAAAAAGCTCTGCCCTTTCCTTATATGATATGGTAAAATATAACATATAAAGGAAGTGATATAATGGAGCGAAAAGCAAAGAAGGTATGTGAATCTGAAGCAGAACAGGTGCAGCTGGTCATGGCAAATCATTTGAATGGCAGTGGACGTCTGTTTGGCGGGCAGCTTGCGGAGTGGATTGATGTACTGGCCGGTGTGGTTGCCAGAAGGCATTGTAACCGTAACATTACCACAGCTTCTATCGACAGCCTCAATTTTAAGGAAGCAGTCCATCTGAATGAGCTGATGGTACTGCATGGCAAGGTTACTTATGTGGGTAATACTTCAATGGAAATCCGCGTTGACAGCTATGTGGAAAACCGTGACGGTGTGCGACGGCTCGTCAACACTGCCTACCTGACAGAGGTAGCTCTCGATGATGAAGACCGTCCTGCCACTGTTCCTGCATTGATTTGTGATACTGAAGAAGAAAAGCAGGAATATCAGACAGGTATCCGCAGAAGAGAAATCCGCCTGCAGTTACAGAATATGGCAAAGAATAAAGATTAACATTAACTGAGATGGTTCTTATGAACTGTCTTTTTTTCAGGAAAAGATGTATGAATCAGAGAATGTAAAGCCTCTTTTGCATAAATTTGGTCAGGATACCCGCGATTAGCAGCACCCTGACCTTTTTTCCTTCAGCATTTCCTTTTTAGCATACGATTTCATACTGTAGCTAACACGTAGCTATCATCATTTCAGAGTGGATATCGCACGGCGAAGCTGCGCAACATCCTTATGGGTATAAATTTTTTCCGTAGTGGCATATGAGCTATGTCCAATCAGCTTCTTTATACAGGTGCTGTTTGCGCCATAGTTGCTGAGCCGTGTCGCAAACGTATGCCGGCAGTCATGGGGAAGGTGCTCCATATCCAGCATGTCCATGATCTTATCAAAATACTGGTTCCGATACATATGGTAATTGAATTTCTTTCCCGTATCCGTATCACTGATCAGATATTCATAGTTTTGCAGATAATAATCCATAACATACTTCTGAATCTTTTCATGCACCGGTACTAGCCTGTTTTTACCGGCCTCGGTTTTACTACCGCCCCGTATGGTCATATTCTGTACATCGACGTCCTCTCTGCGTATATTAAAGAGCTCGCCTACCCGGAACCCGGTATAAATCATAATCAGTACCGTATCTACAAATGGAATGTTATCATGATCAAACAACTGCTCAATTTCCCATTCTGTAAAGGGTTTGTGTATCTCCGGATGATCCTCTTTTCGATTGATAATCACGTATTTTGCGTAATTTTTCTGAATGATATCATTCTGCACCGCATATTCACATACCAGCATCATCAAAGAGCGCAGCTTCAAGTCACTGGATAAGGAAAGGGTGCTTTCATCCATGATCCTTTGAAAATGCATGGCTTTTAAATCCGTCATGCGGACATTCCATATACTGGAGCAGCGGGCATAGGCTGCCTTGTAGCCATTGATTGCAGTCTGTGATATATTTTTATATTTCGTTGAAGACCATTCCATATATACATTTTCAAAAGTGATCGTTCCAAGCTTTTCGATTTCCGCAAACAGAACAGGATTCTTATTATAATTCCAGAGAGAAAACTCCGCCATTTCCTCCGTTTCATAATAGCCGATGATTTTCCGTTTCTGATGCCGTGCACCATCCTTACGCTGATAGGCGACGGTTACGCATGCAACCCAGGGCTTTCTCCTGTTTCCCTGCAGCTTGTATACACTGCCCATACCGTTTGCTTTTTTTATACCGATTGCTTTCCCTCTCATGCTTACACCTTCCAACTGCTTTCTTCATATAAACCATACAATGTCAGCTGCGGAATTGCAATAATGAAATCATCGGTTGCGAACACGTAGCTAACATAGGTGGCTTTTCATCGGAATTCGATTTCTCCTTTCTTATAGCGGTTATTCTTACCTATATGATGTATTGTATGAATTATTCAAATAATAATTTGTTAATGTAATCTTTAATAATTTGAAAGGAGAAACAACATGGATGTAAATATTATTCAGGCTTTACTGGTATTCGTAGTGGCATTCATTATGGGTATTGATCAGTTCAGCTTCTTGGAATCTTTGTATCAGCCAATCGTATTGTGTCCGATTATCGGCGCAATCCTTGGAAACTTCCAGCTGGGTGTTGTCGTTGGTGGTGCTTATCAGTTGATTCAGATTGGTAGTATGCCAATCGGTGGAGCACAGCCGCCTAACGCTATTCTGGGTGGTATCATGGCAACTGTATTCGCAGTTTCTATGAACATGGAAGCAACAGCAGACGGTGTCGGAGCAGCAATGGGTCTTGCAATTCCATTCGCAGTATTCGGACAGTATGCAGTTACTTTAACATTTACAATTATGTCCGGTATGATGGCAAAGGCTGATGCTTGTGCTGAAAATGCAGACGTAAAAGGTATTCGTAATATCAACTTTATCGAAATGGGTATCCTGGGATGTCTGTTCGGTGCACTGGCTGTAGCTGGTTTATACGGTGGATCTCAGTTAGGTATCACATTGAAAGACCTGTCATTTGAATATTCTTGGGTAATGGCTGGTTTGGATGCTGCCGGTGGCGCTATGAAGTTCGTTGGTTTCGCTATCCTGATGAAGGTTATGATGTCCGGCGAAATGTGGGGCTTCCTGCTTGCAGGCTTCGCTATGTCAGTTATCTGCAGCAATATCAGCGCAATCTCCGGAGCAACTCTGCTTCTGTGTGCATTCGTTGGTATCGCAATCGCACTGTACGATTACCAGGTTAACATGAAAATTAAAAATAATGCAGGTTCAAATGTAGGAGGTGTTTCTGATGGCATATAATATTCCTGAAAGATATAGTGACTTAACTCCGGCTCCTCAGCTGGATAAAAAGACATTAAACAAAATGGTATGGATGTCATGCTTCCTGCAGGCTTCTTTCAACTATGAAAGAATGCAGGCCTGTGGATGGCTGTGGGGTATTCTCCCAGGTCTTCAGAAAATCCATACAAACAAGGATGACCTGAAGGCTTCTATGGCGCACAACCTGGACTTCCTGAACACTCACCCGTTCCTGGTTACCTTCGTAATGGGTATCGTATTATCTCTGGAACAGAACAAAACAGAAACACAGACAATTCGTTCTGTACGTATCTCCGCTGCCGGGCCTTTAGGTGGTATCGGTGATGCATTGTTCTGGCTGACCTTAGTTCCGATTACTGCAGGTCTGACTGCAAATATCGCAATGGAAGGCAACATTCTGGGTGCTGTATTGTTCCTGGTTATCTTCAACGCTGTACAGTTCATCGTTCGCTGGTGGTTAATGCACTGGTCTTACAACCTTGGTACTAAGGCTGTAACCATGCTGACAAGCAATGCGAAGGAATTTACACGTGCTGCTTCTATCCTTGGTATCTTCGTCGTTGGTGGTCTGATTGCTAACTACGGTGCTACTTCTCTGCGTATTACTGTTGGTTCTCCTACAATCAACATTCAGAGTCTGATTGACGGTATTCTGCCTAAACTGATTCCATTACTGATTACATTAGGTATTTATACACTGATCAAAAAAGGCTGGACACCTGTTAAATGTATCCTTCTGATTCTGGTTACCGGTATCGTTGGATGTGCATTCGGTATCTGGGCTGGTGATTCCAAAGCTATGGACAATGATGGAAACACAATCGCAGGTGGATACAATCCATTGGTTGAATGGTATACCTATGATGGCGGCGAAAAAGAACCATCCGCTATCGAACAGAAGCATGCAACTCAGGAAATTGTTAAACAGCTGCAGGATTTGGGTATCAAAATTGATGCAACTGCAGATGCTATCGGTGGCTTAGGCTACGGTGGTTCTGGTTACGAACAGAAATAATAGCTAAACTGCTGTTATCAATATAGTAAAGGGCTCTCTCTCCTTTAACGTACAGTTCATGCGTGGAAAAGGTTTCTTCGGAAACCTTTTTTCTTAAATACCGCATCCTGTACTACAGACAATACCTTTTATATAGATAACAAGAGTGCATATCAATTCTGATTTTGTATCATTTTACAAAAAGAAATGAGGTAATTTATGAACACTGCTTTAATTACGATCCTTATCATTGGTGCCATCCTTGTTCTCCTGTATCAGATTATGAAAAACAGTCTGTTAAACCGCTTGAATAAAGCACTTGCATCTGATAATACAGCTGTGATTCGTCAGATTGCAGAGAAATCCTTCAACCAGCGTATCCTGAGTCCCTATGTTTGCGATTTGTATATGCTGCGTGTTTTATTTAAGACCGGTCAATTACAGGAATTAAAAGAGTATCTGAATGAGGTTTTGGACAAGCCGTATACACTGGACAAGCGTAAGGAAATCCTGGATATATATTATTATCAGTTTTTGTTCAAAGAGGATGCAGATTACGCACAAGCCTTACTGGATAGGATCAGAGAGACAAATGATGCTTCCTACATAGAATATAATGCCAATGCCTATGATGTAATAATTTTAAAGCATACCGATTTACTGGAGGATATGATCCAGGATATTGATAATAAAAAATACCACGGACTTGCATTGGGAATAACATTATATTTGGCAGCGATGCAATATTACTATCTGAAGGACATGAAAAATGCAAGGATTTTCTTTTATAACAGTTTAAGCTGTTTTCATGCAAAGTCCATTTATGCGGCACATGCAAAGGCATGGGTTGACAAATTAACAGAGGATATGAATGAGACGGATTTGGATTATTAAACATATGGAAAGCATGCGAATCACAGTGCTGTGACAAGTGTATGCTTTTCCAAATATATTTCTTTTACGTTTTCATGAATAACAAGAATTACGCAAAACAACTGTTCTGCAGGCTGCTTTTGCGTTTTTTTTGCTAGATTTCTAATGTGGATACAGGTATAGGGAAAAATAGAGTCCTTCTGTTACTGCAGGAGTATGTGGAAAGACTGTTTACTGCATCGTCGGCTATCACTAAACGTAAAAAAAGCAGTTTGCCTGCTTCTTTTCATAGTATATCATTCCATTAAAAAAGTACTGTACTGAAATGTGCCTTCGTAACTGATTCACTTCAAGAAATAAAACAAATAAGAATAGAAGATGTATGTTTCCTATAAAAATAAAGAATCTAAACTGTAGAAGCTCTATTTTTCATTCTTACCAGCATAATCAGTTCTCCATTGTGAATAAGAACCAATCTTTTTCTCAAGCCTTTTCTTTGTTTATTTCAATAATCCAGTGCTTCGACATTCATTTCTTCTGTTAACTGATCAACATAGGCTTTAGCCTCTGCGTAATAAAAGGATTTTTTATGAAAGCAGCTGAGACTGTTATAAAAATAGGTTCTCGCATTTTCTTTATCATTTAACAGCTTATACTGCATACCTACCATAAATACAGCAATTCCAAGACCAAGACCTCCATATTTCTTATTCTCAATGCCTTCAATCATGGATTCCAGTAAATCCGTTTTTTTCTCAATCATTACTTCGTAGGCTTCCTCATTATACGTTATATACTGCCGGTCGTTTGTTTCTCTTATTTTCTCTAACAGTTTAAAAGACCATTCCTTATCCTCACGGAAAATAAAATGATAGAAATATATATCGAGAATCTCTTTACGTTTTTCCAAAGGATAGGGTTTATCTAACGTATCCATAAGATACTGTTTAAATCCTGCATCATCCCCTTTGTTCAGCAAAGCGCGCAATACATATAAGTCACAAGTATATATACCCATAAACCTTTTATATAAAGGCTTTTCTGACATATTCAACACCAAATCATAATTTTGATTCTGCATTGCTTTACTAATGTTGGATAAAACATGATTTTTCATAATTTGATAAGCAAGAAAGCATACGATGAAGCCAACTGCAATAACGATTGCCATACCGTCCATAAATTCACCTCTTTTATTTAATTTAGAAAAAGACCATAGACCGAAGTGCTATGATCTTTTTCTTTCGATACACATTCATGTATCTTAAGTAGGATGAGAGAGTTTTAGATTATCGTAATACTTATTCAGGCATTGTTACGTTGACACCAGCTTTATTCAGCTGATCTACAACGCCCTGGATAGCATCATATGCCTGCTGTCCAGATTTTTCTGCAGGAGCAGGTTCTGGATAGTCATACCAGGAAACAAGCGGATTGTATCCACCATTGATTGAGTTACCATTTTCATCAATTGCCTTAGAGTCACCAGCAAAGATACCGAATGCGCAACCTACGATTCCTGCTACCAGAATCAGAAGGATACATTTGATTGGTGTCCAACCCTTTTTGATCAGGAAGTACAGACCGATTGTGATAACAAGAGGCAGCAGCTTCGGCAGGATACCGTTTAACAGATTTTGTACATTGATTGCAGGATCTGCAATAGCAATACGCAGAGAAGTAGAACCGTAGTTAGCAATCAAAGCACCTACTGTAAAGATACCAAGAATACTAGCAGCACGTGTAAACTCTTTTGCGTTGCTTGTCAGCATGGTTACAGCCTTAGTACCAAGGTTGTAAGACCAGTGCATCAGGAAATAACGAACCGCAAACTGTACAGCATTGAAGATGATCAGGAACAGAATAGCACCAATAATGCTCTTGTCATTCAGTGCCATATTTGCAGTGATACCTGCAGTAATTGGAACTAAGGTCAGCCAGAACAATGCATCACCGATACCACCTAAAGGTCCGGCAGCGGAGATACGTACGGAACGGATGGTAGCTGTATCAGCTTTGTTCTGTTCCAGAGACAATACGATACCCATTACAAAGGTAACCAGGAACGGGTGAGTGTTCAGGAAGTCCAGGTTGTGCGCCATGGAAGCCTTCAGATCATCCTTGTTTGTATGGATTTTCTGAAGACCTGGGAGAATACCCCACAGCCATCCACAGGCCTGCATTCTTTCATAGTTGAAAGAAGCCTGCAGGAAGCATGACATCCATACCATCTTGTTCAGTGTTTTCTTATCCAGCTTAGCTGCCGGAGTTAAGTCACTATATCTTTCAGGAATATTATATGCCATCAGAAACACCTCCTACATTTGAACCTGCATTATTTTTGATTTTTGTGTTGATCTGGTAGTCATATAATGCAATAGCCAGACCTACGAAAGCACACAGCAACAGAGTAGCGCTGCTTACGGATTCAATACCCATACAGATATTTGCCATAACGAAACCTGCGAACAGGAAGCCCCACATTTCGCCGGACATCATAACCTTCATCAGGATAGCGAAACCAACAAACTTCATAGCACCACCGGCAGCGTCTAATCCAGCCATTACCCAAGAGAACTGGAAGGACAGGTCTTTCAGAGTTACACCAAGCTTGGATCCTCCGTAAACACCAGCTACAGCCAGGATACCAAACAGGATACCCAGAATTGCCATTTCAGTGAAGTTGATCATTGCGATTGCTTTTCCGTCTGCTTCTTCAGCAGCTTTATCAGCCTTCGCCATTAAACCGGACATAATTGTAAATGTTAAAGTAACTGCATACTGTCCGAATACTGCGAATGGAATAGCCAGACCTACAGCCAGACCTACACCCTCAGCAGTTGGTTCAAGATTCATGGAAACAGCGAATACAGCAGTCATGATAGTACCCATGATTGCGTTAGGCGGCTGTGCTCCACCGATTGGCATACTACCAATCTGTACTAACTGATATGCACCACCGACAACGATACCTAATTCAAAGTTGCCTAAGATAGCACCAATAATTGGTCCCAGCACAATTGGCTGATACAGGGACTCTAAGAAACTGAACTGGTCAATACCCATAATGAACGCCACTACGAATACCAGTAAAGCTTGAATGATATTTACATCCATGTTGTTTCTCCTTTCAAATCAATGATTTAAGATACGAAAATCTAAATTTTTTGATAAATTGTTATTTGAATAATTTATCAATATTTTCTGCAGGTGTATCTGGAACACGTTTAATTTCCAGCTCTACGCCCAAGTCCTGCAGCTTTTTGAAAGTTGCAACGTCGTCATCATTTACAGCAACAGATGTAGCAACCTGACGTTTTCCATCTGCCATGTGCATGTTTCCGATGTTGACCTTCTTAATAGGTACTCCACCTTCTACTAATCTTAGTACATCCTGTGGAGTTTCACAGATAATTGCAATGTGCTGTGCTGGACTAGCTTTTCCAATAATGTCAATTGTCTTCTGAATTGAGAAGAAACGTGTCTGTGCGTAAGCCGGTGCTGCCATGTTCATCAGTCCCTGACGGAAGTCATCTGTGGACACTGCATCATTAGCTACTAACAGCAGGTTTGCTCCTACAACTCCACACCACTGTGTTGCAACTTGTCCGTGAATTAAACGGTTGTCAATTCTTGTTAATACGATATCTGGCATTTTGCTCTCTCCCTTCTACCATTAGACATGAACTAAATTACCGAACCTTGATGAGGTGGGTTCGATAAGTAAACCCTTTCAGTTCACTTAGATTCTATGTCAAAAAATAGCAGATTTCTTTACACTTTTTATCAGTGATTTTGCACTTTTTAGTAATTTTTAAGAGATTTCACAGGTAAATAATGCAAACTATCAGAAATATACATACCTGCATCAAAATTTTACATATCACGTTAAATTTTGTTAATTATGTGATAAAAAATTGATTTTCGTCTTTTTTTATTACCATTTCCATTTTATGAAAACACTTACATAAAAACGGGCTGTTTTCAGTGATTTCATACAATTCGTTTTTATTCCTTTTTACTTTTCTATCAAATCCGAATTTGCTATACTAATAGTAATGAGAGGATGACGGTCATGTTTAATAAAACAACAAGCTTTATTTTCAATAAATATGGAGAAATCGTTAATGAGCTGACAAAGCGTCAGACACCGAAGCTGACACGGACGATTGTGAAATTGAAGGATAAGAGCTTTGATAATTTCATGTACTACAACAGTGACATCTATGTACGCGTGCAAAGCGGGATCGTTATGCTGGTTGTTACCAAGGATGATACCGCCAGAAATTATGAACGCTTTGTAGTACATCGCCATATCAAAATCCGAAAGGGTGTGAAATTCAATTTTCTTTGCATTTCCTCGAGTGCAAAGCTGGAGGTGGAAATGGATTTCAAGGCAAAGAAATTGCAGATGTCCACCTATGACCACAATCCTATAGTATATGAGCCAATTATCCCGACCTTTGAAGTAAAGGAAATTCTTGCGTATTACTACCAGGTTCGCAATGCAAGCTATACCTTTCCAGGGGAAAAACACAATTACTGGGAATTAACCTTTATTGATAACGGTGAATTGGAAACCACCGTCGATGGAGAAACCTATCAGCTTGATGAGCTGGATCTGATTCTGTATGCCCCTGGTCAGTACCATACACAGAAAACTGGTCATGCGAAATCCTGTTCATATCTCACCATTATGTTTGATATGGAGATTCCGGATTCCTATCTGGTAACAAACCGTGTCTATAATGCACACCGCGATATCCATAATGCATTAAATAACTTTATCAAGGTATCCAGCAACGATATGCTGTATGACAGTGAACTCATGCTCTGTTATTTAAAAGAGCTCCTTATTAAAATCCTGCAATATGATTTTCTCTCCAGCTCACCGGTTGCCTCCACACCGATGCAGCAGCGCTTTGAAAATGAGCTGTTAAATGAAATTGTCATTTTTATTAACGACAGTATTTATGAACAGATTACCATTGAGGAAATCTGTCTGAAATTCTCCATTTCACGCTCCAGTCTGCAAACACTATTCAAAAATAACCTCGGAGTTGCACCGAAGCAGTATATCAGCGATCTGAAGCTGAATAAAAGCAAGCTGCTCATTAAGGAAAGTGTTTATACAATAAGTGAAATTGCGAGTATGATGGGATTTACCTCCATTCATTACTTTTCAAGGAAGTTCAAGCAGCAGTTTGGTATCACACCGACAGATTATGCAAAAACCATTTATAATTAAATATACGTAAACAAAGCCATTATCAAAGCACCAGTCCTGATAAGTGAAATACGCTGGTATGCGATACCGGATTTTATGAGAGCATCTGCTAAAGCCTTTTCTCTATAGATAAAAAAATATACATTTCCATCAGCCTCTTCCTTACTTTCGAATGAGACAAAAAAAGAGACTTCCGAATCCATTGATACATAGTCAATAGATTTTGAAATCTCTTATTTTTTTAATACACATGATCAAATAGGAAGCTTCAATCTGCGTATCTGTTTCTATTATTTTTTTGCTTTTTTCTCCAGCACCTGGTTGACAGCAAGTCTGGAAATTGTAATTTCAATTCCCTTTGCCACTTCAACATCCAGATACTCATCCTTAGCGCGGATAATCTTTCCTCTGATACCTCCTGCGAACAGAATATCCTTGCCAGGCTTCATATGAACAAGCTGTTCCTTTAATTCTTCTCTCTTCTTTTTCATCATTCGTGCACTCACGATATAATAGATGATAAGAAAGCATACGAGAAGAAAGCCAAGCGTGATACAGCACCAGAGTATGGTATGCCAATCAATCATGAATTAGCAGCCTTTTAGATTCCGTCCGTTGGTTCTTCCTGCTGAACAGGCTTAAATTCATAACGAACAACCTGATCTTTTCCAGTGTTCATTGCCATTTCGGTAAGCATACCCAGCTCTTCAACAAACTGACGTCCCATGTTGACCTCAATCAGCATTGGCAGGTTTGTTCCGGCAACAACTTCCACGTTGCCTCTTGGATATCCAACCATAACTGCTGTTTTGAATGGAGAGCCTCCACCAAGGTCAGAAAGAACAAGAACGCCTTCGCAGTCCTTCAGCTCATCCAGTGCTTTTGTCAATTCACGTTCCAGATCATCCACAGAATAGCTTTCCAGGAAATCTACAGCCACATAGTTTTTAGGTTCTCCGGCAATCAGCTTCAGTGAGCTGGTTAATCCGGTAGCAAAATTACCGTGTCCGGTTACAATTAGTCCGATCATATTATTATCCTCCGTTTCTATCTCTTTGTGTAAGGGTGCAGAGTTACACCTTTTACAACACGGTTAACCTCTCCCGTAGGACATGGGTTATCCGGAGTTATATCATATGATAAAGATTTGAATAATGCAAGTACCTGAGCGGCAACGATGTAATCAAATCCAAGGAATGCATTTTCATGTTCATTCTCCAGATCAAATGAGAATGCGTAATCTACCAGTCCAGCAACCTCATCGTCTCTCTTATTCATAACAGCCATCAGCTTGTTTCCCTTACGCTGCGGACTCATTTCCTTAATCAGATCAACCTCATACTGGCGGGTATACGGATCATCACTCAGATAAATAATGGTCAGCGTATCATCATTGATAATAGATTTTGGCCCATGACGGAATCCCATTGGTGAGTCATACATTGTAGCAACTCTTCCGGCAGTCAGCTCCAGAATTTTCAGCTGAGACTCCTGCGCGATTCCCTTAAGACAGTTAGCACCAAGATAAACAATACGGTTGAAGTCGTAATCTGCGACTGCATTTTTAAAGAATTCCCAATTATTAGCGAGCATCTTTTCAGCACCCTGAATGATATCCGCAAGCTCAGCCTTTACTTCATCCAGATTGTCCAGACTGAAGCACAGCAGCGTAGCCAGCATCATGTTGGAGAAGCTGGAAGTCATAGCAAAGCTTTGATCGTGTGTTTCAGGAGTCAGATTGATAGCATAAGCATTTTCTCTTTTTTCTGCAGCTTTTGAAAGAGCACCCTCATGATTACAGGTAATGAACAGGTGGTACAGGTTCTTACCGCATACCTCGTCTGCCACATCGACAGCACCTACAGATTCCGGTGAGTTACCGCTGCGTCCGTAAGAGATCAGCAGTGTTGGCTTTGTCTGAGACAGATAGTTTTCCGGAGCTGATACGATATCTGTAGTAGCATATGATTTTGTTTTGTAATTTGTTCTCTTGCTTACATATGTGAAAATAGCATTTCCAACAAATTCACTGGTACCTGCGCCTGTCAGGATAATATCGTAATCATCGTGTTTTGTGACATTTTCAATAAATGCCTTGATTTCTTCTTTGTGTTCCTCCACCTGTTTAATGGTTTTTTTCCAGGTGTCCGGCTGCTGGTTGATTTCTGTTGCCGTGTAAATTCCTTTTAAACTTTCCCATTCTTTTGTGTCTTTTCCAAAGATCATGTTCATTCACTCCTTTTCTGGATTTGAAATCCTTTTCATTACGATTTCATTATAGCTCAGCGTTTATAAAAAAACAACGAGAGCCGTAAAATGTTGTTAATTTGTGCAAAATTATTGCTAATTTATATTCTTGTTTTGCTAGACGAAAAAAGCGTTTCCATATATAATGTACACAAGAGGTGATAACATGGCTAATAAAGCTGTAAATAAGAAGAAAAAGGGCATGAATGGCGAAGAGCTCGCCGGCATGCATATCTATAAGGATGATCACAACCGCTATGTGTATTATAATGTTTTCAATCATGTAGGCTACATCCTGAATGATATTCCAAAATACAAAACCTACAGTTCTCGCTTCATCGTAGGTCTGATTGGCGGAATTCTGGCATATTCCCTTGATTTGGGGGCTCTGCTCTCTATCGTTATTGGAGTGGCAGCCTATGTACTGATGGAAGTGAAGTTTCGTTTATTCCTGAAGAAGCAGACGCAGATTCCAAATTTTAAACCGAAGGAACGACCGCCAAGACTGCTGACTGCCGCAAGTGAGGAAACGAAGAAAATCTATATGAAGATTGCAGCCTACCTGCTGTTCGGCATTCTGATTATTCTTCTGCCGTTTTCTGAGGGAGGCTACGATGACCTGATGAAAGCCATGTGTATCGCACTGGGAATCCTTGCGATTTGTATTTCCCTGTTTCAGGTACGTGCTTTATTTTATAAAAAAGCAAATCCTTCTCTTGCAGACAAGAAGTAATCCGGATACGGAAAGCTGTTGAAACTCCTATTTGCTTTCATGTATTTTATTCATAATAATCAGGCACAGGTTCACCTATACGTGGACTTGTGTCTTTTTTCATATATAAAACAAGTACTCTGCCTTTTTATCGAACTCATATAATACTGTTGGATATCTACTTTTTATTGGATATCTTCCTTTATCCTAATATAGCTGCCCATACCAGGAGCTTTTACAATAACGGGGTAATCATGATGCTTTACGCAGTAAGAAACGTATTAACAAATACACTGTTTCAGCTTATCTCATGACTAATATGTTAAAGCCTTACAAAATAATAAAAAGATATGCACCAGGCACATCCTTCAATAATATTCATGAATCCACAACGGACGACTTGCCGAAGCAAACGCCTCAGCTGCTGACTTCACTTCCAAATTATAAAGCTTGTTAAACAGCTCCAGATTATTGATCCTTGCCATGATAAACGGCTGTTTCTTTGGTATTAGCAGTGGAAATATCTTTTCCAGCTTTTCACTCTGTGAAACCTCTACAAGTATCTCCTGCTCCTTGCCGATTGCGGCCTTCAACAGACGCATTAAAACCACAGATTCCAGATATACCGCTTCTTCCACATGAATCTCCTGCTTCTTTTTTTGAAAGATAACATAGCCGCATACTTCCCCTTGCCTGTTCCTGTAAACGACCATCTGTTTCTGCGTAATCACAAGCTCATTTTGCAATAGCACATAATATTCACGGTCGCGAACATAGTTCCCGTCAAAATGCTTGGTAAAGCTCTGGTAGGCCTGTAAGAGCTCCTGCGGCTCTGCGGAGTAGGATATATTTTTTAAAGAAACCTTATGCAGACATTCTCTGGGAACTGTATACAGCTTTCGTTCATAGATGGTTTCAAAACCAAACTGCTCATAGAGCTTCGGATAAAAGCCGCGAATCAGTGTTACCAGATGATTATGCCCTGCTTCATCAATCGCGGATTCCATCAGCCTGCGCATATGTCCCCTTCTGCGGTAATCCGGCAGTGTGGATACTCCGAGTAAATAGCTGATTTTCAGTTGCTTCTCCCGCAAGCGCAGGATATGCTCATTGATCTGCAGACTGGAAATGATGCGCTGATCCTGTTCCAGCGCAGTACAGCGTCCCTTGTCAAATAAATTTTTAAAATAAAAATTCAGATAATTTCGATTCTGATTCGGATAGGATTGCTTCCATAATTCATATATCTCTGCCTTGTCCTGTTTTCCTGCATTTCTCAGCATAGCTTACTCGTCTTCTTCCCGTTCTGTAAATTCCACATCTATAATATCATCAGAACCCAGATCCGAGCTGTTTCCTGTTGTATAATCCTCCTGCTGCTGATTCCAGTCATTTTCATATTCCTCCATATGCTTACGCACCTTGCGTTTGGCATACCAGATAAGAATGGAAAAAGCTATGACGATGAAAGCTACAATCGGCAGTATCACCGGCAGCAGTGTTATCACCAAAAAAATAACCAGGCAGATAAAGAGTAAATAAATGATAACATCCATGTACGATTTCCTCGCTTTCTTCTCTCATTATAATATAAAACCGCACATCTGTGAATGTAAAAGCGTAAAAACTTGATTAGTCTGGTGTTTCTGTCTGTTTCCTTTGTACCGGCTTCTGTTTTTTTCTGCGCCGGTATAGGATATACAACGCCATCACACACCACAGCAGCAGTGCGCCTGCAAGATACAGCGGGCCAACCAGTGCCGGACGGCTTTTTGTGTTTATCTCTGCCGGCTTTGCCATCGTCTGGGTCGCATCATAGGCCGCTTCCAGTCGCTTTTCATATGTATATTCCGGATTGCGGATCATTGGGTATGCATACCCCTGCTTCATCAGCTCCTCCTGTACCAGCTTATCATCCGCAAACAGATAGACCGGTACGGGTTCTTCGATTTTACTTGACGGATCGATTTCAAAGCGAATGGTTTTAGCATCCTCCAGCAGCTCGCAGGCTTCCTTCCACCCTTCCTCTTTTGTTATTTTTGTATTGAACAGTGCAACCTTTACGTCACTGTCCTGACTTTTCAGTATGATTTGATCCTGATTGCAGCTAACAAGCTTTGCCGTATAGCTTGTCGCATGCAGAAAAGGAAAAAGTGCAAACATGATAAACAGTCTTAATTTCATAAGATCACCCTTTATAGTCTGCACTTTTTATTCAATTTTATTCCTTTCGATATTGATCTGCCAGCTCCCGCAGCTTTGCGAGACGATGCTTCATACCGGATTTTGATATCGTCTCCTGAAATTCATCAGCGCAATATTCACACAGCTCATTCAAGCTTGCCTCGGGAAGCTCCTTTCTAGCAAGGGCCACATGCTGCAGCTTCTCCGGTAGGCTGTCCAGTGTACGGTAGGTTTCAATCCACTGTATATCCTCCAGCTGCTTCTTTCCTGCTGTTATGCTTTTCATTTCATTTGCCAGTTCACAGTTATCCAGACGTGTCAGGGAATTCATAAAATCACGCTGAATGCGGCTGTCTTCAAAGGTGAATACAGCATCGCTTGCTCCTACACAGCGCAAAAAATCACTGATTTTATCACTCGCTTTCAGATACACGACCTCCTGATTCCTACGCTTGATCTGCTTTGCAGGTAAATCAAAGCGCTGCATCAGCTTCCATATAAATTTTGCCAGATCAGCATTCTGTGTACTGATTTCCAGGTGATAATTGGATTTACTGGGAGAATTCACAGAGCCTCCCGCCAGAAATGCACCGGCAAGATAAGCTCTTGCACAGCATTCCTTGCGTACCATTTTACTGGAGGGATGATTCTGCAATCCCTTTTCCGTCATGATTTCCAGATCACGCAGGATTTCCATCGCTTTATTCTTTACGCGGATCACATAGATATTGTTTTTCTTCAGCTTCATTTTCTTAATGACAGAAAGCTGGGTTTCCACATGATACAGCTCCTTCAGAAAACGAAAGACACGCTTTGCGGTATTGGCATTTTCCGTTTTAATTGTCAGATGCATTCCCTCTGATGTGAAATTCATCGTAGAGCACATCTGCAGGACTGCTGTCAGCTCCGCCTTCATGCAGCAGGGATGCAGTTCATTTGCTGCAATCTGTGATTTTACTTCTGTTGTAAAAGACATTCCTCTTCATCCTTACTGTTTATAATCTCACCGAGAACATCCCGGATTTTATTTGAATCATGACGAATCAGGTCGTCATCGAAGTTTAATACATCCCGATACAGGATTTGATAGGAGTGCTCCTTTTGCGCCACCCGTACCGGCTCGCTTCCCATTTCTTTATATTTCTTTAGGATATGATCCGATGCACGGTTATTGTGGGTAATAACGATATCCACTGCTTCCGGGAAGGAATGCTTCTGAATCGCCGCAACATGATCCTCCAGTGTAAAGTCATCCGTTTCTCCCGGCTGGGTCATCGCATTGCAGAAATAGATTTTTTTCACTGTATTGCTGCGCAGCTGCTCTACAACACCGTCTACGATCAGATTCGGCATGATGCTTGTATACAGACTACCGATCCCATAGACGATGACATCTGCCTCATGAATAGCCTGTAATGCTTCTCTTGTTGGCTCCACCTTACGCTGATAAAATACCTTTTCAATCCGGTTGTTGAAGTTTGGTATGTTGCTTTCTCCGCGGACGATCGTTCCATCCTCCATTACGGCATACAGGGTAATAACCTGCAGGGAGCTTGGTATGATCTGTCCCTTAACATTCAGGAATTTGGAAAATGTGCGGATTGCCTCCATAAAGCTTCCGGTTGTCTTGGTCATCGCAGTAAGAATCAGATTCCCCAGATTGTGTCCGCCCACATCCCCGCATTCTCCATCAAAACGATAGTTCATAAGTGATGTAAAGATACTCTCCTCCTCCGCCATGGCACACATGACATTACGCACATCGCCCATAGCTGGAATATGAAACTGACGTCGGATCCGTCCGGTACTTCCCCCGTCATCCGCTACCGTTACAATGGCGGTCAAATTGATATTTTCAATCTGCTTCATACCACGTAGCATAACAGATAAACCAGTCCCTCCACCGATTACGACTACATTTTTCATTCGGTCAGCCTACTTTCTTATCTCTGTGTGATTTATAACAATGATACTGGTCTTTATAGTGGGAATACAGCCAGTTGGTGACAGACACGCTTCTATGATGTCCGCCGGTACAGCCGATACCTACTGTAAGATGATTTTTCTTTTCATTTTTATACTGGATGAATACATAATCCAGAAAGCTTTTGAGATGGCGGATAAATTCCGTTGTCTGTTCAAAGCTCATGACATAATCATAGACCGGTGCATCATCGCCTGTTTGTTCACGCAGCTCCTCTATATAATATGGATTGGGAAGAAATCTGACATCAAAAACAAGATCAACATCCATCGGCACCCCGTGCTTAAAGCCAAAGGATACAAAGGATATGGAAAATACCTGTTTGCTGTTCAGGGACAGCTTTTCCATCAATACACTTTTCAGACCGTGCTGATCCATCATCGTCGTATCAATATGCAACACAGCGCGCTCATTCAAAGCATTAAACATATCACGCTCCACCTCGATGGCTTCCTCCAGCGTATTCGCCTTGGAAAACATCATCATCGGATGATGGCGTCTTGTAAATTTATAGCGCAGCAGCAGTTTTTCATTGGATGCATCCAGGAAAACCACGCGTACATTCACATCGATATTTTCAAAATACTGCAGAAATTTCGGATAATCAATCGCTGTCGTTGCCAGAGCAATATTGCTGTAACGCGGATCCGGCTTGGCGTTTATGATTTTTCCCAGAGATTCCAGCAGCTGCACAGGAAAATTGTCGATACAGTGATATCCCATATCCTCCAGAATACCCATGGCTGTTGTTTTCCCGGCACCTGACATTCCCGTAATCAATACTACGTTTTGTTCGTTCATTGCTACCACCTCATATCATAAGTTTACCACAGCATACAGGTGTACGCCAGTTTTTAAACAAAAATTAAAAAAGTGCCTCTTATCTGTTATGATTCTCAGCCGAATCAGGTTTCTGTGCAATACACTCAAAAGCAGGGAAAAAATACAGTATAGTAATGATCATTTCTATAGCAGGCTGTTTCAACATTTTCTCTTTTCTTAGGGATGTGAATCGATGCCTTATATTCTGTTTACCACTGCAGGCGGCTATGACATATCACTACAATAGAATATATCTATCCTCTGCATGTATGTGGAAATACTCAGCGGCCATTCCATACTGCTTTTCGTTAGCAGGAAACTCATCATATACGTTCAAGCATGCTGCTGTATCCAGCTTTATTTATTCAGCGAAGGATCAATCACAGCTCCTTCTGAATTTTACATAATATCATCTTGGTATATTATAAATGACTCATTTAACAGTCATCCTAGTATACCTTCTCCTTAACATCAATCTTTCAAGCCGAGATTGATAACGGTTATGTTTACTTCTAAAATATTGAATATGTGATTGTGGATTTGTATTCATCCGTTCTCCTTCTTCATTCTTTAATGTATGCAAATTTCCTGTTCTTCAAAAATACAGCACTACCGCGGTCTATGCTTTCCCGCCTCTATGCGATAAGCTCCCGGTACTATGCAAGAATCGCAAGCGCTTTCTCGTTTTCATGGTGTAAGCGGTTTAATTTTACCACATCATTAAGGTAAAACGTTTTATCTAAACTATTGACACCGCTTTCACTCTGTGATATCATACCCTCGTAAACGTGGTAAAACGTTTTATCAAAGAGGTGAAGGACATGAGCTTGCGCTGTATGGATCACGCGCTAACCGCTGACATCTATATTGAGCTTCGTAGGAAAGTAGACTTCAAGGAATACAAAAAGAAGGATGTGGAAATCGCACTCGCTAATTCCCTGTATTCTATTGTTGTATTTGATGAGGAACGGCCGATCGGTATTGCCCGCATTGTCGGAGACGGACGCATTGCATTTTTTATAAAGGATGTGGTTGTTGATCCGGCATATCAGAAAAACCGGATTGGCAATCTGCTGATGGAGAAGCTTCACGAATATCTGGCAGCTACAGCCTGTGAGGGTGCCTACATCGGTCTCATGTCTACACCGAACTGCGTTCCCTTCTATAAAAAGCATGGCTTTCTGGAACGTCCATGTGATGGAATGGGGCCGGGCATGGTGAAATTTTACAATCCCTGTGAGGTGAAAGAATGAAAAAAGTAATTGTATTAGGTAGTTTAAACATGGATCTGACCATTCAATGTGTCGATCTTCCAAAAAACGGTGAAACCATCAACGGATCTGATTTCTTTATGAATCCTGGTGGGAAAGGCGGCAATCAGGCAGTTGCGGCAGCTAAGCTGGGTGCTGAAACACATATGATTGCCAATATCGGCAGGGATGTATTTGGTGAACAGCTTTTAACTGCATTAAACAGCTACAAAGTTCACACAGAAGGTGTCTTTTGCGACGAGCAGGTGGCAAGCGGCGTAGCTATGGTAATCCGAAGTCATGGTGATAACCGGATTATTCTCGGAAACGGTGCCAACCATACGCTGTCGGAAGCAGCATTTGTAAGCATGTTAAATCAGCTGGCACAGCGTAATGATATTTTTCTGACACAGCTGGAAAATGATTACTCCCTTGTCAGATCAGCAGTAAGGCACGCGAAGGAAAAGGGAATGTATACGATATTGAATCCTGCACCTGCCAGAGTGCTGGACAGCGATGTATATGAGAATCTGGATCTGATTGTCGTGAATCAGAGTGAATGTGAGTTACTGACAGGAATTTATCCAAGCGATGAGGATTCCTGCATGGAAGCGATGCACAGCTTTGAAGCAAAAGGTGTTGCGGCCATCATCACGCTAGGCACACACGGCAGTATGAGTAATGCCTTCGGACGGTATCTGTTTGTACCGGCACAGAGGGTCGAAACAGTGGACACTACAGGAGCTGGAGATTCCTTCATCGGAGCCTTATGCAGCTGCCTGTCAAGGGATATGGATATGAAGGAAGCAATGGAATTTGCGACCCGAGTTGCTGCACTCACCGTAACACGCATTGGTGCACAGGCATCCATTCCATATAAAGAGGAAGTAGAGCAGTACTTCAAGGAGGAAAAATGAAATGAACAAACGTCCGATTATCATTGATACCGATCCGGGTATCGATGACGCACTGGCCATTGCCATCGCATTATTTTCAGAGGAGCTGGATGTCCGGCTGATAACAACCGTCGCAGGAAATGTAGGCCTGGACAAGGTTACCTACAATGCATTGCGGCTATTGAAATACTTTGAACGCGAGGATGTTCCTGTCGCAATGGGTGCAGATCGTCCCCTTATTCGCGAATATGAGGATGCCGCAAGCGTACATGGAAAAAGCGGTATGGAGGGCTTTGATTTTGAAGAGCCTATACAGCAGCCACTCAAGGAAAATGCGGTAGACGCCATGCGCAGTGCCATCATGAGCAGTACAGAACCGGTTACGCTGGTTCCGATTGCACCGCTGACCAACATCGCCCTGCTCTTAAAAACATATCCTGAGGTAAAAGAAAATATCCAGGAAATTGTATTGATGGGTGGCAGTGCCAGTCGTGGAAATAAGGGTGTTATGGCGGAATTTAATATCGCCTTGGACCCGGAAGCTGCACACATGGTATTTCACAGTGGAGTTAAGCTGACAATGGTCGGACTGGATGTTGGTTTAAAGGCACTCGTTCTGCCTCAGGACAGCGAAGAAATCCGCACGATGAACAAAACCGGGGGAATGGCCTACTGCCTGTTCAAGAAATACCGCGGAGGGAGCTTTCATACCGGATTGAAGATGTACGATGCAACAGCGATTGCTTACCTGCTGAAGCCGGAGCTGTTTGAAGCGGTAGAGACGTATCTGGATGTCGAGTTGTACGGTACCATGACAGCCGGCTGTACACTGGTGGATTTAAAAGGCTATTTAGGGAAAGCGCCGAATGCCACTGTATGTCTGGATATCGACGGGAATGCATTCCGTACCTGGTTTAAAGAAGCCATTGCGAAATGCAGATAGAATGAGAAAAAAAGGAGAGAACTCATATGAATGATATCATCATGTATGGATCGGCACTGATTGCAGTTATTATCGTTGTCATTATGCTGATTAAAAAAATGGATATAAAAATCACACTGTTTGCCATGGGCCTTGTCTTAATGTATATCGCAATCGCCATGGGAAATCCAATTGCTATTAAGGAATTTGAATCAACCGGGCTTACCGTTCTGGATCCGTTAAAGGCTGTAATTGATCAGTTCAAGAGCACCTTGCCTGCAGCCGGCTTTATCATTCTGATTCTGGGAGGCTATTCTGCGTATATGACCAGTATCGGAGCTAACGAGGTTACTGTTCACACCCTGACAAAGCCGATTAAGAAAATCAAATCAGTTTACATTCTGGTACCGCTTGTATTTCTTATCGGTAATGTATTGTCACTGGTTATTCCAAGTGCATCCAATCTGGCAATTATCCTGTTAGCAACACTGTATCCGGTACTGCGTCAGGCCGGTATGTCTCCCCTGACTGCTGCTGCAGTCATTGCAACAACTGCCACTGTTATGCCGACTCCTCTTGGCGGTGACAATGTAGCTGTAGCAACAGAGCTGGCAAAATATCCGGCATTTGCAGGTATGAGTGTAACAGATTATGTCATTCAATATCACGCAATGATTTCCGTACCTACTTTGATAGTCATGGCTGTTGTACATTTCTTCTGGCAGAAATTCATGGATAAGAAAAATACCACTGCGATTGCAGATACGGTAGAGATCGAACAAGGAAAGGCAATACCGGAGGGCGGCTTGTATCGTTTCGTATATACGCTTCTTCCAATCTTCCCGATTCTGCTGCTGATTGTGGTTTATATCATCCGCAGTGTTACTGGAAGTAATGTGGATATCAGCGTTGAGGTCGCTTCTCTGCTTTCTTTCCTGATCGCCATCGTATGTGAAATAATCCGTACAAGAGATACCGGCAAGGTATTGAAGCAAACTGAGGATTTCTTTAAGGGAATGGGAAATTCCATGCCAATCGTTGCGCTTTTGGTTGCTGCAAGTGTCTTTGTTCTCGGTCTAAACTCCATCGGCTTAATCAATGCATTGCAGACAGCTATGCTGGGTGTTCAGGGATCTGGAATGGGCTTTGTACTGCCGCTGATTTTAATGGGTCTGACCATCTTGATCGTATTACTGAGCGGAAGTGGAACTGCATTGTTCTATGCTATGGTTCCGTTAATGGTACCACTGGCTGAGGCTGCCGGTATCTCAGCGATTGCTGTTTCTATCCCTATGGGACTATGTGGAAACCTGATGCGCGCAGTATCTCCGGTTGCTGCTGTGGTCGTTATTGTTGCAGGTACCATCAAAGCCAATCCGCTTGATATTGTAAAGCGTACTTCCGTCCCAATGATTGCCGGAGTCATTACCATGTTTGTCTTATCTATGATGATGTTCCTGTAAAATCATCAGCAATCCCTGCAGGATTATGATAAAATAAAGGTAATTATCAGGAAGGGTAATTACCTTTTTAAAAATTACAAAGCAGGAGGAACTTATGAAAGTGACCATTAAGGACATCGCAAAGAAAGCGGGAGTCAGTGCCAGCACCGTATCCCTGGTACTGAATAATCGTCCCTGCCGTGTATCACAGGCAACACGGGAAACCATCTGCACTATTGCGAAGCAGTATAATTATAAGGTCAATCAGACCGCGAGAAGTCTGGTCACCAGAAAATCCAATATCCTGGGCCTCATCATCCCGGATATTGAAAACCTGTTCTTCTCTGCATTATGCAAGCGGATGGAGGAGTATTTACGGGAGCTGGGATATGCACTGATGATCGTAAATTCTAACGATCATGTGGAGGATGACAGTATGCTGATTGATCTTCTCGTATCCAGAGGAGTCGATGGGCTGGGAATTACCGTAAGTAATGAGTCCTTTCAGGATGATAGAATACGACAAAAGCTTTCCTCCCTTTCCATTCCCTATGTGATGATTGACCGTCAGTATCCCGACCTGCATTGCAGTAAGGTTTATTTTGATAACGAAACAGGTGCTTATATGGCCATACAAAAGCTTGTTGAAAGCGGCCACAAAAAAATTGCATGCATCGGAATTTCCTCAACGAGCAAAACTGGAGCGAGCCGTGTTGCAGGCTATCGCAAAGCTATGCAGCAGTTTCAGCTTGAGGTTCGTGAGGATTATATTCTCGATGGAAACTATCGGTTTCAGGGAGGCTATGCCTGTGCCGAAAAGCTGATGAAAATGGATGTCACTGCAGCTTTTATTTGTAATGATATGATGACGCTTGGTGTCATGCGCTATTTCCAGGAGCATTCTATACGCATCCCACAGGACATATCCATCATAAGCTATGATAATACCTTAAACAGGTTTACATTAGGAACAGAAATCACCAGTGTGGATCAGGATGTTGCACTGCTGGCAAAAACTGCCTGTGATGAACTGCTGGCACAAATCAATGAACCAGAGCATCCAAAGCAGGATATCTGTTTAAAGCCGCAGCTGATTGAAAAGGACAGCGTACAAATTTTATAAAAGAGTCAGAACTATTCACTGCTTACATCGGCTTACTTTATAAACTTTTATTTGAATGTATCATAAAAGAAAAGCAGGATTCTATAAGGACAAATCGCCTTTCAGAATCCTGCTTTTTTATACGCATTCCTTTATAACTGTGTAAACATATCCTTTGGTGCCCCGCATAGAGGACACTTGAAATCCTCTGCCAGTTCTTCCCATTTAGTTCCCGGAGCAATACCTTTATCCGGTATCCCGACTTCCTCATCATATTCCCAGTTACAAATATCGCAAACGTATTTTGCCATTCTTCATCAGATCCCCTTTATCTCATGGAATGCATGCTGTGCCGCTATCGCTCCGTCATTGGTTGCCGTAACAACCTGACGCAGCTTCTTCGCAATCACATCACCGGCACCATAGATGCCCTTTGCCTTTGTTTCACAGTTCTCATCAACAACCATATAACCGCGCTCATCCAGAATACCAAGCCCTTCCAGAAAAGAGGTAGCCGGATCCAGACCGATGTACGGAAAAATACCGTGTGTTTTGATTTCTGTTTCCACATCCGTATCCACATTGCGTACGACTAGACCGGTTACCCGCATACCGTCATCCACGACGCGTACAGGGACATGCTTTGTCACTACTGTGATTTTTGGATTGTCCTTGATGGCATTTTGTACGATGCTGTCGGCACGGAATACATCCCGTCGTATTATGATATTCACCTTGCTGGCAAACTGTGTCAGATAATTTGCTTCCTCCAGTGCAGAGTTACCTCCGCCGATAACCACAACCTCCTGGTCGCGGAAGAAAGCGCCGTCACATACCGCACAATAAGATACTCCGCGTCCGACATTTTCCAGTTCGCCCGGGATATTCATCATACGTTCCTGTGTACCAGTAGCCACAATAATCGCCCTTGCTTCATATTCCGTACCATCCTCACAGATGATTTTTTTATATTCTCCATCCTCTACACGGATAACATTGCCATACAGATATTCCGCCCCAAAGGATGTGGAGTGCTCAAACATATCACTTGCAAGCTTGGCACCATTTGTTTCAATGATTCCCGGCCAATTACTGATTTCTGCAGTCTTGATCAGCTTACCGCCAGGCGCACCCATTTCCAGCATTGCCGTTTTCAGCCCGGCTCTGCTTCCATAGATTGCTGCACTCATGCCGGCAGGTCCGGCACCGATGATAATTAAATCGTAACGTCGCTCCATTCGTGATCCTCCTTTATGATCGTAATCAGTTCGTTCATGTCCTTAATGATAGCACAAGGCTTCTGTAAACGCATCTCTTGTGCTCTACTGTCTTCATAAACAAAAGCTACCGAAAAGGCTCCCATATTCTTACATGCCTCAATATCCGTAGGCGCATCCCCTACATAAATCACATCATCATGGGGAACATGCAGCTGCTCACAGGCTGTCAGAATACCAATCGGATCCGGCTTTGGACGCTGTACATCCTCACCGCCGAGAATTACCTCAAAATACTGTTCCAGCTGATACTGCTTCAGACCCATGCGGACGATATCCTGCAGCTTATTGGACATGACAGCAAGCGGATACCCCTCAGCCTTTAAATACTCCAATGTTTCCGCAACATGGGGGATCGGCTTAACAAATTCATCATGATGGGTGTGGTTGTATTCACGGTAACAGGCGATGACCTCATCCACCTGGGATGCATCGAAATAGCGGGAGAAGGACTGCTTCAGCGTTGGCCCGAGAAAGGACTGCTTTTCCTCCTCGCTTAATACATAGCCTGGCTTATATTGTGCAAAGGTATGCTCAAAGGATTTGTAAATCAGCTCCTTTGTATCCACCAGTGTACCGTCCAAATCAAAAATAACCGCCGGTTTATGCTTTTTAAACGGATAGATATTTTTAAACAGCCTGTCCCACACGCCGAGAATGCCAAGGATACCGATCAAAACACCCAGCAGGGATACCAGCTGTGCAATACGTAAACCGCCCAGCATGAGCGAATCCGTACGCATTCCTTCGATAAAGAAACGGATCATACCATACCAAGCCAGATAGGCAAAAGCCAAATCTCCGCGCTTTTTTCTGCCGTATTTCTTATAGACAACCGTAATCAGAAAGAAGCCGATCAGGTTACCGACACTTTCATATAAAAAGGTAGGCTGACGGAACGCACCATCGATATACATATGATCACGGATAAAGGATGGAAAATGATCATAGAAGCTGGCATTTACTACACCGCCATAGGCTTCCTGATTCATAAAATTCCCCCAGCGGCCGATTGCTTGGGCAAGCATCATATTTGGAAATATCACATCCAAAAGCCGTAAACCGTTATACTGATAATGATGGAAATAAAACCATCCGAAAATCGTTCCTGCAATCACACCGCCATGAATTGCCAGACCGCCCTCCCATATATAGAAGATACGGATCGGGTCTGCCGCATACAAAGTATTCCATTCAAAGGCAACATAATACAGACGAGCACCGATGATGGCAATCGGCAGCATCATTAGAAAGAAATTTTCAAATACCTCTTCCTTATAGCCCCATTTTTTGAATTGACGAAGGGACAGAAAATATGCCAGAAAGGCACCCGACAGAATCAGCACGGCATACCATGTGACCTGCAGGGAGCCAATCGTTAAAACAGTTTTAAAATCGGGAAAAAAGTTCATAAAGGCCTCCTATTGTTCATTCTTGTTCTTTTCAATATAGTCCAGGACACGCTGCTCAAATTCCTTGGCACTGTCCATCCCCATAACGGATAACATATAATTTGTCACCGCAGATTCAATAATGACTGCCATGGAACGGCCTTCACGTACCGGTACAACGATTTTCGGTATATCGATGCCCAGAATATTTTCATGCTTCTTTTCTTCAATACCAACACGGTCATAGTCCTGATCCGCTTTCCACGGCTCCAGGTTGACCTGAAAGTTGATTTCTGCTTTCGGCAATACAGAGCTTACACCAAACATACGGGATACGTTAATCACGCCGATTCCCCGTATTTCCAGCATCTCCCTTAACAGCTCCGGTGCCTTACCGACGATTTTATTATGAATACGATAACAGTCCACACGGTCATCCGCGACAAGAAGATGGCCGCGTTTGATCAGCTCCAGTGCGATCTCACTCTTTCCCATACCGCTCTCACCGCGAATCAGCACGCCTTTTCCATATATAGAAAGCAAGCCGCCGTGAATGCACATACTGGTGGCCAGCTGCTCATCCAGAAATGCGACGATATCGACAATCAGACGATAGGTAGGTGAGCTTGATAAAAAGATGGGGAAGTTTTTCCGTTTTCCATAACGCTTTAATACATCCGGGCATTTATGTCCCTTGGTAATGATGATTGCCGGCGTTTGGTCATTTGTGATAAAATCAAAGGATTTGCGCTGCTTCTGGACACTCATGGTCGAGATATAGGCGATTTCCTTATCACCGAGGATTACCAGACGCTTTTGCTGGGAATTTTCAAAATAGCCGGCCAGCTCCAGACCGGGGCGGTTGGTATCCGCTATGACGATAGGACGCTCCAAAGAAGCATCATTACCGGTTATCTGTATAAAGTCAAAATTCTCGACGAGCGTTCTGACCTTAACGGTATTCTGTTCTTCCATATGCTTTATCCTTTCTCCAGTACCTTTTTCAGATACTGACCGGTATAGCTGTTTTCCACCTTGACGATTTGTTCCGGTGTTCCGCTCGCAATGATCGTTCCGCCCTCATCTCCGCCTTCCGGCCCGATATCAATGATATAATCCGCACTTTTGATAACATCCAGATTATGCTCAATCACGATAACGGTATCTCCGTTTTCCACGATTCGCTGCAATACCTCCAGCAGCTTTTTCACATCATGGGTATGCAGACCGGTTGTCGGCTCATCCAGGATAAACAGCGTTTTTCCGGTAGCTTTTCTCTGCAGCTCGCTTGCCAGCTTGACACGCTGTGCCTCACCGCCGGATAAGGAGGTTGCACTCTGTCCCAGCTTAATGTAGCCCAGTCCGACATCCTTCAGCGTCTGCAGCTTATGTTTAATTTTATGCATATTGGAGAAAAAGTCAATCGCTTCCTCTACACTCATTTCCAGAACATCATAAATATTCTTTCCTTTATAGGTGACCTGCAAGGTTTCCTCATTGTATCGCTTTCCACCGCATTCCTCACATGGCACATAAACATCCGGTAAAAAATGCATGGAAATCCGCAGGATACCATCTCCCTGACAGGCTTCACAGCGACCGCCCTTCACATTGAAAGAGAAGCGTCCCTTTTCATAGCCGCGCATTTTTGCCTCCGGTGTCTGTGTATACAGGTCACGGATATCGTCAAACACGCCGGTATAGGTCGCCGGATTGCTTCGCGGCGTCCTTCCGATCGGATCCTGGGAAATATCAATCAGCTTATCAATATGCTCGATTCCCTTGATTCTTTTATGCTTTCCTGGACGGATTCTTGTTCTTCCCAGCGCATGCATAACCCCCTTGCTCAGCACCTCATTAACAAGAGAGGATTTTCCGCTTCCGCTGACGCCGGTCACCACTGTCAGGGTTCCCAGAGGTATTTTCACATTGACGTTTTTCAGATTATTTTCACTGGCTCCAACAATTTCCAGCTTCTTTCCATTCCCCTTGCGCCGCTTTGCAGGGATTTCAATTTTTCGTTTACCGCTCAGATACTGGCCAGTCAGAGAATTTTCATTCGCCATGACCTCCTCTGGTGTACCGGCCGCCACAACATGTCCGCCATGGATGCCTGCCCCCGGCCCGATATCAATGACGTAATCGCTGGCGCGCATCGTATCCTCATCATGCTCTACGACAATCAAAGAATTTCCCAGATCACGCATATTTTTTAATGTGTCGATCAGGCGGTCATTATCGCGCTGATGCAGACCGATACTCGGCTCATCCAGTACATAGAGCACACCGCTTAAACGGGAGCCAATCTGGGTAGCCAGACGAATTCGCTGTGCTTCTCCACCGGATAAGGAGCCTGCCAGACGATCCAGCGTCAGATAGCCCAGACCGACATTGTTCAGGAAGCCCAAACGATCACTGATTTCCTTCAAAATTAGCTTGGCGATATCCTTCTGCTGCTGTGTCAGCTCCAGCGTTTTCATAAATTCGATTGCCTGCTTGACAGACATGGTTGTCCATTCATAGATATTGATGCCACCAACACGCACACTCAATGCCTGCTCATTCAAACGGCGTCCACCACAGACCGGACATGGAGCTTCTGCCAGGAAGGTTGCATACCATTCTCTGGACATCGTGGAGCTTGTTTCCATATACCGGCGCTCAATCAGGGTACAAACACCCTCGATAAATTCCGTTTTCTTCATGACATTGCCGCTGCGGCTTGCCAGACGGTAAGAAATTAAATCCTTGGAGCCGTACAGTAAAATATCCAGCTCACTCTTTTTCAATTCCTTAATTGGTTTGTCGATATCAATTTTATAATAGTCAAGCAACGCCTTAAACCGCTGCCATTCCAGATTTTCTGTTCCTACAATATTCTTATAGTAAATGATACCGCCCTGACGAATTGACTTACTGCGATCCGGAATCAGATAATCCACATCCACCTTTTGTGTAATTCCCAGTCCCTTACAATGATCACATGCGCCAAACGGGGCATTAAAGGAGAACAGCCGCGGCTCCAGCTTCGGTATATTAAAGCCGCAGTATTTACAGGAATAATTGCTGGAGAACAGAATCTCCTCCTCATTATATGTAACAACTGCCAGACCATCACTCAGCTTCAGGGCTGTTTCCAGGGAATCATGCAGACGAGAACGGTCATTTCCTTTGACAATGCGATCCACGACAACATCTATATTATGCTTTTTATTTTTTTCCAGTGCCTCTACATCTTCCAGAAGCTTCATCTCACCATCTACACGGACTCGGATATAGCCCTCCTTGCGAAGGTGTTCAAACAAATCCTTGTGTGTTCCCTTTTTCCCGTGAACGGCCGGAGACAGGATGGTTAAACGGGTTTTATCCTCAATTTCCATGATGCGGTCCACCATCTGCTTAATTGTCTGGGATGTGATGGGCTCGTTGTGCGTCGGACAGTAAGGAACACCGATTCTCGCGTACAAAAGTCGTAAGTAATCATATATCTCTGTTACTGTTCCAACAGTGGAACGGGGATTGTTGCTGGTTGTTTTCTGATCGATGGAAATCGACGGGGAAAGTCCCTCAATGGAATCCACATCCGGCTTTTCGCTGTTGCCAAGAAACTGGCGTGCATAAGCACTCAGCGATTCCACATACCGCCGCTGTCCCTCTGCATAGACCGTATCAAATGCCAGAGAGGTTTTGCCGGAACCGGAAACCCCGGTCATGATGACAAATTTATCTCTTGGAATACGGATGTCGATGTTTTTCAGGTTGTTTTCTCTTGCGCCTTTAATGTCTATATAGTCATGATTCATAATCATTACCTCCAAACGTACCATATTATTATACATTAGTATTCCCGAAAAAGCCTAAGATTTCGCATCTTTTTTGTAGGAATTTCACTATCAGGCATTCCTATGCATGAAAAACATAAAGTTTTTTTACAAAGTATCCACGATAAATAACAGCAGAAGGTGTAAAGCAGTGCGTGGCTTTAAGCGTTTTTTAGACACGGTTTCTACTGCCGTTTTGTATATTTAAAGTCCAATTCCTATACAAAAGCAGCAGGGAAGCAGGCTGCAATGAAACAAGCATATGTGCGCTTACTGCTATATCCGGTATTCTTTTTACTGGTATTGTTTGAGAAGCCCATAAGCCTGAATTGACAGCAGATCTAAAAAATTTGAAAAAAATAAAATCTTTTGAAAGTTTTTTTAGGTATGCTGCATGTTATAGGTGTAAACAACCAGGAGGAAATGAATATATGAAAAAGAAAACCATAGTAACCGCACTGTTGATGGCAGGAATTGCCGCAGGTGTCGGAACACAGATTCATGCACAGGATACAGCTTATGTTTGCGGAGGTAATCACTCCGGCATGCATCATACAGCACATGAGTGCATACGCACATTGCAGGAACAGCAGGCGGCGAAAGCTGCTGCTGAAAAGCGGCAGGCAGAGGCTACACAGAAGCAAAAGGCAGCGGCTTCAGCTTCCTATGCTAAGACTGCAGCACAGTCAGGTACAGCTGTGAATACAAATACAGCTGTTTCCAATCAGGCAGCCACAGAGCTACCTACATCAACACCGGTACAGCGCACAGATACAACGAGCCCAGCAGTCCCTGGCTGCCCTTACCATGAGAATTGTGATGGCACACATCAGCACAATGAAAATTGCAATGGGAATCATTCATTTGGTGAAGATTGCAATAACAGCAGACAGGGCTATCACCATGGCGGTGAAGGCGGACAGGGTATGCACCACGGAAACGGGCATCACGGAAGGTAGGACTACACAAATATACAGGATTTCCTGTATAATGGAGGCATAGAGGGATGATAACGGTATGAAAAGTGAAGAGGAAATACAAAATGCCATAGAGCTGTATGCGGATATGGTGCAGAAAATTTGTGTTCTGCATATGAAGCAGCGAGCAGATGCAGAGGATGTATTTCAGACAGTCTTTCTGAAATATGCACAAAGTGCTCCGTTTCGTGACCGCGAGCATGAGAAGGCATGGCTGTTAAAGGTAACGATGAATGCATGCAGGGAGAGATTTCGCGGATGGTTCCATAAACATGTAGATTTACAGACTGATGTGGAAGCCTGTGGCAGTACCCTTACTACTTCTGCTTATTTGCTGGATGCGTTAAACCAGCTCCCTCCACATTACCGGGATGTCCTGTATCTGTTTTATTATGAAGGCTATAAGGTACGGGAAATATCTGAAATCAAAGGAAAAAAAGAGAATACAATACATACTTGGCTGAAAAGGGGCAAAGAAGCACTGCGGGAAATACTGGGAGGTGAGCTTGATGATTTTCGATGAATTTGACGGCATTCATGCCAGTGAAGAAATCAAACAAAAAACACTTCAAAATGTCATAAAGCAAAGAAACAGAAGAAAAAGAACCGGTATCGTGACGGCTCTGACAGTCTGTGTTACCTGCCTTCTGGTTATGATTCTTCAGCCCTGGAATATGGTGAAATCCAATCCTTCAGTAAAGCCTTCTCCTGCTTTGGCAGCGTACAGCTATGTAACACTGGATATCAATCCCAGCATGGAATGGAAGCTCGATGAACAGCAGAGGGTAATCGAAGTGACAGCCTACAACAAGGATGCAGATCAACTGCTTCAGCAGCTGCATTTAAAGGGTGAGCAGCTCAATGATGCGCTGGGGATGCTGCTGGAAAATGAACAGTTTTCTGCATATATGAAAAAAGGGTTTCTGGAGGTCAGTGTCTATTCTAAAAACAGCGATACGGCATTCGCCTTGGAACAGGATATCAACCGGTATCTGGAGCAGTCCCTGCCGCAAAATCAGTTTCATTGCGCGCACCTGGATGAGGAAACACATCATGAAGCACAGCAGCACCACATGTCAGGAGGAAAATATCGTGTGATTGACGAAATTCTGACGTTTGATGATACGAAGAATGTGGAAGACCTGCAAAAGCTGAGCATGAAGCAGCTCTATGCTTTATTGGAACGCTATGATCCTTCCGCTGTTCCGGAAGGCTGCCATGGACAGCAAATGCAAAAGGGGCATCATCACGGAAGATAAAGAAGCAGAATGCTTCATTATTCTGTATCAAGCCCTATTATGTTAAATGAAAAAGCAGGCAGATTTTAAAATGCTTATACAGGAATAGAAATTGCAGCATGTACGATTGCATCATATAAAAATATAAAGAAGAAGGAAGCTCCTATTTACTAAAATTATGGAGATTTCCTTCTTCTTTTCGTTATGGATATTTGTATCCGTTTATGGGTAAGAAGCATGGCAATCTGCTTTTTACGATTGCATTTCGTTAAGAGTTAAATGGTTTCAACATTTTTCATGCCGCTATTTGTCTGTCTGGAATCAGCATCACAGACTGCATACCTTATCCTTGTTGAAAATACCGTTTCGTTATTCCTTGATCTGTTTAAAATACTGTACAGCCTGGCATCCGCGTCCGGTATGAACACCTACAACACTGACAAGCTTAATAATCTGATGCGTTGCATTAGGAAATGCCTGCTTCAGCTTATCCATATAAACTTCGGCTTCACTTTCATCATCCGCATGAGCCACCGTGATCAGATAGGAATCATCCACATGCTCATTTTTCATGATTTCGATAACGCGGTCCATTGCCTTGTGCATCGTACGTACCTTGTCCAGCACGTCGATTTTACCACTGGTCTCCTCATTGATTTTCAAAATCGGTTTGATTTTCAGTAAGCCTCCCAGAGTTGCCGCAAGCGGTGTCAGCCGTCCCCCGCGTTTCAGATGCTGCAGGTCATTTGGCAGAAGAATCGTATTGGTGGTGTGAATGATCCGTGTCAGCACCTCCTTGATTTGTTCTATACTCTTCCCTGCTTCATGCAGCTGCTTTGCCAGTTTAATCATATACTCCTGTACAACAGCAGTTACATGGCAGTCTACATAATCAAAGACTATACCCAGCTGCCTTGCGATCATCTCCATCGCATTGATGGTACCGCTCAGGCCGCTGCAGATCGGCACAGCAAAAATCATTTCATATCCCTGCTGCTTCAGATTTTGAAACAGCTCCTCTATTTTCCCAAGTGAAGGCAGAGATGTGGAAAGCATCTTTCCCTCTCTCATCAAAGCATAGATTTCATCAATGCCCAATTCCTCCAAATCCTGATAATTCTTGTTGTCACAGCTTACCTGCAGAGGTACGCTGTAGATTCCATCCTTCGCAAGCTCCCCTACCGATTTGCCAGTCCCACTATCTGTCACAAATGCTATTTTCATATGATTCAGCCTCCTGTTACTCTTATTATACCTTATTTTACCGTCGAAAAAAACAGTTCTACCTATGTTGTGTTACATTCATCCATGATAGACAAAAGGTGCACGGCGGCACCTTTTACATTTCTACCTTGCGGATATACTGTATTCCCAGACACCCTACACCCGTATGTGCGCTGATAACGGCTCCGATCAGACCATAGTACAGATCAAGACCCGGGAAGGCCTCTTCCATCATGGCTTTCAGCTTTTCACCCTCCTGGGGTGCTCCGCTATGAAGGACGGTAAGTGTATATTCCGTAGTTAATCCATGCTCCTGGAAGGTGGAAATCGCCTTGGACTGTGCTTTGCTCATTGTCCGCACTTTATCAAATACGTCCACTTTCCCTTCACTTTCACGATCCAGTCGAAGAATCGGTTTGATTTTCAACAAGCCACCCAGAGCTGCCGCTAATGGTGTCAGACGGCCTCCGCGTTTCAGATGCTGTAAATCATCCGGTATAATCAAGGTTCCGCTGTCTGCCGCACTGGCGTTTAACCGCTCACAGACCGTATCCAAATCAAGCCCCTGATGTACCAGCTTTATGGCACTTTCTGCCAGATACCGCTGGATATTGCAGGTTGTATAGGATTCAATAATATGCAGCTTCACATCATGCTCCTTTGCTACTGCCTGCATGATGCTTGAGGTTGAGGATAATCCTCCGCTAAGTGGTACTGCGATTACGGCCTCATAGCCTTCCTCTTTTAGCTGTGTAAACAATTCCTCCACCAGCCCCATGGGAGGCATGGAGGTTGTCGGCATTTCACCGTTTCTTAAATATTCATAAATTTCCTCTACTGTTATATTCTCTCCATCCAGAAACATCTTATCCTGTATGATAATCTGTAAAGGAAGATAAAAAATTCCTAATTCGTCGGCCTGCTGTTTCGTCAGACCACTGCCGCTGTCGGTTACTACTGCGATTTTCATAGACTCGCCCCTTTTCCGTATTCGTGTTCCCTCGCGAATGAGGGGTTTCCTTATATTTTCACACCGCTGTGTAAAAATATCCTGTTTCATTATACCAAGTTTATTTTGATTGTCAAACGAGAATATCAGAGTTTGTCTTAGAATACTGTTCCCTCAGGCTTCAGAAAATCATTACGGCTGAAGATAATCGTACTGTAGGGTTCTATATTGACCTTTTTTATCAGAATATCCTCTGATGCCCCATTATAATAAATCAGGGGATATGCTTCCTCAAATTCATATGAGAAATGCTCTCCTGTCGGATTGAAAATAATCACCATATCATCGTGCTCATCCCGGATTTTATACAGCAGTACCTTCTGTGCGATATCCGCAAAGGAAACATGCTGCTCCACATCCTCCTTCATACAATACCGCAAAACGGCATGCTCTTTCCGGATACGAATCAAGTCCTTAGTAATATTTACGATTTCCTGATACTGGTTTCTGCGCATATAATCCAGCTTATTGATTTCATCGCTTTCTTCATAGGTATTGGGAAGACCGTGTTTACTGCGTGCAAATTCCTGTCCAGAGTGAATAAACGGGATTCCCTGTGCAAGCAGTACCGCTGCCATCAGCATTTTGGCACGCTGAATCCGTACCTCCTTGCTGTCTTCCTTACAGCATTCCTTGAGCTTGTCCCAGGAGGTCATATTATCATGACACTCCACATAATTGACTGCATTTCTTGGATGCATAAACATCGGCTCCATACCGATATTCGTACAGCTTCCACTCAGACAGTTCTTCATGATATCAATCAGATAAACAGCGCCTGTACAGTATCCCTTGACATTGACCTCATTGGTATTCGTACGTCCCTTGACAACATCTCGAAAGCGGTCGGAAAAATGTCCGATATACGGCATCTGTGCGTTGTTGGATATGCTGGCACGTTTGTTGGAATCCAAAAAGCTCGGCATATCCCAGCCCTCGCCATATACCATGAAATCCGGATTCAAAGCTGTACACGCTTCATATACCGCATTGATCGTAGCAACATCCAGTATTCCCATCAGATCAAAGCGGAAGCCGTCAATATGGTAGGTACGCACCAGAAAGGTACAGGCATCAACAATATATTTGTGGCACATTTTCCTGCTGGAATCCACATCATTTCCGCAATAGGTTCCATTTGAAAAATCTCCATTCTCATTCATCTGAAAGTAATAGTTTGGCACAGTATTCTCAAATGCATGGTTTTCTTTGTCATATACATGATTAAAGACAACATCCAGATTTACACGCATTCCCTGCTTATGGCAGTCCTCCACCAGCTTTGTCATGCCGAACATCCGCCCGTATGGGTTAGCTGGCTCTGTACAGAAGCTGCCCTCCAATACCCGGTATTGCACCGGATCATAGCCCCAATTGTAATGCATCAGCGGATAATTTTCGTCAACTGAACCGAAATCTGTGACTGGCATGAGTTGCACATGTGTTACTCCCAAGGTTTTCAGATAGGAAAATCCTGTGCACATCTGTTTGGTTGTTTCATTTTCTTCCGCAAACCCGCGGAATTTTCCAGGCATGGTGATGCCGATGCCTTTCTGCATGGTAAAATCACGTACGCTCATTTCATAAATAATCGCATCGCAGGCACTGTTCATTTTAGGCAGCGGAACATCCCGTACCCTGATTTTATCCAGATCAACAACTGCGCTTCTGCGTGAATTTTCTATAGACGCCGTTCCATACGGATCCAGACTTTCCCGCCAGACTCCATTAACGCGTACCAGATATACATAGGTGGCATTTTCCAGGTTTTCCAGTATCGTATACCGGAATACGCCTTTTTCCGTACGCTTCATTTCATAGGTGTACAGACGGTTATTTTTACAGATTTCCAGCTTGACTCTGCTCGCTGTCGGTGCCCATAAGGCAAAAGCGGTCTGATCCCTGTCATATGTGTATCCCAGATCATTGCCGTCATAAAAAAACTGCTCATCAAAACGCTCCGTCTTGACAATCCCGCTGTATTCCAGCACAACACCACGGGCATGCTGGTGCATAACCTGGTATTCAACACCGATTTCAATTGGTTCATATAAGGCTAATGTATATTTATTGTAGTTATTCTGTGTAGTTTCTATAGACTGAATGTGAAGATCAAACAAATGTCCCTGATCATCCTTCAAATAGAATTTATTACTGACTCCCTCATAGCTATTCCTGGACATAAACACGATCACCTTATCGTAATCATCCAGATACGCCTCGTAGTATTTCTCCTGTCGCATACTTATCACCATTTATTATTATACCAGAGTTTTCCAGGTTTATCACCAGAAAGGGGAAAACAGGTAATGAATCATGCAAGTAATCATTACCGTGCATCAATATAGTATAGTAAGGATGACATGCAGAAAACCGCGTGATTTGTCTATGGAGCGTAAAGGCGGCCTCATCCTTATCGATATCATAAGGAACGAAAAGCACTACGTCAGCTCCATAGCTATGTAAATGGCAATATTATAAGGCATGGATAGAAAACAGTATGCAAAACTGGTTTCTTATGTGTAGCAATGGTCAGTCAGGTATATTTTTTTTCATAGCTTACGTTACATTTTTCAGATGCAGTATATACTTCTTTTTCACTGCTGCCTGCATATACTCATAGCATATCCTGATCCTGGCTATAAAATTACCGGCAGAGCTCTCTGCCGGTTTTTATCATTTCCTAAGTTTATCCATTTCCTGCCATGCCTTTTGTAAGGTTTCCGGCTCTGTAATCAGGCGTCTGCCGATATCAGCAAGTGCGAGAGCACCATCCAGTAATGCCTGTGTTCCCTGTGGTGAAATCGTCGCGGCAGCAAGCTCACGGGAATGTCCGTTTACACTGCTGTCTGCTATTTTGATATACCCCTGCAGCGTCGGGCAGCAATAGCTTACACTTCCAACATCACTGCTTCCCTGCGGCGTTTCATCAACCCCTTCCCAATCATAGCCAAGCTCATGAAATTCATCCTTCAGCATATCAGCGAGTGTATAGTTGATGACACAATCATCATAAGGGCATTCATAGGTGGTAATACGGCTGGTACACCCGCACATGGTACAGGCTCCCTCCACGCATTGCTTTGCTTTTTCACACAGCTCTTTTACATACTCCATTGTTTCTCCACGGAAATAGTACTCCAGACTTGCATATGCCGGTATGACATTGGCTGCTTCCCCGCCATGTGCAATAACACCATGAATGAATGTGTTGGGTTCTGCAAACTGACGCAGTAAATTGATAGACATGTAACTCATAACCGCTGCATCCAGTGCACTTTTTCCATTTTGCGGTGTGCAGGCGTGGGCATTCTGACCAAAAAATTCAAAGCGGAGCGGATATATTGCCAACGTTCTTCCACCCAGTGAGTTCTTCGTATCCGGGTGCAGCATCAATGCCGCATCCACATCATCAAATACATGTGCGGCTGCCATCGATACCTTTCCACCGAAATTTTCTTCTGCCGGTGTTCCTATGATCCGCACCTCTCCGCCAATTTCTGACAGAATGCTTTTCAAAGCACAGCCCGCTCCGATAGACATTCCTGCGATCAGATTATGTCCACAGCCATGTCCTACCTCCGGCAGTGCATCATATTCGCACATATACGCTATGACAGGGCCAGGTTTTCCACTGCTCCACACTGCCAGAAAGCCTGTCGGTACCACATACTCCTCCGTAACCTCAAAGCCTTCTCTGCGCAGGTGCTTACACAGGACTGCCATTGAACGAAACTCCTGGTTTCCTATTTCCGGATGTTCATATAAATCATTTACCAGATATTTGTATTCCTCCAGATGCTCCTGAAGATACTGCTGTAGCTGTTCCTTCATATTATCCCTCATTTCCTTTTCTCATTGTATAAGTGAAACAGAAATATTTCAACCCATGTTTGTATTTTCATGCATACCTGCGTATACTATCAGATTCTGTAGGATGATCATGTACTGATTATCACCGTTTTAGGAACTAGCTTTTCACTGAACACAAAATAAATCATGATTTACTCACTTTATGGTAAACTGCCGGATCTAGTCGATGCTTCATCGTTATATTTATAATGCGGGATGGTTTCGCTGCTTATGTATATGTGTGATATTCACTGTTATTCTGCATATGTGAATTTTTCCTATCTCATATTTGCATACTGTGCTTAACGGCTCACAAGACGTATGGCATAGTCACAGGGGGTACAGGATTTTCATAGAAGCCCTGATAAAAGATATAATATATCAGAAATCATGAAGCCGCACCTGTTTTCTTAAACAGGTCTTTTATTTTATTGCAATCAGAACCACTTGTTGACTAAATTAAGTGGAACTGGTGGTTTTCCTTTTCACCAATAGAAAAAGGACTGTTTTTATCAGTCCTTACAGTTTATTACATTTGAACAGGTTCAATATTCCAGATTTCCTCTGCATACTGCTTAATTGTACGATCACTTGAGAAATATCCTGACTGCGCAATATTGATCAGGCAGGTTTTTGCCCACGCTTCCTTATTGCGATAGCGTTCCTCGATATTTTTCTGTGCATGGGAATATGCTTCAAAATCAGCCAGCAGCAGATATTCATCATTCTTGAACATCAGTTCATTGTAAATCTGTTTAAAATCCTTTGGATCGTTGGAGAACGTAGAATCCACGAAGCTGTTTACCACCTTCTGAATGTTCGGGTTATCGTTGTATTTTCGCCATACGTCATACGTATTTTCATGCTTGACAAGCGCAACATCATCCGCACGGAGACCAAAAATCTCCGCATGGTCATATCCGACCTTCTCAACGATTTCCACATTGGCACCATCCATGGTTCCCAGGGTGATTGCCCCGTTCATCATGAATTTCATATTTCCGGTACCGCTTGCTTCTTTTCCTGCTGTGGAAATTTGTTCTGATACATCGGCTGCATTCATCAGGATTTCCGCAATGCTTACACCGTAATTTGGAATAAAGACAACCTTCATATATGGAGATACATCAGAATCATTGTTGATCTTATCTGCCACACAGTGAATCAGCTTGATAACCTCTTTAGCGAACGTATAGCTTGGCGCTGCCTTCGCCGCAAAGATAAAGGTTCTTGGATAAATGCGGAAGGATGGGTCCTGCTTCATGCGAAAATACAGGTCAATGATGTTCATGACATTTAAGAGCTGACGCTTGTATGCATGCAGACGCTTTGCCTGTACATCAAAGATGGAATTGACATCCACATCAATATGCAGTGTTTCCTTGATATAAGCCGCTAGGATTTTTTTACGCTCCATCTTTACATCCATAAATTCCTTTTGCAGATCTTTATCATCCACATACTTCATCAGATCCTGCAGACGTTCCGGATTTGTTTTGAAATCCGGGCCAATAGTCTTTTCCAGCAGCCTGCTCAGCTGAGGATTGGAATATAACAGCCATCTTCTGTGTGTAATACCGTTTGTCTTGTTATTGAACTTATTTGGATAGATGTCGTTGAAATTTTTCATAACATCCTCTTTTAAAATCTTTGTGTGCAGTGCAGCTACACCGTTCACGCTGTGAGAACCGATGATAGCAAGATTTGCCATATGCACCTGTCCGTCCTTCAAAACACAGCACTCGTTCATCAAATCGGATCTACCCATATCGTGGCTTACTTCATATTTAAAGTGCCGGTCGATTTCTTCAATAATCATGAACACACGTGGCAGCAGATCTTTTACATACTGTATCGGCCATTTTTCCAGAGCTTCGCTCAATACTGTATGGTTTGTATATGCCATTGTGTTTTTCGTGATATTCCATGCCTGATCCCAGTCATACTTGTAATCATCCATCAGAATACGCATAAGCTCCGGAATACACAATACCGGATGGGTATCATTCAACTGAATCGCAACCTTTTCTGCAAAGTTGTCCAGTGTGTGATAGGTGGACATATGGGATTCAATAATATTATTCAGCCCTGCAGCAACGAAGAAATACTGCTGCTTCAGACGCAAAATCTTACCATGCTCAGTGGAATCATCCGGATAAACATTGCGGCAGATTTCACGTACCTCATTTACATATTCATTCAGACTGCTTGCATCACAGGCATCATCCGCAACCTCTGCACTCCACAGTCGCAGTGTATTGGTCAAATTGGTGTTCTGTCCGACGATTGGCATATCATAAGGCACAGCTCGTACAATTAGGGAAGGTACATGATTCACGATTGCTTTCCCGTCTTCTCCCATCCACATGTCTACGTGTCCGCCAAAGTTGACGTTGACAGCATGTTTCGGTTTCCGCACTTCCCAGACATTGCCTAAGGACAGCCACTGGTCAGGTACCTCCACCTGTTCGTTGTTTACGATTTTCTGTTTGAACAGACCATATTCATAACGGATACAGTTTCCATGCCCCGCCAGATTCAGACTGGCAAGAGAATCCAGGAAGCATGCCGCAAGACGTCCTAGACCGCCGTTACCTAAGCCTGCATCGCTTTCCAAATCCTCCAACTCATTGATATCAAGACCAAGCTCTGCCAGACCATCTTTTGCGATATCGTAGATACCCAGATTCATCAGATTATTTGTAAGCAATCTCCCCATAAGAAATTCCATGGAAAAATAGTACATCTGCTTTTCCTGCTTTTCAGCGACCACATTCTTACTGGCATTCCAGTGAATGCTTGCATAATCACGAACCATTTCTCCCAGGATCATATATTTTTCAGTGATGTGGGCCTGTTCAAATGAACGGCCGTAGCGCTCAATAATTCTTCTTTGAAACTCCTCTTTGAACTCATTTTTATTCTTAAATTCGTTAGCCATAACTTTAACTACTCCTTCCAGCTCGCCTTTTATTTTACATTATTTTACACATAATTACAAATACAAATCCTGCACGCGACGTGCGCAAAGCCTCCCTTCTCCCGCTATTTTATGGTCTTTCTTCCCTTTTGTGACAATACGGGAGAAAGGATACCGCTTCCACGATTTATGAAAATTTTAAAAGAAAAGAATATCAGACCATTTCTCTGACATTCTCTCCATTTTTCCTGATTTTAAACGCCTGCTTTTGATGATTTTTTAAATTGTAAAAATGTATACAATCCAATATCAAGCTGCGTAAATGCTACTCAATATCCTGTAAAAGTACCCAGCTTTGAATTTCCTTCAGGAGTACACGGTCAGCTTTGATTTGTTGGATCGTGTAGGTCTGCTCCTTGACCCAGCTGGGAATATGCTGTCCGCTCGCATAGACAGTGGCAGACCTTTTGATACGAACCCTGTTTCCAATCTGCAGTCCTGTGCTTTGTGTCTTCTGAATTTGTAAATCCGTTAGTCTAACCCAAGATAAGATTTCTTTTAATAAGGCTTTGTTTTTACTGACCTGTGAAACGGTGAAGGATTTGCTCTTTACCCATGACGGAATACGCTCCCCGCTTGCATACGTTGTAGCGGTATCCTTTATTCTTACTTTTTTCCCTGGCTTGATTGCAGGTGCGGGTGAAGCTGATGCGGTTTGCTGATTTTTTAACAGCTCATCATGGATGAGATACCCCAGAAACTGCATTCCTTTGTATCCGTTTGGATTCCCCTTTACGTATTCAAACATTGCTCCTCCATAATTTGACTGACTCCACGTTATTGTGTCCGTATCAATCAGCTCTTCACAAACAGCTACATGACCATATCTGCCATAGCTCCATATCATGAGTGCTCCAGGCTGTGCATATCTGGATTGGTGAAAGCCCTGTGAGTAATGTGTCCACAACTCCTGTGCCCCATTGATGCGGGGGTCATCCAGATATTCCCTTCGATTCAGGATTTCACTGATTCTGGCTGTAGCATAGGTTACACAGTTGGGCATGGGTACTCCGGTTCTATGTATCGCCCATTCCATCCATTTACTATCTGATAATGTGGACAGGCTGGTTCTCTTTTTAAATGTCATTTTATTCTCCTTGATTTTTACGATTTTCTAGCTTCATAATATGCGATAAACCCAATGCTTAATAAACAGGTCTATAGTCTATCCATGCTGATAACACCTTGTTTTTATGTCTCTTATAAACAGAGTAAGACGGTTGTCAACAGCTTTCCTTACACCATGAGAAGCTTGGCATTATTCGTTGCTTCCTATATGTATTCTGCTTTATCTTTTATTTTGTAGAATATAAGGCTGAACAGACTGTCATTATTCTTTTTTATGCTTAGCACTAACGATGCCGCTATTTAAAATATGAATAAATGTTTGATAAGCATCTTTTATATAACGCCATGCGGCTACACCTATTGTAGCTGCGATCATTGCGACAGTAATGAATTCATGTGTTTGCTCATTGATATTTACAGCGGATTGTGTGAGCCATATGGTGGCAGCATCGACAGACGCAACCATGAGCAGGGTACCAAGCATTAAGACAATTGCTTTTTTTACTCCCTTTATTAAGCGTTTTGTTTCAAAAATTTCTTTGGATATGCTTATATTATAATAAAGACTCAATACAATGTTAGCTGCTATGGCAAGCAAAAGGACTGTATAACAAATAAAGATCATTTGGAAATCTGCTGCTATATTCGTACATAATTCTTTCATTCGCATTCTCCTTTCAAGAATCGGTTATGGGCAAAGAGAAGGATCTATTTTGCTGCATTCCCATTTGATGCAGCTTTTAACGCTGTCAGTTCACCTTCTAAGGCTTCAATTTTTGCATATGCTTTCTGCAGCATATGGGTATTCAAGGCGATGAATTCCTCCATACGCAGTAAATGCATTTCAGTGATTCCTTTATCCACAAGACTGTTTACATCCGTGTCATCCTCCGTTCGAGTGATATGCTTATCGATGATGACACCTGCAAAATCATGAGTGGAAAGGCCAGCAGCATATAATGCCTGCTCCACATCCTGTGCGATAAAGCCAAAATGGTCACGCCTGGCGGTTCCGTTTTCATATTTAAAAATCTGTGGCTGTAGCTTCTTAAAAAATATCTCATGCGCTTCATTGAATTTACGTACGTCTGTTTTCAGATTTTTATCTGAGGTTATCGCCGCACCATTTACTCTGCAGTATCCTCCGGAGTGGTTATAAAGCTTAACATACTTTCCGCGAATATTTGTGACAGTTTCACGCGAGAAATCTGCAGGACCATGATAATTAGCGAGATTATCACTCCCTATGGAAACTATATCATGTAAAGCACCATCAGCCCAATAACATGCAAGGGAGCGGGAACCGCTCGTTCCATCAATACGAAAGCCAGGAGACCAGACACTTTGATTGAAATATATTTTGGCACCACTTATTTCATTTATAAAACGAAAATCTGACCCAGAATGCTGTATATATCCGCGCCGTGACCCACCATAAGCACTATACCAGCCCATCCAGTCACCACCAGATGCATATTGTGCGCCAAGCCATGTCGCATAAGAATGATTATGGGTTGCAGGCGTCATCGTATCGGACGTTTTTGCTGTTTTCACCCAGCCACTCCAGGTACCATTATAAAGTGTTCTTGTCCACACACCATTTCCATAATAATGATAATAGGTCTGATAAACATATCCGGCATTATATACAAGAAGAAGACCGGCCTCTGCGATTGGATAGTGGCTGCCTGTAGCAGCATTTGCATTGCTTGGCTGATGATAGAAGCCAGTAGCTTTATAGCCATTTAAGTCAGCATTTCCTGGTATGGTTCCCCGATTGATACAGGTTTCCGCTATATTGGCAAGACGCTGCCCCTGCGCATAAACAGGCCATGCACTGTCTAATCGATTATCCGTTTCTGAAACCTTCCCAAAAGCCACACCCTTACCGCCGGATTTGAAATCCATTGTAACAGCACCTGTAGGCACGGTGGTCTGAGCAGATGCTGTTTTTCCAAGGCTGTCTTTTATTGTCACCGTGGCAATATATGACTGATCAATTGAAAGAGCACCGCCGATAACAATAGCATTCCCACTGCTGAATGCTGTATTTGTGTATGATCCTATGGTTATATTTTTTTCAACAATGCTGTTTTTCCCCCCGAGAGAAGTATAAGAATAAACAGCTGCTGCTTTTACATAAGTACCCTCTGTATTAGCAGATCCATCTGAATTGCATCGTTCCACAGTTAATGAGACCGTAGGTGCACTATAATCAAGAACCGTAATGGAAGCTGAAGCACTTGCCGCCCTTCCTCTGCTGTCTCTAACAGTACCTGTAAAGGTAATCGTTCCCGGTGTATTCAAAGTTCCGGTTGTTAAGGCGTTTTTATTTTCATTACTGCCACCGCCACTAATGGTATAGGTGGAAATACTGCTTCCATAAACACCAGTACCACCAATACTCACACTTGCTTTGGAATAGCCCTTGACATAGATTCCCCATGATGAGGGAACACCATTATCTACTCTGCTTATAGTCGGACCGCTGATGGAGGGAACAACGGATGCCGGCAGATTTAGTGTAAATGATTTTGAAACGGCAGAACCAACAGCAGTACTGCCGGAATAAGTCTGAATAGTGATACTGGCTGTTCCAGAGGTTGCATTAGGAATCTGTGATGCATCACTTAAAGCCGGCGTAAAGGTACAGGATGTGGCTTTTCCGGTAAAAGATTGTGTTGAAGATCCAAATTTATAGGTTACAGTATGCGTAAAGGTACTATCCAATCGAGTAATGTTTACTGTGACTGGTGAACCTAAGGTACTGCCACTGATTGAGCTAATGGAAGAAGCTCTGGCTATCTTTTTCAAAGTGAGAGAAGCAGAACCGCTGACTTTGTATCCTCCGGAATACGGTACTGTCCATGATGCACTGGCATTGACAGTCTTACTTCCGTCAGAATTATGTTTAATTCCTGTAAATTTTACAGAGCCTAAATTTTTTGAACCATTTGCGCCTATATTATAGGCACCGAATTTTAAAGTCTTGCTGGTGCCATTACAGGTTACAGTCATACTGCTTCCTGCATCTGCCGCCGCCCACCAGCCGTCTGTGAATTTTACAGTAACGGCGACTGTGACATCGGAAGTATTATTAGCGACACTGCTATTACTTTCTGTTAGTGTTAAAACTAATGATGACATAGTTTATACCTCCTATGATATATATTTGATTGACATGTTACCATTGCTTCGGGGAATGAAATGAAATTTTCCTATGGACAAGCTGTTTCTGATATTCGCGTCTGTAATAACAAGCTGTGAATTAGATATATACGCAATTTCTGAGCCGTTGTCCTGAAAAGATATTTTTTCATTTGTAATTTCCAGGGAAAACGCAGAGCTATTTTCACCCAGTTCAATACGACCTTCAATAAATCGAATAAATTTGTTTATTTCCTCCTTATTCGTATCTACAACACCCTTTAAGCTGCTTATCAGTTCACTGGTTGTTTTAAAATTTATATTGATTGCATCCTTCGTCTGTTCCATAACAGATTCCTTAATGCTTTGTTCAATATTCCCCTGATCATCTTTTGAGATATAGCCATCCATAACGGTCGAAATGATTTCACTTCTGGTTTGTTGAATTGCTGTATTATAGAAATTCGTAACAGTCTGTTCAACAGCATCAATATCTGCAGTAAAATCATTTACAACCTCCCATATCTCTGTCTCCGTATTGTATTTCTTCAGCATTCCCGGAGCGATTGTAGTATCTAACCACATACAATCCTTACGCTCAGGTGCAGTGTTGGATGCTATGATATCATTGTCACCCTTGACCTTTGCCCAGGTATAGGCAGTGACATCCGGACTGTCCGTCTGTGTAAAATCAGTATATTGCCCGATATAAATACCCGGTGTTTTCCCATCCAAAGATGTAAAGGTCTGCCCACCGTCATCCGAATACCGAATATGCAGATAGGAGGTTTTCCCGTCAGCTCCGTTAATTCCGTGGATTCCATCTTTTCCCTGAATTCTCGCCCAGGTATATGCAGCCGCCATGGTGCTGTCTTCCGGGGAATAATCCACATATGTACCTATATAACTATTCGGCGTTTCACTTATCTGGTCATCGCTCGGATTTTCAACGGGTGCATATTTTACATGAAAATAAGTTGTCTTTCCATCTTCTCCTGCCTTACCCGGTGCTCCCTTTTGCCCGTCATAAACATTCACGAGAGAAAGCAGTGTGCGGTATCCGTTCCATTCACACGTAAAGATTGCAGAATCTGTAAAATCTGCCGCTGTAATCTGTACGCTTTTCCCTGTACGGGACCAGGTTTTATCTCCTGTGGTATCTGCGGATATCCGAGTCCAGCTTACTGCCTCATCCGATACTACAGATGTGATATCCTCATCCCAAGATAAAATCTGAACAGAAAGCACGGTATCAATATCTCCATTGCGAAAGACCGTGCCATTGCCGGACTGCACCTTTACTTCATATCGCCTGCTAGCCTCGATTCTTTCCACCTTCGTAACCGTATCCTGTATCTGTGATGTGATTTCTCCTTTGACCTTATCAACCTTCAGCTCTGTTTGCAGAATTCGCTTTTCGATGGAATCCGCTGCGCTGTATTCAATTTGTGTTTTGGTAAGCGCCGGTGTTTCCACCGTGGAAATCAGAGCACCGTCAAAGCTCAATTCGTGTTGGAATACATAAGAATCCATATGCGTATCCTGCAATAGTGTTACCTGCAGACGGTCTCCTCTTTCCAGGGCAGGGTTTCCTTTCCCTTCCATATGCAGCGGCGTGTAGCTGAAGCCTTTAAGACGCTCGAAAATTGGCTGAATTGTTGTTTTACGATCCAGATCAAGAATCGGATTATCATTGATTTGAAATTCACACAAGCCATTTGCTTTCACACTTTCCTCATCCCGAAGATAAATATTGTCATTCTGGGGCTGTCTGCCCAATACAACCGAATTGACAGGCCCAAACACATCGTGACTTTCCAGTGTAAAATAGGTATCCGCATTCCATTGGGATACAGTATCAAAGAACCATCTGATACAAAGCGCGCCATCCGTTGTTATCAGCGCAAACCCTGCGACAGCCTGTGCAATTACCTTAACCGCATCCGCACAGGTCGCATTTTCTCCCCAGTACACCTCCTCGTTAATAATAAAGTCTGCATTCGGTAAACCGGTGATATCCATACATGGCACCTGTACCTGTTCACATACCGTATCCAGCATTTGCTTCACACTCAGCGGATATGTTACCTCCTGCAATGGTTTGTTAAAAAGGATTCTCGCATCCGCAAACCGTATTGTTTTCTGAATGTCGTGCTGCTCCTCCTGTACCTCGTAAATATAAAATGTTCCCTGTGTTACATATTCCATGCTGCCATCCGCAAGCTGAAAACCGGTATATAATTGGAATTGTTCATCCTGTAATGGCAATTCGCGTTCTAAAATTAACACCATTTCCCCATAACGGGAGATGAAGGTTCCCAGAAAATTCTGGGAATCCTCATCATAAACAGCATCCTGCAGCTGATAAGAGACAGGAACGATACGTTCATCACCAAGGACGATATACGATGCCGGATGTATTACATCAGCACCAGCGGCATGTGCAAATGCCTCGCTAACCTTAATCATATCCTCACCATCCTTTGCTGCCCTCATACGGGATCAGCTCAATACTCATCGCATCATAAAGAAGCGGACTGGTACTTTTTATTTTCGGTACATGCTCCCCGCAATAGAACTGCTGCTTCTTGTAAACACCGAGCTCTGGTACAAACCACTCCACCTCAAATGACGGCTTTGCAAGGGATTCCAGCAGCGGCTGCATCTCCTCCTGCGGCATGACTGCAAATTCCAGCTTTAAAGACGGGATTCGGTCAATCATATACCGCACCATCTTACCGGATGCGGTAATTCTACCGGATTTATCACTGACAAGATCATTTATTCCTGAAGTACATGCAGTTACATGTGGAAGAATCCGTCCATCCAGCTTTACAATATATTCAATATTCATATCCATCACCTCATTTCAGCATAGCCAGTTCTTTTTTGGAAGCGGCGAACAGACCGACCGCTTTTTTACCGTCAATATTCAGGTTCAGCGAACGAATTGCATACAGAATTTCCTTTAGCAATGCATCATTTTGTCCATTGCCATTTGTCTCCGTATTCAAACGCTGCGCAAGCTGTGTGATCCATCCGGTATTGCGTTCCAACGGCATTACCGCCTCCGCTCCGCCTTCACCAACCAGGGCAAGTGTCGGCTGTCGCAGTATACCACCTGTCGCAAGACGTGGAATATGCGGTACACTCAGTCCGACATGACCGCCGCCAAGAATATCCGGTATATCAAAGCCTATCGAATTGATACCATCAATTCCCTTATTGATTAAATCGATTGCGGCATTTAACGGTGTTTTCAATATGTTCATTAACCCACCGAATACATTTTTGAAAATATCACAAACGCCCTGCCATGCCTTTCTCCAGTTTCCTGTGAAAACACCGGTCACAAAATCAATGAGACCTGAGAAGATTCCACGGATGTTTCCGATAATGGATTTTACGCTGGTAAAAATACTGTTCAATTTGCTGGCAAACACATCAGCCAGATAGCTGACCAGTGGCTTTAAAACACTGTTCCACAAATTCATAAATATATCCATGATCATCTGTATATACGGCTTCCAGGAATTCCAGACCTCTATAGCGCTTTGAATCACCTTGGTGAATGTATCCAGCAGGAAGGTGGCAAGCGGTACCAGCACATTATTCCACAGAGATGTCAGAATATCGTACACTGTCTTGACAGCAATTGCGAATACATCACAGAGAACATCGGATAGCGGCTTTATCACCATATCGCAAAATTCAAGAAATGCATCCTTTAATGGCAGCAGTGCATTGTTCCATAAATTATCAAAGGCTGCCTTAATCAGTTCAATTCCGGGAGACAGGGAGTCAATGAAATCACCTGTCAGCTGATTGATGCTGTTTCGAAATTCCTCATTTGTCTGATACAGCAGAGCAAACACTGCCACGACGGCGGCAGCCGCAATCAGGAATGAACCAAACGGATTATTCAATATGATCGTAAACAACTGATTCATGTTTTCCATCAGTCCCGGTACCAGCTCCTGAATTTGGGTGAACGTATCATACCAGCCCTTTATATTTTCAAGAAAATCGGTGGCCCCCTGAAGACCTGCGGTTATGGTATCTACAAACGGCTGCAAAACCGGCCCAAGCTGCGGTGCCAGTTCCAGCACAAGGGAAGATAGAGAGGAAAACTGATCCTTGATAGAGGAAACAAGATCGGGTACCTGCAACAGCTCCTTGATACCGCCTGTGCCTCCTTCACCGCCAGCATCTTCCATGCCTGAATTCGTTGATTCGCCTGAAGCCAATCCCTTCCTGCTGTTTCCAATAGACTGTATAGCCTCTCTGGTTTTGTTTACGACACCCTCTGCTGTTTCCTTTAAAGAGGAAATGCTTTCTGATATCTGGGTGGTTACCTTTGACTGTACCGTCTGCAGTGTATCGCCGACCTTCCCAAACGAATTTTGTATACCGCCACTCATATCCTTTAAAGACCCGGATATGCTTTGCTGCACACTGGTTATGTTCTTTGAAATAGAGCTTTTCATATTTGTGAATACTGTATTCAGCATGTCTGCTGTCTTGATCTGTATGGAAGAGGTCAGCTTGGCCAGCCCTTCCTCCAATGTTTTCATCACGGAACTGATATCAATATCTACCTGTACCTCTGCAGCATTTTTTTCTTTTTTTCCCATTATTAACCTCCTTTCTAAAAACAGCACTCGTAGAAGGAGTGCTGTTAATGAAATGCAGCTTCCAGTACGGCCTGTAATTCTGAAAGCTTTTCTAATCGGTCTCCCTCGCAACCGTTCTTTGGATACTGTTCCATGCAATATGTCCGCCATTGTGTGCGTAACTGTTTCTGTTCAACACTGAACTGCTTCAAAATCTGCGGATCCTCTTCACTGCGTATGGCAATCATCTGCCCTAATGGTGTTTCTTTCCGCAGTCCTGCAAGCAGTGTGATGAATTCTTTCCAGTCCATCGTATCATCATACAGGTCCTTTCCCGGATATTGCATTGCGAAAGAGGCTTCAATCAGCTCCCAATCCTCAAACAGGTCATACCAGACTCTGTCATTTACTTTTTTATAGCCTGTTGTTCACTTTCCTCAAGCGACATATCTGCCATGGCAGCCATAATTGTCTTCATGATTTCCTGAAGAGCCGCAATGCTGATTTCCTGTGCGTTCAGATATTGCAATGCATCCTCCCCCAGACTCATACGGATGACATCGTCAATCATAGAAAGATCTGCCGCTTCCTCTGATTTTCTTTGATCCATCAATGCCATAATTGCAAGTGCGTTGGTCTTGCTGGTATTGATGCTGTACACATGCTGTTCATCCAGAACAAGAAACGGACGTTCATTTTTCGCTTTCAGGCGTTCTACCAGATCATATTTTCTGGCCATGGATTACTCCTGTACCGGTGCCGGTGTATACAGCGGTTTTCCATCTGCAATCATGTCAAATTCCAGAGGTGTCACATTTGTGCTGTCACCGCCAAAGGTTTTCACATCCAGTACGCAGTCAAAGCTCAAAGCAGCTCCGTCAGGGAATGCAATGGACGCCTTTGTTTTGCATTCAGCGGCATCCTTGTAAAGAGAGGCTGCCACATAGTCATTGCCTGCATCACCGATAGAGCGTTTTCCCTTAACGGATACCGTCATTTTCTTTGCCGTCATAAGGGAATGCGCCCATCCGCTGCTATCCATGGATGTCCAGTTCTCTGTTCCTCCCTCCATTGCGATGGAGAAGGATTCCAAATCCTTTACCGGAACCATATCAGCCTCTGCGGATGCCAGTCCCTTTGTACCGATTTTAAACTCCATCTGATATACCGGATATACTCCTGTTGTTACGTTTGCCATAGTTGTTATTCTCCTTTTCTGTATGTAATCATTACTTCAATACGGTATTCTATACCATTGTCAGGCAGCGGCTGCATATTGACAGGGGTGTCATATGGAAGCGCACACTGCACGATGTTCCAGATGCCAATTGTATCCGGCTGTGCAAGAAAGAAATCATATAGCTGCTGTGCAGTCTGCTCTGCCTCTGCTTCATCATTCCATCGAATGACAAGCTCAATCGTTTTGCTGGCGTAGCTTTGTTCATAGCTTTGAACAGCCTGCAGCACTCCCTGCTTGCCAAGAACTGCAATGCTTTTGGGCTTATCACTGTGGATACAGCCAATGCTCCAATCTGGACATTCCGTAATCGATTGCAGATGCTGTTTGATATCACTTAGCAGCAATCGCTATCCCTCCCTTCTATGAAGGCTCTGCCGCATGCTGCAGAACCTCTGTGGATGAAATCACCGGTGTTCCTTACCACGCCTATATCATACCGATATCGCCCTGTCCGCGAACGGACAATCACAAGCTCATGGCAATTTTTCTTATCACGCGCTTTGCCGTCTTATACACATTGGATTCCGTATTGTTAGTCGCTCTTGCACAGTAACAGCCATTTTTACAGCCATGCTCGATCGCGTAGATTCTCATGATATTCTGCTGATTCTCTCCCAGCTGTTTCAGCCATTGCTCGACCTGATTCATCTGCTGTATATGTATGTTCAATTCTTTGATCAGCTCTGTTTCACGATAGATCAGCTCTTTCTTCCAGGGCGTTACATCTGTATACTGATTTCCAGAAAGCTCCCTATTGATCTCTGTAAGCTCCTTTTGAATTTCTTCCAGCATCCATTGATGATAAGGATATTCTGTAAATTTGTTTAGTACATACCGTTCTTTTAATTCCGTTTCAGCTTTTCCCATAGTTTCCTCCTTGCTGTCCCATTTCTGGGATATATTTTCATATTACTCGCGTGGCGGCATTCTGTCAATCCATTTTTAGGACATAATCTTTCATGCTTTGTTGCAAAATCGGGACAATGCGTTATAATAAAAGAAAGAGGTGATACAATGTCCAGATGCTCTGATAAAATCCTGTCCAGGCTGAGCGAAAAAAATATGTCCTATGGAGAATTGTCCCGACGTACTGGGATACCGAAATCTGCGCTGCAACGGTATGCTGTGGGTGAAACAGAAAAAATTCCAGTTGACAGGCTGGAACAGATCGCTTATGCGCTTGATACAACACCAGCTGAATTGTTGGAATGGGAGAGTGATACAGGAAACAGCTTGTATGGTAATCACGTTCAGAATTTGCTGTACTTTGAAAAGAATCAGGAGCTGCTGGATTTGTATAAAGAGATTTATGATAACCAGACACTGGCTTTGCTGTTTGATAAAACAAGAGATCTTGATCCCAGTGACCTGGAAATGGTTTTAACGATTATCAACGGCATTCGTAAGGAGCGTGGATTGGATTAAGATATAAAGGAGGGATATACGTGGGGAGCTGCTTTAATTTTGAAGACTTCTGTACGGAGCATAATATTATTTTGCGAATTGAAAAAAACCTCGGATCAAAAATCAGAGGCTTCTGTTATTATGACGGATTTTATTATTATATTATCTTGAATAACCGCTGCTCCTGTGAGCAGCTGCAGAAGACGGTTATCCATGAAATGATCCATGTTTTTGAAAACCATTTTATATGCAATAATCATGATTCAGAAAAATGTGAAGCAGAAGTACATCAGATCATGCAATGTCTGAAGAAGTCAGAAAACTTTTTCCATACAAGCTAAAAAAAGATTAAATATTTAATTGTTTTCTTTGAATCATACTGCTTAAATATTTATAGGCTGTAAAATCCTGCTTTATTTTTTATTATGGTTTTGCTTTTCTGTGCTGCTAGTTATTCACCCTGTAAATGAATATTATTCTTTACATACATGGTGAGGAAACAAATAGCCTACAAATACATTCAATTCTACTAAAAGAATAGTTTTCATTTTTCATGATATATATGAGGACATACAACACTATCATTATACGCTCAAAAAAACAGCAGATCAGTTATTCTGCTGTTTCTTACGTTCTTTATAATCAATTTTATTACGCTGTACAAAAATAGGACGGCGTTTTGTTTCCATATAGGTTCTAGCCAGATACTCTCCCATAATTCCCAGGCAGAATAGCTGAATACCACCTATCAATAAAATCAGGCATATCGTTGTTGCATATCCCGGAATTGTAATTCCCATGATAAGCTTTTGAATCAATACTACAATAAGATATAGAAATGCAAGGAATGAAAAAACTATTCCAAATACCGTTGCAATCCGTAATGGCATAGTTGTAAATGATACAAAGCCCTCGATTGCATATTTAAACAGCTTCCAAAAAGACCAGCTGGATTGACCATTCACGCGATCCTGTACATCATAAGCCATATAGTATGTATGAAAACCAACCCATGAAAAGATTCCCTTGGAGAAGCGGTTATTCTCCGGCAAATCAAGAATGGCGTTTACCATGGGACGGCTAAGCAAACGAAAGTCACTTGCCCCGTCAACAAATTCCACCTGTGAAATTTTATTGATTAAATGGTAAAAGGTGGATTTAAAGGCTCTGAGAACCTTTCCTTCGCGACGCTTTTCCTGAAAAGCAGCCACGCTGTCCAGATTATCATCCTCATCCAAAATCTGCATCATACGAAGAACATAGGCAGGATCCTGCTGAAGGTCTGCATCTATAATGACTGTATAATCACCAACAGATTCCTTCATCCCTGCATACATAGCACTTTCTTTCCCAAAATTTCTTGAAAAGTTAATGACATTTATATTGGCAGTTGGATGATCCTCAGCGAGCTTTTTCAGATTCGCATAGGTCTGATCACGGCTTCCATCATTGATGAAGATATATTCATAAGCAAAGCTTTGCTCAGAAAATGTATCCTCAACCTTTTCATAAAATAGCTTTACATTATCTGCCTCGTTATAACAAGGCACTACCAGCGATAGCTTCATACTATATCCCTCGTTTCGTTATTCCTGTGCTTTTGGCTTAAAAATCATAAATTTGCAAAATACATAATTTCCTACAACTGTCACAATACTTACAATAATCTTCGCGATGTTCTCATTCATGGACATGAGCTGAATACATAGAAACAGCAGCAGGCTCTCTACCACCAATGTCACTGCACGAAGTGATACAAACTGCATGAACTCCGCTTTCTGATCATTGCCTTCACTTTTAAATACGTATTTTCTATTTGCTACATATGCAAATAATACTGCAAATACCCAGGCGATTACATTGGCAATCAGATAATGCAGTTGTACATGTGTACAGAAGAAATATACAATAAAATTTACCAGTGTTGTCAAGCCTCCGACTACTATATAATTGATAAGCTCAATCAAATTCTTTTTCTTCTCGTCCATATAATACCTCTCTTTTGATTATTCAAAGTTACTGCTATTTATAAGAATACGCTATTTTTTTCCTAATTTCCAGCTTTTCTTTCTGTTCCAGCCCCATATGATAACAAGCACCGCCAATGCTCCTCCACTGACAAATATTCCTAAAGCTTTCCCCGGCATTGTATACCGTATTTCAATCAAGTGGTTTCCCTGTTTGATATCGGCACCTAGAAAGGCAGTATTAACCTTTTTAGCAGCAGCTTTTTGGCCATCAATATATATTTGTAATCCCTTTTGATAAGGGATTGAGGTCACAAATACCCCATCATCTCTGGCATTCACATTCCCTGATAGCAAAGAACCATCCGTATTCTTAACTTTCATTTCAGTAACAGCAGCTTTTCGTGCTTTCATTAAGGATGCATCACTGATATAAAATTCAAAATTCTCCAGGGTATAGGAGCCTTTTGTAAATTCGAAGGTCAAATCATGCAATCCATTTGTATCTCCAATCACATATTCAAAATCAGCTTTGCTGCTTGCATACACTGCAGAGGTTGCTGTTTTTTTGTTATGGATACGATTGATTGCTACAGTGGTATCCCTACTATTCCCTTGCTCGATATCTGCTATATTGCAACGTATAATCAGCAGTTGATTAGCTAACAGTGGCTCCTTAAGGGAAAGCTTCATACGACCTTTTCCCTCACTCTTTATACGCATTCCCTTTTTTACTTTTTCTATTTTCACGTTATCTGAAATATCGGAAAGTGTAAATGACGGCTTAACTTTGTGAACCGATTGGTAAAAGGATACATCTGGTAAATCATCCTCAACTACGGTATTCATGTATAATGCTTCTATAGAATATGGATATGAATAAGAATCAAATTGACGACGACTTATCTTATCATAAGATACATATGCTAACGGCATGACATTTTCGTTTTCCTCTATGAATTTCGTCTTCTTCTTTAATACTGTATGGTATCCATAGCGATTAGGCTTCCCTTTTCCCTGATCATACAAAAAGCGCACACCCATAAATCCAGAAAAATAAGGATTTTCAACACTTGACATGATTACATGATTTCGATTCAGCATTGGCTGCTTCATAATCGTATAATAAAATTCGTTATAATCGATGTTGCTGTTTGAGGAATATTGTGTTGTTTTAAACTGCCGTATATCCTCTACACGGTTAACACTGTACGATGTTGAAGCATCATCCAGTCTGTAAAGTCCTGGGTAGGTGTCCAGCGTCTTACTGATCAGCTTTGTTTTGGTTGCACTGGTAACCTTTTTCATAGCCGTATTGGTTACAAAGTCTTCCTTTACATTTAATTGCATACAAACAAAAGCCGGTACAATGAGATACACAATGAAATATTTTTTCCACTGCGTTTTTCTTAATATCAGAAACAGCAGCAGCATTAGCAGGATATCCGCAGCAAACAATTCCTTCAATCTGTTTGATTTCAAGCCAAATGCCTGAAGGAGACAAATTATAAGAATCCACCATGGAAATTTTTTCTCACTATGCTGCCAATCCTCCAACATGATACCAATTAACATAACTGCCAATGGCAGAAACGGTATTAAAGATTTTGCTCTCACGTATTGCATTCCGCTTAGTACATACTGGCATAGAGGAATGCAGATAATAAGCAGCAAAAACAAGGATAATAAACGTCCTGCTTTATTTTTTTTCACAAAGCCATATACAACTGCCGCTATGCTGATAGCGGTTAAGCCAATATTATAATCATCATATAACATCGCTGAAAAACCGGTTTTCGGGATAAATAATGCAGCCAGGGAAGGATGCTCCAATGCAGGACGCGTTTGTAAAAGCATTGCGTAGGCTGTCGGTATCAGATAAAAGCAGGAGACGAGTACACCGGCTAGAAGCCATCCTATATATTTCAGGATATAAATGAAGAATGCCTTCCAGGTTCCCTGCGGATATCGCTTCATCCATGCATAAATGCTATAAATTCCTGTTACCACTAAGCCAGCCACACTAAAAAAGTAAGAGGTAATAATCATGAAAAAGACGCCAGTCACAAGCAGGAAAGTTTTTTTCCTTTCCAGATAATGATCAGTACCAATCAGACACAGAAGCAATCCAGGAAAATAACTGATAAACATGATATGTCTATGACTATGAAACAGCAAAGGCCCTGAAAGAGCAAATAAGCAGCTCACAAATAAAAGTATCCAAGGTGTCTTTACTTTTGTTTTCATCCATTGATAAAATAATTGAATGGATAGAAGCATATAACATATACTTGCTGTAACAATTATATCTCTCATCGCAATCCCTGGAAGGAAAAATGAAATCAGAACATCTGGTCTTAACAATCCGTAATATGTATATTGAGCAAAGTTCTGACCGCCTCCAAGATTTAATGAAAAATCAGGGAAAAGCTGGCCTGTCTCTTGAAATATCATTCGAAAGTAATCAGGAAATGTGATATGCTGTGATAGCCAGTCTGTTAAAGAGCCATAAATATCATTTTGACTCAGCATCAAAGCTACAAAGAGCAAAGGCAAGATCAGCAGAATTAGTCTATGTATCCATTCCGTTTTATTCCAGTTATGAAACATGTATTCACACTCCTTGTTCTTACTTATTTTACCATTCCTGTTTTTCGTTTACCATCCGCATTATCTTAAGGTTTCTTAAACATTCATTAAGAACGGTATTGTATTTTCATTCTTCCCAGAAAAAACGGCTTCATTCTGTCGAGGATAACGGAAGTTGCACTTCTATACAAAAGTATGCATCCTTTTCCTCAATCCGTAAGCTTCCATGATGCAGCTGCATGATTTTCTCCGTGCTTTTCAAGCCAATTCGATTGCTTTCAACCTTTTCCTCATTTTTACGTATACGATTTTTTATGCAAAGATGGTATGTAGCATTGTCGTGATATCCCTGTATTTCAATCGTACTGCTGCGATCTGCATATTTATGGAGATTAGAGAATAAATTATCCATTGCTCTTTGAAGCATTTCCATATTATATGCAGCCTTGCTGTTTGCTAAAGCTTCAAGCTGCAAATGGATAGACAAACCATCCTGCTGCATAAATTCAACATTTTCACGTACATAATCTAACCAGCGTTCAATCGGCTGCTCTTCCAGTTCTAGTGAATCCTCCTTTTCGTATACAAGAAAGTATTCAAACAGCTTATCAGACAGGCTGCGAATTTGTTCCACCTTCTGTAAGGACCGATCCAGATATTCCCGTTTCTGCTCAGCTGTGCCTTCACGATAGCGAATGAGCTCAAGATAACCTAACAGAGAAGTTAAAGGGGTACGTAAATCATGAGAAAGGGATGTAACCAGCTCCTGATTTGCCTGCCGTGCTTTTTTCTCATTTTGCATATTTTCATAATACGTGCTCTGCATGCAGCGAAGCTCGTCACTCAATTCACCGATTTCATCAATTCCCTTATAACGGAAGGTATGATTCCAATCACCCTGTGAAAGTATTGACGCATCCTCCTGAATCAAAAGTATTGCCTCAATTTTCCGCTTGATAAATAATTGAACCAGTATTAGGTAATAGGAGAAGGAAAATAAAAGGATAGCGATTATATAAAGCTGCATGTAATATATAAAAGGAAAGTAGCTGATGGAAAACATTGCATACTTGCTATTGCATTCCATTACATAATAAAAATCAAATGGACGTCTCACGATAAGGGAATTATAAATACCGTACATAAAGTCATCATATACACCATTATATGAAACATATACGTGAGCATTATTAGCAGAATCAGATAATGATAAAATTGAATGATTTGGCATAGCTGCTTCAAAGATTTTCTCTATTTTCTTACCATCCTTTTTTATATCCAAATTGCGTATTTGCTCTTGTATCTGCTCAGCATAAGAATCCATATCTTCAATCATATTTTCACGAAAAATTGACATATCTTTGAGAAATTCTAAAGGTGAATAGCGATTTATATACAGAAAAACAAATAAACTGGCTGTCGCTGTCAGGGCAACAATATTCACGATAAGCAGTTCTGAAGATAAATGATTAAGCTTAAAAAATCGTCTGTTTTGTAAGAAATGATTAGCTATTTTAAATATTATACGATTTTTTTTCACATACCTGTAAAAGAGGATACTCACCAGGCAGATAAACAATGAAAAAATAATACACACCAAGCTATAGTAATCAAGATACGTATACAATTTCGGAAAGCATACAATCATAATGCTGCCCTTATCATAATAATATTTTAGTTTTTTCTCATAAGTCCAACCGTCTTTATATACTAAAAAGCCCTTTGATACAAATAAATACTTTATATAATTTGATGATGTTTCAGCTATTATTTCATAATCGTAATCTTTTAATTCTTCATCCAGCTTCTCTTGTAAATCGTTTATATTTTCATGCTGCATATGCTTTTCTTTCACAAGTGGGCGGATTCTGGCCTTTAGAGCCTTTACTGATTCCTGCTGTATATAATTCCTTTCAAACAAAAAGTCATACACCTTATAACGAAAGGCATATATGGTAAAAAAGCTAATCAGAAACACCGTCATCAATACATAAATTTGTAGAAACACCCTTTTTTTCTTTTTCTTAATCAAAACGATATCCCTTCCCCCATACCGTCCTGATATATACAGGATCCTGGGGATTCCTTTCAATTTTTTTTCTTAGATTTCGAATATGAACCATCAGGGTATTATTTGCACTTGTATAATACGGTTCTTTCCACACGGATACAAACAACTCCTCAGCAGAGAAGGTTTCGTGACGATGTGTAACAAGAAAATGTAGTAACCGATATTCCAGTTCTGTCAGCTGTACCTTTTTATCATCAACGCTGACCTCCTCGTTTCGTTCTTCTATGCGAAGTCGTCCAACCTGAATTACACGGCTTCTCTTTTCCAGCTCTGCTTCTTTTCCCTGATATATCATAAATCTTCGCAGCATCGCTTTGACTCTTACAAGGAGTTCCGAATAGGAAAACGGTTTTGCCAGATAATCATCAGCCCCTTTAGAAAACCCCTGTGCTTTATCTTTTTGCGTTCCCTTTGCAGTCAAAAACAAAATAGGTGCATTACTACACTTGCGTATCTGCTCACATACCTCATATCCATCCATATAAGGCATCATGATATCCAAAATATACAGGTCAATTGACTCATCGATTAGCTGCAGTGCCTCTTTTCCATTCCTTGCCTCAACGACAGCATATCCCTCCTGTATTAAAAGTGTACGAACAATTTCACGTATTTCATAATCATCATCAGCAATCAGTATGCGAGATTGTTCCATTATATAACACCTCATTTCACTATAAGTATACATAATAAGCATAAAGAAACAACATTTTCTTAAGAATTCTTTAGGTTCATAAGCTCTACTATTCTTCTATTTCACCTTTTCATTTTTGGTTCTACGTGATTGCAGACATTTTCTATCATACAAAAAACAGCAGAGTGTTATTCTGCTGTCTTCTCAATGAGCTGTGCAATACGCTTTGCATTGTTTCCATCACAGGAATGAAAATAAGTATCGCGAAAGGCGTCCAGGCGGCTGTCACGTTTTCTATCCTGCTTGCGCATACTCGAAATTAAAGCTGAAACATCCTGGCATATATCTCCAGGCATATGGTCATACGCTACATTCAAACCAATGGTTTGTGTATAATCCGCAAGATCTGGTACATAGAAAATCATTTTCCTTCCAACTATGGAATAATCAAAAATAACCGAAGAATAGTCGGAAATAAGACAATCAGATACACAGAGTAGTGCATTCAGATTTTCTTTATTCATATTAAGGATCCGTGGATGTTCTCCCATCTTTACATCTCCCAAAAGAGGATGCATTTTATACATGATAACACTGTTTTCAGGAAGCTTTGCAAGGATATGTTCCAATGGCAGTGTTTCATAATGAAAACCACCGATTATATTGCCACGAAAGGTAGGAGCGTATAGGTAAATATAAGAATCCTTCAAGATGGGATATCGTTGTATCAGAGCGTTTTGAAGCTGTGCTACGCGTTCCTGTATACATAATGCGTCTGTGCGCGGCAGCCCACATGCAATAACCTGCTCAGGCTTAACTCCAAAAGCCTCTGAAAAAGCCGGTTTCCATGCATCGGAACAGCTAATTACATAATCATAATTTTGAATACGGTATTCCCGCTTGATTTGATTTCCAAATTTTTTCACTGCGCCACACGCATGCCATATCTGAATAACACGGACATCGTTACGTTTAAATTTTGAAATTACATAATTATTATCATTGATGATGATAACATGGGAGGTACATACCTCATACAGCTGGATGAAGCAATTCAGTAAATATTTGAATTTTCCCATAAGTGTCTTTTCAAATTTAACAAGATTAAAGTGTAAATCGAGCTCATCATTTTTTCTTAATTCATTTACAATTTTTTTAAAATCACCGCTTAAAGTATCCATCGTCAGGGAAATAAAAGTTATTTTATTCTTACGAACAGGAAGCAGACATAGCAAGGGTCTGCAAATTCCAAGCAGAATATTCAATATCAGTTTCTCAATTCCCATGGCTGTTCTCCGCAAATACGATATCACATACCTTTTCTGAACAATTACCGCTTTGGGCATGATTAAAGCGTCTATTGAATTCATTTAATCTTTCAAAATCATAGCAGTGTGTCTGTACAGCCTGCAGCAGGTCTTCTTCCGTCTCAAAGATATCTCCTGGAAGATCCTTATAAATATCAAGATAAAATCCACGCAATTCCTCTTTATATTCATCCAGATCATACATATAGAAATAAATAGGACGATTCAGTATTGCATAATCAAAAAATACACTGGAGTAATCTGTTATGAGCTGGTCTGCAATAACATATAAATCATTGATATCTTCCTTTGCATCAATAGAATACAGGAAGCCTTCAAGCATAGGATCATTCTCAAATTTATTGATAATCAGGTAATGCGGTTTAAAAAGCAATATGGAATCATCGCCTAGGATTTCCTTCCATTTCCTGAAATCAGCTTGTAAGTCGAAGGTATATCCGCTTGTAACGAAAGAATTATCGCGCCACGTTGGAGCATATAAGACGATATTTTTATCCAGTGGAAGCTGCATCCTCTGTTTGATTTCCTTGATCTGTTCCTCCGTAATGTTGGTAAGCATATCATTTCGCGGATATCCGGTTTCAATCAGCCGCTTACGATCTATTTGAAAAGCACTCTGAAAAACCTCCGTACAAAAGGAGTTGGGAGAAATCATATAGTTATATTTAGATACATCATTATCATAGGTACTGCGCATTTCATCAGCAGTCATTCCACTGCGATAGAAGGTTGTTCCTTCCGGTACAATGATATCATGAGCAAGACGCTTTAACGGTGTTCCATGCCATGTCTGCAAATAAATCTGATTATCCTTTTTTAAAACATATTTTGGAAGCTTGCAGTTTACGATCCAGTATTTACTTCTGGCAAGATAAAAGAAATAAGGAATACTGAAATATTCAATTACCCTTGCACCCTTAATCTGTTTTCCCTTATGGTGTTTAATTGCCCATATGAATTGATAATCCTTGTATTTCTCATCCTGTATCATATACTGGTGTATTGCTTTTGGATTATCAGAATAACCACGTCCATGAAATGAAATAAACAATACGGTTTTGGGATTACAGGGTATCAGCCGATATACCAGACGGTATGCAAGACGAATTCCCTTTCCCAATATTTTTTTTATAAATTTAATCATCGCACAGCATCTCCTTTTATTGAAAAAAGATTAGCGAACTAATCTTTTTTATCCGGTTTCGGCTGAAAGAACACACGTTCTACAATTCGCTTTGATGCATTACCATCGTCCAGACTGCAGAAGCGTTCGTAAAATTCATCATATCTTTGGGCATATTTCTCATTTATTTCTTCAATATGCTGAATTGCATCACAAACTTCCTCTGTAGTAAACAGCAGCGGCCCGGGAACCTCTTTTTCAATATCTATATAGAATCCCCGCAGCATATTCTTATATTTATCCAAATCATAGGTATAAAACAGAATAGGACGCCGCAGATTTGCAAAATCGAAGAATACACTGGAATAATCCGTAATACAAATATCGGAAATCAGATAAATTTCTGATACATCATCATATTTACTTACATTATATGTGAATCCTTCCAAACCTGTTGTATCCAGATGGTCTGCTATATAGTAATGCGTACGCAGCAATACCACGTAATCATCACCAAGATGTTCCTTTAAATAACGAAGATTCAGCTTTAAATCGAATTTATATTGACCACTGCCATAATGCTCATCATCACGCCAGGTAGGTGCATAGAGAATTGTTTTTTTGTCTTGTGGAATACCAAGTTTCTTTTTTAATTCAATAGCACGCTCATCACGATCCGGAGCTGACAGGATATCATTTCGGGGATACCCTTCCTCCAGCATCTCATTTTCAAACATAAAGCAGCTTTTAAAGGTCTCAGTAGAAAAATGATTGGCACTTACAAGATAATCCCATTCTGCCCTTTGGCGGTAGAAATTAGGCTTATATTTTGGATTGGCACTCATAACCTCTTCCTGATCAAACACAAGCCGTTTTAATGGTGTTCCGTGCCATGTTTCCAGAAACACCTGTTCCTCACGTTTCCGAAACCACATTGGCTGATGTACATTGTAAACCAGATACTTGGCCTTTGCCAGATAATATGCATATTTCAATGAGAACCGTTTTACAACAGTTCCGCCATAAGGAAGATCTGATGATTTTTTTCCATCATTTAACGCCCACACAAATTCAAATTGTCCAGGATAATGCTTTCCAAGGTATTCATAAATATATTTAGGGCTGTCTGCATAATTTTTACCAAAGAAAGTCTCGAACATAACAAGATTTTCCTGTACAGGCTCTTTTAAATATTTACGCAGATACATGGTTTTATATAGAACATTTTTATTTTTAAAAACTCGTTTCGCTTTACGCAATGCAAAGTGATTGCGTACGATACTCTGAAGCTTGTCCATATCGTCTTTACGTATTGCATCTACCAGTTTTCTGGAATAGCGTTTCAGATCCTGTACGACCTCGTCACGGCAACCGCAGATAACTTCACGCATTGCTTTGTAATACTCGTTTCGCCAGATAGGGTCTTCACTTCTGCGGACATGCTTAACAAAAGAGCGTGTATAATATCGTATGATTTTACGGTCCAATATCGTACGTATATGGGATTCTTCTGGTACCAGTGCAATTGCCTCTTTATATGCCTGCAGCTTTTCATAAAATTTATTGTCATCGCTTTCCTGTGAAATAGATGGGCGATTGATAGGATCATTATGCTTACGCTTTACATACACTGCTCTTGGTGCACGAGCAAAGTGCTTTGCCTCATGCAATGCTTTTACAAGAAACAACAGGTCGGAATTAAATTTTAGATGCTCAGGATACCAGATATCATGCTGTAGTAAAAAATCTCTTCGATAAATGATATTCAACGCAGTTGTTGTGGAAATTCCCTTACGATTCCACATTAGAAAGTACAGAGCCTTTTCCTTTTCCGGATCATGCTCCTTTGCTCCCCGCTCCTTGCTATAATTCTCCCAATTCGCCAGTCTGGCCATTTCCTTTTCCGCAAGATCTGCTTCTTTATCTTCAATCTGACTAAGATAATTGCTACGCTTGAACCAGGTATGATCGATTACCCCATATGCAATATCTACATCTGCATTCCCCATGGCATCCATATATTCTGCAAATGTATCACGTAATACATAATCATCACTGTCAAGAAAGTAAACATACGGACTTTGTGCAGCGCGCAATCCCATGTTTCTCGCAGCAGCAACGCCGTCCTGATGTTCTTCCAATTCCAGAATCGTCATATCCAGGAGCGTTCCATAGGTAGTCGTGATATCACTGATATCCTCTTTCACATGGGATAAAACCAGTATTACCTCAAAATCCTTCCATGTACTTTTTGTCAGACTTTTCAAGCAGTCTTCCAGATAGCTGCCATATGCATGAAAAGGTATGATTACACTAAGCTTTTTCATTCTTTACACCCTTTCATTCTATTTTTTCTTACTGCTGAGTTCTTCTTTCAACTGTGTGGTGCTGATTCCCTCAGTTCTTGGTAAATATACAACATCACAGTATTCCTTGAGGAAATCGAATTTACCTTCCCAGTCATCCCCCATTACAAAAACATCGACATCATATTTTTGTACATCCTTAACCTTCTGATCCCAGCTGTCTTCAGGTATAACTTCATCGACATAACGAATTGCTCGTACGATTTCCATACGATCCTTATCACTGATTTGACATTTCTTATTCTTTTCAACCCAATTAAAACGGTCTGTACTAACTGCAACAATCAGATAATCTCCCTGCTCCTTAGCACGTCTTAAAAGGTTCAAATGACCAACGTGAAACAAATCAAATGTTCCATATGTAATAACCTTTCTCATTTTCTTTTCTTCCATGATAGTTTCCTCACTTTCCTCTGTGGAATATAGATTTTTTCTTTTCTTCCTTTATAATTCGCTCTTTAAATTTTGCATCCCGCTGTTTTTTCTTTTCTTTTTCTGTCAGATTATTGTAGCTGTCAACATATTCAGAGTAGTGGTCACATACCGTATCAATATCACCGATTTCCACTAATTTTCCACCCTCAATCCACATACCGGTTTTACAGAATGCACGTACCTGCGGCAATGCATGTGAGATAAAAAAGATGGTTTTTCCTTCTTCATCGCGAAGCTTCTGCATACGATTCATGCATTTCTGTGCAAATCCCTTATCACCTACAGACAAAGCCTCATCGACAATAAAAATATCCGGATTTAGGGAGAGTGATATTGAAAATCCCAAACGGGATTTCATTCCACTTGAATATTTTTTTACCGGCTGATACAGAAAGTCTCCAAGCTCTGCGAATTCTATAACACCACGTTTAATCTCTTCAATCTGTTTTTTCTTAAGGCCCAGTAATGCACCCTTCAGATCGATATTCTCTTCTCCGGTCAGCTGCATATTCAACCCGGTATTGATGGCAATCAATGCCTGTTCTCCATTGACTATCATATTTCCGCTGTCTTTGTCAGAAATCCCGGACAATATCAAAGATAAGGTTGACTTACCACTCCCGTTAGTACCTAAAATACCAACGCAATCACCCTTTTCGATTTTAAAATTTATATCCTTTAAAGCAAAAAAACGTTCATCTGTTTTCTTTTTGCCTTTTTTACCTTTTGTTTTCAATCGATATATCTTTGATACATTTTCCATGACTACAGCATAGCCGCTGTATTCTTCTCTTGTTTTCGCCATTGGAAAACCTCCTAAATCATATCAATAAACTTTGTTTTAAATTTGTACATCAGATAGCAGCCAAGCACAAACATTCCAATAACAACACACCAGAAATATATGGTCATTGCAGGATGTGCAAAAATTGTTTTATGAAAAAACACAGAATCCCGATACCCCTGTACAACATAATACACCGGGTTTAATTTCATAATGAAATTTAGAATAGGGAACTGATCATATTTTGCCGGCCATAATACAGGTGATAAATATAATATCATACGCATAATAGATGTTATCAGCTTTTTTACATCACGCCATAGCATGGTCAGTACAGATGTGATAAGTGCTAGTGATTCCACCATCAGTATGGCACATATCGCATAATATAAAAGTCCAAACCAGTAAACATTGGGATGATACCCATACAGCATGAGAACGACAAAGCCAATTATCAACATACAGAAATGGTTAAATAATTCCTTTGCGATCACCGTCATCGGTAGTATACTGACAGGAAATTTCATTTTTGTAATAACATTTGTTTTAGAGAAAATAGCGCTGCACCCCTGAACAATACACGGCTGGATAAACCACCATGCACAAAATCCTACAACTACCCATGGAAGATAAGGTATTCCCTGTTGATGACCACGCCCGATACCGATACCAAATACCAGGAAATAGGTCATTACCTGGATGGCAGGGGAAGCAAAGTTCCAGAACAAACCAAATTTAGAATCCCGCATATCCGCAAGCAGCTCATATTTTGCAATGCAATATATACGGTATAAATTGGATATGTTCTCTTTAACAACGTATCTGATACTTTTGAACATAGGTAAACTCCTTTGACATCCAATCTCAGAATGCTTTTTACATTTTATAAATATAAATCGTGTATACATATATCTACACGCCAGCCCTATTATACAACAAATGCGTGCAGTTAACTAGATTATTTTAAAATTTCATGAAATTATCATTTTTCACGACAGGATTTTTATAGAAAATACTACAGTAAAATTATAATAATAAGTTTATATCAGATAAGCTTCTATTTCACATCTGCATATAAAAAAAACAGAAAAGATTTCTAACTGACCGACCTATTTCTAATTTACTGTCAGTTGAATAATCCTTCTGTTTCATTTTACTTTTATCAATTACCGAAGTACCAGTCCTTGTAAGGAATAAACTTCTCATATGGAACCATATGATCAAAGATACGATGTGCGTAGCCCTGTGACATATACACCATGCTCATCAATTGTTCCTTTGCCTGTGCATCCTCATAATTCAAGGCTCCCGGTATTTTATGATTTAATAAATAATTGGTTTTATAATATTTACCAAAGTATTCCAGCTTATCTGTCAATCCTAATTTCACACATTCATTGGTAACCATCATGCTTGTGAATTTATGCTGAATGTGGCCATATTCCCCGTCTGGATTATGCGTTGTAATAGTACTCCACGGTTTAAAATTCAATATGTAATCAATATCATTTCGAATTGAATTTTTGACTTTTTTCCAATTGTTTTTTACACGCTTTGTCTTATCCGGATATTTCAGCATAATGCCATAATTACCGGTAAGCTCCATCGCCTTATCAAACTCTTTCTTTCGAACCTTATTTCCCCCGTTTGTCAGGCAAATAATAAGATACTTTTCCTTCATGATATGGTTCCCTGCCCATAATGTTTCATCATCAGGATGTGCGATAATCATCACATGCTGAATATTTTCAGCCTTTTCCTTGTCAATTCTGAAGGAAGCAACTCCCATTTTTTTCGTTACGTTTTTCACATTCACGGTATTGGAATTCTGATAATTGATATCTTTAAAATCTTCATCAGCCTCTGTATATCTCTGTGTCAGCCGAAAGGTTGCGGCATTAGTTATTGCCAGCAGCAATATTACTATCACACCTATTTTAATATGAATTTTGCGTCTGTTCTGTTTCCTCATCTTCATCACCTGATTTCATTCTAACATAAAAAAAAGTCTACACATCTTAATATATCTTAAGTTATGTAGACTTATACTTAATAAATATTTTTTATTAAAAATTTATCTCTGATTTTAAATCCCGCAGCATCAGATCCTTGGCCGAATCCCTTGGATTTTTATTCTCAAAGAGAACCTGATAGATCTCGTTGACGATTGGCATTTCAATGCCCAGACGCTTCGCATTTTCATGCACAGCCTTTGCCGTTCTGACACCTTCCACAGTTTTCGTGTTATTGTCCCAGAAGTATTGCGCACTGTTATGCTTTCCGATTTCATATCCTGCCTGGAAGTTTCTGGAATGCTTACTTGTGCAGGTAACAATCAAATCACCGATGCCGGTCAATCCCATAAAGGTTTCTTTTTTACCGCCCAGAGCAACACCATACCGTGTCATCTCCATTAAACCACGGGTAATCAGAGCCGCCCTTGTATTGTCACCATAGCCCAGACCATACAAAACCCCGCTTGCCAGTGCAATAGCATTCTTCACAGCTACGCCAATTTCACTTCCGGTTTCATCCGTCCCGGTGTAGATTCTCAGATAATCATTGGAAAACAGCTTCTGAATTTTCTGTGCATCCGCTTCATTCTGAGATACCGCGCAAATCGTTGTCAGCATACGGATGACAACCTCCTCCGCATGGCTAGGCCCAATCAGAGAAACTACACTGCTGAGATGCTCAGCGCTTATATTACGGCGGATGACATCAGACATACGTTCAAAGGTATTTGGATGAAATCCTTTTGATGTATTTACTACAACCACCTTATGATCCAGCAATGCGTCAATTTCCTTACAGACACTTTCCACTGCAATCGTCGGTATACTCAATACGATAACATCTGCATCCTTTACAACCCGGATGTCGGTAGTCGCCTTTAAAGACGGATTCAACTCCACTCCTTCAAAGTACTTTGCATTCTGATGATGTTCATTGATATCCTGAATTTCACTTTCACAATTACCATATATCATAACATCTTCATTATTATCACAAAGAACCTGGGCCAGACCGGTTCCCCAGCTTCCACTGCCTACTACTACTGCTTTCACATTATTCCCTGCCTTTCGTAAGATCAACGCTTACCTTGATAACCATTATACACATTTCCAAGCGCACCGACAACTGTTTTCACTTTTCCAGTCATCATAAGTGGTTATTTTACAGCTTTTTTAACAGGTTTCTTGCGTTTTTTCAGCTCCAGCAGCACACCGCCGAAGGCCGGCACATCCACATCGATCGTATACGGCAGCTTATTGTATTCCTCTGCCACAGCCTTAACCTTTGCCAGCTCCTTGATTTCTCCGCCCCAGATATCCTGCTCTGTATTCAGCACCTCATGGTAGACACCCTTTTCCGGAACACCAAAGCTATGCTGCTTATACGTATTTGGTGAGAAATTCAGTATTACAATATAATAGCTGGAATCATTCTTTCGAATATAACTAAACAGATTCTCATCCGCATTATCCGCATCGATCCACTGGAAGGAATCCCAATGATACTCTGTTTCGTACAATGCCGGTGTTTTGCAATACAGCTCACCCAGCTTCGCAAAATATTTATGGAAAGCATCATGCATCGGATATTTCAACAGATCCCAGTCGCATTGCTTCTCCTCATCCCATTCACGGAAATGTGCAAGCTCGTTTCCCATGAAGTTCAGCTTTTTACCAGGATGTGTGAACATATACAAATACAGGGTACGCAGCTGTGCAAACTTCTCCTCATAGCTTCCCCAGATTTTATCGACAATCGTTTTCTTCCCGTGAACAACCTCATCATGAGAAAATTCCACAAGGAAGCGCTCGGAATAGAAATAGGCCATAGAGAAGGTTATATTGTTATGATGCCATTTTCGATAGATCGGATCCTTTTCCAAGTATTTCAGTGTATCATTCATCCAGCCCAGATCCCATTTATAATCAAAGCCCAGGCCGCCATCCAATGTTGATTTTGTCACATTTGCGAAATCGCTGGAATCCTCCGCAATCAGCATAACACCCTGATAAGCCTCGGATAAATGATAATTCATACGCTTGATAAAATGCAGGGCACCTTCATTCTCTCCCAGATCCTTATTTCCATGCCAGTGTATGATATTGCTGATGGCATCCATACGCAATCCATCCACATGATATTTATCAATCCAGAAGGACGCCGCAGACATCAGGAAGCTGCGCACCTCTTCTCTCCACAAATTGAAATTTGCTGTTCCCCACTGGGAATCCGCATCACATGCCTTTTCATACTCATACAGCGATGTTCCGTCAAAATAGGATAAGGAGAAATCATCCCGTACAAAATGTACCGGTACAAAATCCATAATGACACCAATATTTGCACGATGGCAGGCATTGATCAGATACATTAAATCCTGCACACTGCCATAGCGGCTGGTAGCACTGAAGTATCCGCTGCACTGATATCCCCAGGAGCCGTCAAACGGATATTCATTCAGCGGCATCAGTTCAATATGCGTAAAGTTATTTTCTTTTACATAAGCAATGAGTTCCTTCGCAATAGCCTTATAATTCACCCATTCCTGATCCTCATCCTTTTTCCATGAGCCCAGATGCATCTCATAGATATTAACCGGCTTGTCAAAATTTTTCGTACGCTGTGCCAGCCATTTGTCATCGCTCCATTTCTTATATTCCAGATTGGTAACGATGCTTGCTGTATTGGGACGCAGCTCGGAATAAAACGCATAGGGATCCATTTTATCAACGATGCGTCCGGTTGCCTGGGTAACGCGGTATTTATACATATCGCCTTCCTTAGCCTCTGCAATAAACAAAGACCATATGCCCTTGTCATCCTTGCGGCGCATCTGATGTCCCTTGCAGCTCCAGTCATCAAAGGAGCCGATGACCTGAATACTTTGTGCATGCGGTGCATATACGGTGAAACGAACACCCTTCTTCCCCCGTTCCTCACACAGATGTGCACCAAACAGCTCATAGGCATCCAATGCACTTCCTTTATAATAGCGATCAATGATTTTGTTTTTCATGAGTAGCCCTCCAGTCTTGTAACTACTTATATTTTACTCTATTTCAACGCTAAAACCTATAGGTTTTGCCATCTTTTTCACATTTTTGTAATGGGTTACATTCTTTTATTCCCCATTTGTATTCTAATTACGGATACAGCATCGCAAATAGTAAACAGGCTTTGAAACTCAAAGTTTTTTCACACCTTGCTTGACAGGGACGCGTGCGTAGTGTATGCTGTATATGAAGATAGTTAGTTTAATCTAACAAATAAGGAGGGATTCCTATGCTGCTGTCTTTACTAACCTTAACCCTTGTAACGATTGTGCTGCTGAGTGCCCGTAACCTTCTGCTGCACAGGTATCGCTGAACCATATAAAATACAGCAAGTGGTGAGCTCATGATCGAACTCACCACTTTTTTATTTAATCATTTCAGCCATTGCCTTCTGGTATGCCAGTGTTTTTTCATGGGCATTTTCCAGAGATGTACCCTTTATACAATAATAGAACTTGCATTTTGGCTCTGTACCACTCGGACGAATTGCAATCCAGCTTCCATCTGCCAGATAATATTTCAGAACGTCGGATTTTGTAAATCCGCACAGCTCCTCTTCTTTTCCGTTTTCAATGATCTTGCTTTCCTTATAGTCCTCAAAACGCGTAACTGCCACATCATTGATTGCCTCAACAGATGTTTTTCTTAGCGTTGCCAGAATTTCCTGAATGCGCTGTGCACCAGCCTGTCCTTCCAGCTTTAATGAGGTCTGACTTTCTTCATAGTAACCAAGCTCTGCATACAGATCATACAGAACATCCACCAGTGTCTTTCCCTGTGCCTTGTAGAAGCATGCAGCCTCAGCCAGCATCAGACAAGCCTGCGGTGCATCCTTATCGCGTACAAACGGTTTAATCAGGGAACCATAGCTTTCCTCATATCCGAACACATACTGCTTTTCATTCGTTTTTTCATATTTCGCGACCTTTTCACCGATAAATTTGAAGCCGGTCAGCGTTTTTTCCGTTGCAACACCATATTTTGTAGCAATTTTTTCTCCCAGATCACTGGTTACCACGGTATTGAACATAACCGGATTGTTTGGCATACGATCCTTTGCCTGCAGCTGTGAGAAGATATACTCTATCAAAACAGCACCGCTCTGGTTTCCTGTCAGCAGCTTGTATTCCCCATCATGCTTGACACCAACGCCCATACGGTCAGCATCCGGATCACAGACAAGAATTATGTCTGCATCTTCACGCTTCGCATATTCAATCGCAAGCTCATAGCTTCCTGCTTCTTCCGGATTCGGTGTCGGTGTATTTGAGAAATCAGGATCCGGTGAGCATTGCTCCTCAACTGCAACAAAATGATAACCGGCACGCGTATATACTTCCTTGACCGGAATGTTTGCCGTACCATGCTCCGGTGTAAAGATAATTTTCACATCATCCTTATTGATATCCGGATTCAGCTGAATACTCAATACATTTTCATAGTATTCCTCATCCACATCCTTGCCGATAACGGTAATCAGCTTTTCCTGTTCAGCAGTAGGCTCTGCCTTAATCGCAAGCTCGTCCTCAACTGCATTTACGCGGTCGATTACCTGCTGTGCAAGTGCAGGGACAAGCTGACAGCCCAATTCATCATACAGCTTATAGCCGTTGTATTCCTTTGGATTGTGAGAAGCGGTTACCATAATACCGCCAAAGCAGTGAAAATGACGGACAGCGAAGCTCAGCTCCGGTGTTGGACGCAGACTTTCAAATACATAGGAGGCAATGTTATAGGTTGCCAGAACCTTGGCAGAATCCATCGCAAACTCCTTTGACATGTGACGGTTGTCATAGCCAATGGCAACCCCGCGCTTCATCGCATCTTCCCCGTTTGCGCAGATATATTCTGCAAAGCCGACATTCGCCTTGCGGATCGTATGCAGATTGATGCGGTTTGTTCCAGGCCCCAAAAGACCTCTCATCCCCGCTGTACCAAATTCGATGGTTGTATAAAACGCATCGTTGATCTGACCCTCATCCATTTGTTCCAGCACTTCTTTATAAGAAGGATCCAGATTGGGATGGTTCAGCCATTTTTCATAAATATCTTTCACCATAAACTATCTTCCTTTCTGTTGATTGCTGGTTTTATTATATCATAGATTTAGCGATTTTTCTGTAAAAGTTTAGCGAATGTAAGCGATTACCGCAATTTATATAGGTAAAATAAAAAATACGCTCTGCTGTTTAAGGAATTGTTTTATTTTTTTATATATTTTTCATGCAAATTAAGAAAAAACAGCCAAACCCGTACCTTTCCCACACAAATCATAAGCTAAGTCAGCTGTGCAATCCTGAAGTATGCAATCCAACCAATCTCATTCTATATCTATGGTATACAGTACCATATGCGTATAAAAAACATAAAGCACACCATTCATCCTCATGGCGTGCTTTGCGACTGGTATATCTTTCAAAGGGGAGACATTTTTCAGGTATTATTTCTTAAAGCCTGTTCATAAGAGCTACTCCTTCACAATCGTTATCTCTGTTTGCTTCTTCTAATTTTTAAATTCACCTATTGGTACTGCTCCAGTACCTTTGAATCACATAATGATGCTGCGTCCTCATCGATAATGAAGATACAGTTTGGATGCATACGACAGAAGGAAACCGGCCATTTCGGATTGATCATTTCCTCATGGAAGGTTTTCCTGATTAGCTCAGCCTTATGCTTTCCGCTGGCAACGACAAGGAACGTTTTGCACCTCATGATATCCTCCATGCCAATGGAACAGGCTCTTTTTGGAACCCTTGTAATATCTCCGTCAAAGAATCTCGCATTTGCCTTTCTGGTGGATTCCTCCAGGTCAACCGCATGTGTTCTTGGATATAGAGTCTCTCCCGGTTCATTGAAGGCCACATGACCATCATCCCCGATACCGGTAATTGCCAGATCAAGACCTCCCATTGCAAATATTTGCTCGCTGTATGCTTTGCACATGGTATCTACATCCTCAGCCAGTCCATCCGGATAATGAACATTTTTCGGATCAACATTCACATACTTCAGAAAATGCTTCTGCATGAAATATGCATAGCTGTTCTCATCCTGTGGCCCGATTCCCACATATTCATCCATATCAAATGTTATCAGCTTGCTGAAATCCACTTCATGCCGCTGATACATCTGCACAAGAACCTCATACATACCAATGGGAGAACCGCCTGCAGGCAGACAGAAGATGGTATCCGGTTTTTTGCGTATCTGCTCTGCAACAATTTCCGCAGTCTTTCTGCTAAGCGCATCATAATCCTTTACCACAAATAGCTTCATATTACATCCTCTCCTTCTTATCTTTACAGCTACATCATAAAACACAATATTGTCATTGTCAATAATTTTGATTATAATTTTATTGTTTATGATAATTTTATTGTTGATATATGAGATTAAAGAGATAATTTAGAATATAAATCCAGTAAATTTTTATAAAAAAACTTCCACGCTTTATCGCTTTGAAGGCAGTGTGATACCAAAAATGTGATACATATATATAAAGCAGATTAGAACACTGAAAACAAAAAAAGCGCCCTGCTTCCTTTCAGTTACTAAACAAACCTTCAGATACAGCGTCTCAATCGACACGTCATCTCTATAGATTTTCTAACTGTATGTTTGCCATCCTATGGATATGTAAGAACACCGTCATAGCTTTCCTTTTTTAACTGCAAATAATATATACAACTTTACTATCCCTGTAGATATGCACGAGCATCGCCTCATTTTTCTTCCTTTTAATCGCAAATAAAAAACGATCATTTTCGAATACAGTGATACGAACAGGTACAGTATGTTACTTTGCATACCAGTTATTTTATCTTCATAAACAAAAACATCCTTCTGTACCCAAAATAACCAAAGAAAAAAGCTTCCTCTACAGTCTTATCAGCAGAACCATAGTCGGAAGCTTTTCTTAAATTAAATTACCCGATAATTTTCTGAGCGCGCAATACTTCTTCGATTGCAGCGATTGCAGCATCTTCATCGTCACCGTTGCAGGAAATTGTAATTTCAGACTGCGTAGGGATACCCAGTGACATAACACCCATAATGGATTTCATGTTTACTTCACGGCCCTTGAAAGACACGTTAACTTCACATTTGAATTTGCTTGCAGCGTTTACAGCAACAGTAGCTGGACGTGCGTGTAATCCAACTGGGTCAATAACAGATACAGTGATTTGTTTCATTTTATATTCCTCCTATTAAACAACTTTTTTACATATCCTATTTTAAACCATTTTGATACCACTTACAATCTTTAATTCGTTTTTTTTCGAGAAAAATTGCTTTTCCTACGGGTTTTCATCGCAATTCTCCGCCTTTTGATGAATGCTGCTTCACTTCTTCCAGAAATTCCCCGCAGCTCATAACCGGGATTCCCTCTTGCTTCAGAAGACGCACAAAGATTCCATCTCCTTCTATCAGTTTTTTCTGAAAGCTGCCATCATATATACTGCCCTTTCCACAACTTGGACTGCGCGGTTGCAGGATAACCAGATCCGGCTGGAAAGCCTTCACCTTCGACAGGGCAAGCCTTGCCCCCTTTTCAAATTGTGCTGTGACATCCACACCATCCGTATTCATGACCTGTGATCCTGTGATTTCAGCACATGCTCTGGGAATCGGCAGACCACCCAGAACCTCAGGACACAGCATAAGCACCTCATGCTCCTTTACATATTCCAGCAATTCCTGTGATGCATTATTCCCTCCGCTATATTTGCAATTTATGCCCATAAGACAGCTGCTTACTACAAGCTTCATTTCATCATTCTCCCTCTGCTTCTTTACTTTCTAGCCAACCTTTCCAATTATTCAACTCCTATGTATTTTACCATATATCCGCTATAACCGCACCTTTAATAAATCGAACTGCTGTAATCAAACCATATACTGTTGAAAGACTCAGCGACAGCTATAGCTCAGATTTATTTCAGTATAGTTAAACGACTTATATATTCATATAACTGTCAAATATTCACAGCTTGAAAAACATAGAATTACCATATAAAGATTTCATACATCCTGTAAGCCACTGCATATCTGCAGGAAAGCTAAATAGTAGCATACGAACATGACTGCCGATTCCTTCTCGGCAATATACATTGTATCTATCCCTTTACAGAATAGCATTCAACTCTCATGGAAATCATATGAATAACTAACCTATAGAAAAACGTGCACACCATCCCGGGTTCTTCTCTCTCATCTCGGGGTATATGGGAAGCATGAAATACAAATAGTTAATGTTCATCCATCCTTTTGTATCTCATGTTCCTTCCTTATACCTTAAAGTAAGAACCCTTCCTCGTCCTGCACGTTTTTTATAACCTTTCCATATCAGCATCCCTGTATTTTATATAAGAAATAATTATCAAATATGCATACCATATTTCCTATGGGGCCTTATTTCCTATTTGCATTGCAATAGGCAGTAAAATCATGCTCCTGAATGATGCTGTCCAGTAGCTCTCGGTTTCCCGGCTTTTCCACATGATACCAGTAAACCGGCAGTGTATCCAGGAGTCTGCCCTGCTCATCCAGTATACGGGTGAATATTTTCTCATATTCATTTTCCGAACTCCCAGGAACATATTCCTCCAATACGTCAATAGCGCAGGCTACAGCTTCATCCACCTCATAGATTTCTCCAAGAATTCTGGAATTCCCCGGAAGCAGAGCCGGATATGCGCGTTCCTTTAAAGCATACAGCTCTCCTATCACATAGCCATAGCCTATAAACTGACTCTTTCCCTTCAAATAAAGCTCATAATTATACAATCCCCTTCGCAGGGAGCCATATACGAACAGTTTCATCCTAACAGATGGTGCCTCCTATCGTTTTGACATCCGATTCATTATGAATCATCGCGGATATCGCACAGGTCAACCCCTTTACGATAACATCCAGCGCCATGCTTGGCTGTCCCGGCTTATCTACTACCTGCTGCGGCAAATACGGAATGTGGATAAATCCGCTTTTCTTTCCGGCAAATTCCTTTTCAATCATATACCGTACTCCATATAGTACATGATTGCATACAAAGGTTCCCGCACTGTTTGATACAGAGGCAGGTATCTCGTTTTTACGAATCTCATTGACCATTGCCTTGATTGGCAGATTGGAGAAATACGCTGCATCGCCATCCGCAAACACAGGCTCATCAATCGGCTGATTGCCCTCATTGTCTTTTATACGGCAGTCGTCCATATTGATACCGACACGCTCCACTGTAAGATCACTGCGGCCACCTGCCTGTCCGATGGATAAAATCATATCCGGATCATGCTTCTGAATAGCTTCATGAATCACCTGTAAAGACTTATGCACAACGGTAGGTATTTCTAGCTTGATAATCTCTGCGCCCTCTATCGTATCCGGCAGCAGCTTCACAGACTCAATGGCAGGATTTATCGGTTCTCCGCCAAATGGATCAAATCCGGTTACTAATATTTTCATAAACAGCTTCCTTTCCTAAAACGCCAGTACAAGCATCAACATGATGTGTACGACAATCATTGCGAATGCCATCGGTGCCTGCGCCTTGATGACAGTCCATTTATTGCTGGTTTCCAAAACAGCCGTTGGCACGATATTGAAGTTGGCAGCCATTGGCGTTAATAGGGTACCGCAAAATCCGCAGGTCATACCCAATGCACCGACAACAACCGGATTACCACCCTGTGCAATGACAAAGGGAATACCGATACCCAGAGTAATAACAGAGAATGCCGCAAAAGCATTTCCCATAATCATTGTAAAGATCACCATACCCAGACAGTAGATAATAACACCAACCAGGATATTTCCACTCGGTACCACACTGGATATCATACTGGAAATCACATCCCCGACACCGGCTTCCGTGAACAGGGTTCCCAATGCTCCCAACAGCTGCGGAAGCAGACAGGATGCACCAACCTGCATCAGCTGCTTTGTCGTATTCTCCCGTGTTTCATTTACCTTTGGACGGCAGATGATAATAGCTAAAACAAAGGAAATCAGACAGGCGATTCCCACCATGACAGCCCCATCCAATGCAGCACCGTCAACTCTGACAAAGGACATCACCAGTGCCATCAGGCCGACCGTCACAGCAGGAAGGAAAATCCAGCTTTTAATACGTCTGCTTTCTTTTTCCTTTTCCTCCACACTAACCTCCTTAAAGGTTCCAATCCGCACCTGTCCGCTTACCGTCAGAATACCCATCACAACCAGAATACCTCCGGTGATTGTACTTGGAATCCATTTTCCGAGCATGAAGATCACACCGACGAGAACCCAGAACAATGCAGTTCCGTATTTCGCCTTATCATTTTTACGAAAAGCACGCCAGCCTGCATCCAGACATACCAGCCCGCACAACGCATAAAATATTTCCGGGGCGATATTGGTTAGAAAATCAGTCACGACGAACACCTGCCTTTTTCACCTTACGGTCGAACAAGAACACCTGTACAAAGGTAAAGATAACCGTAATCAGCATCACCGGAAGGCTTGCCAGTGCAATACTGGACAGGGTGACCTCCTTATACATGGACAAGGTTCCCTGAATCAAAACGACACCGCTTGCCGCAGCAAAGCAGTTTTGCGCAAAGAAGTTTCCAAAGTTCTCCACAGCCGCAGCATGACCCTTCAGCTCATCTATCTCCTGTTCACTCAATTCACCGTGTTTGCTTACCTTTGCGGCAGCTTCGGACATTGGCAGAATCAGTGGACGGACAAACTGCACATGTCCTCCGATTCGCACATTGAATGCACTGGCAGCCGTACGCACCACCATATAAATGGCCAGCACCTTACCGGCAGATGCATTTCTTATTTTTCCTATGAGATATGCCGCACGTTCCTTCAGCCCGTACCGCTCGATAATGGCGATAACCGGGAAGATAATGAGAAAGATCGACATCAGACGATTGCTAACAAAGGATTCTCCCAGAATGGAAAGAATATGTGGTATATCCATTCCTGCAACAATTCCTGTTACCAGACCAGCCAGCAGAACAGTTGCCAGTACATCGAACTTTAATGCAAAGCCAAGAACGATGATTGCTATTCCTATCAGTTTTAAGTATTCCATAATATACTCCTCTCTATCATGTGGATTTTATCATTAACGACAAAGAGACGCAATCATTTTCTTACAATTTTTTATTCAAAATTTTCATATTTTACCTGAAAAAGAGAGGCATACTTCCAGATTTTATTGAAAACCACCAGTTTTTACCTTATTTCTTTTTCACAAACACCAGTTCATCAATACTGGAAAGCCCCTTTTGATACACGTAGCCGTCCGCATGAAAGCAGGTGAGCTGCTCAACGGTATGTATCTGACGGGTTATGATCCAGTTTGCCATGCAGCCTCTGGCCATTTTCACCTGTGTGGATTCCGTTTTCAGCCTGCCTTCTTTTTCTATGTAAAAGGTTACTGTGTAACAGCTCCCCTGTGGAAGATAAGGAAGCACCGCCTTCGCATATTCCTTGCTGGCAAGATTGATAATACAGGGGGAGTTTCCCTCTTCCTTCAACAGATACTGTGCCAGACGGTTTCCCCAGTAGGAATACAGATCCTTTTTCCCTGCAATAGGCAGACGTGTCTGCATTTCCAAACGATACGGCTGTATGGCATCCATTGGCTGAAGTACACCATACATACCGGAAAGAATACGCAGGCATTCCTGCGCATATGTAATATCCTTTTCAGAAAAATCCTGGGGGTGCATATGCTTGAATTGCAGACCGTTATATGTAAACAAAGCCGGCGTACCTTCCATGGAAAAGGACAGCTGAGCATACCGCTGTTTTGTTTCCTCCGCAAGCTTTTCATTGATTTTCATCAGCCTGCGTAGTTCCTCAGCTGTGAGCTGTTTTAGTGCTTCACAGATTATTGCACTGTCTTTGATAAAGTGTGGAATCTGAAGCGGTGTTCTCTCCACAGGCTTCATTTGCTTTGTCGGTGATAAAATTACTTTCATAAAATACCTCACTTTTTTTCCTATTATACCAGAATGTTTCTGATTCGTCATAAACTTGCTCCATCCTGCTTATGATTACCCATTAGCGGTGTTTTGACTGCTTACACATACAGCTTTTTAATACCCGGTTGGATTTTCTGACACAACAAATAAAATACATTTTCTTATACAAGAAAATAGAAACCAGTAGCCCCATCGAAAGGGAATCCTCACCAGGAAACTGTAACTGTCTTTGGTGTACCTACCACACTTTATCTGTGTGACCAATACGATAAACCAGCCTGTCTTACGTTTTCCCACATAAAAAGGAATTGTCTTTTGTATCAAATTCCTACAAACTTTCAGGTATGACAAAAAAAGAGACCTCTAAATCCATTGATAGTTATCCAATAGATTTTGAAATCTCTAATTTTTCTACATCCATAGTTAAGTAAGAACCTTGTCGATTGGCAGATACGGCTTTTTAAAAATCAACAGCCTGTATCATATGCATATGTATACAACACTATTATCTACTATGCTGTATGCTTTTGAGCATTTCTTTCATCCTCAACAGGAGCTGCCTCAGCCACTTTTCTGCCCTCCTGCTTCATGCGTACTCTGCGGTTCATTTCCTCACGCAGCAGGGAGTATATCACAGAAAATGTCGGAAGTCCCAGCAGCATACCGGCAAAGCCGAACAAACCACCGCCGACCGTGATTGCAAACAGAACCCATAAACCGGAAAGTCCGACACTGGTTCCCACCACGCGCGGATAGATCAGATTAGATTCAAACTGCTGCAGGCAGATACCGAAAATCACAAAAAACACACCCTGCAGCGGATTGACGAAGGCTACCAGCAATGCACATAACACTACACCGAAGATTGCTCCGAAAATCGGTATGATATTCGTACAGCCGATGATAACCCCCAGAATCGGCGCATAGGGAAAGCCTAATATCAGACAGCCGATATAACATAAAACACCGATAATAACAGCTTCTACAAGCTGTCCGGTAATAAAGGCTGAAAAGGTCGTATTAGTCAGCCGGGCCACACGCAATACATTATGATTGACCCGCTGAGAGGTGAACGCATACAGGAAGCGATGGGACTGCTCCAGAAGCTTATCCTTCGATACCGTCAGATAAACGGCAATAACCAGTGCCATAAATACATTGGCAAGACTACTCGCAAAACCGCTTGCCATCGTAAGCAGATGTGGTATCCCGTTTTTCAGTAAGTTCACCAGCGTATCCTGCAGCTGGGCAGAATAGGTATCCACCTGCCTGAGAACCTCATCCGGAATCTGCTGTTTCTCAATCATTGCGGTAATCGTCTTTTGCGCGTCCTCAATATAGCCGGGCAGAGAATTTGCCAGGGAAGCGATACTGTCAATCACCTGCGGCATAACAATGCGGATGATAAAGGCAAGAATACCGAAAATAATCAAAAAGGAACAGACAGCGGCAAGCACTTTTTTCCATCGTCCCAAGCTGTCCGGAAGCTTCTTCAAAAAGAACTTCATCGGTATATTAAACACAAAGGCCATCATAATGCCATAAATAAACGGCCGCAGCATACCAATCACCATGGTTATGGTATCAAACACCTCATTCAGATGCAGCATTACCCAGATCAATATTATCGTATACGTAATCAGAAACAATACATGCTTTAATGTCAGCCGGTTGATTTTTTTGTTTTTCTCAGTAAACATAGAAGCCCCCTTTCCTTATGAATTTCTCAGCTCCAGAAGTATATCACGAAGCTCCGCCGCACGCTCAAAGTCGAGCACCTTTGCGGCCTCCCGCATTTCCTTTTCCAGATTTGCCAGCAGCTTTTCCTTATCCTTTTTGCTGACCTTGGCTTTTTTACCTATGTATTTCGCCGTCATTTCCTGTGTTTCCTTACTGCGGACAACCTCATGAATCGGCTTCATAATCGTTTTCGGCGTAATGCCATGTTCTTTATTATAGGCAATCTGTATTTCCCTACGTCGTGCAGTTTCATCGAGTGCCTTCTGCATGGAATCCGTTACTTTATCCGCATACATGATAACCTGTCCATGCGCATTACGAGCTGCACGTCCGATAATCTGAATCAGAGAGCGTTCACTTCGCAAAAAGCCCTCCTTATCGGCATCCAGAATGGTAATTAAAGATACCTCCGGTATATCCAATCCCTCACGCAGCAGGTTAATACCGATCAGTACATCATATTTTCCTTTTCGTAAATCCCGTATGATTTCCGTACGCTCAATCGTCTTTACCTCATGATGCAGCCAGGCAACCTTGAAATCCATCCCCTTCAGATAGCTGGTCAAATCCTCTGCCATGCGCACAGTCAGGGTTGTAATCAGCGTACGCTCATTCTTTTCAATGCGGGTACGGATTTCATCCACCAGATCGTCAATCTGTCCTTGTGTCGGTCGCACGGTAACCACTGGATCCAGCAGACCCGTCGGACGGATGATCTGTTCAATAATTTCTCCCTTGGTCTGTTCCAGCTCATAATTTCCCGGTGTTGCCGATACGAATATCGCCTGATTGATCATTTTCTCAAATTCCTCAAAGCGCATTGGACGATTATCCAATGCGGAAGGCAGACGGAAGCCGTAATTGACCAGTGTTTCCTTGCGGGCACGATCTCCGTTGTACATCCCGCGGATCTGCGGCAGGGAGACATGAGACTCATCGACTACCAGCAGGAAATCATCCGGAAAATAATCAAACAGGGTATATGGACGCTCTCCCGGCTTTCGCCCATCAATATGACGGGAATAGTTTTCGATACCGGGACAAACTCCAAACTCCCGCAATGCTTCAATATCATAGCGCGCACGCTGTTCTAATCTCTGTTTTTCCAGCAGCTTTCCCTCATTTTCCAGAACCTGCAGACGATCTGCCAGCTCTTCCTCAATCGTATTTGCGGCACGGTTGATAATTTCCTGCTTCGTCGCATAGCCGCTTGCCGGATACACCACATATACCGTATAGGCATTGAGTACCTTCCCTGTCAGCGGATCCACTTCACAGATTCTCTCTATTTCATCATCGAACATTTCAATGCGCAGGATAAAGGAATCCGTATGTCCCGGAGCAACCTCTATCACATCACCGCGTACGCGGAAGGTTCCACGTAAGAGATCCATATCATTTCTCGTATACTGTCTGGCTACCAGCTTTCCCATCAGCTCCTTACGGTCAATGATATCACCAACCCGTATGGAAAAGAACATCTCCCGGTACTGTTCCGGATTGCTGGCACCATAAATACATGCTACGGATGCAATGATAATGGTATCTCTTCTTTCCAGTATGGAATTGACAGCCGCCATGCGCAGCATATCCAGCTCGATATTGGTCGTCGCATTTTTGTCGATATAGGTATCAGAGCTTGGAATATAAGCCTCCGGCTGATAATAATCAAAGTTGGAAACAAAATACTCCACCCGGTTGTTTGGAAAAAATTCCTTAAACTCGGAATACAGCTGTCCTGCCAGTGTCTTATTATGCGCGAATACTAGTGTCGGTTTATTAACCTGTGCAATCACATTGGATATGGTAAAGGTCTTACCTGTACCGGTTGCCCCCAGCAAAACCTGTTGCTTCTTTCCTTCCTTGATGCCGTTCACAAGCTCTCTGATTGCTTTTGGCTGATCTCCCTGCGGCTGATAATCCGATACGAGATCAAATAATTTAGTTTCCATTTGTCAGTTCCACCGCTTTCTTCATTTGCGTATCCTGCTGTGCTTCCTCGCTATGCCACTTCAATGCGCAGCTTGACAGCAGGGATGTCAGGGTATCCGCGTCAATATTCCCGGTGACCTCCATCCCTTTATCCTTCTGATACTGCTTCAAAGCCTCACTGGATGCATAGGAGAAATATTCATCCGTACGATCAACTGCATAGCCGAGGAACTTCAAATAAACCTGAGCACTCTTAGCTGCTGTCGATACCGTATCCGGCTTATATACTTCTTTTTTCAGAATGGGAGCACTTGTATAAAATGCTTCATCCAGCTTTACCTCCACATCCGGCGTGATACCCTTTTCATTTATTTTTTCCCCGTTTGGCGTAATCCATTCCGCCGTTGTGTATTTAAACATCGTTCCATCCTTAAAGGTAAGCGGTACCTGTACCGTTCCCTTGCCATATGTTTTTTCTCCGACAACTGTTGCCCCCAGATGCTCCTTCAAAGCAGCTGTCAGCACCTCTGCCGCACTTGCTGTATCTCCATTCACAATAATGACAATTTTTTTATAGGTGAACTGCTCATATCCGCTGATGGTTTTATAATCTTCCTTACTGCCATCCTTGCTTTCCTCACGAAAAATCACGGTATCCTTCGGAAGCAAATAGCTGGCGATTTCCTGTGCTGATTTTAAGTATCCTCCGGTATTGTTACGAAGATCCAGAATCAGATTTTCACAGCCGTCCTTCTTCAGGCTTTGCAGATGACTTTTTACTTCATCTCCGCTTGTTTCCGCAAAGGTATCCAGCTCCAGTATTCCCGTTTTGCCATGAACACTGCTGTATACAGAATCCTGTACGGTTGCCTTTTTCACCTTGATTTTTTTATGCTTGTTTTCCCGTATGATTTCTAATGTGATTTCATCACTCTTGGAATTGGTAATCAGCGCCTTTACATCACTTGCCGTCATTTTTTTACAAACGGTGTTGTCGATTGCATAAATCTGATCTCCCATCAAAAATCCTGCCGCTTCCGCAGGGGAGTTTTTCAGCACCTCATCAATGATGAAGGTGGAGTCATCCACACTGTAAAACTGAATACCGATACCGACAAAGCTGCCTTCCATGGAGCCGGTAAAGCTTTGTGTCTGTTCATTATCCAGATAGCTCGTATGAATATCTCCTCCGGCTTCCACCAAACCGCTGATTGCGCCATCCATCAGCTTCTGCTTCAGATTTTTCTGATCCTTGCCGAAATAAAATTTTTCACTCATCAGCGTGTAAATCTCCTCCAGCTTCTGAAATTCATCACTGGAGGCTGCCGAAGTCTGATGCAGCGTAGAGTTTAAAAAGAATCCTCCAAAAAAGCATACAATGCATATGGCGATAACTCCAGCCCTTCTTTGTCTGCGTCTTTTCTCTGCCTGTATTTCATCCGGCCATTTATGTCTGACCAGTTTATATCTCACTACTTTTTTTTCTGCCATACAAAACACCTCATTGTCCTTTACAGATTTACGACTATAATCATATCACATTTTATGTAGGATGATAACTATTTCGATGAAAGAAGGCTGCCTGATATAAAATGCAGCGCCTTATCCTTTCCTTATCATGGCTGTGTGAAAGATATTCGCATGACTTATTTTTCTTCCTTCTGTAATGGTTTTGCGAAAGTAAAAAAGCATTTCCATCGTCAACAGGGAAAATACGGATGCAATCTATTACGGAAACAGTCTATAACAGAAAAAAGACTGTTGCGGTACACCTTTGCATCTACGCTTTCATTTGCTCAGCGTTTCTGCAGCAGGCTGCCACATTACAGTCTCTTACATTTTCATTATATCATCAGCGCTTCCAGCGCAAATATTTTGTTGTGGAGAAAAAGCTTCCGATAAGACCGACAGCCATACCGCCCAGCAACAGTATTCCACAGATTTGCAGGGTAAACGGCATGATTGGCTGAAGTGCAAACAGACTGGTGACAATCTGTCCGTTTAACAGATCATACAGATACTGATAACCAAAATAGGTGAATATACATGGAAGTATTGCGCCCATCAGACCAATCAGCATTCCTTCAATCATAAACGGCACCTTGATATACCAGTTTGCGGCGCCCACATTGCGCATGATGGATATCTCCGTATTTCTCGCATAAATCGTCAGCTTTATCGAGTTGGAAATCAAAAACAGAGCAAGCAGTGATAATAGTCCAACGAAGATAAGCCCTCCGGAACGGATCGTATTCAATACGGATATCATCTGGGAAACACTGCTTCCGCCATAAACAGACTGCTTTACAAAGGAAAGCTGTTCAATCTGCGAATTGATGGCTTTAATCTGATTCGCATCCTTAACGGATACAAAGAATGCATTGCACAGCGGATTGTCCTTCCCGCGGTACATCTCAAATTCCTTTCCCTTTTCCTTGATCATGAGCTCCAGCTCATTATCCTTATCGGAAAAGGTGACCCTTCGCACACCGTTTACTTTTTCCAAGCCAGCTCTTGCCTCATCGATTTTCTTCTGTGTTTTCACATCTGCTTTCAATACTACATGAATCTGTAAATCATTTTCTATGGAATTGGTAAACAGGGAGACATTTCCGGCAATCATCAGAAAAGCAGAAAAGAGAATCAATGTGATGGTTACTGCACTGGATGCGGAAAGTGACATAGCAATGTGGCGAAAAATACTTAAAAAGGCAGTTTTAACGAACTTGGGGAACGCCTTGAAGAACTTAATCATGCTGCAGGTAGCCCCCCTTCATAATATCCGCAACCACATATCCCTCCTCCAGACAGATGGTGCGTTTTTTAAAGCGGTCAACGATTGTCGAGTCGTGTGTTACCATGACTACCGTCGTTTTTTCTACTTCATTGATTTTTTCCAGCAGTTCCATGATCTCCGCTGATTTTTCCGGGTCCAGATTTCCGGTTGGCTCATCCGCAATCAGCACCTTAGGATGATTGGCGATGGCGCGGCCAATGGTTGCACGCTGCTGTTGCCCTCCGGAAAGCTCATTAGGAAAGGCTTTTGCCTTATCCTCCAGAGATACCAGCTCCAGCACCTCACGCACACGGCGGCGGATATCCACTTTTTTCATTCCGATAACTTCAAGAGCGAATGCGATATTTTCAAAAATTGTAAGTCTTGGTAGAAGACGGTAGTCCTGAAATACAACGCCAATATTTCTGCGGTACACAGGAACACGGGAATGCTTCAGCTTCCCAACATTGACGTTTTCCACCATGACAGTTCCGCTATTTGGAATTTCCTCCCCATCCAGCAGCTTAATCAGTGTGGATTTCCCGGAACCGGTAGGGCCGATGATATATACAAACTCTCCATCATCAATGGCAAGGTTGATATCCCGCAGGGCATGCACACCATTTTTATATTCCTTAGATACGTTTTCCATTACGATCATAACATCACTCCTGACTTTTCGTAAATTTACGCCTCGTATGAGCAGCTCATCCTGAACAGGTAAGCTTACCCGAAGATATTTTCCGGCTTTTCACGGCATGGAGCACCGCTTGCACCGCAGGTTCTGCTTAATGCGCCATTTCCCCAGCCGCAGCCCCATGCAAAGTCGGCAGAGGAGCGAAACTGAGATATAGCAGAGGAAATACTCATATTTCCAAGATTGATTACTTCGATATGACAGTGCGGCCCGGATGTATTCCCGCTGTTTCCGGTCAGTCCCAGAAGCTGTCCCTTTTTCACCTGGGTACCGGCAGATACCGCAAAGCCCTCATTTGACATATGGAAGAAGCTGATAGCATAGGTAGTTCCTCCAGCCTGCGTCAGCATATGGATGCTGTTTCCGCCACCAGCCGGATAACCGCTCCAGTTTCCCAGATAGCCTCCGTTTGTTGGTACCGGATTATTGGCATACAAAATGATTCCGTCCGCAGGTGCTACGATTTGCGTACCAATGGGAGCCGCCATATCCAAACCGAGGTGAACACCGCCGCCAGGATAATACCAGGTACCGGCAGACACACTGCCTCCGCGAACCGGCATCATCAGCGCCCCATTGCCGCTGAAATCCAGTTTTCCCGCAACCGAGGTATTGATATTGATCATATTGTTCTGAATGCTTTCAATATTCACCTGTGTGGAACGCATTTTTTCATTCAGCTCAGCCTCCTGCTTGCGATATTCCTTCAACAGCTCCTTTTTCTGCTTCTGTACATTTTCTGTTTCTTTTTTATCCTTTTCATTTTCTGCCTTTTTCGCTTCAATATCAGCTTTCAGACGGTTCTTTTCACTTTTCTGATGATCTAGCTCCGCCTTATCCTTCTGCAGCTTCTTGATTTCTATCTGATCGCTGTCAGTAATCCTTTGAAGTCCATCCACCTTGCGAATCATATCGACGAGATCCTTAGACCCCATGATAACCTCCACATCGACGTTGGTGCCTGTTACGGCCTGCTCATCCAGCATGCGGTCGGTGATAATTTTATTACGCTGATCGATGTCCTTCTGTTTCTTTTTGATTTCTCCATTCAGCTTAACAATCTGTCCTTCTATGGTACGGATATTTGCTTCATTGATTTTGATTTTTTTATCCAGCTGATCAATAACAGACTGCAGCTGCTTCATAACTGATGTGATTTCTTCGATATTGCTTTGAATAGAAGCAATCTTCTTATTCAGAGAGGATACCTCTCCTTCCAGCGAGCTGCTAAGTCCCGCATAATATTCCTTAAAGGCCGCACACTGCTGTGCAGCCGCCTCTGTTTCCTGTGCAACACTGCATTTATTCAGCCAGGCTTCCTCATTGCCTTCGAAGTTAGCCGTATACAGCACGGAATTGTGCTGAGGCGGCATAAGAAACAGCAATGCCGCAGCCATACAGGTCATAATACCTAATTTTTTATATTTCATCGTCGCCACCTCAAATATTTTGTCGCCGCAAGAAAGCTTCCGATAATGCCGACAGCCGCTCCGCTCAGCAACAGAATTCCCGCTATCTGCAGGGTAAACGGATACGGCTTCTGCATAACAAACATGCTGCTCATAAACTGACCGCCAAAGAAGTCATACAGGAAGCCATAACCGAAAACTGTAAGAATCACAGGAAGCAATGCCCCTATGATACCGATCAGCATGCCTTCAAACATAAACGGAGTTTTGATATACCAGTTACCCGCTCCTACATTTCGCATGATGGATATTTCTGTCTGTCTTGTATAAATCGTCATTTTGATGGTATTTGTAATAAGGAATACCGCAAGCACTCCCAAAGCCAGAACAAAGACGGCGCCGCCATAGCGTATCGTCTCAAAGGTATCGATCATGTCCTTTATGCTTTCCCCGCCGTATTGCGCTTTTTCAATTCCATCCATATTGTTTAATGTCTTTGTGATACTGGGAATATCCGATGCCTTTTCCACTTCCACAATGAATACATTCGGCATGGGATTGCGGTCTTTGTAGCGTTCAAATACGGAGCCGCTTTCCTCTATCAGAATGTTTAATTCTTCCTCTTTGCTGGAAAATTCCACCGATTTCACTCCGGTGATTCCCTTAATCAGTGTTTCCATACGCTGGATTTCGTTCTCCTTCTGCAGAGAATCAATCGACGCATGAATTTTCAGATTTGTTTCCACATTGTTCGCAAAGCTGTTCATATTGGCCGCAAGCACAAGAAACAATGTCATGAGTGTCAGCGTTACCGCAACAGCGGATGCACTGGACAATGTCATCGCCATATGACGGGCAAGATTGCGCAATGCCGTCATAAAGTGCTTGGGGAGACTTTGTATAAAACTAATCATGATGTATGTATCCGCCTTTCGCGATATCCGCAACGATAAAGCCGTCTTCCAGCGCTATCGTGCGTTTTTTATATGCATTGACCAGTGTGGAGTCATGTGTAACCATAACGATGGTCGTTCCCTCCACCTTGTTGATCTTATCCAGCAGTTCTATGATTTCAATGGATTTTTCAGGATCCAGATTTCCGGTCGGCTCATCCGCAATCAGTACCTTTGGATGATTGGCGATTGCCCGGGCGATGGTTGCTCTTTGCTGCTGACCACCGGATAACTGATCCGGAAAGGATTTTGCCTTATCCTGCAGTGATACAAGCTCTAAAATCTCACGCACGCGCCGTCGTATCGTTACCTTGTCCAATGCCAATACCTCCAAAGCAAAGGCGATATTTTCAAACACCGTCATTTTGGGAAGCAGACGGAAATCCTGGAAAACCACACCGATATTGCGGCGGTAAAAAGGAACACGCGAATGACGCAGCTTTCCGACATTTGTTTCCGCTACATACACCTCTCCCTGATCCGGCAGCTCCTCTCCATCCAGCAGTTTAATCAATGTGGACTTTCCACATCCGGTTGGCCCGATAATATAAACAAATTCACCTTCATCTATTTCAAGATTGATATCACGCAGTGCGTGAACCCCATTCCTATATGATTTGGATACATCTTTTAAGAGGATCATTTCATCACTCCTTTGGCTAACATTATAACATAAATCGACAGGGTTGACAGTGCCTGTCGTATGTAAAATTCTTACAATTTCAAAACGCGGTCATAAAAGCTATAATATATAGAAAACATTACCATTGGGTATGTATGATTTCCGATTTTTCTATGTATGCTCCATGCCTGCACAGAAGCTGATTCCGTATTGAACAATGACGTTTGAAAACAAAAAAAGGACGTATCCCGTCCGAATAATCATAGTTTTACAGCTGTTCCTGATACGTAAAGCCCTCTCCCTGTACCTCATTGACATCACTAACGATGACAAAGGCTTCTGGATCGACCTCCGCAATGATGTGATTCAGCTCTGAAAACTGCTTTTTGACAACCACCATCATGATGACCGGCTTACTTGTTCTCGTATAGCCGCCCTCCGCATGTAATATGGTTGCGCCGCGATTGATATTCTGATAGATCACCTGCATCATTTCCTCAAATTTATCAGAAATGATCATAACATTTTTCGCCTCATGTGATCCCATGGTAATAACCTTGTCAATCAGCTGACCGCATACCCAAACGGAGACAAGCCCGATCATTGCGGCTTCTACGCCATAGACACTTGCCCCTAACAGAACAGTGGCCCCGTCGATGCACATTACCAGGGTAGGCAGTGCAATCTTCGTATATTTGTTAATGATCAGCGGTGGAATATCCATACCTCCCGTACTTCCTCCCACACGGTACACCAGACCGATTCCGATTCCTGTACAGACCCCTGCGTAGATGGAGGCGAGCAGCGGATTGCTTGTCACCTGAACATCCGGCCACAGCATCCCCAATCCGGAGATAAACAGTGGATATACAACGGTGGAAACGATGGTTTTTAATGCAAAGCGTTTTCCAAGAAATATAGCGCCCAATAGATACAGACCAATGGTGAGTCCGTTGATGACCAGACGCGGGGACAGGTTGAAAATCGGCTGCAGGGCAACGGCGATACCTGCGACCCCTCCGGATAATATATCCAGGGGAAGAATAAAGAAGGTTACCCCTGCCGCAATGATGAGATTCCCCATGATGATACTGATGATTTCAATCAGCTGGTCTTTTCTGTTGTGATTCTGCATATACACTACCTCGTTTCCTTTGCCATCCGCAATTATAGCACATGTAAGAAATGTAATCCAAGAAATTTTCTGTCTGTTTTTTTCATGGAAATGAAAACCATCGGCATTCTTTAAAGGCTCCGGTAACAGGCTTTAAACGATTACCAATGGTTTATCTTTTATCAGCGGTTAATGGAGCGTGCCATTCTGATATAGGTATGACGCTTGCCGCGTATTGCGATACTGTAGGTCATAAGATTTTCCGGATCCATACCGCCGATTGCCGCATCACCGATATGATGCAGGTCAGTGCCTGCCATCTTGCACATCAAAGCAATCTGTTCTATTGTGGCGGCGGAAGCTCCCTCCTGTGATGTGCCGATAGCGGTCAGTGTCAGCTTTCCAAGACTGTGCACATAAGCGATCATTTCACTAATAAATTCAAATGTGATGCCCGGCACAGTTCCTGGAGCAGGAAGCAAAATCACATCAGCCCCTGCAGAAATAAATGCATGAATCTGTTCTTTATTGATGATATTGCAGCCGGCCTCTGTTTTGGAACCTGCCGCATGCATTTTCCCTGCCATTAGGATCAAATCATCACCCACAACTGCACGCATTTCCTGTAATGCCTTTATAATTGCCGTATTGTCCACGCCGGTTCCCGGATTTCCCGTCAACACGATGTAATCAAAGCCAAGCTTCTTTACCTTTTCTGCATTTTCCACAGTAGCCATACGGCCTGCAGGTAAAGCAGAGCGTTCACTCAGCAGCGAAGAATTTCCTACTGGCTCCAGATTCACGCCGATGAATCTGCCGGTATATGCGCTCAGTTTACGTATTACCTCCTCTGCCTCACATTCGATGCCTGGAATTTGCGGAGCATTGCAATCAAATGCATTTAACAGCAGCATATCCGCTCCGAACGCACAGGCGATTTCTGCATCACTCAATGGCTCCAGAAGCTGTGTCTGTTGAAACAGAGAAAGCTCCTGTATCAGAAGTCTTCCTTCACTTGCTTCTATCGCGGCAAGTCGTTCCTCCTTATTCATTTTCTTTAAATCCGATGTATCGCAGTCCAACAGCCGTTTCATAAATCACACAACTCCTTTCTCAACAATATCTGCTCCTCAACAATATCCTTTGCAAGAATCGTCGTCATCACATGGTCCTGTGCATGTACCATCATAAAATTGATAGTCACATCGCAGGTACCCGAGCATTCTCTGCTCAACAGCTCGTATTGTACCTTATGTGCTTCCTTTATTTTCTCATCACACTGCTTGATTTTATTCTCAGCCGAAGCAAAATCTTTTTTTCTGGCATCCGCCAGTGCCTCAAATGCCATACTCTTTGCATCACCGGCAAGTGATATAAGTTGAAATGCCAGTTCAGTAGCCTTATCCATTTTCCTCTTCCCCCTCCTTCAGCAGTAATTGTTTTTCATAAACCTTCATAAATGGATACCAGATGCATCCGTCAACAGCCATCAGGGCAAGAACCAGAAGCCCTGCTCTTATATCCATCGTTGATAAAATGGCTGCAAACGGGGCAGGCGCAGTCCAGGGTGCATTGATATAAGCAGGCGCTACGAGCCCAACGGCTGTAGCTATCCATGCAACTGCAGTATTGATCATCGGTACAAGCGTGAAGGGTATAATCAAAATTGGATTCAGAAAGATAGGAAGACCGAAAATCAGTGGTTCGTTGATATTGAAAATACTCGGTATGATAGCAATTTTTCCAAGCTCCTTCATTTGCTTAGACTTGCTCCTCAGCAACAGAAAGCACAGAATAAGCGTTGCTCCGGCACCTCCGATACCAATATAGAAATTAAAGAAGGGATCGGTATAAATATTGGTGGCTGCCATGCCCTTTGTAATTAGCTCTGCATTTGCTGTTGTATTCATCAATGAAATTGGATTGATAATAGCTCCAACCACAGTTGTTGGATGGACGCCAAAGCCAAATAGGAAGGACTCCAGTCCGATCAACAGAGTCATCATGTAAATATTATCGACACCAGCCTTCACATTTGCAAACATAGAAAAGAAAACATCAGGTATCAGCTTACCAGTTGTAAACTGGCATAGTAAGGAAGCACCGTACATTATGATGATGGCAATCGCAAACGGAAACAGAGAGGAGAAGGAATCTGCAACCACAGGAGGCACTCCCTTTGGCATACGGATCGTCCAGCCCCGATTTTCCACAAAGCGCATAATTTCCACAGAAATCAGTGCGACAAAGACAGCAAGCAGAATTCCCTGACTCTCCATGGCAGCTGTCAGAATGTTGCCATCCTTTACCGGTGTGATAATCATGATGTAAATACATACTGTTGGAAGTACATAGCTCAGCGGCTGTTTGCCATACGATTTCGTCAATGAATATGCCGCTGCGATACAGATAAACAGTGACATGATTCCCATAGAAGCATGAAACGGAGCCATAATGTAGTCAGCATTTGCTTCAGCAAAATTCAGCCATGCCATGAGAAAGGAATCCAGAAAGCCGATTCCCGTACTGATATCTGCACTAAATGGAGGTGCAGCAACAACCAGGAACAGACTGCCGATGATGGTAAAAGGGATTGCCGATACAATACCGTCACGAACCGCAAGAAAATGACGCTGCCTGCCGAAGAAGCCTGCAATCGGCATCAATCTGGCTTCCAGCTTATTGAGCAGCTCAGCCATGATGCAGCTCTCCTCTCACCATTTTCATGATACTATCCCCGTTACAGGTTCCATAAGCAAAGGAATCCAATACCATGACACGCACTCCCAGAGGCGTACAATATTCCTCAACCATTTCTTTCTGATACCGTACCTGGGGAGCCAGCAGCACCAGATCGTACTTTCCCGCGATTTCCTTGACATCCTGAGATGACCGTGCTTCAATTACCCAGTCCTGTTCCTCTTTTGTTAAATGTTCTTTCATTGCATTAACAACAATGCTTGTGGATGCTCCCATACCACATACAAGTAAGATATTCATACGTTTTTCCTCCTATAATAAAGTTAATTTCTTAAAAAGCTTTTTTGCCTTTGTATTCGACAAATGAATCAGGGGCCCGTACAGGAAGGTCGCAGCCACTGTTCCATATCCAATAGGGCCTTTGCATAGCAGAGCAATCAATAGACCGCTGCATTCACACAGCAGCATAGCATTAGCAATGTTGAGGGAATACCGTTTCCTAATACTCAGCATAAAGTAATCGATAGCTGTCGGCAGCCAACCTGCACAAAGATAGGTACCACAGCCAATAGCAATCAGTAGCATACCGATTGCATATGTCACTTCCGAAGAGATTACAGGTGTTAAGGGGATATGACACAGCATAAGGTTAAATCCGTCTACCAGAAAGCCAAGACCAAGCGAGGTTAGAAAGGTTTCAAAACGTATACGCTCCTTACACAGGATACCTCCTGCTATGATTTGACAAATGGATATCAGATTCATCCAGGTTCCGATGCTGCATCCATACAGCTTATTTAACCCGACACTGACTGCATCCCATGAACTGACGCCGATATTCGCATAGATGGTCACGGATATACCAAAAGAAAACAGAATCAGCCCGGATATGTAAAAGCATAGCCGAATACAGGTGTTCTTTCTTTTCATACCAAATCTCCTTGACGTTTTTTGTACGGCCGGTACACCTTAGTTATATCAGTTTCTGGAAAATTGTAAACACTAGCATGTTCCGCATTCCTGTGGACAGAAATAAATCCAGAATATTTCCTTATCGCTATGGACATTTCTGATATCGCGGCAATTAAGTATCGCAGCAGATATCGTGAAAGTTATGATATAATCAAAGTATAGGAGCGTGGAAATATGACTGATCTGGCCTTTCAAATCATTAGTGAGCTCATGAACCATACGGATGCTGTCAGCAGTGAGCAGCTGGCTATGCATTGCGGCGTGTCTTCAAAATCCATTCGCCGCTGTATTTCTGCCCTGAAGCAGAATAGCAGACATTATGGGTTTGACATCCATACCCGGCCAGGCTTTGGTTCTTCACTGATTATTTGTGATCAAATAATATTCAGACAGTATCTGATGACACTGCAAAACCGTCAGATACCGGATACACCGGATAAAAGAAAAGTCTATATTCTGCAGCATCTGCTTTATCAGGATGATTATGTGAAGCTGTATGAGCTGGCAGAGGAGCTCTATATCTCTTTATCGCAGCTAAATACAGACCTTAAAGAGATTAAAAGGCTGCTTTCCGTCTATCAGCTCAGCATCATTTCCAAAGCAAATCTCGGTATACGAATCGAAGGTGATGAAAGAGACAAACGGCAATGCATGGCACAGTACTGCTTTCACGATCAATCCGCAAGCTTTTCGATGTTTGCGAATCAGCTCAGTAACGCCGGAACATTAAATCACATCATCGAGCAGGCTGTCACACCTGTATTACTACAGGAAAACATGCATGTATCCGATGTCGGTGCTCAAAGTCTGGCAATCCATCTTCTCATTGCTTCTGAACGTATTAAAAACGATAACATCATAACGATGAGCCCTGCCTCTCAGGCTGCCTTGGTACAGAAGGCAGAGTACCGCGTTGCTGCACAGATGGCAATGCAGGCAGGTGTTGTTTTTCAAACCACCTTTCCGCAGGCTGAAATCTGTTATCTGACACAGCATATATTGGGGAAACAGCATTTCGAGCCTACAGAGAATGACGGAGGAGAATCGCAAAACGATCCCGAAATTCTACTCCTCGTCAATAAAATGCTGCGTGCTATTTTTGATCACACAAAACTCGATTTTTTCTATGATCGTGATTTAAAGAAAAATCTGATGCTTCATATGATCCCCTTTGTCAATCGTCTGAAAAGTGGACTGAGTATTCATAATCCTATTCTTGATGATGTTAAAAAGAAATACAGCTTTGCATTTGAGCTTGCGGCAATCGGACTTGCTGCTGTAGGCGCTAACCTTCACGTATCCATATCAGAGGATGAAATCAGCTATTTTGCCTTACACCTCATTCTTGCACTGGAACGCCGGCAGGAGAGCAGTCCTGTTCATATACTCATTATCTGCAGTACCGGACGTGCTACCTCCCAGCTACTCGCTTATCAGATTAAAAAGAAATTTGCAGCCTGTATCAATACGATTAAAATCATTGAATATTATAAGCTGGATTCTATTGAGCTGGATACCTATGATTATGCTTTTTCAACAGTTCCGATTCATAAACAGCTTCCAATTCCCGTGCTTCAAATCAGTAATCTCCTGGATATTCAGGATTTTGAGCTAATCGAGCAAACCCTTTATAAGAAAAAGCAGCGATTTGATATACGAAGTATCGTAAAGCCAAATCTTTTTTATACCGATGTTGCAGGTACAAGCCGCGATGAAATCCTGTGTACGATGGTGCAGCTTATTCAGAAGGACATCCAGCTTCCTGATGATTTTCTAAGGCTGATACAGGAGCGTGAATCCTATGCTGCAACGGATTTAGTAAACGGCGTTGCAATTCCACACCCAAATAAACCAGTATCCTCGCAAAGCTTTGTATCGATCGGTGTATTGAAGCATGCTGTGCTCTGGGAAAGTAAGCAGGTTCAAATCATTTTCCTTATTTCCGTAGCGCCTGCGCAGGAGGAGACGATATCGTATTTCTTTGAACTGCTTTCCACATTTATAACGCAGGATAAGAAAATCCGCCAGTTTCTGAAGAAGCCGGAATATGAATATATGCTTGAGCTGCTGCATAAATAAGAAGAGAATTGCCGGCCTACAATAAGTTTCTTCAGACGTATGAACAAGTAAAAAGCTGATTCCGGATGCGAAAACCACGGAATCAGTTTTTTATATTGAATTAGAAAATTAGTTTATTATTTGAGAGCTATAGCAAATTTTAATAACCGCTTCTATATCTTTATCCTTTCATTTATCATAATTTAAGATTTCAATAACTACATCAAACTCTATATTATGTATCCTCGGTTCATAAGATTTATTGGTCAATAAAAAAGGTATCCGGAAGATGTATCACACATCTTTTTAGATACCTTAATTGATAAATTAATCAAATCTGTGTTTTTAAATATGCAAAGATAAACGCATCCAGATCGCCATCCATGACCCCTTGTACATCACTGGTTTCACAACTGGTTCGATGATCCTTCACCATGGAATATGGATGGAATACATAGGAACGTATTTGTGAACCCCATTCATTGGCCTTCTGTTCCCCCTTGATTTCTGCCAGCTTGGCTTCCTGTTCTTCAATCATCTTCTGATACAACCGGCTTTTCAAAACACGCAGTGCTTCTTCGCGGTTTTCATGCTGGCTTCGTCCATTTTGGCAGGTCGCCACCAATCCAGTTGGCTTATGCACCATGCGGACTGCGGAATCTGTCTTATTGATATGCTGACCACCGGCTCCACTGGCGCGCTTGGTCTCCACAATTAAATCCTCAGGCTTGATTTCGATTTCAATTTCATCATTGAACTGCGGCATAACATCCAGCGAAGCAAATGAGGTGTGTCTTCTTCCACCGGAATCAAACGGTGAAATGCGCACCAGACGGTGAACGCCCTTTTCCGCCTTCAGATATCCGTAGGCCATATCGCCTTCCACAAGGAAGGTCACAGATTTAATACCTGCCTCTTCTCCAGGTAGATAATCCAGCACACTCACCTTGAAGCCCTTCTTCTCAGCCCAGCGGGAATACATACGATACAGCATATCAGCCCAGTCACAGGACTCCGTACCACCGGCTCCAGGATGCAGCTCTAAGATCGCACTGGAATGATCATATTCATGAGAGAGAAGAATTTTGATTTCAAAATCATCAAAGTTCTTTTCCATCTCCATATACTCTGCTTCAAACAGCTCAAAAATTTCATCATCATAATCTTCCTTTAAAAGATCATGTGTTTCTTCCAGCCCTTCCAGCGCACTGTTCAGCTTTTCATAGCTTTCCACAATGTCTTTAATGCCGTTGAGCTGCCGGATCAGCGTCTGGGCATGCTGCGGGTCACTCCAGAAATCATCCTGCAGCGTCATGCTCGTCAGCTCCTGAATCTTATGCTTTTTTTCAGCTAAGTCAAAGTGACTCACCAAGCTGTGCAAGCTTCGCCTGATGAGTGTTCACCCCCTGTTTAATTTCGTATAGTTCCATATTAGTTTTCCACTTTTCTTTCTACCTGTACCTTCAAAGCGAAGAATACTACTTCACGTGCAATACGTGCCTGCATTTCCTCAAACATCTCATATCCCTCCTGGATATATGCCTGCAGAGGATTGTTTTGCGCATAGGAACGCAAATGAATACCGTTTCTCAGCTTATCCATGATATCGATATGCTCAATCCAGTTACGATCCATGTTACGCAGTACGATGGTTTTTTCAAACTGCTTAAATTCATCACGGATATCCTTGATTTTATCATCATATAAGGTGAAGATTTTTTCTGCACAGTATTTTGTTACAGCATCCTTTTCCTTGCCCTGGATTTCCTCCAGCTTCAGATTGTCCTTTTCTTCCAAACCGAGCAGCTCCAGCCCCTGCAGAACTCCTGCATAATCCACGCTTTCATCATGACGGGTATGATCCACATTGGCATCTACCACACTGTCAATAACACGATCAATCATATCGCGTACGATTCCGTGCACATCATCATTTTCCAGAACGAAGTTTCGCTGTTCATACATGATTTCACGCTGCTTACGCAATACATCGTCATAATCCAGCAGCTGCTTACGAACATCATAGTTATAGCCCTCAACACGCTTTTGTGCTTGGGATATGGATTTTGTAACCATTTTGGATTCAATCTGTGCATCGCCCATAGATTCAAACAGCTTTTCAAATTTATCGCCGCCGAATCGAATCATCAGCTCATCCTTTAAGGATACATAAAAGCGTGAAAATCCAGGATCTCCCTGACGGCCGCTTCGTCCACGCAGCTGATTGTCAATACGTCTGGATTCATGGCGCTCACTGCCAAGAACAACCAGACCGCCAAGCGCACGGGATTCATCAGTTAGCTTGATATCGGTACCACGGCCTGCCATATTGGTTGCGATGGTCACAGATTTAGGTCGCCCTGCCTTTGCGATAATTTCCGCTTCTCGCGCATGGTTTTTCGCATTCAGAACTTCATGAGGAATCCGTTCCTTTTTCAGCAATTCATGAACTAGCTCACTGGTTTCTACGGAAATCGTACCAACCAGTACCGGCTGTCCTTTTTCATACAGCTCTTTTACTTCTCTTACCAGTGCGGCAAATTTCAGTCTTGGATTGGCGAAGATTGCATCCGGATAATCAATACGCTGTACTGGCTTGTTTGTAGGAATTTCAATTACTCGCATATTATAAATATCCAGGAACTCCTCTTCCTCAGTTTTTGCCGTACCGGTCATACCGGCCAGCTTGTCATACAGACGGAAGAAGTTCTGATAGGTAATGGTCGCAAGGGTACTTGTTTCCTCTTTGATGGATACACCTTCCTTGGCTTCGATTGCCTGATGCAGACCATCGGAATATGCACGTCCTGGCATTGTACGTCCGGTAAACTGGTCAACGATGACGATTTCATCATCCTGAACCACGTATTCTACCTCATTTTTCATGATATAGTTTGCTTTTAATGCCTGTGTGATATGGTGAACGAGCTGTGTATGATCGACATCGTACAGATTTTTAATTTTGAAATAACGCTCTGCGACGCTTACACCCTTTTCACTCAGCATGATCTGGCGTGTTTTTTCATCAATTTCATAATCATCGCCCTTTAAGCGCTTTGCGAAAGCATCTGCCTGCAGATACAGATTCGCCGTTTTCTTCGCACCACCGGAAATGATGAGCGGTGTTCTGGATTCATCAACCAGAATGGAATCGACCTCATCGACGATTGCGACATGCAAGCCGCGCAGTACACGATCCTTCACATCGGTTACCATGTTATCACGCAGATAATCAAAGCCTAATTCAGAGTTTGTTGTATAGGTAATGTCACAGTTAAATGCTTCACGCTTCTGTGCAGGCGTCAATGGACGTGAGTTCACACCAACAGTTAAGCCGAGGAACCGATAAATCTGTCCCATCCATTCCGCATCACGGCCTGCCAGATAGTCATTGACAGTAACAACATGCACACCTTTGCCGCTTAAAGCATTCAGATAAACACACATGGTGGAGGTCAGCGTCTTACCTTCACCGGTTTTCATTTCGGCGATATCGCCCTGATGCATTGCGACCGCACCCATAATCTGTACCTTATACGGATACTCGCCAATCGTACGGCGTGCAGCCTCACGCGCAGTGGCAAAGGCCTCAACCAGTAAATCATCAAGGGATTCCCCTTCTTCACATCTATGTTTGTATTCCTGTGTTTTCTCTCTCAATGCATCATCACTTAACGCTTCCATATCATTGGCCAGTGCCATGACCTTGTCAGCAGTCTTTTCCAGATTATGCAATGTCTTTTTTTCACCGTTTAATAAACGTTCGATAAAATTAGCCATTTAAGACCCTCCATACTTCTTTATAAGTTTATATCGCCTGTTTTAAAAACTTCATATAGCCTTATCTATTGTAACACAAAGTGTGTTTCAATAACACAGAATACAGGCAATTTCAGAAGAATTTACATTTTGTTTCTTTTTTCCATAACATTTGTGTGAACAACCTGTCCGCGTATTCGTTTACGTAAGCCGTCGGATATAGTTTTATGTATCATTATTATAATAGAAGAGCATTTTGTTTCAATAGAAACCAAGAAAATCAAGCTGGAAAAGGGACATTCTCAAGCATGTCTGGATTTTGTCCCCTTTCGCTTATTTATTTTGTAATGATTTCAGCCTTGCATGTAGATATAAATGTCGGATCACTGTTGTTTGGTCCCCGTGTTTAGAAGTTAGCACCATGAAATTAAGTGATGAGTTTAATCTACTAGCTGATGAAAGTCCCTGTTTTAGCGGACTTTTTTTCTTTGAAATAATTTGATAAAAAAGTTTTTCTATGTTATAATAATGGTGTTACATAGTGCTATACACTTTGGAGGTTCCTATGGCTTATTTCCTTAAAAATCTCATCTGAAGAAAGGTCTCTATCTTCAGATCTATGAAAGTTTCTATGACCACTCTAAAAGAATACCTCTCACAAATCTTTCAGATCTCTAGGTTACGTCCATGATCTCATTGATTCCGGTATCGCTGATCCTATCTCCTTTTTCTCTCAGGAAGTCAAAAACTCAACGATGAGCTCAAAAGCAGGAAAGAACTTGAAAAAATCAGGCTTATCGAGGAATCCCCTGTCCGTTACCTCGGCTATTTCCCTATCAAAAATATTCTTGATGGTCTCAGGGTATCTGAACATATCAACCTGCTCCAGTATAATCGTGATTTCAGATTCTCCATCAGCGATATCATGGAGTGCCTCATCTATGCAAGATGTGTGAAGCCATGCTCCAAATACAAGACCTTTCATGAGGTGATCCCTTATCTTTATGGGGACATGACAGGTTTCAGCTATGACCAGCTGCTGACTGCACTTGGGATCATGGGTGACGAATATGAGAAGATCGTTGAGATCTTCACCAGCAGAGTTTCTGAACGTTATGGCATATCTACCTCGAAGACTTATTTTGACTGCACCAATTTCTACTTTGAAATTGATAGAGAAAGCGACATTCAGAAAAGGGTCCCTCTAAAGAGAACCGTACTGATCCTATCATTGGTCTGGGCCTGCTTCTTGATACCAATCAGCTTCCTATCGCAATGAAACTTTATCCCGGCAATCAGTCCGAGAAGCCAGTATTAAGAAATATGATCGGGGCATTGAAGCAACAGAACAATATATCAGGAAAAACCGTTCAGGTGGCTGACAAAGGATTGAACTGCGCTGCCAATATCTATGCAGCCAGAAAACAGGGATGGCTATATTTTTCGAAATCTGTAAAGTCGCTGAGTGACAGGGAACAGCAGTGGGTGCTGAATGAAAACAATCAGTTCACATGCGTGTATGATGAAAACAAAGAGCTGAAATATAAATATCTGAGCATTATCGATGAATTCAAATATGAATTCCAGGACGAGGATAAGAAGAAAAAAGATTCACGGTAAAAGAAAACGCATTCTGACATTTAATCCCTCCTTATGTGAAAAGCAACAATATGAACTGAAAAAGATGTATGAGAAAGCAAAGAAATTAAAAGCGTGTCAGGCAAAGAAAAGCGAGTATGGTGAATCATCGAGATATATGACATTCTCATCATCAGACAAGGATGGGAATGCCACAGATGAAAAGGTGATCGTCCAACTGAATGAGAAAAATATAAAAAGACTGTCAATTGGCCGGATATAATATGCTGGTAACATCTGAGCTGGCAATGGATGATGAGGAAATCTATAATGTATATCATAATCTATGGCGGATAGAAGAGTCCTTTAAAATCATGAAATCCGAGCTGGATGCCCGTCCGGTTTTCTGCCGCAGCGAAAGCACGATCAAGGGGCATTTCCTGATCTGCTATCTGGCAGTGCTGCTGAGCAGAATCCTTGAGTTTAAAGTGCTGGGGAATAAGGTCTGCACTTCCAGACTCTATGAATTCATGCGAACTTATACAGTTCTGAGAGAGGAGAACAGCAGATACATCAATATTACTCCATCCTCACCGACCATCACAACACTGTCGGAACACTTCAATCTGCCGATACGGAACTTCTATTTATCACCACAACAAATAAAAATGATGCTTGATCAAGTGATTTAGCACCATTTTTTTCATTTTGCTTCTAAAGTCAGGTTCAATAACACAGAATACAGGCAATTTCAGAAGAATTTACATTTTGTTTCTTTTTTCCATAACATTTGTGTGAACAACCTGTCCGCGTATTCGTTTACGTAAGCCGTCGGATATAGTTTTATGTATCATTATTATAATAGAAGAGCATTTTGTTTCAATAGAAACCAAGAAAATCAAGCTGGAAAAGGGACATTCTCAAGCATGTCTGGATTTTGTCCCCTTTCGCTTATTTATTTTGTAATGATTTCAGCCTTGCATGTAGATATAAATGTCGGATCACTGTTGTTTGGTCCCACCAGTACCACCATTCCAAATTCATTCCTGATTACAGTACCTTTTCCTACTGTCTGACCACCGGCGTTAATGTCTACACCTGTGGTACCTGTTGGAAGATATGAACGGATAGCACTTTCACATGCAGCTCCACAGCCGGTTGGAGCTGGTACAGGTGCAGGAAGGTACGTAATAACTTCGTTGTATACTGCACTTGTAATACGCACAGATGCAATGCGACAAATTGATACAGCCTCTTGCGGTACACCCTGTGCATTCGTGAGCTGTAGCAGGCCATAATCGGGGGATGATAATAGAGAACCGGCACGACCACTGGCATTATTGCCACTTTCCATTGCAACAATGATTGTGTCGCTTGGATATAGCTGAATGATCTGTAACAATATATTGACCATTTGTTGAACACATGAGCAGTCAACACCATTGCCTCCAGGGCCTGTTGGACCCGTTGCTCCTGTGTTTCCTGTATTGCCTGTTGCTCCAGTCACTCCTGTTGGTCCAGTGTTTCCTATGCCTGTTGGACCTGTTGCTCCTGTACTTCCTGTATTGCCTGTTGCTCCGGTTGCTCCTGTCGGCCCGGTGCTTCCTATGCCCGTTGGACCTGTTGCTCCCGTGCTTCCGGTATTGCCTGTTGCTCCCGTAGCACCTCGAAAGCCTCTGGGGCCACGTGGCCCCTCGCAACAGCAATCACAGCTGCAATCAAAGCAGCCACAACATTCATTTTCATCATAGTACATACTTCTCACCTCTTTTCATAACCACTGTAAAATTCTATGGTCATTCCAGAGTATGTTAAACATATATCCTCGGTAGCTGTCATCTCCCTATTATGTCGTATTCTCTTTCATAAAAAAATAACCATGACAGCCTTTTTTCATTAGGGTCACGGTTATTCTGTTTTTTTACGCCTTAACGATGTTATGAGCCTGCAGGCCGCGGTCAGTTTCAACTACATCAAATTCAACCTCTGCATCAGCATCAATTGTTTTGAAACCTTCCATCATTAATTGTGAATAGTGGAAGAATACATCTTTTCCATCTTCTAAAGTGATGAATCCGTATCCTTTTTCCTGGTTAAACATTTTTACTTTTCCTCGCATTGCTTCAAATCCTATACCTTTCTATGCTTATCGCTGCATACCACCATTATAGACATTTTACAAGTGAAAATCAATTAAAAAATTGTGAACTTTTTGAAAAAATTATCATGGTTTTGTAATATGTTTCTTATTTTTAAACAAATTTTCATATTTGTGTAAAAATTACATATAAACAGAAATATTTTTCATTATTAGAACGTATATTGAAAGATGTTATATAGGTGAAGCGATATAAAATTTCCAGGTTCCCAGCATATCCATATCCATTCATCTTTTGTATCGCATCTTCCATTTTTACTTATCGTTATAAAGGAAAAGTCGGGAAATTACAATAGCATTCCCGACCGTCCAATTATGCTTTTTCTACATTTCTGGCTTGCAGACCCTTATCAGAATCCACCGCATCAAAGGTCACTTCCTGACCCTCCTCCAGTGATTTATACCCTTCCTGTTGAATATGAGAATAATGTACGAAAATATCCTTTCCATCTTCTCCGTTAATAAATCCATAACCCTTTTCAGCATTAAACCATTTTACTTTGCCTTTCATTTCTGACTTCACCTTCCTGTATCTATGTCAAAGTATAGAGAACATCCCCTTTCTTTTCAAATCTTTTTTATCGCAGGATTCGACAAAGCGGGGATTCGCACAAAGCGTAAGTGCCTCTATCTTATATGTATGCTCCTTCAGTAAATCATATGCACAACGAATCGTATTCCCACTTGTAACAACATCATCAACAAGCAGTAATTTTGTTTTCGGCAGTTCCACATTTGGTTTCTTTTTTATTACCTGGGAAATACTTCTGCGATTTGCGAAGCTCTGCAGGGATTGTTTGTGATTACAGGTTTTATAAAATGGTTCTATTGTATGTAATTGGCAGTCATGCAGCATTTCCTTTACTGGCAAAAAACCTCTCTCTGCAGTTTTCTCATTACTAGATGGCAGTAAAACGACAGTATAATGTCGAAATTTATCGTTTATTTTTTTCATGATATCATGAAAAAACACATCACGAAGCGCAGTATCCAGTCCTTCCTTATACTGAAAAATCATATTTTCCAGAAAGTCATTATATACATATGCTATGTGCAGGGGAAGGTCTCCCAGCTTAACTGTTTTATTCAAAGCCTCCAGCTGAGCATGACATGCTCCGCACAGCAGAGAATCCTGTCTGATAAATTCAAACAATGTCTGTTTCTTCGTTATATCCTCCATACATAGACGACACCATTGCTCTTTCATACTAGTGCCTCCCATTCATAAGCTGTAGCGCACGGATACAGCGTTCTATATCTCTGGTTTTTTTCGTACATAAAAACAGTCCCCTTCCTGTAGGCATTTCTATGTTTCTTCCCACACGACCGATCATTTGTATAAGACTGGCCTCATTAAAAACGGGATGATCTGCCTGATAAATGACAACATGTATCCCCTTGATTGTAATTCCTCTCTCTAAGACGGTTGTGGCAATCAGACATTCATAATGATGCGCATGAAATTTTTTGAGAACAGCTTCCTTATCCACGGTTTTAGATGTAAAGGATGTGCAGCGAAACAGTATTCGCAGCCAGTGACTCATTTTTTCTGCTAGTGCAATGGTGGGGACAAACACCAGTGTCTGTGCATGCTCTTTATGCTGCTCTTTCAAAAACCGGATCAGAAATAGCAGCTGCATAGAAGGCAGAGCTGTACGTACCTTGGGCACAATGAGGGGATAGCCGTGCGGCCTTTGAAACAACTCCACCATCTGAAGATTCCCTTTTTTTACTTCCGAAAGCATTTCCTCATCCGGAGTTGCGGTGAGATATAGACGGTTACCGATACAGGCATGCGTGGCAATATGTTTTAACACGTCGTTACCACGGTATGGGAAAGCATCCACCTCATCCATGATAAGCAAATCAAATGCGGCATGATAGCGGTATAATTGATGCATGGTACAGATAATCAAATCACCTTCAGTGACATCTGTATAGCCCTCACAAACCGCAATGACCTTCAAACCGGAAAAGGCAGTTTGCATACGGTCACGAATTTCCAGTACGACCTGGCGGCGGCTGATAGCAAATCCGACTTTACAGCCTTTGCGAAGAGATTGCCAAATTGCCTCCATCACCAGCTCTGTCTTACCTGCCCCACAGGCTGCATAGACAAGGACGTCCTGTCCACGCGCAAGATATTGTACAATTTGTGAAGCACACTGCTTCTGGGCAGGCGTTAACGGATAGTTCAGCTGATAGTCCGCATGAATCACTTTTCTATCTATCGGTTTCTGCTTTGGAAGCTCTCCTACCGCGATTCTTCCAAACATGATACACTTACGGCAGTACCAGCCTTTCATATCTTTGTAAAAATAACGTTCCTCCGTATTTCCGCAACGCAGGCATTGCATAAAATCACCTCCATAGTTATATACGTAGGAAGGAAGGAAAAGTCCTAAAAAAAGCAGAATTTTTACACTCTGCTTTTCATCATCCTATTTTGATTCTTTTTCAACCTGAAGGAAATGCCATGCGTCTGCACACATTTCTTCCAGCCCCTTCTCTGCTTTCCAGCCCAGTTCTTTCAATGCTTTATCGGTACTAGCATAGCATTGTGCAATATCACCCGGACGTCTTGGATCAATCTGATACGGTACCTCCAGATTGTTCACCTTTGCAAACGTGTTAACAACGTCCAGCACGCTGTATCCGATTCCTGTTCCCAGATTATAGGCATCAACACCGATTGGCTCCATAACCTTATTAACTGCATTGACATGACCTTTCGCAAGATCGACAACATGAATATAATCTCGTACGCCGGTACCATCTGGAGTATCATAATCATTTCCATATACATGGAGATACGGCAGTTCCTTATTCGCAACCTTAACGATATATGGCATCAGATTATTCGGAATATCATTCGGACTTTCTCCAAGCAATCCGCTCTTATGTGCTCCAATCGGATTGAAATAACGCAGCAGAGCAATATTCCATTCATGATCAGAAATGTAAAGATCCTTTAATATCTGTTCAATCATAAGCTTGGTTGTTCCATAAGGATTTGTCGTAGGTCCCAGAGGGAAATCTTCGAAAATCGGTACGCTTGCCGGATTTCCATAAACCGTAGCACTAGATGAAAAAACAAGTCGCTTGCAATTATGCTTTGCCATCACTTTACATAGTGCCAGCAAAGACATCAGATTGTTCTGATAATACATAATCGGCTTCTGTACAGATTCTCCGACTGCTTTATATCCAGCAAAATGAATTGCCGCATCTATCGTATGCTCATTAAAAATTTTCTCAAGAGCAGTTTCATCACAGCAATCTGCTTCATAAAATGCAACTGTTTTACCAGTAATACTTTTAATCTTATCAATAACATCGGCCTGTGAGTTGTACAGGTTATCAATAATCACTACTTCATTACCGGCTTCTATCAATTCGACGCACGTATGGCTGCCTATAAATCCGGTACCGCCAGTTACTAAGATTTTCATATGTGGTTCCTCCCTTAGCTTTTCACCGTTCCATTATAGCATAATCAAAAACATTTAACAAAAAACCGTGTAAAAATATCGTAAAATCAACCAATTTTCAAATAGATCCATCATCTTGAAATTACATAAAAAGCATACCTTCTGTATGTGACGTATGCTTTTAGCATTTCGTACTGTTAAATATCCACCAGATAATCTACAGGTTTTCTCATATGAAAAAGGCCGTGACGAAAGGGCTGTCCTAACGTACGACCTGCTTCTCTGACAGTTTGATGAACAATAAACTCTGAATTCCTTTTAATACTCCAGTCTTCTGTAATACCGTCTGATATCCATTGGATGTCTTGTTTCCCTCTCCATGTAAGCATCAATCCGATTATTTACCGCATGCATCACCAGATGGGAAATATGCTTTCTATACTTTTCACTGATACCCTTCAGCTCATAATCTTTCGTATCAATAATTGTGTAATTCTCACAGATTCTCGGCAAGAAATTAACCACACGCTCAGACAATGGCCGCTGCGCATCCTCTCCTACAAACACTGTAACCGGTGTCTCCTTTGTGACGATCTCAAACATGCCGTGAAAGAACTCTCCTGAAGTGATGGACTTCGTTTTGATCCATAACTGCTCCTCCCAATAGCACATTGCATAGGAATAGGTAGCTCCCCACTGATTACCGGCTCCCACAAAATAATGAATAGAATCATTCCAGTGCTTCTTCGCAAATTCCTGTCCGAAAGCATCCGCCTTTTTTTCAACCTCAATCAGTGCCTGTGCCAGATGCTTTTCATATTCCGCATACATTTCATCGCAATCGTCAAACTCCCCATGATTCTGCATGAAGCGATCTGCGACCATAAAGAACTTCAGCTGCTCATTGACAGGATAAGCAATTTCATAATCCACCAGCTTTGCCAGTTCTGTCGTATCAATATCGATAAATCCAATTACCTTAGCCCCGGCTGCCTGCATGCGCTTCACAGCCTCTACCACCTCCACCGTACTTCCCGTTACGGAGGATGTAATCACAACAGTTCCCTTGCCAACACGTTTATTACCTGTCGTATTGTACTCAGACGCATTTTCTGCCCAAGTCTCAATTTCTGACATCTCTTTCATATGAACAGCGGCCTGCATACCGCTCGCCCAGGTTCCCCCGATCCCTAGCCAGCAAATATTGCGATAGCCTTCTGCACATATTTCATCCACGATTTTGTTGATATCCTTACGGATCGCCAACGCTCCATTAACACTGCTGCGTACCCAATCTTCATTAAACTTCAATAACATGTTCATGTCCTCCTCTTTTCTGTTTGTTATTTATCTTACCCGGCAAGAACACCGAAATAAGCTCCTATGATTCCAAGAACCATCGTTCCCAGAATAAGAATGATCGGATTGACCTTTTTCTTCAAAAGCCAGTAATACATCCATGTACCGCCCAGTCCAATCAAACCGGGCATAATGCCATCCAGAATGGACTGCAGTGTGGTAACCTCTTCTCCAACCTTGCTCAGCTCCACATTCAGTGTTGTCCAAACCATATCCTTTGACATACAGCCGATAACCATAACACCAAGGATACTGGCTGCCGCAAGCAGCTTATCCATCATGCCATTCGCCTGCATCCTCTGCAAATATTTGAAGCCGATGTTATATCCAAAATGTGCACCAAAATAGCGAACGATAAATGCCGGAATGTTATACATCAGAAAGTATACGATCGGTCCAAACATATTCCCATTCTGTGCCAGAGAAATACCAATTCCAACAGCGATAACACGCAGACAGCCGACAAACACAGAATCACCAATTCCGCTCAAGGGGCCCATTAGTGCCGTTTTGATGCTGGAAATCGCTTCTCCATCTACCTCACCGCGCGCCTTCATTTCCTCCATGGATGCTACAATACCGCCAACAAACGGAGCAAGCTGCGGTGTGATATTAAAGAACTCCACATGACGGGTTAACGCATCCTTATAGCCTGTTTCATCCTCGGCATAAACCTTTTTCAAAATCTTATTCATCATCATGGCAAAGGCTATGTGCATCTGACGCTCATAGTTCCAGGAGAACTCCATTCCCAAAGAGCCCTGGTTGAATGCCATCCATGTAATATCCGCTTTCTGTATTTTCTTATCCGATTTAGAAGTCATCATCATCGCTCACCATCGCATTGGCATCACCAGCCGCAGCCCCTTTCAAATTCATAAAATCAAATTTTACAACGATCAGAATAACCCCCAATATCGCTACGCCGAGAACTGGCACACTCATATATGCGGCAAGTGCGAATCCCAGAAAGTAGTAAGGTACATTCTGTTTGTTTACCGTCATACGCATCAGCATAGCAAATCCCAGAGCCGGAAGCAGGCCTGCTGCTGCAGCCATTCCATTTGTCACATAGTCAGGAATCGCATTGATCATATTTCCGACCGCTTCACTTCCCAGATAGAACGCGAAGAATACAAGCAGAAATCTACGAACAATGGTAATCATACCAATCAGCCAGTGTGTCGCTACCACACCGCCGTAATTCCCTTCCACTGCATAACGGTCTGTAAAACGTAAAATCACAGAATTGAATACATTGCAGAAGTTACCGATTGCCTGTGAAACAAGAGCGATTGGCATTGCCAGTGTAACTGCGGTTTCAATCCCCTTCCCCATGGAAATTGCAAATGCTGTCGCCAGAACACCTCCCACTATCGTATCCGGTGGAACATAGGCTCCAATACTGACAGCCCCCATAAAGAATAACTCCAGACTTGCACCGATAAGCAGCCCCTGGTGAAGATCCCCCAGAACCAGACCGACCAGCGGTGCAAGAATAATTGGCCGATTGATATACAGGGATCCCAGCTGATCGCCAAAGACACCCAGACTTGCTATCAATCCGATTAAACATGCTTGTACCATGATTTCCTCCTCCTTCGCATTTTCATGCCTTTATCAGGAATATACTTCCTATTGTACTTTGACCCGCTGCATAGAACGGGGAGCGAACTGTTTTAACGATGCAATACGTGCTCCAGTTCTACCGCAGTTTCTGCAGGCAGCTGCTGAATGAAAACCGAAACTCCGCGGTCCTGTAATTCCTTTAATTCTGCTTCATCCTCATCGTTAATGAAGATTGCCTTGCTGATCTGCCGATAGCCCTCCCGGCGAATCGTCCCGCCAAGATTGATGCTTTTCACAGAGGAACAGCCTGCACTCAGGATATTGGCATCATGTATCGTTTTAACTACAACAAGCAGACGGTATTTATCCGTAACACCACTGTTGATAGCCTTAATAGAGTCCTCCAGGCTTTTGATAACGAGCTTAACACCGGACGGCTTAGCAAGCTTCATTGTTGTTTTGAATACCTCATCATGCACAACCGCATCATTGGCAATCAGAATACAATCGGCATTTAGCTCATTGGTCCAGGAAAACGCAACCTGGCCGTGAAGCAAACGGTGATCCACTCTGCATAACTTTATCATAATCATATTCTCCTTTTTAAAATTCATCCTCTTCCGATAAACATTCCTGTACCTTTTCATTGCAGTATACAATACCGCATTTTGCCTCATTGTCTAAGCGGTGTATCAGCTGCTTGGCAGGCTCATTGGAAAACAGAAACAGATTCATCAGCATTGGTAAATTCATCCCTGTCATCAAATGGAAATCCTTTCTTCCGATATACTTCATCAGCTCGTTGTTGACACTGCCGCCAAACAGATCCGTACAGGCGATAATTTCAGCATTTACCGGTATGCTTTTCAAGGTTTCAGCGATTAGACATCCAACCTCCTGCCCCTCCTTTACATAGGCGGTAATGATATGCACATTCTTTTTTTCTCCCAAAATAATCCGTATGGAATCATAAATTCCCTGAGAAAATGTTCCGTGACTTGCGAGTATATAATGTCGTTCCATAAGCTCCCTCCTTTCATAAACCAAAGCTTTTCAGTGTCTTCTGTTCCGCAGTCCACGGTTCTTCATAATAGCGCTGGGTTGCTGTTTCCAAAGAGAGATATCCAGGATACCCATAACGCTCCAGTATCTGTAAATCCTGCTTCAAATCACGCTTGCCATCCCCCCATGCCAGATGACCTGTCGGATTTCCATCTACGAAATGAATATGCACGATATCGTTACCAAATGCTTCAAAATAATCCTGCGGTGTGAGCCCTGCACGCGCCATGGCCCCAAAGTCTATGCAGACCTTCAAGCAGGTACTCCCCACATCCTTTCGATACCGCTTGATATCCGCTATCGTATTAACAAGACGTGATTCATTTGGCTGCAGTGCTTCCAAAGCAAGTGTTACATTCCGTGACTGAGCATAGGCAGCGATATTCCTCATCATATCCACAGAACGCTCCCACGCTGCTTCTATTGGTTCACTGTAATAATCCCATCCGCTTGTCACAAGAACCTGCCGGCATCCAATTTCACAGGCGATATCAATCATCTGCCTGTAATAGCTGAATACCTCCTGTCTGCGCATGTCTCCTTTAACCGCGATGTTGTTTGGCTTCGGGTTCGTCTGTTCCGGACAGATGCCTACGATCTTTACCTGATAGTCCTTGGAAAGTCTTTTCAGCTTCTCCACCGGTTCATGCCGCATGGTATCAACATAATAATGCATTGGCCCTGTCCAGATTTCTGCATAGTGAATGCCCTGTGCGTGGATAGAACGGAAGAAATCTTCCAGCTCATAAAAGCGATAATGGCAGTTCATTGCACAAAGCCTGTCCTTAAAATTCATCATCCCCGCCTCCCTTTTGCAAATCATTTTCTATATACTCAAAGAGATAGGCGATTTCCGATATCGGAAGTCTAACATGATAATGCTGCAGCATAATTTCAAAGCTTCGATTCACATCATCGATAAAATCTCTATGCTTTTCCTGAAAACCGGAGAGATCCTTGTATTTCTCAAAAGCTGTTTTCGTGACAAGGCGTTCAATCAGGAAGCAGATATGCATATAGATGCCGACAATGGTTTTACTCTGAAACTTTTTTCCCATTGTCTGCTGCAATGCACTGACAGCATCACTGACATAATCCAGCAGCTTATCAGCATTGAGTATTGTGATATTTTCCATTACCGACTGCATGGAGAAATTCTTCAGCAGACGCTGGTCAAACTGTTCGATTTCCTCATTGCTCAGATATGGACAAAATACCTGATTCAGTTGTTCGATGTTTTCAAAATTCATAATTTCCTCCAATGTCACACTGTTTACCTTTTTAAGCTTTAAGGAATACGGCTTGATCATCAGCACGACATCGTATTTTCGAAACAAAATATCATCTGTTCTGTTTTTCATCAGTTCATCAAATTCATATGCAATCATTTTCAGATCAATCGGCCGTGGCAAACTGTCCTTAAACAGACGGCAGAGCTTTTCCGATATCAGCATCCCTGCATCATTGGTGAATACAATGGCCTTTTCCTTTTTTGCTTCGGAAAGCACCTTGTAACGGCACTGATTTTCATTACATGCAAGCTCCAGCAGCTCCTCCAGCTCATAGTGCTGCTGTATTTTCATACCGATATTCAAGGCAAGTGAGGTTGAGATATTATTGATAACTCCAACATTGACACTATCCGCAATGACCTCACCGATCCCTTCCAGCGATCCCATATCCACCAGGAGAATAATATTTTTCAAATGCGGATTTTCTTCTATAAAATCATTCAGCTTACCGCTGATTTCCTGTACCGGAGTATTAAGCGGCATATCGATTGCTTCAAAGGTATAGGAATTCAAAAGAGAGTTTGCGGCATCCGCAATCGAGCTAGCCGTTGAATAGCCGTGACTCAGAATAATTCCGACAGTATCCTGTGAGCGGATATCACGATTATAGAAGTTGATATTCAGCATGAGGAAAATCCGGTTCATTTCGGAAAGCTGCATATTGATATTGGCATGCAGCTGTCTGGCAATAGTCTCTGTCAGAATATATTCATTGCTCATACAGCCCGCCATTTTCTTTAAACATTGCTGGATATCCTTTTGATGATCCTGTTCCCATTCATACAGGGAGGATGTGTTTTTCTGTGCGGATACCAGCATTCTTGCCAGCACATAGGCACAGTTGATTGGAAGATTGATATTTTTAATCACCTTTACACTGTTCAGGACTTCGATTACAATTTTCTCCATGGCTTCCAGACGCCCGTCATAATAGGTTTCCTGAAATACAAGAATGTCATAATAGTATCGCAGCGCCCTTTGTCCCTGTTCAAGAAAACCGTTGAACGACTGTGTTCCTGCAATATAATCGTCAAATGCCTGTAATAGCTGTTCCCACATGACGAGAATCTTACTTCCTGCTTCATTTTTTTCCACCGTATCAATGCGGACAAGTGAATCACGGTCTCTGCTGTTTTTATCCACTGTTAAATGATCCAGTAAATGCACCGGAAGATGATATAAATAAATATCCATCCGCTCCTTTGAGATGCAATCCGCAAATGCATTGGCGCAGATGGTACGGATACATTTGCGCAGCTCGTCAATATTGCTTTCAAATTGATAGCCCATTAGGAAATGCTGAAGGCGCTTGGATATATAAATACTGCGCTCCAGGCGAAGCTGCTCCTCCTGAAAGAATTTAATGACAAATTCCAGCCGTTCCTCCTCATTGCGTTTTTGAAAGGAAGGAATTGTACAGATTACAGGAATGCTCAGCAGCAGATTATGGCAGAATACGGTATGTGGATCCTCACTTGTGGAAAGAATAATCTGAACTTTGGCTTCAATTTGTGCCTGGTCATCATGGATACGCGTAAATTTGCTTCTCGCTAGGTAATCCGCCAGCTTTTCCTGGCATTCCTCACTCAGATTGCTGGCATTTTGTATACATAGGATGCCGCCGTCTGCTTCCTCAAGAAGTCCCTTTACCGCAGGATGTCCATCGACTGCTCCCATTCCGAATAATTCCTCCATCTGCCTGACCTTATCTTCATCCCGAAATGCCTTTTTCTTTACTAACGGGAGCTCCTTCTGTAATGATGTCATGCGATTAAGACAGAATTCATGTGTCAGGCGAACAAGGTAGGATTTTCCACAGCCCTTCTCTCCCTGCAAAATAACGGGCAGACCTCCCTGCGGATAGGAGAGCGCTGCTTTTAACTGCGATATCGGGTATTGCAAACTACCGGTACAGCCGATTGCTTTCTGAAAGTCCTGCAGTCTCGGGCTGTTCTGATGTAATTCCTTCATAAGCTCTCTCAGGCTCAGGTATTCACTGTTCTTTAATTCCAGCTGATACTTGCGTTCCAGCACGCTACGATCCATATAATAGACGGGGCGGGTGCTGATTTTTATGATACGCTCCTCCTTCACCAGCTCATTGAGATACTGGGAGGTTAAGGAACGCGAAATATTCAGAGCTGTGCTGATACTGATTGTTGTGAAGCCGCCTAGCTCGTTCATCCGCAAGCCCCGAGTAATTTTCTGCAGATAATCAAGAATCTGCAGCTTTGATGTTGTGATATTCATGGAACCACCTCACTTTCCGGTACCGCTTCTTTACGATACCATTATAGAAATTCACATTGCCTCATGTCATCAGAGTTCTGTATTTTTGACACTGCGCAATGCTTCCATTCTATCTCAAACACTAAAGCGGTTTCAACACTATGTAGTGTTGATTGAAAAGACACTGTTGAAATGACGGCAACAGTGTCTTTATGAATTCATATTTTGGGATTTGGTGATATCAATTAAAACAAAAGCAGATGATTATTTCCATATTGAGAAGCAATTATATCAAGAGTATACACCTGATACAAAACACTTCATGAATCAATTAAGTCATGAAATTTCTTCATGATAAAATCAAGCATTAGGCTCTTAATGTCCATCAGTTGATCATACTGCGCAAAGCTAGTATCCTCTTTATGTTTAAGTTCCATGATTGGAACAGAGTCTAGTGTTATTGTTAAATCATCTGGCTGAAATTGAAAAGTTGGAATTGTCCCTTGCTTAAAAGCAGCTTCCATACAGCTTTTACAAACCTCCTCATAAAATATAAACTCAAAATAATCAGGATGAATATAAGAATAATCTTTGCATGTCATTAACATTTCTGCTGCATCAGCTGTTACCCTTTCAATGATTTTCATTCGGTCCTCGTCATTATGAGCCATATGATATGATTGTAAACCTCCTGATAAATGTCTCGTGGCAATGGGTACTATTCGTACAACCTTTAAACGTTTCAGTAGCGATATCATTTTAGATTCAAATTCAGCTTTCGTTTTTCTTAAAACAGCCTTTACATAATCTTCGCCTTGTTTGATTAGCTGCCTCGTTTTTGGCACTCCAATTTCAATACGGTAGTCACTCAGCGATAAACATGCATCTCCAATCTGAACATGACAGGCAGCATAATCCATATGGTCACCGCTTTTATCACTTCCGTAAATGGGACCGTCTGTCCCCAGAATTTCTGTTCCAGCAAAATCGACGAAACAGCATTCCGCATCTATTACAACTGGTCCTTTTTCAGTCATAATAATATTGTCTTTATGCATATCCGTACCTCCAACGATTTTGCTTATCATATTTATCTCCCCTAACTGTATCAGCAAATGATCAGCTTCCTCAGGAGTGATAACCCTGCTAACAGATTGAACAATAGGTTCAAATTTTGTAGGCAACCTTTGTGACCCATAGTGTAGTTTGGGATATTTCATGGTCGGTAGTGGTATATATGGGGATTGCTTAACCTTTTCCTGTTCTGCAAGATCATTTACAACTGCAAATACGCCTTCCTCTCCTGTTAATGATTCATCCGGATTAAGCGAGCGTGGTTTATATATACATAAGCGTTCTCCAGTTTCTCTACTGCATATAAATAAAGCCTGCGTCCCCATTTGATGAGGATCAGAGCCAGTAGGTTCTATAATGTAATTCTTTTGAGAACCAAATAAATTCCAGTTTATCACATCATAAACAGCTTTCACTTGCTGCGTGGTTAATACCAGTCTGTTAACAAATATTTTCATAAGCTGACGATTCGTCTTATATTGCAATGGAGCTTTTGGATCCTTTGAATTACCGTCCACATCGATAAAATTATAATTATTATTTTGTATAGCAGCTGTGATTGCCTTTTTTGTATACGCTACTCCACAACAATCCTTTAATATTTTAATCGTCTGTGTGAATGTATCTGCTTCAGCTAAGAGATTATATTTTGCAAATAATGTCAAAAGATCCAAAATATTCATTTTGATAAGCTCTGGTTTTGGAGAACTCATATCGCCTTTCAATATAACCTCCGAATTTAAATATTGAGTGTTATCATCCGTTGTTAAAAATTGTATTATGTCGCCCGTGAGTTTATAATTAAAATTATCTTTTATGAATAATTTGATTTCAGAAGCTTTCTGCAATTGAAATAGAATATTATTATCCACAGCTTGGAAAGCAGAGAGATAATAGGCGATGTTTTTCACATCAGTCAGTTTCTGTAAACACGAAGCGACTGCCTGATATTTTTCATCATCATACTGCAACAGTATGTTTACAATATCATCTAAACTATCATCTGGAATATTTTCTTTATGTTGTGCTAACAGCACACTCATAGCATGCGCTTTATCTGCAGGCACTTTATTTTTCCGGAGCATTTCCTGAAATATTGTTTCTGTATAACACTGAATAACTGGGCGCATTGCACATTGTGGTTCCATATCCTGCTTCACCTCCATAGTTAATGGAGTATTTGCCTCTTTTTCCAGCTTATGAGATTGAGAAATCGGATAGCCTTGTAATGTATACTCTGGAATAACCCTTCCCTGCCTCTGCTGTCTTACATGTTGGTATTCATGAGGTATCAAATGATCATATCCGGTTCTTACATAGATATCATTTCCATAAGTAACAGCACTAGCATAAAATATATCCGGAAAACTGGATCCATGATGAATTGTTACATCCTTCATTTTATTTATTTCTTCCTTGTGTATGCTATTTTGATTGCAAGAATACATCATATTCACGACACCACTCCTTTCCTTATGCATATATATCCATAAACTAATTATGAAGAAATTTCATTACTTCAACCGGAACCTGCTCCTGCCGTTTATTATATTCCAATTTGACTGCCTTCAAGATATGTTCCAAAGTAAAGACAGCACCATCTTCCATTCTCCAGTAACAAGCGGCATTGACTGCAACATTTTCAATTTGTGCCAGAGTAAGATTCAGATGCTCTGCAAGCCAGATAGAGGGAAGTTCTGTTTTTAAAGGGATATCGGAAAAACAGACTCTCCATTTTTCTGCTTTTACAGTTTTATCAGGTAGAGGAAACCGAATCATGACTGTTATACGTCTTAAAAAAGCATCATCGAAATTCTGAAGGATATTGGTTGTCAGAATCACAATCCCCTGATACCGCTCTATTTCCTGCAGTAAAAAGGCCGTCGCACTATTCGCATATTTATCATTTGAAGAGGATACTGCTGTCCGCTTTCCAAAAAGTACATCCGCTTCATCAAATAACAGGATACAATTATTTCTCTGAGCATTGCTAAACATTTTACGCAGGTGTTTTTCACTTTCTCCGACATATTTATCCATTATCATTGAAAGATCTACCTGCCACACAGGAAGACCAGCTTCCTTTCCTAGAATTTTGGCAGCCAAGGTCTTACCGGTACCACTTGGACCATGAAACAGGACAATACATGCCTGGATTCTATCATGTACATGAAAGTCAGAATCCCCCATATGCTGAATTCTAAATAAAATATAGCGCAGTTGTTCCTTCAGGTCATCACTGCCCAGCCAGTCCTTCCATTGTGAATCAGCAGGCAGTATTTTATAAAGTGGAGAACTACAATCACTAGAAATTATATCCATATGATAATTACTCAATCTGCTTCCCTCAGGGTCTGTTTTTTTATAATCCACCATATCCTGCGGTGTCATATGAAGATAAGATTTAACCCATTCCTTTCCCCAAAGAAAGAAACTCATTGTCCGCAAATCCGCTGCAGATAAATACGGAGGTAATTGTATGACTGGATATCTGTTTGTGATAACCGATTCAGCAGAAATAATAACAGGGATGTTGAAGCAGTTAAAAAAATATTCAAGATAGGAAATCTCTTCTCTTAGCAGTTCCTCTTTAGTATCTAAATAAACAATACCGCCATCCTGCAGTCTGATAAAAAAAGCAATACAATTCAATATATGAAATCGTTCCTTTACATCTGCCTGTTTCCATGCAATACCAGATAGTAAAAACACTGGTTCTTCAAGAGTTTTTGCACATTGCAATGCCAGTGTTCGCTTTCCTGCATATGCTTCTGCAGCTAAAATACATGATTTATTTAAAGTTATATTCTTCAACAGTTCTGCCAGTTGTTCTTTATATATTGAAGCAAATGTCTGCTGTGATACTTCCACATATCGAAACGCCTTATGCTGAGGCAGGCAGCCACTGGACAGATAGTATAATACATAAGCTTGTAATCTGACCGGCGTCATCATCAGATAGGTTTCTTCAATACGCTGGAAAAGGATATCTTCGTTTAAAAAAGCCATACATACTGCTGCGGCATTTACAGGTAGTGGATACAACCCTGAATACCATGACAAAAGGATCCCCAAAGAAAGAAAGGATGCCTTTGTTTTTTTATATACATAGGAGGATAAAGTTGTATCTGTTTCATAAAGAAAGGCACATAGAAACAGAAAATACAGCATATCATCCAGCTGAAATTTTTCCTTCACATAAAGAAGATGTGGTTTTGGATATGCAGAGGGCTTTTGGAGCTCCTGAAACAATACTGCAAGCTCTTTTGGTTTCCCCTCTGCCTGAAGCCGTTCAGAAAATTCTAAACATTTCTGTACATACTCCTGATTATTTCCTGTCATATTGAATTCCTCACTTCATGATATCCGCACAATTCAATTGTGCAGTATTCATTACTCTGTCTGCTTTTTGCAGAGCTGTCGTAATTCCAAGATATGCATTGTGATTCATAAAGGACTGCCTCATAAAATGTACCTGTATCTCCGTATTCGCCGATGCCTCTTGCTGAAAAAAGAATAACAGCTTCTGCTTTTTCTCCACAGGTATACAAGGTACAAATACATGAAGAACAGTATCCTTTGCTTTCATACATACTTCAATGTGAAACAAAAATTTCACCAGCTCAGAAAGATAAAACAGACTGCCCTTTTCCCGATAGATACGATTCCATAAAGCCGGAAGCATGCGCAGTGCAGCTAGCTCAGCATAATCCTGAAAATGTTCCAGCCCCTGCCAGGTAAGCAGCTCCCTCAGATTTTCTTCCGTTGCACTTTCCGGATCCAGCTGTTCATAGAACCTGTCAATTTCATCCTCTAACGATAGATAAACATCCTTGAATACAGACAGATAAGCGTCCAGCGTTGGATTGTTCTGATAAACATAGGGCAGATACTCACTGAACAAAACCGCCGGAAAGCTCAGTTCATAGCCTGTAAAATACAGATGGTTTCCCTTTGGCTTTCGTACCTGAAAGCAGAAGACCAGATAACGTCCGCAAGCAGCTTCCCCTCTGCCATACAATAACATATCACTACTGTTTTGCGTGAATCCCTTTTGCCGTATCACATGAAACTGATCCTCAACAGATAACGTGAGCAGCTGTGTTTTGGCAGCTTCAGCATCAAACATCCAGACAGAAGCCTGCAGCTCCCACAGCTGTTCAAAATGTAAATGCAGCTCGTTCCATGTTCCTGATACCTCGCCACAGTCAAACACATCACTGACATACACAGCTTCACTGCTTTGCACATCCATTGCCAGTGCACCATCGGGTGTCGGCTTCATATGAATGGCATTCCCATGCAGACGCATTTCTCTATTTGACTGATAACATAATGCCTCCTTCAATACCTTCACCTCCAGTGGTTGCCTATATGCCCTGTGCTATGACAACAGCCTTTAAACGATATGAAACAGCAGCCTGATAGGGCAGCCTTTCATAATCATGATCCCTTTGAAAGCAGCAGTGGATAATCTCTACAGGACTGTTCTTTCTTAATTCCTGTAAAAGATTAGCAGCATACAGATCCTGTTTTTGCACTCTGCAGTCCTGTATATAATCTTTACAGGCCGCTTCCAGCTGATTTTTTGTCTGTGATGATGCCAGCACCTGTATCCTTAATGCAATGCACAGCTCTTGTATATGGATATCCTCAACACATACACGATCTGTGAAGGGTACATGCTGTTGCACAAGCCGCTGTACATAACAGCGATAAGCCGGGATATGACATGCGTGATTGCAGGTATCCAGTATATGAATCATCCATTGCCCGGGTTTTGTCTGTACCCGTACCTCCGAAATTGACAACAGGGGATACTGCAACAGAAACTGAACAAGCTCTTCCTTATGGAAAAAGATTCCCGGCTGTTCATACGGTATCTCATAAAGCGGTGTACTGCGTGCATTGCTTCCCGTCAGATGAGGAAGATATACCTGTATCGTTTCTCTGTGCAATGTAAAATTTTCCTGTTTCTGAACAAAATCGGTAAACAGCAATGCATTCTCTGCAGCTAAAGGAAGCTGAAAATCCCTGCCGTTCCCCATACAGATACCATTCTCTGTCCGATAGCATCCCATACCACCACTCCCCTTTTCATACCTGTCTATGATGTCACCATCCTGCCATACACCAGGTTCCATCAGAAAGGCAAGCCGGTATGTTGATAAGGGGGCAAGCGCTATGCTTTGTGAACAGATTCCATTCAATGTAAAGGTGGAAGCCTTATGCCGCAGCTCTTCCCGTTGTGCAATCAAACGTGCCGCTATGATATCCTTTGGGAACGCCTCCCAGTAAAAACAACAGTCATGCTGCGACTGTACGCGGCGGTGTGGATGCAGCCTCCAACATTTATCCATACCCTGAATTTGCAGCATAACCTGTTCCTTTGCGATATCCCCACTGATATGGATATGCGTCATAGCAAGGCTTGGCAGCTCCCACGATTTTGCAAGTGTATTTTGTGCTTTGAGCAGCACCGTATTCATCCATATTGCCTGTAAACCGATGGGATGATCCAGACATTTCTCTTTTATACGAAGACGCAGCCAGAATCCACATTCTTCAAAACAGGTCGATTCCACCATATCCTTCCCTGTCTGAAAACGCAGTTCCCCATCACACTGCAATGCATGGGTGGCATCGTGTAACTCACATACCTTTTGCCAGCCGTGAATACTGAAGTATTCCACATACAGCTCCGCCATATCCGGCCACTCCACTTCCACATTCTCCACACAGGAGTTTTCCACACATATGTATAAGGAACAGGAAATATTTTTTGGAAGCGGGTCTTTTATCCGGATATACAGGCTGCAGACAGACGCCTGTAAGGAAAGGGTATAGGTGCCCTCCAAAGCACGCAGCAGCTCTGTAATATTTTCTGCCTTTGTATCCTTTTCTACGTATATAGAGCATATTTCGTTTGGAAAAAGCTGATAGGAATGCATTGTTTCCAGCATTAGCACGGTTTCACCCATAGAAACAGGAAACTGCGTTCCCTCCCAAAGCATCATCGGCTGTTTCGGCTGCATGCGGAAAGCAAGGGGTACAGGACACAGTTCTGCTTCCCTATGGCCCTGAAGCCTTTCATACTTTTTGATATGTGCCGCCTGCACCTGATCACTGTAGTAATTCAGCATATCCACCAGCATCGTCTGCATTTCCAAAAGTGTATAGGAAACATCGGAAGGGAATAGTTCCTCATCCCCGCTGCGCTGCTTCCATTCCTTCACAGCATCCGCAAACAGCTCTTTATACGTGTGCGTATCCAGCTTTTGTATGTTCATGAGCACTCCTTTTCTCCCTTATATTCAGGTAGGAAGCAATTCCTATACCTGCTGTTCAAAACGGTTTTTTATCTTAGTCCGCATGAACTTCGGCCTTGCTTCCTCTTAAAATCCTCACGGCTCCCACCTGCATAATACCCGCTTTGTTTTCCATGAGGTTCTCCACATGGCACATCACTGTATCCTGTTTCCATATACGACCTCTTATCTCACAATTCGAGACCGTACAATCGGAAAACACACTCTGTATATAGTGCTTCAGCTCCTCCGCTTTGCAGTATTCCCCAATTCTCCAGCCTTTTCCGTCCCGTCCATGAACAGGATGCAGATACGTTTTGATCTGTTCCTTTACAAGCCCATCCAAATCCAGATCCTCATGCTCTATTTCCAACAGGATATCGAGCATAACGGTTTCCGGAGATCGTACGATTATGTCCTTATGAAAGGTATCTGGCAGCTTCTTTTGTAAAAGCTCCTGTACCTGCTGTTTCCTTTCACGGCTCTGCATCGTAAAGCCTGCATCTGTCCACAAAACAAACGTGTGTATTTCCCCATCCTGCGCATAACAACGCACATCCTGTACATCCGGAAGCTGATCCAGCACATACCGTTCCATATCCTGCAGAGTCAGTATGTGTACAGGCTCTGTTTGTGAATGAGAAAGTCTTTGTATCAGATGCTCATCCGTTTCTCTGATCCGCTGCCAGCTGGAATTTGTCAATGTATGAACGGCGGTTATCCTCTGCGTGCTTTGTGCAGGAAATACAACTGTCCCCTGCGGCAGCTCCTGTGGCTGTTCTCGCCTTCTGCAAATGAGCTTTACACGAATACGCGCTGCTTCCGTTCTCTCTTGCAGGATTGTTCGGCTTATCGTAACGATTCGCTGATTCTCATCATAATAAATCTGATGCTTTTGAAGATTTTCGGAATCAGCCGCAAATGTACATTTCTGCCAGTCATTCCTATCCTGAATATACACCTCACAAACATCCTCTTCGCAGGTTATATCCACCGGCAGCTCCTGTATATAGAATTCTTTTTCAATCTGTATTTCATCATCACCATATGCATACACACAATTCGGCTGTATGCTTAATAGACGGTTATTGAGCATACTGCCATCCGTTTGTACGCAAAGCCAATAGCCAGCTTTTCCAAAGCGCTGCGTTTCCTTCATATCGGAGGGGAAAAACATACTGAGCAATCCACTGTGAGAAAGCCCATCCGTTTCATCCTCCACCGCCAATGGTCTCAGCGCAGCTCCCTCGTCTATGAAATATCGTACATTCTGCATGCAATCAAAGGAATGCTGCAGCTCCACAAACATACGGCACGCTCCTGCCGCCGGCTTTTGATTGAACAGAAAATACATAGATGTCCGCTGTACAGGAAAGCCAGGAAACAACAAAAAGGAATGACCGTTTTCTATGGTTTGACTTTCTCCATTCGCATAGGTTCTCATACTTTTTGGATATATACGGCTGTTTCCATAATCATATTCCCAACGGGAATGCTGAATCAGCGGGATATGATGGTAGGATGGCAGCTGATAACAGTTTTCTGCTTTCGTAATCATTAACCGAAACCAGTAGCTTTCCACACCGTCATAGGTGTATGGAAGCATGTCTTTCGGACAGCGAAAATGCATGGTACAGGAATCCTTCGGCTGATGAAAAAAATCCTTTGAAAAATGAACATCATTCAGCTTTACCCATTCTCCATTGAAATACTCCAGGCGTACACCATCCACATAGACATCATAGACAACCTGCTGTCTGGGAAGCCTGCGCATAAATAAATGATATTCCTGATCCTCAATCAGCTCTTTCCCCGCCGTATACAGTTGTTCCCCGGTGGAAAACCTCCAGGTCAGCTCTGCACCAAGGCGCGTAAAAACCTCATCGCAGCGCATATAGCACGTCTGAAATATGGATATCGGAGCATCTGTCAGTGGAAAGCTTCCAGGATTTTCCTCCATATCCTGTACACTGATACTGTCCGGATAAGCAGAAGCACCAGGTATACGCAGATAGATACCATTCATCCATAGTGCCGGAATATGCTGTGTATCGCCTACCTCCATGGAAAACAGAAGCTCTCCTTCATCCATGGGAAAGCTCTCCTGAAAATGAAAGCTGAGATGGTTTTTATGCAGCGTCAGCGTCCAATCCTTGCGCAGCTCATTTGCAAATCGTATCTGCCAGGTAACACTGCCGGATACCAGCCATGTGAGAAATTCTTCAAGCTGCGCCTCACCGATTTCAAAATAAACCTCGCAAATCGCATGCTTCCTGCGTTTAAAGATATTTCCAACCGTAAACTGCAGCGCGTACCGTTGGATATTATTGCCATGTTCTGTAAACAGTGGGATATCTTTACACATAGGAAACTGCAGAATTTCACGTGTATTTGGATATGCGAAAAACACCTCCTTTGCATACGTTTGCTGAAGCTGGATATCTTCCTTCACTTTGATTGGAAGCAAGGAGCTTCCCTGCATATACAGAGGAGTATCCTTTTTCATAAGCGTATGAGAAAAAGAGGGGGAAGGCTGGATTTTAAGACAGGTCATACATGTCTGTCCATATATGCGCTGATATGGCAGCCGGTTGAAATACCGGGTCCTGTGAACCTGCATCAGCTGCTGCAAGGAGGCTTGCGTTCTCATCAGCATTTCAATCCCGATATCCTGAAGAATTGCCGCAGGATCATGTTCATCCGCCTGCCATTCGTTCAAATATGCATGCTGCCGTTGTTTCTGAAGCATCTTAACATCAATCATACCCCTGCCACCTTTCCTTATTTCCTTCCCTGTTTTGTGTATACTGTCTTACACGCATTATATTTCCTTATATGATTCCTCTTTCAATTACTCTCGTGGTGTGATACCCATTATATTTCTTATCACCTTGTACACACGGTATTTCATGCTTACTGTCCTCTGTTCTATTACTCTTGTATTGTAATTACCTATTGCATTTCTTATCTCTACACATACTATTGTTTCTTACAAGCTGTCTGCTGTGCCATTACGTCCACAATGAAATTCATATTACGATCCTTGTGATCAACATACTTTCATTCGCATCCAGCAAGTGAAATGCCTATTCATTCTCCAGCGGTAACGGGTATTGTAAAGAATCGCTCTGACCGTTTTGCCTGCACACGTAGGTAATCGTAAGCAGCAGCACTGCATCCTCCCGCTGAAAGTTTACCTGAATATCATCAATACGCGGCTCCCAAGTATGCAGGGATGCGATAACCTCACGCTGTATCATATCCTCTGTTTCAACTCCTTGATTTTCAAACACATAATCCTTTAAGCGACTGCCAAAGGAGGAAAGCATCCATCTCTCCTTTACATGAGTTGACAATATCAGGAAAACACTGGTTCGTATACGCTGTGCCTCATCACACAGCGCTGCATGATGCGTCCATGGATCAATCTGAAAGGGAAAGGAAAGCACTGCTTTGCGATGTTTATCCAAGCTTCACAAGTCCTCCCTGTACCTCTGTAATACCACTGGCAGAAATTTTCACACCGGAATTCCCCTTAACAGCTACATCCAGCTTCGCCTCCAGTTTCAGCTTCTGTCCACTGAATTTGGTGTCCATCTTCGTTTCGCTTGTCAGTGTCTGTCCCTTTATCTGCAGATTCTTTCCTTCCAGTGTAATACTTCCATCCTTTTTCATGGTAATGCTGCTGTTTCCACAATGCAGGGTCAACTCCTTTTCCGCATCCAGTGCAATGCTTCCGTTTTTTCCGTCTATATGCAGTGTGCTATCTTTTAGCTGTACAGAAAGGAGCTGTTCCTTTTCATCCAGCTTCAGTGAGGTATCCTTGCAGGTCACCTCCATTTTTGAGGCATCCTGCTCATCCCATATGGACAGCTGCATACCATTTTTCATATGCCATTGCTTCTGTTCATTTTTCTCACTGCAGGCATTCCATAAAGAGCTGTCATTCGCAGCTATACAACCGATGGCAACTGCTCTGCGTGTTGTCTCGCCGGTAAACAGCACCATGACCTGATCCCCGATTTCCGGTCGGCATAAAAAACCGAAGCCTGCACCGCCATAGGGAAGAAGAAGCTCCACCCCCTCCAGCAGATCCTTCCCATCCTCCATATACGGAAGCTTCACCTGCAGCGTTGCTTTCTTTTCCTCACTTCCATATCCGGCAACCGTCGCAATTACCATATTGCGAAAGCTGCCCTGTTCGTCCATATGCATAAGATCCATTTTCATCATCCTTTCTGTATAACTGCCTCCCATTCGGTATAGGCACTGACATGATCTATATGGTGGATAACGCGTATGACATAGCTCTGTATTTTATCTCTGTCGCCGGTTTCTGGCAGAATCAGCTGGGAGCCACACAACAGCCAGGGCAGGACTACACACTGTCCGTTACATTTCGCATAACTGTTTTCCACCTCTTTTTTGATTCCGCTTATCATATACTTTAATTCTTCCATATCATGAAATCCATCATCCATTATGCTTGTGGAGGTATGCTTCACAATATTGGAAAGCTTTTGGGTATAGGGAAGGGTTGAAGCCGCGATACTTTCCTGCACCGCCTTTTTTTCTGTAAATCCGTCACAGGCTGCTGTTTGTACATTCCCGATAAGATCCTGTATGGTATATCTGCATTCCACCCGGTATACTTCCTGCGCAGCATCCAGCTCCATCGTTTCTCTGTGTACGGTGAAACGCGGTTCAAAGCACAGGGTATCTCCACGAACATAGCAGGTATTCAAGGTCTGTGAGCATAGTCTTTGCAGGATATCATAATCTGTAAAGCCATAGGCTGACCACAGGGTATCCACGGCCGCAGCCAGTGGCATAATACTCACAGAGGCAGTATATTCTGCATACAGAGCTGTGTTCAGGATATCCTGAAGCAAGGCATTCTTCGTTTTTCCACTTTCAACAGCACATCGCTTATGCAGCATCATCAGGCCCTTGACATCCTGTGCATACAGCTCCAGCTCCTGCAGACTTCCGCTTCCGCTTTCCCGCAGCGTAATCGTATGAACATAGCCCTGAAAGAGCAGCTCCTCCGTTTTCTGATAGCCCGCCTCGATCGTGATACATGCGCCGCTTTGCAATACAGCTTTCACGGCACCGGTATCTGTAATATCACAAAAGAGAAGCTCTGCGGTATTGGTTTTTAGCTCACAGGATGTATCGACATGCAATTCTTTTAACGTAAGACAGCCCGGATACAGCTGCTGTTTATCAATGTGTACGGTTACTGTAAGCTTTTCAAAGCCTGCATTTGCAGTTTTTGCTTCACTCAGCTTCATAATCTTGCCTTCTTCACATCATTTTGCTGTGCAAGATTTTTCCAGTTTTCACTGTCTTTATAATCGCGCAGAGCATCCAGAAAGGAGGTATGCACACGCAGCTCCGATTGTTCACTGGGATTCACTGTTTGTAGCTGTTCCCCATAATACTCTCCGGCTATGGATATAGAAACCTCGCCGCGTACGGGAATGCCGGAAGGAGAAAACATCGTATAGCGGACATCTATTTTTTCCAATATACCGATAACGCAGATGGAACTCCAGGTAAAGCAGATTTTCTTTAATTGCTCCTTGGTTTCCACACCGACGTTAGTATACGGATACAGCTTCCGTATATAGGAGCGAATATCCTCATAGCTGCTTTGGGATATAGAGGTATAGGTATTATAGAAAAGTGTTGTGGATAGATGCAGTACCTGTTTTTCCTTCTTCGTATCCACAGGATTCACCTTAGGATCCTTGGATCCATTTTCCATGCTGTATAAGGAAGCAACCGCTTCACTGATTGAAATTTCATTCGGATTGAACTGTACATAAAACACATCCGATCCCGGTTTTCCACTATCATCCACATTAGATAGCTTTGCCTTTGTCAGCATATACCTATCTCCTTCCCTCACGCAGTCGTTCCTGCTTTAATTTACGCTCTACTTCCCGTACAACAGCTCTTATTAAAGCATTCATGTCAATGCTTTGACTTTCTGGCATTATCTGCTGCTTGGTCTCTGCTTTTTTCTCTGCTTCATTCTCCTTTGGGATAACCTGATTTTGCAGTCGCTGCCTTTCCCGATACAGCAGCTTTCTGCTTTGCTTTTGTACCACAGGATGGAGTACCTGCCTCCAGGTCTGCAAGGAAACAGATGTGAACAAAGATGATTTGTGCAGTCGTACACCTTGGGGATAGATGGACAAATGCTTCTGCATGTACGCGTTTAAATAGCTTTTTGTTTCTGTATGTTGTAAATAGCCTGTGACAAGCTCCCTGGCTTTGGCTGGATGGTATTGATAATAATTTTTTTCTTCCAGCAAACGCTGCTCTGCCATTTGTTTTACAGAAAACCGGGCAAGACGAAGCTGCAGGATGCTCCCCGGATAGCTTCTGTTTATGATCCTTTTTGATTGTATGACAAGGCTACTGCTATTGCTTTGCTGCTGCAGCTGTAAAAAGGTTTGCGCCTGATGCACATGCATTGTCATATTGTGATGAATATGGTGCGTATGCTCCTCTTTTCGTATAACACTGGTTTTTATTTCTTTGAGAACTGTCTTCGGTCTTAAAAGAACCGGGTGAAAGCCATGCCGGTAGAACGCATCCGTCGATAGTATTGCAATGGGTCGGAATTTTTTCAGTTTACGCTTCTGCCTCCAGTTATGAAAGAACATAAAGCTCTCCATATGCCAGTGTAAAGGTATCAATCAGGATTTCATTGCTCTGTGCCTGCATAGCAGACACCTCCCATTTCGCTACCACAAGATTTTTTAATGTATAGGTTTTCATGACCGTCCTTCCATCATTTCCATATACCTCAATCGCCATGGAGTCAATCTGCTCGCCTACCAGATAAAACGGATGCTGCTGTTCACTGTAAACTCCCTTTTTCAGGGTTATCGTCCCCTGTGAGGTTGTGCGTTTAGGGAAAAGGAGAACAGAATCATTCCGTCCTCCTTCCTGGTATGTCTCCACTTCAATTTCCCGGGCGATGCCGCTCAGCTCCTGAAATCCCATAGTTGTATTTTGTATGGTCACACCAAAACGGTAGGCATGCAGTAATTCCATTGTCATAAAGCTATAAATACCGGATATGCTCGGTATCCCTTTCCTTTTCTGTTCATACACACCTCCGATTATATGTCGAATATACTTTCAGACTCTCCATTTGCTCTGCGGTTGATTTTGCCGGCTTCTTCACAGAAGCGGTTGCGTTCCTTATGCGGCAGATTCAGAAGCTCATCATAGCTCCAGTGAAAGTAATAAGCCAGGAATGAAATCTGTTCATATAACGTATCGCGACTGTACAGACTCAATCCCTTTGTGAAAAATTTATCGGTTCATCAAACTCCTTGCCGCAGTGCGGGCAGGTTACGTGAATGATCATATCCTCATTATTGTTTATCGTTTCATACATATTTTGAAGAAAATTAGCATCTACTGTGTACATATCGGCAATCATTTCCGGAGTGACACAATCACAGCCCTCCAGCTTTGTAATGACTCTGCTAAGCAGAACAACCGTCATGTACTCCGGGGCTGAGCGGGTTCTAAAATCCCGTACAGCATCCAGCTCATCCCTTGCGGTTGCAAGTCGCATGGTACCGTTTTTATGTATCACACCTTCTGCATCACGATATCCCTTGGGCAGCGTAAATGTGTATTCTGTCTGCATATTCTTTCACCTACCCTCTGATAATCGCTTCGCAAGCGATATCCACGGATTCCACAGCCAGCTCGTTACCGGTGGCGCTGAAATCAGAAAGTGCCAGCTTGATAGGAATTGCTTTCTGCAGTGTCCATGAGGTAAGAACCGTTTTATGATCATCTCCCAGCAATTCAATTACCACATCCTCCTGTTTCACAGTTGCGGTTTGCGTACTGTTCAGCCAGTCATATAGTGCCTTGTTGGCAGTCAATCCGTATTTTAATGTTACGTTGCCATATTTTACAATGCCCTGCTGTTTGATCACAGAGCTGGATTCGTAATTTCCTTCCCGATACTCAATCGGTTCATAGGAAATATCTCCACCGGATATCTCGGAGAATCCCATGTCTCCAAGACTTCCCACAGTAACCTTGTAATTATATTTTTTAAATGGATATACAACAGCCATAGTGCTTCCTCCTTATTTATGACAGTTCCTGCATCTTCTGTGTAATACGGAAGATAACGAACTCTGCCGGACGTACCGGTGCAATACCAATTACACAAATCAATCTGCCATTCAGAATATCATCCTGTGTCATAGTCGATGGGCCAATGTTGATAAAGAATGCCTGATCCTCACTGGAGCCAGCCAGTGCACCACTTCTCCACAGCGTATTTAGGAACATATGAATCGTTCCTTCCACACGCATCCAGAGATTGGCATCATTCGGCTCGAATACCGCCCAGTTCGTATTGGCACGAATACTTTCCTCTACATAGATGAAAAGCCTGCGCACATTGATATATTTCCATGACGGATCAGAGGACATCGTTCTGGCACCCCAGACACGGATTCCCTGTCCAGGCAGGGAACGAATCAGATTGATTCCCTTCGGATTCACCTTTCCCTGCTCCACCTCATTGTAATTCACACTTAACCCGGTACAGCTGCGGATAACCTCATTTGCAGGAGCCTTATGCACTCCGCGCATATTGTCCACACGCGCATAAATACCTGCCATGGAGGCACTCGGTGGAAAATAGCTGTTTGTTTTCATAAGTGGATCAAACATCTGCAGCCATGGATGATAGATGGCCGCATAGGTGGAATCAAAATAGGAACGATGGGTCAGCATCTCATCCACACTGCGCGTATCAGAAGGCATATCCAGAATGGCAAAACGATTTGTTAGTCCTTCACAATGTGCGACAAGTGCACTTTGCACTTCCGGAATTGTCACACCCGGTATCGCCATAATACTGACATCATCCACCTCTTTGAAGGCTTCCAAACCGCTGCGCTTACCTGGGCCTTTATCCTCCCCCAGAAACAACTCGGCACCTTCTTCTATTACGGTTTTTCCATCCTTCAAAAAGCCGGTATAAGCAGCGTCGTTTAATGCAAACTGCGTCAGCCAGGAGGAAAGCCTGTCAACGGATTCCTCTTCTATGGAGAATACTGCGTGCAATATGATTCCCTTTCCCATAACGCGGTTCACAAAATCCGTAGCTGCGCTGTTCAGTGAAACATTATAGGTTTCCACGATACCGTCACATTCTGCTTGTATAAGAAAACCGATTCGATGTAGAAATATGGAAGGAAGCATATTGTTATCTGCGTATGGAATCGTAAAGCTGTGTTCCAGCTCCAGCTCTCCCTCACGTACACTGACAATACGGTTGTATTCTTTTCCTTCATTGGATACGAGCTCCACTAGATCACCAGCCTCATATCCGCTGATACTCTTAACACGGAATATCCGCTGTTCCTCATCCTTAGCTTCTTCCAGGATATTTGTTTTGATCAGGCGCTGTTTTTCCATGGAGACGCGGATTTCATTTCCCCATGCGCCGACACTGCCTGCTTCCAGATGCAGAGTGACACCTTCATGTGCCAGCTTTAGAACAGCAGCCGTATCCTGACTGCTTGCGACACGCATGACATAGCAGCAGCTGCCGCCGTTTGTAAAAAACTGATCAATTCCATACGCTAAATGGCGGTATTTCACAGAGGCATCCAGATATCCTCCAAACACGCTGCGAAATTGTGAAAGTCCGGTAATCAGCACCGGCTTTCCGGTAACAGGGCCGCGCTTCGCAAGCCCGATAAACCCTGCTGTCGATGTTCCAACACCCTCCATGGCTTTTGGCCCGCTGTCAAACTCCTCTACGTATACTCCCGGTGATAAATATTCTGCCATTGTTACTCCTCCTTTTTTCTATACGTTCTACATCCAGACAATCGTTCTGCAACTGCATATATACAGTTATTTCACTGTAACCTTTTGTGCCGGTGTGGATATGAACTGGATGATACCTCCATATGCACACATTGCCTTGGCATCCATTGTTAATACCGGGCTTCCTTTCAGCTGAACAGTGGGTCCTGTAATCATCCATGGTCCAGCTATTACAGGAATACAGGGCATCGGTGTCAGCACTCCCAGTGCAGCAGCTGTTGCACTGGCTACCATAGGATTCGCCAAGCTCTGACACATACCGAATGTTGGAATACTGCCGAGACTGATATCCTGCATGGTACCTACAGGCAATCCTGCCAATACACTGGTATTACTCAATGCCTGAAAGGGACACGGTGCCACCCCAAACGAGCATTTCATCATAGCTCCTGTTGTTACAATCGCTCCCATATTTAAACTCCTCCCTTGTGTTTACTTTTTGTCTTGACATCCACATGCCGTACAATATTGACCTTTTCATTTTTCATAGAAGCTATCTCCACCGGTGCAACTCGCAGATACAATGCAGGCTGCAAAGGCTGATGAAGACTTTCCCATATATGAATTTTCGAATCCAGCTCCATATTGACAAACTGCAGAGGAAGCTGACAGTTCTTTACCTGCAAGACAGACAAATCATGGAAGATCTGTATCATTTTCTCATACAGGATCTCCTCCTGCTCCTTATTGTAACCGCCAAAGCGTGCATCCTCATTCACATAGATCAGGTAGCTCAGTTCCATCAGTTTTGGGGGGAATACACGGGAATCTCCATCCACACTTGCATAGCGCTGTGCGGTTATGGAGTATTCGCTGATATCATACAGATAGATACCGATCTGTACATCCTGATGCTCATGTCTGGGAATGCAGAGCTGCACGCCGTCGCGGTCCAGCAGATAATCCGGATACAACTGGTCAATCAGCTGTGCGCATAGTGTCTTAGATACCTCATGGATCATTTCACAAATTTCTCACTTTCTTCCTTTGCTGCCTCATCCTCCTTTAGCATGATTGTATACAGCAGCTTATCCTCATATATCGGATAGCCATAGCCGATAGACAGCTCCGTTACCGGATAGAGGACACGCCTTGTAAGATCAAGCTGGAAATGGTATTGCAATTCTTCTATATTATTACCGTGATCTACAAGGCTTGTACATTTGCGATATTCTTTAAATTGTTTATTTTCCGTAAGCCGTAGTGCTATTACATCGTAGGCATCCATCAGAAGCTCTTGTGTATGCGAATGATATTTTTTCTGCCATGAGGCTTCAATTTTATCCGAGTCCGTTCCAGTATTAGGATCATCAATATTGTTATCCACCATCATGATGGAGGAAATTACGATATCCTTAGGCTCCTGCTTATCCTTCAGCTTCCATTCTTTCTCGCCTTTATCCAGCTTTAATGGATATTTGGTAAAAAAAGCCAGGGATAACAAATCTGTTTTGTATACGATTGCCGTTGTATTTTCATAAACATAAATCTGATACGGCAATAGAAAGCTTGTTTGTACATCTTCTAGTGTGGATGGCAGAAAGGATGTGAAGTTGATATGCCCTTCATGCATGGCACCGGTATAGTAAGCCTTGCCGAAGGTATCAAACAGCGTACCGGTACCCTGCGGCTTTCCAAAGGCAAATTCTCCCTGATACACCTTGCGGGTATAGGCACCTTCCTCATACAGAATCCCCTGTCCATGCCGCATATTGTCAAGAAATTCCCCTTCATAGTCAATGTTTCCATGCTCATCGTAATAAATCCCCTTCCCTTCAAATTCACCATCTACAAAGGAGCCTTCATATAGTAAAGCATATCTTTCATCGACTTTGCGATAGGCCGTTCCATCTCCATCCGCACGGTTGTTATGCACCTCTCCGACATATTTGCGCATGTCTCCTTTGTCAAAATACAGGGTACCGCTTTTATCCTCCATAACATTATCCACAAATTCACCGGTATAGATTTTGTGTCCGTGTTCATCATATAAGGTTCCCTTGCCATTGCATGCCCCATTGGAAAACATGCCCTCATAGGTAAGCTTTCCTTCCTGATTCAGGATTTTCACATTACCCTGGTATTTTGCCAGATTCAAATCGTTATAGGAAAAGGTGGCAGCCTCCATATTCTGATTGGTGATGCGATTTAAGAGCTGCTGCAAATCTCTGCGAAAGAAAAAAATCGGAATACAGAGAACAAGCAGTAACAGAAGCATAAATACCCTGCGGTCAATATATATATGAAAGAAGCGTACGTAATCTTCACTGGAATGTTTTCTTTTCATGGATCCATACGTTCTTCCCCAATGCGCTGTAAACCGTCATAGGTTCGCTCGCTCCATTCCATATATTTATATATGCCGATGCCGCACAATACCAGAATACCAATACCGGCCAAAACGATACTGCCGATGCGAATGAATAGGGTCCAGTTATATGTTTTCCGAATAAAAGCGTCTTCCATATCATAGAGATCATTCATCAACTGTGCATAGTCATGATAATCTCTATGCTCCACCTTTTCCACAAACTTCAAATACTTATCCGGACACTGATAGCATCGCATGTGACGGGTTTCTTTCCCCTGTGACAGGATATTTACAAGCAGCTGTGAGGTTGTACAGATTGCTGTTGTATGTAGTGGATGCTGCAGATGTGAAAAGTTGGGATTCAGAAATAATTCGATATCCAGCATTGAGGTAACACCGATGCTGTAGATATCCAGCGTCAGATCCAAAAGGCGTTCCGGCCAATGAGTGCGCATACACGCAAATACAAGATTGCGGCATAGGCTAATACGCTCCTGTATGGTATGGGATTCCTGAAGCCATGTGGATAGCGGAACCGCTTCAACGTATGGCTGAATCAGACAGAAGCTGCCCAGATAGAAGCTATAAGGAAGATCATTGTCCATACATAAAGAAATCAGTGATCTTTGTAATTGTTCCTGTGTAATACAAAACACACGGTATGTGTGAGTGTCATATTCGTATAAATGACAGGTACAGGATGGATTTTTATACAGGACACCCATGTGCTTCCAGTGTTCAAGATGCAACTCACTCATGTCCATCCATCACCTTTACATAGGCATTGACCTGCTGATCATGATAGTACGCACGAATTTGATAAAGACCACACGTATGACCGGCAATAAAGGTTCCATCCTCCTGCAATTCTCCACCACTGCGTTCATCCAGTGAATAACGTACTTCTTTGCTGTCATCCTCTTTTTCAAATACCGCTGTGAAATGACAAATATCCTGAGGTTTACAGGTGAGTGTGGAAGGCTCCAAACGAAGCAGACGGTTTTCCTTTTCCTCATTTTGTTTCATATCCCAGGCCTTCGCATACCAGTGTAAACACAGCTTCTGTTCAAAGCAATCCTCGGGTACGGCTACAGCAGCCTGAAAGCAACCTGTCCAGGGATAACTGCGTACGGCCCAGCGGATATCCTCTTTTTGAAACAGCGAGCTGTCCCCGCTGATTACTTGTCTTTGGTATTCTTGTGCATCCGCATTCTCATGCAGCTCCAGAGATAGCTGAAGCTGCACTTCCCCGGGGCCAAGACCATGGCTGATTTCATCACTGTAAAAAACCGGATGCAGGCTGTCACATTGAAAACTCAGAATACCGCAGGCTTCCTTAGTCTGTGGAGATTCCGCAAAATACTTGTCATGCTGTTCAGGCGGGCTCCAATGAAGTTTTCGCTGAAATTCATTTACAACCATATCCAATTGCGGCCTTTGGCATTCCAACCGTCCTGTTTCTTCCACCCTTTGAATTTCCAGATGATCCTTTTGAAAACAAAAGTCTACATAGCCAAGCACCAGCTCTTTCTGAAATACGAACGGCTTTTTCAGGAATCGGGTCGTCACAGCCTGCTCTATATGCTCAGCTATTTCTATTTCAAAGGATGCACATGAAGGGGAGACCAGACGGTTCTCCAGCTTCAGCTGATCGATATGAAACATCGCATAATGGCCTCCGGCTTGTTCATTACGTTTTAAGGGTATCACCATGGAGCACTTTGTTTGTTTTTGTTTTGTAGAAAGTTCAATGCTCTGTATATGATACAGTGGAGAACGAAGGGTCATTGACAATTCAACGGCTGTTTCCTGTTTCTGTTCTATAAAAAGCGGAAGCTGAACATCCCCTGCTTGCGGCAGAATGCGGGGAATATGCAGATACAGTTTGCGGTAGCTATCCTCATAAACCACCTGTTCCTGAAACAATTCCTCTTCCAGATAATCCGGCAGCCGAAGCTTTTGAATACGAAGCTCGTATCCATCCTCCCATTTTCCATATTCCTCATGCTGGTCTGCACTTGGAAATTCAACAAACTCTTTATCTATCGCCGCTTCCTTATAATGCAATGTGATCCATCCGGCATTTGCATTGAGCCGGGAAAAGCCGGACAGCTCTTCCAGCATGATAGTCAAATTCTGTTCCAAATGTATATAATTACCTTTCGCATCAACAGCACTTCCCGCACTGATCTGTAAGGCTTCCTTTGATTGCCTGGATATATGAAGGCCATATAAAATGCCTTCCCCAAGCATGAGGTGTGTACGCTCCTTTATCTGATCCAGCAAATAACGCTGCTCACATATAAAGTCCTCGCTGCGCAGCATTTTTCCATGATAATACCTGTTTCTCTGTTTTTGCATACTGTATCACCGCCCATATTGTAATAAAGTATTTCTTTTCCTTTATTTTAGCAGAATTGAATTAAATATTCCTACATTTGGGACGAATGGTAATGTACAGGGATGAATGGTAAGTTACAATGTTTTTAAAATTCGCTCTGCATTTTGGCGAAATCGATAAAAATATAAGCCATAAAGTCCATTTGAGCGAGTCTGTTTCGTTGAAACACTCGCAATTTTTTTGGAATCTAATGTAATATCTCCGCTTCGAAGATTATATTCGAAGGCTGGAATTGTTCCATCACGGAATGCCGATATTAGTGCCTCCACAGCTGATGTTCCGCTATTTTCTATGATAATCTTAAAATCCTTATGATTGAATATAAAGTCACCATTCAAAATTGCAGCTTGTAATTTTGGGTATACAATATTGGTTACGAAATTAACACGATCTTTAGCCGTATCCTTTTTTAAAAAAACAGTTAGATAAGTTGCTAACGTAGGTGTTGCTATAGGTACAATTCACACAGTTTGTATTTTCCACAAATTAGATTTACATGTGTGCATCAATTGGTTAAAAGCATCCCCTGTCTGTAGATATGCAATAGTTTCTTTTCTTCCTGTAAAAAACTCCTGTTGGTATGGTGAGTCTGAATCAGCATAGGCTTCCCATGACATTCGGATTCCGCATATATCTCTTATAAAGAATACAGAGGAAGCAAGAGAAAATTGGTCACTTGACCAATATCTTTTTAATGGCCCTACACTACTCTGTATATAATTATTTGAATAATCAATAAAAGAGACTTCCGCATCAATGATAAGAGGACCTTTATCCGTGATAATAATATTATCCGTATGTAAATCTCCGATTCCCATCAATGTAGTTAGAACATCCATCATTCCCAATTGATAAAATATTTTTAAAGCCTGCTCTCTTGTGACTGCTTTTGTTGCTTCCTTTGGAAGAGAAACTACCATTTCTGTATTTTCCTCAGGGTTTATTAGCATAGTAGGTAAACGCATAGCTGGATGTATAAAATCTCTTTTAATCGCTACAGTACCAAGTATACCATCACTTCCTGTCAAAACATTATCTGGACTAAGAGAACGTCTCTTGTAAACAATCTGTTGTTTCGTTTCTTTATTTTCAAGAAACAGAGCCTGTTTTCCTCCTTCATGAGGATCTGAACCGCTTGGTATTATCCAGAATTTTCTCTCAAGTTCCTCATACACCTGATCGATAAATTGTGCAGTAAGCTCTAGTCTTCGAAGAAATGCAAGTACAATTGGTCGTGTTGTCTGTATATCATCATGATCCGAATCATATGTAATTAAAAAATTTGTAACATTTAGATTACATCCAAATATGGCCTTTTTTACATTTTCCTTTTGACAACATTTTTTTAATAGCTGTAATGAACTTTCAAATCTGGTCATGTCTTTTTTAGCAGTCAGTTGTATAACATATCGAATATCTTCTAGTGATACTGTAGACAGTTGTAAAATATTTGGATCCATTGTAGTTTCTCCCGTTTTACCGAAATTCACATCTGTCGCAACATCGTATCGCATTTCATTCAATGCTTCTCCTAAGTATGAATTAAATTTCGTCTTAAAAATAATGCATAGTTTTTTTTGTTTCATTATAATTCTATCTCTACTATTTCCTGTACTTACTGCAGATTCTGGTAAGATTGTTCTGGCGCTTTTCAAAATATCAATCACAATAGAAAAGTATTCATTTGCAGTTGCTTTATTAACTTTTACTATGTCTGTCAGACATTTACTTATCAAATCATTTAATTCCTTTATATATATAATTATCTTTTCATCATTCCATTTTTGTTCTAACTTTTCTTTTGTGAACACTAAATCAAATTGAAGAACAGGATGAAGAATTTCTTTTTGTGTACAATTTAGCTCTCTATTTTCATCTGCCTGCTTTTCTAATCAGAATTCATATTCACAGGAATATTATGTATGTATTTTTGTGGCTTTACTTCATTATTTTGCTGCTGGATAACATGACCAAGCTCATGCAAATAAGATGACTCCGCTCCTTTCCCCAAATATATATCATTTCCATAGGCGAATGCTTTTGCCCCCAAACGTAAAGGATAATCTGAATTATGGTGAACAAATACTGATTGTTTAGTTACACGCTTCTGATTTGCTTCTGTTTTATACAGCTGTTCCATTATTTGATCCTCCCTTCTCTCAGGAAAGCACATATATACAATATTTCATAAATCTGGTTAATTCCTTATTTCACACATGTAAAAGTTCCTGGCATTTCTGATATACTTCCTGTTTTCTAGCTCTGCTGATATATAGAATCCTTTGATTTTGCATGATAATCTCATTGCCATGGATACTTTCAATATATACTGGATTAACAATAACACCGCGATTAATCAGCAGGCAGCCATAACCGGATAATGAGTCCTGTGCATATTTTATAGTAGCCCGATCCTTCCAGCAATCCTGCTTACCATTGATATACAAATAGTTTTTATTGCATTCGATATAATAAATTTCCTGTATACGCAGCTTCCGCATCGTATCAGAATGCTGGAAATAATAGCATTCATCCTTCCCATACAAGTACTTTAGTTTTTCTTGCAGAGATTTACAGTCCTGTGTAAGCTTGGAGCATCGTATTGCGAAGAACCAGGAGTAGCTTTGCAGAGAAAAGAAATCCTCACTGTTTTCACAAAGCAATATCGTCTTCGCTTTTCTGAAGCAGGAAAACAGTGTCATGACCTTATTATTCACATCCTGAATATCAAAAGCATGGAGGACAATATAATCAAATTCTTTTACCTGTGGTATGGAAGGCTTCTTCTGTAGAAATTCCATACTGCTGCTGGTCACCGTGTAGCCACTGCCGGATGCAAGACAGTTCAGAATCAGCTGCTCCATCTCCTGCTTTACATCAATAAAAAGAATTGTTAATTTACCTGTATCCATCATGAAGCATCACCCCTGTACGTATTTCCCCCAAATTCATCCGTAAATCTTCATGTGATAATTATATGATAATTCACAAAATATTACACAACCACTCGGTAGAAAAAACTGCCAGTAAGGCATATCGTTTATTTATTAGGATATAGGATACATCGGGTGATAAATTTATAATCCGTCTTATAAAAATCGGCGCTCCCCTTATACTTTTCGCATACTGTTTTCATATTGATCATGCCATAGCCATGCTTTTCTGAACGCTTTTTTGGCAGGATTCTTCCGGATACCGTCATGGAGTGGCACTTATTTTCGATACGTACAAGCAGCCTTTCATCAACATAGCGAATATATATTATGATTTTGGGATGGTTGGTAAGCTTACTTTCCTGTATAGCATTTTCCAATGCATTTCCAAGTAAAACAGTGAGGTCTGTAGCATCTACTTCCGGTTCCTTAATTACAACTGCATCTACCTCAACTTCGATAGCTTCGCTGGTGCAGCGCTGCACATAGTAATTTAAAATACTGTCAAGCAACGGACTGGCTGTATAGGTGTGCTGGCTGATTTCCTCAATCGCCTGTGTGTATTGTATAAGATACTGATTTAATTCTTTTTGTCTATTTTCCTGCAGTAAAGATCTGATGACATTCAGATGGTGCTGTAAATCATGACGGATTCTTCTGGCATCCTCGATACTGCTTGAGATCTTTTCATATTGTGTCTGAAATGAATCTAGCTGATGATAAAGCTCACGATTCGCAAGAGATTCCTTCAATTCTGAGAAATACATATAATAAACAAGTATATCAGTCGCAAGAACAGCAATGAGAAACAGCATCAGATCCACATCTTTGAATAAACCATTTGTCCGATTCATTACAGTAAAAATGCAGAAGCAGTAAAGAAATATCACAGTGACGAGATATAAACAGCCTCGTCGTACAGATGCCTGATCCATCGCGGGGAGAATCCGCTGTATCGTGTGCTTAAAAAAGTAAGCAACAAAGGGATAGCTGAAGACAAGCAGCAGCAAATTCATGTACGCGTTCTTATTATATACGGTATAGGAATGATCATAGAGGAAGGAGGCAGGCATATTGACGAAGGGTGTTACAACCGTGTAAATAACAGCACCGTATTGGATGACGGTTATGTAAACAAGTAATTTCTTTATAAAGACCTCCTGTGTTTGATAACAGATAAAGACAGCCGTTATCAAGAGCACAGCCAGAAAATACAGGTCGGCAAGATTTCTCATAAATGCATAACCGCTGCCATCTTTTGTATACAGACAATTCATCATCAGGGAAAAGAGTGCAGACGCTGCAGTTAAAAATATAGAGCAGTAGAGAATCACCTTTTTCTTACCCAAACGAAGCATGCCGGATGAAAAGGGGAAGCAGGCAAGGATGGCAAAGGGAAGCGTCTGAGATAAAAAGCCGATAAACTGGGTAAGCTGCTGTATTACCGACATACTGCTTTTCCCGTTTCTGATTGCTGGAACAGATAATCATGGTATTTCTGCAGCACCGTATTTCTACGCCTGCGGCTTATGAGAATTGTCGTACCGTCTTTTAACAGACAGGTACCATTTCGCTGTATTTGCCGGATAAAGGACAGATTCAGGATCAGTCCCCTGCTTACAGTAATCAGCTGTTCTTCTTTTATAATATTCTCCACGCGTAGGAATGGCATATTGATGAACACAGGCTCCTCTATCGTGGAAAGATAGATTTCAATTCCCTTATTCCTGCTTTCTATTTTCTTTATACGATGGATGGGAAATTCACAGATATTGCGCTCTGTTTCCAGCCGGAGCGTATGGATAGGAAGCCTTGCCCGTTCAAAATAGCGGCTGAATACCTCTTGAATCTGAAGCTCATTTAAAGGCTTTACGATATAGTGTAATGCATTGAGTTGAAATGCTTCCGGCGCATATTCCTTACTGGTCGTAAAAAAGGCGATTTCCAGATTTTCCTGCAGGATGCGAGCCTGCTGGATAATGTCGATTCCATTTTCAGCTTTCAAATAAATATCCATGATAACAAGGTCACAGGGTGTTTTGAGGCGCAGAGAGTGTAAAAAGGCTTCCCCCGTTGTATAAAAGGTCAACCGGCATTCAAATGAAAGCTTCTGTTCGGCTTTATGGATAGCTCTGTGGAGTTGCGCAGCATCCAGACGATCATCTTCGCATACAGCAACATGTAAGATCATAACATTCCCCCTTTTGTGTAATATTATAGCATACCGCAGTACAAGGCTGTATACAAATTGAGTAACAAAGGCAGAATTTCAGTATGCAGAAATAGCAAAACAGATTATCTGTTTCCTACATATCAGAATTAAAAAATCTCAGCATTTAACGAGTACTCCTTTTACACGATTATTGCTGAATATTTTTATGATAGTCTGAGATAAATTGCCATTCTACAGAAAGGATGATTACTCTGTCATGCATAAAGAACTTGACAACTTATTAAACTTTTCCCTTGCTATAACCTAAATTCTCACTCATACAATGAGTAGGCTTCTAATCACTTGAAAATTATCGAATGCTCTTTGTTATTAAAAATCAGGTAAAAGTAAGGAAGCTATATTCTGTATAGCTTACAGAAGAAAGAGCAGTCTGTAAAGAAACTGAATTCATGCAGTGAAATTATCCTGTCCTTCAGATAACTTCATTTTATTTTAAGTTTTCATGTATTGTAAAATTTATGTGGTGAATCGCATCTTATAGTGATAAATCATATGATTTTATTTGTTTCCGATATACTGAAAGCAGAAGAATAGATATGATGTCAAATGTTTTAAATTTTAAATTGTAAAAGCAGGAGGTGAAAAAATGTATTTGAATTTTAAATCATTGATAAATATTCTATTACTTCTTCTCGCTACTAAAAAAGTAAACTGAAAAGGTATTTATTTACATGTAAAGTTGATGCGGGATATACTTATACTTTTAAAAAGGAGGTCTATTATGACAACATTTAATCAAAAATTTGTAAATGACTATAATACGGAGAAGAAGAAGTATCTGCAAGGAGTACATCATCTGCTGGATCCGGTAAGAGCCGATGCACAGCACATACCGTACGATAGTGTAAATGAAAACAGCTTAGCCATAACCGAAAGTTCCTATGGTATATCGTTATATTTAGAAGACGAACTTTTAACCTATCCTGCCTATGTGGATTGGTTAGAGAATTCCTTTGATGGAAAAGGAAACGCTGCAATAGTGGCTTTAAATACAGACTATCTAGGAGGACTCATTGATATAAACGAGCGATTTACCCAAAATGGTGAGGAATTATCCCGTATTCTAGGGATAGACAAAACCTATCCTTATCGTGCCAAATTAATTGTTTCTTCAATATTTCATAATCAAAAAAATCATGTAATCAAGATCAGCGATATTTCGTGTAAAGGTCATGACAGACTTGACTTGCTGAAAGCTTTATATGATTCCTGTACTGCTCTGATTGATCGAAAAGGCTATATTCAGCAGGAATTCACCACCCCTAATTATCAAAGAAAAATAACAAAACAAGCGTACACCGAGGAAGGATATTCTGTAACATATGATAAGCCTATGCTAATACGTATAAAAGACCAACATGGTTCAGAAGACATTCTGTATTGCAGTAACATTAATTTAATCCTAAAAAAAGGTACTGCTCCTGATACGAAGTTTGGTGAGTTTATAATCACATACACTCCAGCTGCTAACGAAGAAGGATTAAAGCTTATTGATATTCAATTAAAAACACAAAAATAGAAAAGACCCTATGATGACGTTTTTCGTAACCACTGAGTTTCACTAAAATCAAAGTACTTTATAATTTCGATAAACAAGTGCATATCTGACGCTATTCATGTTTAAATGCCACATATTCCTCACAATACTGGTGGGGAATTTTTTCTTCTACCTAGAATTTGAATTATTCAAAAAGATCCACCATGCATGAAGATTTTTAGGTATACATAAATGTTTACTCCGTATTTCAATTATTTAAAAGCTGCTCCTATGCACGTTAAAATAATCCTAATCTCCCACTTTTTATTCTGTCATTTTTAGTGGACGTGTTTGATTTTTATATTTGCAGGAGAAATTAATATAAGCCCCTCTCACTTACCAATGCAAAGATAAAACAAACTTTTTCAATTAATTTGTCTTGTTTGTTATTTACAAATCTTATTTTTTACATGTTTCCCTTTGATTGGTTTGTTTTCAGATTTAGTGGTTCCTTTTTTTTAAACCCTTCATGATATTGTAACATGTGGTGGTTAATTGGTAACTTCTTTATAAATTCTAAATATTTACAATCAAGATCATTATTATTTATTACATATTGGGAGGGGGATTCAAATGAATTTTTTGATACAAATTGATAACACGATAGCGGAGGACACGGTTATCCTACGTTCTTGCAAACGAAATAAAAATTATCTTTGTAATGTAATGCTTCATCTTCAAAAAAACAGTGTGCATATAAAAGCATATGATGATATGCATAATCTTTACTTTATTTCCTGCCAGGAAATATACTACATGGAAAATATTGATCACAAGGTATACCTCTACACAAAAGATCAGGTATATCGCTGCTACCTGAAGTTTTCGGAAATAAAAAAAGAACTTCATAATTGCAACTTGTGTCAAATTAATCAAAATACACTAGTTAATCGAATACATATAAAATCTGTTCATATTGAGAAAGACTGCCATCGCAGTATAACGCTTGATAATGACGAGTGTTTAATCGTCAATCGAAGATATCGATCTTTTTTAAATAATCAAATTTAAATAAATATCCGGTCATCTGTAAAATATAGAGGATACAAATCTGGGGCACAAACTTCTATATACATTCACGATTCATACGTCTAAGTAAACCAGTATGCTTCAAACTGGCACATCAAACTGGAACAGCATATTGAGTAATCGTAATGTTGAAGTGTTTGCTTATCATGACTTTATTGTAATAGTGCCAGATATAAAGGAATTCAGAGCAATACTCATATGAATAAACTGAAAATCATAAAAAATGAGATATCTGGAAAAGCATTACTCATAAGCATTCTTAAAGCAGCATTATCTGATTAGTTGGTTCGTATTTAAAGCAACTAGCAATTAACTACTGCATCATTATGTTTTCTTATGTTTAAGCTAAGTAGATTTTTTGAGATATAAAAACCAGTACAATTCTGTGCTGGTTTTTATAATTCCTTATGTTTAGAATGCATATTCTTCTTTCATATACTTCAGGTTTCCTTAACCTGCAGATGTTTCCAATAATGGATATTGTTTCAAATAATCATCAATACCAATCATTTTCATTTCCTGAATTACTGCAGGACGTGTTGTATTCCATACGGATAATGAAATGCCATCTAAAGAAAAAACTTCCATCTGCTTAATCAGTTTTGATGTATTTAAACTCAGGCTGAACGCATATTCAAACGTGGTTACAGTTCCCTTTTTTTCATAAAACAGGAACGCTTCTTCAATCGTGATACCAATAGACATAGGATCAAAGGCTTTGGCTTTTTCTTCCGGCTTTGTTTCTGTATCTGTTGGAGCAAGACCGTTTACTGCATTTGTCAGCTGTTTTGTCATATCATTCACTTCTTTATTCTTGGGATCATTAGGGGCTATCAATGATTTGATTTCTTCTACCATATCTCCTATTGTTATTTCTTTTTTCTTCTCTGCCACAGAAGGAATCAACAGAATTTTTAATCCTGTATCATCTTTCTGCATAGCTGCTGCAAAATGAGTACTAAATAATGTAAATTTAACTCCCGCGTTAATATTAACTGTTGCCATAATTTTTCTCCTTTAAACCAATTCTGGTTTCTTTTGTAACACTTATAAATGCTAAACCTTAAAAGCGATAGCAGCATCACTTGTCCCTTTCAATTCATAGCATACGTCTTACCGTTTAGCTGTCAATCTGAAGATAAACAGCTCTACCCTTCAATCCACATGCAGCTTTCTGTGGAATTTCAAATTTTACATGGATTTTTAGCGACGTATCCATGAAGGGCAGAAACATTTTTGACCACTGATCACCTGTTTCATTTTCTATGAGCACTTTAACAGCAACCAGCTCATTCCCCTTTGCAAGGGTTATTACACCGCTGACATCAAGAATTTCTTCATCCTTATGATAACGTAAATGTAATAAGTCTACAGAATGGGCAGATAGATTTCCATGTGCTGCATCCAACGCTGTTGTGATTGCAGGAAATTCCTTATGTAACAAGGCGATTTTGCCATATAGAATGGTTACATCCGACTCCTGATTAGTCATACTCACTCAATCTTCCCATAGACAATTAGGATATATATCATCAAAATCAATATCCTTCGTTTCTGTATAAATGTGAAGTCTTAATAATTCGCTGGAATCAAATTCTACATCTCCATATGCTGCAGTCCCGCGCACCGTTGCCACATCAGATTTCCCTTTTGTATCCAGTGTTATGCTGTCACCGGATTTGAGATTGACAATATTCCAATAGATACGATAATGAAAGCCTGAAACTGTTTTCTGCGCAGTATAATCAAGTATACGGATTTCAGGAAAATCATTTCCAGCAATCTGTTTTTTCATTACCTCCTGTGTTTTTGATTTTGCCGTCAATATGAATTCATCCTTATTAAAATCAAGCGGTCTTGTAAACGGCTTTCCTTCTTCCAGTCGGCCAATGTTGTGATCGATATAGCCATAGGTGGTATGATCAAAGGTTGCTTCATATGTTATCTCTGTATTCCCTTTCCTAGGAGTAATCTGAAAGGTTTTGATTACTGGCTTTTCATCGACGAGCCTTATCTTAATTTCTTTGCATACAGAATACGATTTACTGGATTGTTTTTTATGCGCACGCAAAGTGACAATCATATCTTCATAAACCGAAAACGTATATGATCCAATCTTTTCTGCTTGCAAATCAAATGGATATAAGATACAATCATCTGCATTAGTTTCCCATGAAAGTGTGATATTTTCACCATAGTTAACCTGATAGCAGTCATTCTCTTCATTTCGGTTTTCTGCATGAAAGCTGTAAATCATCAACTGCGGCAGCAGACGCTTCGCAATCATGATATCTTCAGTTACTGTATCCTTTGAAATTTCTTTTACATGTATCCGTAGCAACGCTGGTATTTCCCAATGTTTGCGGTCAACAGGACAATGCAGATTATTCAAATAAAGAGTTATCGTTCCACCAGCGGGTATTGTGAAAGTAGATGCTATCGGTTCCAGCGACCATGAAATTGTATTATCCTTTTGATACTGTTCAACGTTTAACTCTGTCTGGTCTGATGAACACTTTACGCTTTGCAGCTCTTCTTTACACAACAGCTCAAGATTAAGAGAATTTCTGATAGAAGATGCCTGGCTTCGATAATAAGCCTCTACAAGGATTCCTCCTTTTTCAAAAACAAATTCATCATTGCCCGTATTCTTCCATGTTAATGCAATATCATTATCAATATACCGGTACTTATTATTTACGTACTCTCCCTGATAGACAAACATTGGATCGCAGGACATCTGTAATGTTAACTTGCTCATTTCAATTTCCTCCTATAGTGTAATCATGCATTTCGCTGTTTGCGCCTGTTCCTGTATTTCCATAGTGATATCCACCATTCTTTCTTCATTCGCAAGATTTTCCCATTGTCCATCCATCGTACCGTTTTTCTGTATTTCGTCAACGCTTCTATCATAAATTGTCCATATATGCTGTAACCTTTCCCGATCCTTATAAACAATTCTCACATGATATAGACCATAGGTTTCCCATGCAATCTGTAAAATACGCTGTACATCATTCGTAATCCACGTTTTTCTAAAGCAAAGAATATTTTTATCATACTCTTTTGAAGGTATATAAAGAGTACTCTCAATCGTATTATGAATGCCTTCCGCTTTAAGCTTTATAATGCAAGGCCGGGATACTTCCTCAATCTTTAAACTACCTCTGGGTGAACAGGCTTTCCCATCAATCCATAGATTTCTTGCCTGCAAAACATCCCAGCATACAAGACCTCCTTCTTCATCTGCTTTAAAGCTGAAATCCTTTACTATGCTATCTGTTTGTATAATACGAAAAGTGCGGCTTATATTCTCATCAACCAGCAGTCTGTACTTTACAGATTGTGACTGTTTTGAAGGTGGTATTCTATAAGAACTTGTTTTGGGGTTCAATGCTATCGGCTTTTTATCATTTTCCTGTAACTGGAGAATCTTTGCATTTTCTATTTGCCAGTTTAATATACCTCCTTGGTAAACCGTTGTTCCACTATCTGGCCAAAAATCAAGAATTTCTGCTTTCGCATTAACTTTTTCAATTTGAACAGTCCCTGAAAAATCAAAGATTTCCTCTTCATCATTTTCTACCATCATATTCAATTCAATTTCTGTTACACCGCAATCTGCGCTCGTAATCACATTTTCCAGTTTTAATGACAAATAAGCAACTTCGCAGTCATACGGCCCTAAATGTATCCTTTCCCCCTCTTGATGAAGCTTTTTCTTATATACTTCAGGTTCAAGCCTTACACCATTACAGCTGATATGGATCCCGCTGATATCGGATACCAGAGCAAAATCCTCTGCTCCCTCACCGGCAATTAAAATAAGTTCATAGGATATGATCCTATACGTATTTTCCGGTTTATCCGGATTTTTTAAGCTTTCATCAAGGTACGCAGAGATTTGAATTGTATTTTCAGACTCATTCGCATTAACTACTTGCTTCTGTATGCTGGTCCGCCTAATACAAGGCGGATCAATGTAACACTTTCCATTTTTGATTTCCGTTTCCTTTTTATCATTATTCATGCTGTTTTCCTTCTTTCCGTGCACCGATGACGGAGCTTATTTTTATAAATCACGTACCTGTAACTTGATATAAAACAATAAACTTGTCTTAAAATGAAGGTTTGATGGGACAAAGGTATGCCGTACTGGATATGATGAAGAGTATTGGTATCTCGGCAATGTCGGATTATAAGGCACTTGGAATGAAACACCCTTATAATTACACTGATTCGTACATTATAAAGATGCATATCCTGTTATTCATCCTGCTTTTTTTCTTCATTAACACGATCCTGTTCACGAAGCAATAGCCAGCCTTCTTTAATAACAATGTCCTCATTCGATACTGCATGGAGCTGCGGCGTGTGCAATTCTTTTGTTATACATTTTTTTCCAGGTGCTTCATAGTCCATGTAATACCATTGCTTCTCCAATGCCTTAGGCTGAATTAGCTGTATTTCTTTTTCGGATGTAAGATATGGACCGTAAAACAGCGAAAGATAAATATGGCGCAAAGCCTCATCTGTCAGGCTAACCGGTAGTTGCTCTTCTTTTACAGGTAGGATTCCACTATTTATTGTCAATTTCCCATAAGGACTCATGAGAATAGATACATGCACAGGCTGTGAATTTCGATCCATGGAAAGCGGGATTTGATTTTGATTACTTATATATCCGTCCTTTTCTTTAAACTTTCTGTTACTATCTTTATCAAATGCATGTGATAAATGGAGCTGCTGATAATTGAGTAAACCATCCTCATGTAAATAGTAGCCAATCACACCATCACCTTGTTTTTCAACATCACCTAGGCAAATGGGAAATATAGAATGCTGAATACTACTAAACCTTCTGCCATTCTCTTCGTTGTATCGGAAAGAACCCAGTAGTTCATAAGACAATGTAATGCCGCAAAGAGCAAGAGGATGTCCCAGATAAGCAAAAATATCACTGTTTCTCTGCATTCCGCTGCTATGAATATTCCACATACTGTCATTAATTACCTCCAGCACATGATTTAAGACGTATATATTCTCATTGCATGCTGCCAGTAAATCCAGAATAAATTGCCGCAGATGCACATTGGCATCTTCCAGCAGCTCTTCAAACTCTCTTGTCTCTCCTGGGGGATTAGCAAATACAGCTTTCATTTCCGTCTGATTGTTCCCCCTGTATATCAGCTGTATACTCCCTAACATCTGTCCGTTACTACGGTAAACGTGAATACAGGATTCATTCATATTTGCCCATATCCATCCAAAGATACAGCTCTTCTCATCCTGTCCGCATTGCATTTCATCCCAGGTAAACTGAATACGCAGCGGCTGCAAGATACGTGGTTTAAGAAACGCGTTATTGATTTGTGAATGATTCCTATCCTGGAAAGATATTGGAAGAATGACATCACCAATCGTATAATCAATAGCTCTACCAAAGCAATCAATGATGCGCAGATTGCAAAGCTCCAGCTTACCTGCACGTACTGGAAAGAGAGGTATTTCTTTCTTATAACGCTGTGCTAGGTCTTCTTCACCAAGGAGTGCTGTTACAAGATCATCAAGCTTTGAATCCCCTTTTTGCCATGGCATGACAAGCAGGCTGCGATCCTCTTTCAACATAAAATCATATAAACCTCCAAGAGATTGTGAAAGTATCCGCATCTGTTTAATTTTCATCTTCACTTCCGGATATGCGCTTTCTGTAAACTGATCAAATCGTTCAGCCAGCACATCGCTTTCATGAGATGATAGAATCGTACGTCCTGTATATACAAAGGGATCTTTCATATTAAAATCATTTTTTGGCATATAATCTTTTCCATCAAAATTCCAATTGCTCGCTTGGTATTCGTCGGACTGATACTGTGGATCCGGATGAAATCTTACCTGCCATTCCATAAACAGCGGATTCCATGGAGGAGTCCAAGAATTGATACACAATGGATTCGGTCTAATACCTTCAGCTATTGCATTTTTTTCCAGTTCTTTCTGATAGATTGACAGAATATTGGCAATACGCTCATATTTATAATGTAAGCCATACTTTTGTGCTTCTTTTTTGATAAGATAATATATCCCCATTTTACAAAGCATGAGAGCTTCCGAAATCAAAACCTGAACGATTTCGGGCAATTCCACAGTATCGACAGTTTTGAATATGTTCTGATATAGATGGGAATCTAGTTCGAAAATACCAGAAGGAAAATCCTGTGTATACAATTTAATATGGGAAACTGCTTCGCTTCCTTTTCTATTCACCACATCCAGTTCTTTGTAGGCTTCAATCTTTCGGTAGATGCTTTTTTGATCACTGCCTTCGATAAGCAAAACCGGCTCCTTTGGTAAGTAATAACGCTGTCCGGGAATTTTTGTAAGTTGCTGATCCTGCTTCAGAGAACCTTCTATTTGTTCTTGCAGGTGCTTTTGCTTTCCTTTCAGATTTTCTTCTGTCTTGTATTTTTCTTGCAGTGAAGAAGCAAGATGCATTATGTTTGAAATTCCTTCTGTTCTATTCGTTTTACCCGTTTTTATATCATACCATAGATAATATACTGCTTGCTGCAGCTCTTTTATTTCCTGACGCAGAAGGAATGCCTGCTTTGATACCATATTCAGCTGCTTGCATCGCTGCTCTGTATCTATATCATACATTTCTTTATCTTTCTGTATGACCCATTCTTCCGCACCGGCTTCAATCGCAAAGGTATGCTGATGAATTTTAGCTTCAGCATTTAATTTTCCGTCAAGTTCACTCCAATCATTTAGAGTGCCTTGCAGTAAACTTTGTAATAAAATTTCTAAACTTGGATCATTCTGTTTATATGCCAGCATAGCTGCCAGTGCCTCTTCCGATGAATTTGCTAAAGCGATGTTTGAAAGAGTGTCAATTCGTGGAACACCCGATTCATATTCAGTCTCATTCCCTGTCCATTGTAAATCTGTTACACAACCGTGAAGCATTACATGCAGAGATGTTTCCTGATTTTTTTCCCACCACCCGCAAACTACATACATAAGCTTTACAGGACTCATTACTGTTGCTTCAGCCAGGTCCTCACAAGTATCACAAAAACCAAAGACATGCTGACATTCAGGATAGTATGCATTAAAATATGGCAGACCGCTGCTTACTGCAGTCATTCCCGGGTAATGTTCAATATCCGATGTTGTTTTCCCCTCATACTCATATTCACAGCCAAGATAACGATAAGGCTGTGCAGTATCGGTTACTTCTATCATAGAAGATTCATAGATTGATCCAGTCTTACGAATCACATCGCTTTCAACTATCCACGTTTTCTTTTTCATTTGCATTTTTTCATCATCTACATATGATAAGCGCGTAATCATCCAGCGATTTGGAACTACAGGATAGATCATCTCACCCTGCTCTTCTTTTTGAATTCCGTGAGTATATTGATCCGGCAAAATCCAATGCAGATGAATCCCTGGTTCCATACTGCCTACGCCGGCAAAGTATCCCGATTCCAGCTTTTCTCCTGCCGGATTCTTTATAAGGGAGCGATAATTCAGTTTTACCTTCGCATTTCGCTCATTACTCTTTGGCCACCCCATTATACATGCATCAACAAACATCGGCTCCAGGGTGATTTGCGAAAGGTCTTTAGGCTCTATCATATGTCATCTACCAGGAATACTCCTGTATGCGCATTCTGTATCATCTCCAAAGCAAATTCTGTCGCAGTTATTTCACGATGCAGGGATTCTTTCATAGCGACTGCTGTTTGCTTAACATCAATAATTCTATCTGCAGTATCTTTTAACGGAATTGTAATCTGATTCCCGTTTAATACTCCATCATCAATATTTCTCATTGTTTTTTTCAATGTTCTGTCTTTTTCACATATAAACCCATAATGCAGACCCTCCGGCGGCTGTCCGATATCCAGCCTTTTTAAAATACCGCGGAAAATTCCTATCATCATACATGTTCCAAGTTTCTCGATACGGAGCACGAGGAGTTCTTTTTTACCAGCAGTGTCTGAGTATGCCTGAAACTCTAAGCCGCGGAAATCTTCAACCAGTTCAGAATAAAGAAGAAATCCTGAACAAGGTTCTACACTTTGAAACGCATTTCTTTCGATCGCTGTATTACGCAATTCCTGACGAACTGTCTGCTGCTCACACAAAGCTGTTTCATATTGTTCTATCAACATATAGGTGTCGTGTGTATAATCAATAGCTGCATTTCTTCCAGGACTGCAGATACCGTCCAGATAAGCCATTACCCAGTTGTGATCGATCTGGAAAAAGCGCAAATCTTCTTTCTGTATCAGATTGCTGTCAGGATTGAGATAGGAATAAGGGACATGATAGAGCAGACTGGCTTCTTTCAGCAGCTGCATCAGTACTTCCGGGAAATCATCTTTATTCATTCCCTCAAAATATTTTTCATCCTTCATACGTAATCTCCATTAAGCGGTTGAGTTCTTCCACACTTCGCAAGCAACATTCCTGCAAAGTCTGTTTAACTTTTTCTGCTGAGCATTCATTAAGTGAATCCTCTTTTCCTTTCCCTAAAATATCATTGTATTGATGATATAAAGCTGCGGTTCGTGAGTTCTGCAATCGCCATTCCAGCAGTATTTTACATAACGATAGATTCTGCATTGTCACCATTCTCCCCAGACGCCATGCACAGGCATAGCTTACATCGAGCATTCCTGTTACAGGATCATAGTAATAGTACTCATCGGCATAGATATGGTAATGCGGTGCACTATGTTTTTTCTGAATAGGTATTAACGGTCCTCGGTACCAGGATACTGTTTTTGAGCCATCTCTTAAATTGTGGTTTCGCGGTATGTATCCTTTTTTTAAGACCTGGATCAATTCGTTATCCTGAACGCTTTGATCAGGAGAATGTACCATGATATCAGGTTTTATATTCTTAATGATTCCAAGAAAATCATAGGGATGTGGAGATGCTGAGAAATGCCATTTCGTATATGTGATAACACGTACATAAGCATAGGGAGCAAAGGTATCCTTTGTCCATTCACCGGTAAGGTATGGTATGTAATCAATCAGTGATACAAGATAAACCTGATGATTTACTGTTTCTTCCAGATTTTTTGCACTCTTTGGAAAGCGATTTGCGGTCAGACAGGAAAAACGTCCCTCTTTCACCTGCGGATCACTTTCTTTTTGCTTCAGTTCAACCTCTCTGACATGTGTCAAATATTGCAGTTCCTGTATATCCGGGCATAGTTTCAGGAAGAGCTCTGTCGGAATATCAATAGCACTGCATGCATCATCCGGATTTTCTGTATCCAGCTCACTTAAATTAAAGCTATCCGGAAGAAATACAGTCTCATTGGTCGGGTCACGCAGATTTCTTATCGGCATCTGGTGTTCTTTTATGCCTTCATCCTGACAGAAAACAAACAGAGCCATCGTAGGAACCATTTCATCTTTTTGCCCGCTGTCAATACGGTATCTCCATGGCGCCTGCGGGTCATGAAGTACAATGTGCGGAAGAACTGTCCCATAATCACCCACGGAACCTTTTGGCGGATAACAGGAGTATACAAAGTCCTCTCCCATTGAAAACCGCTTCGCACTAATGATGAAGTCAACTTCTCTATCTCCTTCTATGACTTTATTTTCATGAAATAAATTTGTTGTTTCCTGTACTTCTACCTGGTAATAACCAGTTGGAATATCCGGATATTCCGATCTGATAAATCTTATATTTGCATCCATTTTAACACCTCCTAAATAATTTCTTTATCAGCACCGATACGATAGATCACCAAAGGACACAGCATAAGCTTTTGTAAATTGTCCGCAAAATTATCTATATCGATTTCACGTTCGCAACGAACATGATATGATGTCAGCTGTGACAGCCACTGCTCCCTGCGTATTGATTTCTTTAAGGTTTTTATAATTTCATTTACCGGCATGTTTTTATCTGTTTTCTCCGGTTCAACGATAACGTTCCATCGAGCATGAAGAGGGTTCAGATATTCTTCATTTTTTTGCAGCTGCATTAAAGAATACCAGCTGTCATTTCCCGGTAACACGCTCCCCTGATGAATGGTTGAATACAAGGTGATTCCCATATGTGCATCCTTGATCATTTCATCTCCCATTGCAGGCTGATATGTACGCCATAATGCTCCAGGGATATGCTGTGTGAATAATTCCTGCTTTAAATTTACAGGGCAAGTTTGCAAACTGTTATGAACACTATTTACACGAACGACTTTAACTGCAAGTACTGTTTGAAGATTCTTTACTCCCATTGGCAGAATACCGTATGTGTTCTTATCCTGATAACATAATGTATCTTTCAGAAAGATTTTTGCACAGGGCAAAGCAGATTCTACAGTTAGTTGAAAATCTGTAGCATTCAAATCATAGACCGGTACCTGTTGATGTTTCCCTGGGAAGAAGATTTTTCGTTCATTCATCTTTCCCCGTATTATTAAGAATCTGGTAAGGATTTCATGATGCATGGAAGAACCAGTTATACCCCCACTGTAATCAGGTAGAAATCCCTGTGCAAATTCTGTCCAGCTGAGACGATTTGGTAATTTTGTAGAGCTGTTGCCAAAATGGATTGAAAAAGATATAATATACCATTTTATTTTGACAAGACCTGCAAACTCAGGACCCCATAAGTGCAGATGAGCCCCTAGCTCCACTTTAAATGTTTTATGGATAAAGCAAAAATCGATACGGTAAGATGCGCCGACTGATACCCCGATTTCAATATCATAATGGAACGGTTTCCATTCAATCAGGAAATCCGCAACAGCATGACACCATGCTTTCAGTTTACCGTTCACATAATCTAAATCTAATTTTCCACCCGCCATGATGCAATTGGGTGTCAATGCGCAATATGCTTCTCCTTTCAGCGTCAGTCCTTTTGCGATATCCCAACTGATATTGATTCTCTCTACTGCAGGATAATGCGCAGGGCGATGATAGTTATGGTGATAACCTCCAATACTGATAACAAAATCACCGCTATGTTCTCCCTTGAACCAGGAGTAAAAAGCGAAACCACCCCGCAGATGGCAGTCTTTCGTAAACAGATACGCATCGTTCGTTAATGCACCCTCAATCTGCAAAATCCCGTCGTCCGGTGCAAACACTGCACGCAAAGCCAGGCATCCATAGACAATCGGATCTCTCGCCTTTGGTGGTAAGGTCAGTTCAGATAATCCCAATAGGGATATTTCTGTTCGTGCTCCAAATTCAACGCTTGCGACCAGTATGCTCTCCACCATACCAAATGACGTAAACTTTATTCCGGCAGTAATAAAGTCAACTCCATCCTGTGGTTCCACATAATCGCTCAGTTCAGAAAGCACAGCGGCAGGGTCGCTCTTGGGCTTCAGTGTTTTACTTTTTCCCATAGCTGCTGCTACAAACGGGAATTCCTCTACATGCTTTAGTGTTGGTAGATTCAGCTTTCTGTTCAGACCAAAGCCGGCAACCAGCCCGGTTATATAAAAACATGGCGGACCCCCAAAGGCATAATCCAGCATGAGATAGATGAATACAGAGGTTTTCTTATCTTCAGTAATACCATAAGATCCCAACGCCAGGAATGAGAACTTCTCATAACGTACTTCAACTTCTCCATTATATAATCTTCCAGGTTCTGCGATATAAAGTCCCCCAGAGATATACAGAGGCGGCTTTTGTACTGTAATGAGTAATCCTTTTAGTCCATATGTAAAGGAAAATCCTTTTGCAATATCAACTGCTATGTATAATTCAATAAAACTGAGTGTTATAATTGAAATGGTAAAGCTCGCATCAAGCAGAATCATAATTTGTGATTCTTTAAACTGTGCTGCAATTCTACTGAGATACACCGGACCGATTCTTTTTTTCAACTCCATCCATTTAATCGTGGATACCCCAGCGTCTTTTACAGGAGTGTTCTCAGTCTCATATACTGCCAATGCTTCCGAGGGCTCTGCCTGACTCAATTCACCAAATGTCTTGATAAAACCAAGCAGATTTACTGCCAGTTCATAGGCAAACTCTATTCCGTCTTTTTTTCCGTACGTTGCCTGAACATAAGATAATGTAAAACCTTCTGATGCTTGAAAATAATTTCCTACGAACGGCAATTCCATAAAATGAAACGTATACGTTGTGTTCATCCTGCAGCTATACATCTGTCTTGATAAATTGGCAGCTAATTGCAATCCTCTTCCATTTTTCATCATCATATTTAAGTATAAAATACGACCATCTGCCTGATAGATAATTTTTATGCTTTGTAAACGAATCTGCAAATCCAGAAATGCAGGAAGTGTTATAGAAAGGCCGGATATTAAGTCACTTAGACAAAGCGTATGTTGAAGTTCATTGTTCCATTCGGCTCCCATGCACATACCTTTTTCAGAGATACCAATGCTTGCTGTGAATGGTTCATGCATAATATGAAATTGTGTCTGAAATGCTATATTCGTTTTTTCTGCCATATTCTTTACCTTCTACTGTGGAGCATATTCTCGTTTCTTCATATTTCATATATAATTTTCTTATCGAGGTAATTATAAATGTAGTTTTAAAATTTTATATAAAACAATGTTCGTTATTACAATTCGACACCCTAACATTACAAATTTTAGATTTTCTGCATCTGCTATATTATATTTTTGGGAGCTAATACAAAAAGAGATAAGCCTTGTTTCAAACAGTGCTTTTAAATATATAAAATGAATTGTTCGATAAGCATAGTGCTTTCACTAGATTTATATACTTTCTCAGTCTTCTCCTACATGAAAGGTAGAGAAATTAGTAGCTGAAGCGGAAAAGGAATTGATAAAAAGCATGCAATTCGTTCAATATTGATTTGCACGCTTCTTGTTACATAATATATACGTAAAAAGCTTTTATTTTGTTGGATCCCAGGCGATATGCAAAGCTGCTGCAATTTCCTCATAACGACAACTGCCAGCCTGATGAATTCCCGGCACCGCATTTCCACATCTGTGAAGAGAAATCAGTTTTCCATCACATAATACAGGCGAGCCGCTATCTCCAGGGTTTGAAATATAATCACACATGTATTGATTATGGATGGTAGTCCCTTGCCAAACAGAGGAGAAATGGAAGGATACAATTCTGCCGCTGGTATTACCGGTAATTCCTCCGTATCGGGTAACAGCTGCGTGAATAAACCGAAATCTGTCTACACCGGTAATATGTGTTCCCAGAGTGGTATAATTACTACTCGAGAATGTATTATTTTCCAGGACAAAGCCTGCATCAACATTTCCTCCATGAAGAGAACTTATGATAGAACCACATACTTGACCAGCATTATTACCAAATAAGACATTTTGATTTGCTGCAAATGCCGGGAGTGCATTATGAAAGACACTAATGAAGCCAGCATTCCCTGTAGCTAAATCCGTTGCCGGAACTCCACAGGATCCACTTGCTCCATTTACAGCAGTTGTAATTTGACATCCTGCAGCAACTGTAAATTCTTCTTGTATCCTTCCCTCTATAAACTTTACAAAAGGAGGAAGTGTCACAAGTTCTTTAATGGATTGCTTTGATAATTCTAGATTGCCGTCATAAGAAATCATAACAGCATTTTCTTTTTCACTTATCCAAAATCCATTAATTGATGTATGACTATCAATTTTTTCACACAACATTTCATAGAAAACATGTAATTCATTTAAAGAATATGGTACTTCAATAAAGGATGCTTTTCCAAATAAGCATGATAAAGCTTTTTTATCTGCATCCAGCAACATCTCATTCTTTTTAACATAGATTTCAAAGCTTCCATTTTCCTTTTCCAAATTTCCTGCATAAAAAGACGGATAGGATAAAGGCCCTCGGTGTTCTTCCATCCATTTAGCAACCTTATGTTCTAAGTCTATATAATCTCTTTGTTCTAACATATCATTTTCACCTTTCTTTATAAATTTATGTTTCTCTTTTTAAACACAGTTATTTCAGACAAGGTGTAGATCATTGGAAAAATCCAGTAATCGCTATCTTCAATAATCTGCAAGACGCTCAGTATTTTTATGAAAACTACACATCCTTTTTATCACACGTGTATCCATGTGCTTATTAAATCTTAGCTAACACGCTTCCATTTCATACCATTTCCGTCTAAAATATCCGTTCCGTCTATAAAGCAGCATTTATCAGCGCTGATTGAGTTCGGCAAATGATACACACCGGTACTGTTATTTTGATCATATTTATGTGAGAATTTACCCTTTGCAATCTCAAAATGTGTGTGGTTCCCTGTTGCCTGTCCTGCCGTTCCTGCATTGCCGATTTGTGTTCCCTGCGAATACTTTGCGCCGATAAAAATACCGCTCAAATCATTATCATGAATAATCATGATCGTAGCATAGTCTAATGTTCCATCCGCAAAACGAACCTTTTTTTGTGATTGCCAGAAGACTGCATTTCCTAGAGCCGGTCCATCAACGCCTACACAAATTACATCAAATGGAGCATACACCGGACTGCAGCCGCCTTGATAACCTGCCAAATCCAACGCATTAACCCCTTGATGGGAATAGCTTCCGTTATTCCCTTGGGAGATGTTCAAGTGCTCAACAGGGAGTAAAACATTCTGTATACCCTCCTTCACACTTTTCTGTCCTTTTTTCATATTCATTATTACCTCCTTGTTTATATGAAATATCCTAACATATAGTTATGGAAATATTATCTTCACCAGCTTTATCTGCGAATCGGACACCATGTAATACAACACCTGTAATATATGTTAATTATTTTCTGCTTTTTATACATTTCACGCCCTTATGATTCTGCCGCTAAAATTAAAAGACCCTACATTCTGAATCTATCATGCCTAGTCAATCATGCAGTGATTTCAAATAATGCAGAATGTATTCTATTAAATGATATTGCTCGTACGGTATACTGCACTGATTTACTTAAAAACGAGTGAAAAACAAATGATAAAAAGAGTAACTTGCTCATTTTGAACTGAGTTACTCTTTTTTATCCTGATATATTAAGGTGTAAAGTGTTACTACATATGCTAATGCTCTGTATTTGTTTTGATTTTCATCTTAATCACAACGTTTCCATTTCATTCCCTTTCCATCTATAACATCCGTCCCATCTATAAAACAGCATTTGTCAGCACTGATTGAGTTCGGTAAATGATACACACCGGTACTGCCATTTTGATCATATTTATGTGTAAATTTACCTTTTGCAATCTCAAAATGTGTGTGGTTCCCTGTTGCTCTTCCTGCTGTTCCGGCATTACCAATTTGTGTTCCCTGCGAAAATTTTGCACCGATATAAATACCAGTTAAATCATTGTCATGCATAAGCATAATCGTTGCATAGTCTAATGTTCCATCCGCAAAACGTACCTTTTTTTGTGATTGCCAGAAGACTGCATTTCCTAAATTCGGTTCATCAATACCTATACAGACAGCATCAAACGGTGCATACACCGGACTGCAGCCGCCTTGATAACCTGCCAAATCCAACGCATTGATACCTTGGTGTGAATAGCTTCCGTTGTTCCCTTGTGAGATATTCAAGTGCTCAACAGGGAATAAAATGTTCTGTATACCGTTCTTTACGCTTGTTTGTTCTTTTTTCATGTTCTTATCCTTTCTAGATGAAACCATCCTTGCTTCTATTAATATCATAACATATAATTCTCTCAATCCATTACATAATAAAAATTGTGTAGAAAATCCTGTTTCTTATAAAAATAAGGTTGTTGCATGCTTTGCTGTATTCCTGATAGTTTAAGCTCTTTAAACGCTCTATCTATTTCCTGAAAAACTTACTGGAATTTCTTTTTTAATTCAATCAGTTCCTCACGCAGTTCTTTACTCAAAGGGAGTGCCTGTAATGTTGATTTTGACGCAACCACCAGATTGTGATCACCAACGTAGAAGCCGTTCGCATAATAAGCGTGCTCATCCTTTATCACAAGGGAATTTAAAGATATTTCTTTCTTACCACACTGAAGCCTCTCAATTTTATAGTAATTCTGATCCTCCATGAAAATCATGTCCTGTTCAACAAGTTCATTTGCATGAGTCCAACCTTGCTTTGTATATACAGAATGATTTCCTGTTAATGAAAGAGTCTTTCCGTTTACTTGAAGTTCTACATAAGAATCTGTGCTTCCGATCAGATTATACAGTACTTCCCGCATCTGATTCTTTGTCTGTACATAATCTCCAGGTAATACTTCCGATATATTCACCTTCTTCATTTTCCCATTTCTTTTTATCGCCACAATTGTATCACTTTTTACACAATCATTCATAAGATATAAATATGGTATTTCATATTCATCACCACCTGTATAAGGTTTTGGAACTCTTACACTACGAAGCATAAGCTGTGATTTTAAAGTAGAAGTTTTATTTTTGTTAGCTAATATAAATTCAAAATCTGCATTTATCAAAAACTCTGATTTATTTATAGCGAATTCCGCAATTGTATACCCCCAGTCCAAAGCAATCAATAGCACAAATTCATTGTCTTTTACTTCACCATAAACAGGATACTTTTCTTTTTCTTTATTGCTCATCGTATTCCAGGTAGCTCCTGTTACAAGACGTATCTGATCTCCGTTATATTTTATAGCACCCTGTGACCGGTTTGTAGCTTCCACTCTTTTGAGTGTAAAAGAATCAACTGTACTCCAGTCTGATTTGAGTTTTAAAACCATGGCAATTGGAATCATCAGTCTTCCATTCCTAAAATTATAATCATATTGATTTCCCCCCGGAGCGCCATAAACAATAACGATTTCATCTCCATAGGACAGACTTTTACAAGGATGGAAGAGCCTTATATCAAAACCACATATAGAATTAGTCAATTGATAAGAAGACGATTTTACTGACATCATCGTTTTTGTAGCCCCTAAATTATGCTGCTGTATTTCTTTTGATGTATTATGTATCTGCAGATATGTAAGTTTTCCTGTAAGTCTACATGCATCCTGGCTGGAGATTTTAAATGTTTCCTTAATTTGCATAGATATTTCCCCAATTGGGGCATATTTCTTTGTCCATTGCTTCCCTGCTTCATTTTCGATTAATACGTTAACCGCCAATAATCTATTATTTTCTATAACATTCAAAATCCCGGTGACAGTAAGACATTCTTCATCTTCATTATACACCAGATGCAAGGATTCTTCATTAGACCAAACAGAATCATCCTCTGGTTTTTCTTTTATACAGGATGCAATAACAGGAAATTCCTCATTAAATAAATCAACATTTCCGAATAGATTCACTAGATTTTCTTTTGTTTCTAATTTCATGTTTTTTACCTTTCCTTTTCTGTTTAACACAGTAAAACTCGGGATCTTATATATTCTGTAGAAGTATGTAACCATACAAGACTGTATTCCAACTTACATAGTCAATCAACGTTTGCCTGTCTTATATAATATATCCTTATGTTTGTCTCAATATCTCCTTTCTCTAACATGGTTTTCACCTGTTGTAACTGTGTATACAACTTTCACTCAAATCTCTTTTTACAAACAAGGCATACGTTTGCTGGTATCAAACTACTACATTCAAATAAGAGAACCTTTATATGAATCATATCATGAAAAGTATTTTTATTAAGATATTTGGGACAAACGGTATGAATTTGGGATATTCTGTATTATGCATGCTGTCATAACCATCGATTAATGATTTGCGTCGAAATAGAAAAACACTAGTATTGACCGCCTTTTCTGATTATTTACATATTAAATTCTCACCACATCGTTATACCGCCTCTCGTATGTATCTTTTCATTTGTTACTCTTTTTTTTAGCTGATTAACCTTATTTTATAGCTTATCCATTCAACTCACAAATGAAAACAAGTCTCAAAAAGTACTTATTTCGTTTTTCGGTATTTCTACCAAAAACAGATGATTCTACTTGCTGTATTCTTGTTTTATATCTTTTTTTATTTTTACTATCAGAAATACGCACATAAAAGCCTGCATCTATGTACAGCAACATACAGATACAGGCTTTATAAATCACTATCGAACAACAACTGCTTTTTTCATAGAATTATAGACATTTTCAAACTGTCCCTTGCTAATCCATAAAACACCAAAGTATGGATCATTGATCTTATATTTTCCTGTTCTGCCGTTATAGCCTACCAGGGTTACTACATGTAAATTTTTTGGAATTGAACCATAGGAATACTTTTTCCATTGTGGTGTATTAAACATTGCCGTCACATATACGACGACCGGTCTGTTGCGGTTGATTTCATATTTCAATTTGCTGATTGAAGCACCACTGATATCCTCAACCTTACCAAATTTTTTCCCATATGCTGCCAGCGCAGGGGTGTCAATCCAATGTACCTGATTCGTAGGATTATTGGAGAACATGGAATAAATAAATCCTTCTCTTGGGTTATTTTTTGAGGTTGGCATCCCATTTAGGAAATCTCTGTAACCCATATTCGTATAGCCTTTTGCTTTCAGTGCCATAAGCAGGGATGCTCCCTCACAGCCCTGAACAGCGCCTCCCTGCACCTGATTGATGTATGGAGTTGATACGGTCATCGTATCTGCTGATTTTCCATATTTGGCTGCGGAATAGCCGCTGGTTTTATATTTGTATTTGTTTGTGCTCGCTGCCTTGACATGGTAGTAATACCGTCTGCCTGCTATATATTTATGCGTGTAGGTTGTTCCCTTTACAGTAGCAACCTTAGTCTTTTTTCCTTTTTTTGTAGTACTGCGGTACAAATAATATTTATTTGCGCCGGACACCTTTTTCCATGATATCTTTAGGCTTGCTCTGGAAGCCTTTTTCACTGAAGTTATTTGAGGCTTTTTCAACGTGATTGCATTCTTTACTGTTATCTTCTGTTTTGCTGACTTACCATTGATTTTTACAGTGATGTAAGCAGTACCTTTTTTTACTGCAGTAATCTGTCCCTTGCTATTTACCTTTGCCACTGATTTTTTACTGCTTGACCATTTTGCTGTCCCCTGATTTGGGCCATAGGTGATGGCAGGCTTATAGGTTTCTCCTTTATACAATGTTTTTGTTTTGGAAGGAAATTTCACAAATGGCTGTTTTACGACGACTTTTGCTTCTGCAGTTTTTCCGTTTACCTTTACACGAGCTATTGTCTGTCCAACAGATACCGGTGTAAGAGTACCGTTCTGATCGACGCTTACAATCTTGGAATCCTCACTTGACCATGATGGTGTTCCCGAAGGTTCGTAGCTTACATTTAATTTATCCTTATATCCTAAGTATAGCGTTATGGATGTCTTATCCAGAGATACTTGAATAGCCTTCACCGTTATATGAACGACTGCTGTTTTTCCATTTAATTTAGCACGGATGCAGGCAGTCCCAGGGGCTTTTGCCACGACAAGACCGGATGCATCAACACTGGCAATTGCAGGCTTATCACTCTTCCATGTTATTGTACCAGCAGGTTCTCCAGATGCATGTAATCGAAGCCTATTCTCTTCATATAGCGTTGCTTTTTTTCTATCTACAGATATCGTTTTATCCTTGACTGTAATGGAACACTTTACCGTTTTCCCGTTTGCAGACGCATAAATGATTGCGGTTCCGGCTGCACGGGCTGTCACTATACCTTTATTTACTGTAGCTACTGCAGGATTGTTTGACGACCATTTTACAGCTGCCTCAGGTTTCAGGCTTGCTTGCAGAGTTCTGGTCTCTCCTGTATATATACTGCCTATATTCGTTGTATTTAACGTTAGGATTACATCTTGAATATTCACATGACAGGTTAAAGCTTGTCCGCTGTCAAGAACAGCTTTGATATCTGTTGTGCCACTCTTTAGAGGATGGACCGTACCATCTGCATCAACCATGGCGATATCTGTATTTTCAGATATCCATTGCAGTGATCCCGTAAAACCCTTAACCTGTAGCTTCTGCGGTATCCCTATGTACATCTGTGCATTCGGCATCAGTGAAGGCTGCTCTGTTTGTTCGTTTTCATTACCAGCTCCTGCTTCCGCATAAGCAGGAACTATGCTCATAATTGAAATACTTAATGTTAGTATAGCTATGAACAAAATTTTCATGTTTCTCATACATTTTCTCCCATCCAACTATGTTTACATTATCATTATATACCTAAGCAAAGGAAAAACAAGCTTATCTATAGCATTCCATCACGTTTATATTACACAAAATTCATAAAGGAATATATATATGGAAAATGCGGAGTTCTTTCTTAGTTAGTCTGCAATTTTTATGAAAAAGAGTATTCAAAACTATTATATTCATTAATAGAAATTGAATCCTCTTTTTCTGGTTATACCTATAAGCGAGTAAAAACAAAAAAAGACAGTGTATGTTCAATTTCTAACTAAAGTGTACCCTCTGTCAAGGACAAAGATAAAAAAACCAGTGTAAAATAAAAAAGGGATATATTATCTTTGAATCATGGAGGTGCATGTATATGAACATGAACAGTTATGAATTAAAGTCTATAGGCAATGTAGAAGTAAAAGAGTTTATGCTATCAAGTAATGGATATAATCTTATTGGATTTCTTGGTAAAGGTACTCATTATAATTGGCTATCATTACCACAATTAGGTATCAGTTTGGAGCTTTCGGATTTCAGCGATGATTTTTGGAATACTGAGCAATTAGCTCAATCCATCGATGATCCTGTTTTGATTGATCTACTTAGTTGTGTACTTCATGATCTTGAACACTTGTTTGGTAAATCTAAGCAGGACTGCTTTGATGGAAAGAACTTCATCACCGCAAGAGAATATACTTTCTGGCTTGAATGCGAATGTGAAAGTCGTTCAAGGCAGTTGCTTCAATTTGAAAATGACCTATTCTCTTCAAAAATGTCACAAAAAGATCTTGATGAGGATCGTTTAAATTATTATGTTTATTCAAGAGAACAATATGGCACAGATGCTTTTTAGTCTTCTGTGCCTTTTCTGTCCAACGGATAATTTCCTGTAATACTATACTGATAATACTCGTCTGGGGATAGCTTCGCAAGATCCCACTGATATCGTTCCGTATTGTAATAATCCATATAATCGTCTATGCCTGCTTTAACCTCACTGATAGAATTACAGTCCTTGATGTTTATTTCGTCTTTCATATGTCCAAAGAAGCTTTCTTGCGGAGCATTATCCCAGCAGTTTCCCTTTCTTACATGGATTGCCTTAGACTTTTATCTTTTAATAATTGCCGATAAGGTATACTTGTATAATGACATCCCTGATCGCTGTGAATATAAACCTCCGTCTCAATCCTGCTGATTTCTTCCCCATGTCTCTCAGCTGATTCACAGTTTCAAGCACGAAATCCACTTCTAGAGATTCACTTACCGCATAGGATAATATTTGTTTCGTATATGCGTCTTTCATCGCTGAAAGATACGCTTTTAGACCTTTTCCATAAAATAAATATGTGATGTCGGTAAGAATCACTTTTCTCGGTTCCTGACGAAAATCACGATCCACCATATTTTTCGCAATACTGTCTGTTTTGATTGCCTTTGCCATCCTCCTGTATGGATTTGCCTTACGGATCGGACACTTGAGATTGTATTTTTTCATCAATCTACGTATCTTCTTTTTGTTTATAACGATTCCTTCGTGAAATAAACGCATATAAATAGACCTTGCACCCTTGTCATATCCCCTATGTTTATAAGCATTCAGAATTAGATCAAAGTCTGCTTGATCCCGTTTATCACGTTCATCAATTTTTGAATTGTCTTTTTTCATCCAGTTATAATATCCTGACCTCGATACACCAGATATTTCACACAGCCAGCTGATATTCAGTAGATTGTTATCTCGTTCTGTCATTTCTTGGATGATTTTGTATTTTTCTCTTGCTGTATTTGTTTCCATGCCGCCGTCTTGTCGATGAAATTGATTTTTTTTAATGCTTCTATCTGTTGCCGTTGATATTCAACCTGATGCTTCAAATAAGCTATCTCTTCATCGTTTGTCCTTTCCTTACGACGGGGTCTCCCTGACATTTCTTCGCGTGTATCCTTAAATCCTTTTGATCTGGATGCCTGCGCTTTTACTCGCTTTGATATATTATAAATCCTTGATTCTCCTAAAACATAGGGATCAAATCCCATTTCCAATAAAATTTTTGATGGAAATGGATTTTCTTGATGCGTATGTAAAAATCTTCACGAAACGCTTCTGTATATGTTATTGCTTTTTCACTGACATGTTTTACATACGGATTTTTTTTAATCGTTCAATTTGTTCTTTTGTAAAATGATTCTTTCCCATCATCTCAACTCCTTTCATTTAGTATATCAAAAAAGACCCCGTAAAACGAGATACCAGATTGACCTTTGTTAGTCTTTTTCTGGTGTCCGTTTTACAGGGTACATTTTAAACATTTTCACAGTCTTTTTGCAAACCTTATAATTTAGATTCTTTTTCATCTTAGCTTAGGAAAAACTTTACTGTAAATAAATACATTATCACATTTTCATAGGTTACTTATTTTTTGAATAACACTTACCTTTTGATAAGGTTCCAATATGTTTGATTCCAAGGATTCCCGTTGAATATATACACTGTATTTCCATTCGTATCACTGTTCCCACCTCTTGCCAGTATATACTGCTGTTTACTTGCTAAACGTAAAATAACTCTGCCATCATAGTATTTTGTAGCGACCCATTCCTGAGCTCTAGGATCTGTATATGTAAATAACCCTACTTTTCCTTCATTCGAATTTCCTGTTTCATCTGCAGTATATATATTATTAGGATCCATATGAACTACATCCATTACAAGGCTTCTATTTAAATTTGACTGTAATATGAATTTGTTATTTCCGATATTATATAGATACCAATTCTGGTCATTACCACCATAGGTTTCCCATACATTTAAACGTCTTCCGCTTGTAGCATCACTTGCGGGTACACTTAATGCAAATTTCTGATCAGAGGATGCAAAAGTATAAAGTCCATTTGGTATATAAGCGTTTTTCTGATTCACTCTAATGGTACACTTTACTAATTGACCATTACCTGCTTTTGCTGTAATAACCGCTGTTCCTGCATTCTTTGCAGTCACCTTCCCTGATGAGTTCACCGCTGCTACTGAAGTATTGCTACTGCTCCATTTTATAATCCTATCAGAGCTTTTTGAAGAAAGTACAGTAGCTTTTAACGTTATATTATTCGGAGCGTCAAGTGTTACAAGTGTTTTATTAATACTTAGCTTAGAAGTAATCGTTATTTGAACAAGGCCTGTCACATCGTTATAATTACTCTTTTTGATTTTATAATAAACATTTGTTTTACCATTGCTTGTCCTATATGGCTTTGTAGTTGACCATTTTCCCTTTGAACTTGTTCTATAATATATCTTTGAACCTGCTGCTACATTTGATATAGTTATAGAATGTTTCTTACCATCATATATGCCGTTATATGATTTAACTGTAGCTTTCTGTGTTGCCTTTTTTACTGTTATGCTAGCACTTCCTGTTTTTGTACTTACGCAGTTACTGTTTGTAATCTTGTAATATACTTTTGTTGTGCCTGCACTTGTTCTGGTTGGTTTATTTGTAAGCCACTTTCCGTTATTGCTCGTGCGATAATATACTTTAGAGCCTGGAGTTACATTCGTTACTTTTATTGTCTTTGCTTTTCCATTATAAGTGCCAGAATAGCCCTTTACTGATGCTTTCTGTGTCGCCTTTTTTATAGTTATGTTAGCACTTCCTGTTTTTGTACTTATGCAGTTACTGTTTGTAATCTTGTAATATACTTTTGTTGTCCCTGCACTTGTTCTTGTCGGTTTTTTTGTAACCCACTTTCCGTTGCTGCTCGTACGATAATAAATCTTTGAGCCTGATACAGCACCAGATATTTTTATTGACTTTGCTTTACCATCATATGTACCATTATAACTTTTCACAGATGCTTTTTGGGCTGCCTTTTTTATTACTATATTGGAAGTACCTGTTTTTGTACTTGTGCAGTTACTATTTACAATTTTATAATATACTTTTGTTGTACCTGCACTTGTTCTGGTTGGCTTTTTGGTCGTCCAATTTCCTTTTGTACTCGTACGATAATAAATTTTTGACCCTGGAGATACATTTGTTAAGCTTATTGTTTTGGCATTCCCATCGTATGTGCCGCTATGTGATTTAACACTTGCGGACTGCATCGCTTTTTTAATAACTATTTTACTGCTGCCTTTTAAATCATTCGCATATTTACTGTTCGTGATTTTATAATATACTGTAGTAGTGCCAGCACTTGTCCTTGCAGGCTTAGTACGTGACCAACTTGCATTAGTATTTGTCCTATAATATGCTGTAGAACCCTCTGGCAGATTACTTATACTTATTGTATGTGATTTTCCATTATATAAGCCTGAGTATCCTTTTACAGCTGCTGGTATAGGTGATGAAATTTTATCAACTACTTCAAATTCAACGCAATTAGAACCTTCACTCTGCCCCGCTTCATTCCAGGCATGAACGAATCCCCAATAATGTCCAGGATTTAACTTAAAGGATGCAGAAGTTACATTACCTACATCACGATTAAAGACGATATCATTTCCTGAACAAGTATAGTGATTATAAATCTTTACAGTATATGTAGTTGCACTTGATGATGGCTGCCAATTAGCAGTAATGTTTGTCATATTAGTACTTATGCTTAAATTTGATGGTGCATTCGGTTTTTGAATATTATGCTTGAGTGGAACATATTTTACATATGACGAATTAGAGTAGTGTATTGTATCTCGTTCAAATGAATAAATATCTCTAGTTGTACTATAATATTTCTGAGGGCCAACACCATAATAGGTATTATTTCCTTCGCTATATGTTACATTATAGCCATCATAGCTCTCTATATAGGCTACATGAGTAATTTGTCCAGAATTATTAAAGTATACAGCTATCGAATTTGTAGAAGGTGAGCTGCTATATCCACCCGTTACTGAAGAATATACATATTCACTTGTCCTTGCTGATAAACTAATACCTGTAAGTTCCTTAGTACGTCCCCATACATACCATGTGCATTGATATTTATAATTTGCATTCAGGGGATTACCTCCTCCATAATAGCTACTATTATCCCAATTAGGCTGAGACACAGCTATAATATTACTTGTCATAAAAGGTAAACTAACGCAAAATATTATTAATAATATTATTATTTTTTTTATGAACTTCATCGTTATCCTCCCTTTTTATTAGATCATTTCAGATTTATATTTTAAAAGGTGCAAATTTAGTATGTGTTTATAAGATTACATATTAATTAGCGATATTCTAAATGGGCATTATTTTTTTATTTTACATCCTGATAACGTTAAATATTGTCCCTTTTTCACTTCAATATATTTATTCTTTGGAAAATTATCATTCATTACAATACTATCCATTTTATGTAAAGAATTTGAGGATACTTCAACATACCCATAGGGGGATCTGGTCGCGATTAATTGATATGTTCCTGGTGCTATATCAACACCGACACGAAACATCCCTTCTCCGCTTGTATTAACTTTTACAGCAGAAGCTTTGGCTGCCTTGCACCTGCTCATTTCCAAATACTGGCCATTTGTTACTGTAATTATGGAATTAGTTTGAAAAATCTCATTTGTAATAATCGCATCAAAAGATCCACTTGCGTTTTTATTAACACTGAAATAACCTAAGCCATCTGAAGCGTATAATACATATTCCCCTGCAGGTATATCTTTGCCAACTTTGTACATACCTTCCCCATAATATTTAACTGGTGGATTTTTAACAGTTACTTTTACGGTTTTAGTAATACCATTAGCTTTTGCACTTATTGTTGCCGTTCCCACCTTTTTCCCTGTCATAACTCCTGCACTATTTACTGTAGCTACAGAAGCATTAGATGTTTTCCATGTGATAGTAGCTTTAGGTGTTGCCGTACCTGTTACTTTATAAGTTTTCCCTTTTATTATACTAACGCTCGTTACGTTTAATTGCAAGTTTGGATTTTTTACTGTTATTGTACTCTTATATTTTTTATTGCTTACAGAAGCAGTGATAACAGCTTTACCAGCTTTTACCCCAGTTACTACTCCATTTGTTGAGACCTTTGCTATTTTAGTATTGGAAGAACTCCATTTCACTTTTTGACTATTCCCTTTTACAGTGAGCTTTGCTGTTTTATTTTTATATAAGGATAGAGACTTGACACTGATACTTGGAGTCTCTACTTTTATTTTGCATACATATTTTTTCCCTGAAATCTTAGCAGTCACGTTTGCATTTCCTTTTCCTATGGCTTTCACTACACCTTTTGAAGACACAGTAACTACTTTTTTATTTGACGAACTCCAAGACACCTTCTTTTTATTATTTTTGACTTTCAGTGTTAAGCTGTTCCCTTTAATCATTGTTGCATTATTCCTGCTTAATACCGGTTTTGCAGCTGCTTTAACTTCCGTCAACCCAATACCAAAGCTTGGCAGCACAGTCGTTGTTGAGATCATTAGTAAGCAGCACATCAAACATAAGCATGTTAAAAATTTTTTCATATCGTATTCCCTCGCTTTCATTTCAATTATACACCTTTTTAATTGAAATTCTATCCCATTATCACATATATATCACGCAAAAATGAGCTGTGATGAGTAAGCTGTCGTAAAAACCAATAAAACACCTATTCATAAATTGTAAATTTAATTGCTTATCTTTAATATATAATCTGAGAAAGACCCAAAAATCACTAAAAGATATAATAAAATTTATGCTAATACACAAAGAAAAAGGGAGCTGTAACGAATAGCCAATATTCTTTGATTATTCGTTGCAGCTCCTTTATAAACAGCTTAAATTACAATTACTTTTATCTTTTTGGTTATACCATTTGCCTTTGCATATACGTAGGTCGTTCCTTTTTTCTTTCCTGTCACTTTGCCTGCATTAGAAATTGTTGCAATCTTCTTATTACTAGTTGACCATTTAATTTTGGAAGATGGATACGCTGTCGCTTTTATAGTATGAGCTTTTTTTACTTTCACTTTAATAGTTGTTTTATTTGATTTTATATATGGATTTTTTACTGTAATTATACATTTTACCTTTTTACCATTGAATGATGCGTAGATACTAACTTTTCCTGCTTTTTTGCCAGTTATAGTCCCTTTACCATTAACAGTAGCAATCTTCTTATTTCCAGATGTCCATGTTACCTTAGCACCCGCTGGATTTGTGGTTGCTTTCAAGGAAGTCTTTTTCCCTTTATAAACAGATATACTTTTTTTATTTAACTGAATTGAAGTGTCTTTTACAGTAATTTTACATGATTGCTTTTTTCCTGAGTAAGAGGCAGTCACAGTAACAACTCCAGGTTTTATTCCTTTTACTTGACCATTCTTATTAACAGTTACAATTTTATTATTACTGCTTTTCCAGGTGACTTTCCCTTGAGGTTCTACTGAGGCTTTCAGAGTTGTAGAATATCCTTTATAAATGGAAGCACTGGCTTTGTTTAACTTTAGTACCGGCTCCTTAATATAAATCACTAAATTCTTCTGAGTTCCAGCAATTAAAGCTGTCAGTGTTAATTTACCAGATTTTTTAGTTGCTAATTTCCCAGAGGAAGTTATGCTTGCAATACTTGGATTAGAGCTTTTCCAAGTTACTTTGGAACCGTTATTAGACTTCGCATCTAATTGATATGTAAATCCTTTATAATAATTAGAGTTATTTGTTGATATACTAATAGATACAGGTTTCACTGTCACATGACACGTTGCTTTCTTTCCACCAGATGTTGTTGCTGTGATATCAGCGCTTCCGACACCTTTAGCAGTGACCTTACCATATCTATCCACAGTTGCAACTGACTCTTTGCTTGACTTCCATGAAAGAGTAGAATTTAATGATGTAACTGTTGGAGTAAAACTCTGGTACAAAATTAGATTCTTTGATGCGGTCATTTTAATAGGCGATTTAACGATGTTTTCTAATTCCTTCTGGGTATTGTTTTTTAATAAATCACTATACTGAAACAAACTGTATCCTGACCAATCATTTTTATTTATAATGTTTATTTGATTTTCCAGATTATTATTGGCTTTCATCCACCCTATATCATCACTTGGCTTACTAGCAACTTTATATAATGCTAGACCAGCATAGATTTTTATATTTTTGTTTTTCCAAATCTTATTCCAAGCATTTACCCGGTTACTAAACATCTTGGTAGAGCCATTACTCCCCCATGCATCAGACCAATAAATCTGTGGCATTAAATAATCTACATAACCATTTTTTGACAACCATTCATCAATATCTGCTCCAGCAGATCGGCAATTTTCCAGATTCCCTTGTGGACTAATGCCGAAAGTCACAGACTTATCAATGGCCTTAATTCTAGTATAGACCTTTTTTACCATGCTATTTACATATGATTTTCTCTGTGCCTCAGTTGTATTTGTATATGTACCAGAAACATAGAAATAATCATCCATGTGTATACCATCAACATCGTAATTATTAACAATCTCTGATATGCCTTTTGCTATGTATTCTTGTACCTCTGCAGACGCAGGATTTAAAATAACCTTATTCCCGTTTTTGATTACTTTACTTGAATTAAGCCACGATTTGATTGGAGAGTATTTAGAAAATGTTTTTAATTGTGTAGAACTTGTAGATATGCGATATGGATTAACCCATGCTTCAAAAGACAAACCTTCTTTATGTGTAATATCTATCATGATTTTCAAAGGATCATATCCCGGTGACATATTAGATGATGAAATTGTATTTGACCAATGATAGTATTTTGAAGGATAAATTGCATCACAGAAGGGTCTTACCTGAACAATTATTGTATTTCCTTCATATTTTTTTATATTTTTACATATTGTAGTATAATTCTCAATAAGCTCCGATTTCGAGTTATTCTTAAGAATATCTTCTATATCTATGTAAGAAAGCCATACGGCTTTCTTACTTATGGCTGCTTGAATTACTTCTCCTCTATCGAAATAAATAAAGCAGGAAAGCAGTAACAGTAGATTTAGAAATACTATTTTAATTTTTTTTGACATTTTATTTCACTGTAACTTTTATTTTTTTGGAAAGGCCATTAGCCTTAGCATAAATATAAACTGTTCCTTTCTTTTTTCCTGTAACTTTACCATTGCTTGTAACGGTAGCGATATTCTTATTCGAAGAAGACCAAGTTACCTTTTTGTTAGGTACTGCCTTGGCAGTCAGTGAATAAGATTTTTTCCTAGATATTGTGATACTGCTTTTGCTAACACTTAAACTTGGCTTCTTTATCGTTACTTTACAACTGACTCGCTTACCATTAAATGTAGCATAAATCGTAACTTTCCCTGTTTTCTTTCCTGTTATTACTCCCTTGCTGCTTACGGTAGCAAGGCTCTTATTACTACTGCTCCAAGTGACTTTACCATTTGCAGGTGTTGTTGTAGCTTTTAATGTATGTGCTACGCCCTTATAGGCCGTAGCAGTTTTGGGCACTTTAATTGATGTATTTTTCACAGTTACTTTGCAAGTTCTTTTAATTCCATTGAAATTTGCAGTTATTGTTACTGTCCCAGCTTTTTTGCCTTTTACATATCCCTTAGAATCAACGCTTGCAATTGCACGATTACTACTAGACCATGTAACTTTCTGACTTCCTGGTTTCGTTGTAGCCTTTAATGTGTATCCGTAATTTTTATAAACACTAAGGGTGCTCTTATTAAGAGTAAGGGTAGGATTTGACACAGTTACTCTAACCGTTTTTTTCATTCCCTTGAAATTTGCTGTAATTATCGCCGTACCTGCTTTAATACCTTTTACATAACCAGCTGAACTGACCGTAGCTATAGCAGTGTTACTACTGCTCCATGTGACTTTTTGATCAGCAGGCTTTGTTGTAGCTGTTAAACTAGTGCCATAACCTTTATAAATAGAAATAGCTGAACTGTTTAAGGTGAATGAAGGCTTTACAACAGTGATTTTGCAACTCGCTTTTTTACCATTATATGTTGCTGTAATTGTAGCACTACCTGCTTTTATACCAGTTACTATTCCAGTTGAATTCACAGTAGCAATTGAATTATTACTACTACTCCATACGACCTTTTGATTTGCTGGTCCTGTCGTAGCTTTTAAAGTTCCCGTATAGCCTTCATAAACTAATAATGTATTTGTATTCAATTTTACATAAGGATTAACTACGTTTACTTTCATTGAAGCCTTTGCACTATTATTCAAAGTTGTAGCTGTTATTATAACAGATCCTGCTTTTTTACCATTAATGATCCCGTTATTATCTATTTCGGCAATAGCTGTATTGCTTGAGCTCCATTTACTTACAGCCTGTCCATTATTCGTACTGGCTTTTAGCTGATATTTAATTCCAGTATAAACAGTAACCTCTGATGCTTGCATTTTGACAGTAATAGGATCGACATGGATTTTCGATATTGCTGATTTGCCATTTCCAGCTTTCACGGTGATTACTGCATCTCCAGTTTTTTTCGCTGTCACTTTACCGGTTTGGTCTACTGATGCAACAGCTGCATTACTTGAAGACCAAGCGAATGACGTAGCTCCTGTTGCTTTTAATGAAAAAGATTGTCCTACTATCAATGATTTACTAGATACAGATAATTTAACTGGTGTTGCAATTCTGTTATATTCATTCTCAACAGCTTTTTTAAAAGCTGTCCAGCCCATAGAACCTTTTGTTAATTCAATCATATTTTGCGGACAATTTTTCCCTGACCAGTCTTTATGCATTTTTATTGCTGTTGCAGGAAGCCCATTGTCATAAAGAATACGAGCCGTAAGTTTTACGGCATTTTTTTCTGCCTGAGCATAATTACCATCTTTATTTTCGCATATTTCAATGGCAATAGTAGAATCATTTCCCATACCATAACCGTCACCAGCATGATATGCTACTTCATTCATAGGTACGCTTTGCCATATTTCTTTATTATCAACAGTGAAATGCCATGATGTTGTGACTTCGTCATTTCGTGCAGAACGATTATATTGTAAATCAGCATGTGCTTTTGCTGTTGAACCTGATGCCGTATTACCTGTATTATGTATAGTAACATATTTCGGTTTCATTCCATATGCAGGTCGAATATTCATGCTTTTTGCAATGATTTTTTTATTAACCTTTACACCACCAACATTATCAACAGATAAATATTGTCGTGTGCCATTCACTGTGACCTCTCCCACACCTACCATAATCCAGCCACTATTGCTTCCATTGGACACATAATATGTATCTAATGATTTCTTTAAGATTGAATATGTGCCAGGTGCTAGTTTTTTTCCTGTATCGTATTTGCTAACTGTTAATGCTTCTGAATATAATTTATAGGTTTTCCTTGTAGTAATTTTTTGTCCACTGGTATTAATTAACTCCATAGCAAATAAATCGCCTTTGGATATCCATTTCCCATTTACATAAAAATTATTCCCTTGCCGTTTCGTCGCAGTTTTTTTTGCATTTGTATCTAAATTAAAAAGGACATATTCTGCTGATCTATTGAGATTACTATAAACTTCACGTAAATATGGATTTATATCTTTGATATGATCAAAACCATTATCTTCAGTATCACGCATTACAGAATCAAAATCATCACTGGTATCTTCTCCGACTGATTCAGTATCACTGGCATTTATCACACTAAAATCAAACTGTACCATAGATAAAGTCAACAATAAAATGAGTATTTTTTTCCCTGTTTTCATACTTACATACTTCTCCTTCTTTCATTTCTTTTAGTATAAACTCTTTTACGTGAAATGTAAATTTTTTTTAAATGAACCGCTATCTCAATCTGATTCACATAGGATAAAGTCTTTCTAAAAAGAAACTATATAATAAGCTAAACTATTAACGAAATCTGGCTCTTTAAATAGCTGCGTGGTTGTAGAAGTGCTTTAAACTTCTGCGTTGTAGTTTTTTATATTAAACTTGTGCATGAACCTAAAAAATCTCTATATGCTATTCTATCTTTGCCGAAATTAAATACATAAAAAGGAACCTATGTATGATTTTATCATAGATTTACTAAGGAATCTCATTGAATCTCTCGATATTATTAAGGTTAATGATGAAATTCAATATCATTACCATTTTAGCGGGAATTACTCCTGCTTTTTTTCTTCAAACAATTTAACGTTAAAGAGGTAAATAATTTGACTTTCTTTAAATGAGTACCATTTTTAGCCTTATTTAATTAGACTTTTCTCTCCCAGATTATATGGCAATCAATACCATAGTCTTGTTTCAGATTCGCAAACACTCCCTCCGCCTGGATGCTTCTCTGTGCAATGATCTTCTTTCCTTCTTCACTTTCGATATTATCCCGCACCCCTTTATGGTATTTTTCCACATCCCGGCTTCTATTCAATCTCCTGCCTTGCTTGGTTTTGTACATTTGATCTGAGAAGGCAGCCTGTACAGTGCTCATTCACGTATTTTTGATTTGTCCTCGGATACATGCTTCTATGGTCAAGTCTTGATGATACCAGTGTAAAGGTATGACCACTCGAACACATGATCTCTCCATTTTCATTCTCTTTCATCTTAAACTCTTGAACTGGTTCTTCTTAGTTTTCTTCTCCTTTTCTTTCTAATATCCAGAATATTTCAAATATTGCTTAATGCTGTGGATACTGTTATAACCATAATTATCATAGCTGCCATATCCGGCATCTGTATCTACGATTTTTGAATATATTTTGTATGCTTCATAATATTCGTTCATGAAGGGTATATAGGTTTTCGTATCATTCGCATCTGAACTGATATAGATGTGCCTGATATATTCGCTGCTTACTCCCATCTGCACATTATATCACGGCTTAAATACTCCGGCATTGTTATAATAATCATATTTCATATGCATGAATGTCGCATCAGGATCTGTCTTAGAGAAACTATTGCGTTTTTCCAGTATATCCAGATGGAGCGTACATTTATACATTTTCAACGCATATTCCTTTAGTTCATCATAAAATCTTTGAATTTCATGCTTTCTTTGTCCCTTTCCATGTTTGAAGTCTATCCCATGCGTACCCATATATTGTTCAATCCAGTCACAGACATCAATCAGATAGTCAAGTCTGATCTCATGGTATGCTGAGAAAACCATTCATAATCCAAGGTGTTTTTTAATATAGTAGTTCAGACGCTGGATACATTTCATTGTTTTCTTCCAGCATCGTTCCCTATATTTTGTTGTGGCCTTTTTCCATACAAACGTCATTTTATTTGCATAGGCTTCAAATTTGGTGCCGTCAAGATACAACATAGATGTATCTACAGAATCATGCCTTTCAATGTATTTGTTGATTTCAGTGAATATCTTATCTATCGGCATCTTCAAATCATCATGGATGAAACGGTGGAAAGCCTGATGACTGAGCTTATAATGATTCATAAGGAACATGAAACGAATATCATTTCTGCATAGTTCTTTCAGTTTTCTTGTGGAAGCATAACCGAATAGTGCCCATGCAAGGATAACGGTATTAAACATGTAAATGCCATTATAGCCATGAGTATTTCTGTAGTGAAATCAATATATTTGTTTAGATTTATACCTCCTGTGATTTCAAGAACAGTACGTGAAATATCGTCATGTGCTATGTCTTTTTGAAAAGAAAGATCGAAATTTAATGGCAAAATAGTCTGGTATGTAGTATAATTTTTCCCTTTCCTGAAATCTGTACTACCACATATGATGTAGAAATGCTCTACATGTTCGATATCGATTAGCATTAGCGCAGGAGTGTAAGGATATCTTTCAGAATCTCCTTATCCGTATCTGGTGTAACTTTGATACATACGCCATTGACCTCAAGTTGAAGGAACGGCTGTTTCCTTTTCTGCGATTTGACCTCGACTACTGCTCCGACAGAATCCTGTCTGCTCTGTTTGTAATGTGCCTGTAGTTCCGCTACACCTACATTATGTTTTTGGCAGAAATCATTTACGGACTCTGTAGATTCTCTTTTGATGAACTGCTTTATGATGGTATCCAGACTCTTCTCTTGTCATTTTTACATCTACCTTTTCTACATGCTTATTATCACATATCTTTTTCTTTCTGGTAATGTGTGTTTTTTAGATTGCTTACGAAATGGTCTTTATCATAAGATGTTATTTGACATTATAAAAGGCAGTGTATGCTCATACTGTAACATTTTTCACTACCTTTTTTAAATCCTATAATACTTTAGAGCCTATTTCAATCATCTTAAAACCCTGCATTTATTTAGAGCGTTTTTTAAACCCTAACGTTAATTCAGAGATCTACAATATATCCTTCCTTAAGTATGTATACTTATTCATTCGCTGTATTCTCTGCACTCACTTTCTTTACTAGTTCTTTTACATCTTCACCTTTCTCTACTTTTTTTATAACTTCAACTGCACGTTTAACTGTTTCAACATTAGGTTCCATGACCCATGAATTAAATCCATTAGCAGGTGACCATGCACTAGCATTACCACTGCCGTTTACAGCTAACTGTTCAATATCCCAGCCACTCATTTCGTTTATTTGCATTTTTATAATGGAAGCCATTTCACTATTACTCATATTCGTTTGAAAACTTCCACTTACAGCATCTAAAATACTAGTATAATTTGTAATTATTGATGGAGAAATTGCTTTATTAATTATACCTGAGATAACTCTCATCTGATTCTTTCCTCTATCTCTATCTCCATCAGCAAGATTATAACGCTCTCTCACAAATCGTAAAGCCTGTGCACCGTCTAAAGAGATATCCCCAGCAGGATAAGAATAAGAACCATCGCTCGCATCAAATGCTACAGGATTATTGATTTGAATTCCACCCAGTGAATCAACGATATTGACTACACTAGAGAAATTCACTCTTAAATAATAATTTATATCAATGTCAAAGTAATTCTCAACAGTCTCGATGGTGCACTCAACGCCAAAGATACCGGTATGAGTTAACTTATCTTTTTGATTGTTTTGACATGGCTGCGGTATATAGTAATCCCGAGGTATACTTGTTAATAATATTTGATGCGTCTTTGGATTTATTGTTGCAATCATATTTACATCAGATCTAGATACCGTGGATATTCCGCCATATGTATCGATACCTGTTATATAAACATTAAATGAATCTGATGTTACATCAACATTTTTACTAATATCTTTTGTTGATGTTTTATATTTATAACTCTTAATAATTCTGGTTTCATTATCAAAATTCTTATGATTTTCTTCGAAAAGACTTCTTGTTGCCTCATCTATAATGATTGCATCAATATTTCCATTATACAAATCTTCAGCAATATTTTTATACGATTTGTAACTAACAGTGCTGATGTCCTGTTCAACATCCTTTTTTATATCCTTAAGACCTTTTTCCATTATGTCTTGATTGCCTGTTTCTGTAAGCCCAAATTTGCTATTTTTCAAATCATTAATACTTTGTGCCTTACTTTCTTTCATAACAATCACAGAAATAACAGATGTTTGAGTATCTTCTCCGGTCATTCTCGAAAAAGCTGAACCTGTCTTAAATAAATACCAATTACCAATTGCAAGAAAAACACTCAATAATACTATTAGTACCTTTCCTAAAGTTCGATTTATTTTATTGACTTTTCGGCCAAATTGCAAAAAATAAAGACCTAAAAAAAGTAAAGCCAATATTATAATAACCGCCATATTAATTTTTATCGGTATAATCTTTACAGTAAAAAATTGGATAACAAAGCCTAGGGTTAACAATGCATAGAGAAGCATTAGATAAAACTCAACCCTTCTCCAAAGTATTCTCTTATTTTTTTTTGCCATGGTAGCCTCCTCAACATTGATAGATTTATTATAAATGTTCATTTCGATTTTGTATATCCTCATTATATTACGATTTTGTAATTTTTCAATAACTTATCCTAATTAGTGAAAATCTAACAATATACTTAATATTCTTTCTTATGTCATACTATAAGCATCCAATAAACTTTGTAACTGCTCTTTGCTCAACAAATTTTGTTCTTTCATAATACATTCTATAGTTTTATTTTCAAGTAGTGATTTTTTTGCTATCTCTGAAGCTTTATCATAACCGATATGTGGAGCTAATACTGTTATAGTGCATAAAGATTGATCAACTAAATCCTTACAATGCTCTTTATTAGAACGCATATTGAGTATTGCGTACTTTCGTAAACTAAAGCATGCATTTGTCAATATTTCTAATGATTCAAAAAGATTGTGGAATAAAACAGGTTCAAACACATTTAACTCAAGTTGACCAGCTTCTGCCGCTCTGCCAATCGTCAAATCATTTCCTTCAACTTGAAAACAGACTTGATTAACAACTTCTGGAATCACAGGATTTACTTTACCTGGCATAATAGAGGAACCTGGCTGACGTGCAGGCAGTATGATTTCACCGAATCCCGTTTTTGGACCAGATGTCATTAATCTAATATCATTACAAATTTTAGAAAGATTTATGGCAAGAGTTTTCAATGAACTACTCGCATATACAAAAACATCAACATTTCTAGTTCCATCTATTAAATCATCCATACTCACAAGTTCAAGACCTGTCTGCTCTTTTATAGAGGACAAAAAATGCTTTATATAGTTTTTATCAGCATTTAAGCTGGTTCCTATGGCTGTAGCTCCTATATTTATACTTTTCAGAACACTAAAAGCATTCTTAATCCTATTTATATCTCTCAATAATGAAGTCGCATAAGCATGGAATTCCTGTCCCATACGAATTGGAACCGCATCTTGTAGATGAGTACGGCCTGGTTTAATAACATCATCAAACTCTTTACTTTTTATTAAAAATGCTTCTTGTAATAAAAGAAGCTCTTCTAACAGTTCATTTACTAGATATAAAGATGTTATGCGCCCTGCAGTTGGAAAAACATCATTTGTAGACTGACTCATATTTACGTGATCATTAGGATGTATATAATCATATATGCCAATAGGCTTTCCCGCTATTTGTGCAGCCCTATTAGCAATTACTTCATTCATATTCATATTAAAGGACGTTCCAGCACCTCCTTGGATAGGATCCGTTAAAAACTCTGAATCCAATTTTCCAGAAATTACTTCATCACATGCTTTAATAATATAAATTCTTTTTCTCACATCTAAAATTCCACATTTAAAATTAGCTTCAGCGCTTGATTTTTTAACCATCCCCATAATATGAATCATAAGAGGATTTATGAGTCTATTCGTTATATTGAAATTTTTCATCGCACGTACAGTTTGTGCACCATACAAAGCATCTCTAGGTACTTCTACCTTCCCTAAAGAATCTTTCTCTAATCTAATATTCATTATTCTTTACCTCTATCATTTATTTTAATCTTGAGACAAAATTATAATAGTATAGTACTCTAGTAATAGACTTTCCTATACTAATATAATATTTAACGTAATTCTCCTGTGAATTTATCAAAATAGCATCTATCGTCTTTTATTCAGATTACGCCTCCCTTAGATTCAAACCCCAGCACATGCAAGTAATAATTATTTCCTGAAAGCCTGTTGTTAATTATCCAATTTTACTAGCTCTTTCCCGTTAGTTGTTCTAAATATCCCTTCATCAATTCTCCAGTATACCATCATCTATTGAGATTCATTAAATAAAATACCAATATCAAAATTAATACTTTTTATTTTAATTGTCACTATTTAAATAAATGCAAGAACGGAAAAGCTTAAAATCCTGAAAATCAACATTAAAATACTTCTCATAGCGAAGAAAGAATATTATATTGGTTAAAATTTAGCTAATATATAATCTATTTTGCCTTTTTTTTTAATAGTAGAAATAAATAATTAATAAAATCACATTCAATTATTCTCATCTATAAGTTGAACAGTAGGATACCAATAACGATTGAAGCAATACCAATAAATTTTCTAATCGTTATTTTTTCATTTAACATTAATTTACTCAAAATCAAAACGAAAATATAATTTGTTGAAGTTAAAACTGGTCCTAGCTTATAGTCAATTCCCATATATGCATATATGTTAATGAGCATTGTAGTTAACAAAATTGCATAACCTGAAATAACTAGTAAATTTAAATATTCAAATATTAAATTTTTATACTTTTTTGTTGCACTCTTCTTTAACAGAATTTGTGATAAAGCTGCTAAAAATGATGAACAAAGCATGATCCATACATATATATTATTCATCTGTTGACACCACCAATATACCTAAAATGATTACAATTGTACCAACTATGTTCCATAATGTTATTTTTTCATTAAATAAAAAGACTGACCAAAGAAGCGACCAGAAGAGTAGCATTCCTTTATTTACATAAGCAATCGACAAATCAAATTTCTTTAATATTTTTTGCCAAAAAAACGCATATACCATTAAGGCTACACCCATAATAGATATAATAGATATAAGCTGCCATGAAAATAAACCATGATCACCAAGTTGTCTTGAGGCTATCTTTGATAAAACACTAACTAATGAATAAAGTAACACCAATGCTTGAATTGTTATAATATTTGATATTTTGACCTTGTTCATTTAATATCACTTCCTTTTTTCATAATCAGATAACTCTTTACTATTAGCAATATACTTTCCGCTTTTTATTTCAAATACTGGATAAAAATCCCCCTTATTTAGAACATCCTTCTTTGGAATAATAGCTTTAATATCAAAGTTATTCTCTCCTTGTTTGATATATTCACCTTCAATTACAAAACTCCTTAAATTCTTGCTTTTCTTATCAACATAATTAATATATGCTTTTTTTCCTGTCAAATCAATGTCTGTTTTAATAGAAAAAGTAACTGCATCATATTTCTCGTTATATTTAACATGATTAACTAATTTTGAAGTGAATGAGTCACTAAATTTTACATTTTTTTTAGGTGTTGTATATTTTATTATTTTAAATGTATCAAAATAATCTACAATAGAATATGATACACTCTTATCAGTATAATGTGATTCTAAAAAATTTCTATACAAATCTTCATTATAACTAGTATAAAGATATGTATTATCTTTAGTTAAAAGCGATGATAAATTACTTATTCCTAACTGTTCCATCCCTCTGTCTATAGTGGGTGTCCTTGATAACCATCCTCCTGTGTTTATTTGATTAGAAAAATAATCTTTTCCAAAATCATGATAAGCATCAAAATATTTATAATTGAATCGATATGTTGAAAAATCCGCAAAATAAATTTTGCTCTTATCTTCCATCGCATCAAATAACTCATCAGCTTTAATTTCATTTTCTTTAGCTGTTGTTAAGCTCTTTTGAAAAAAGCCATGGAACATCAAAATGAACACAAGAACACTAGTTACACATAATGTTTTATTTATTCTTATTGTTTTGATATAATTTTTATCAAAACAATATACAGCAGTTAGAGCAAACATAAAAGTTGTGGGAATCATTACTCTAGCAACAACTCGACCAATACAATAAAAATAAGTAAACAATCCTATATATAAAAGAAAATTAGCAATATACAGTATCCAATATTTACTTTTTTTATTTATCAAGAAAAATAAAAAAGTTCCACCTATAAACACCATGAAATACGGTTCTATTATTACATCATAAAGCATTGTTTTAACAAGATCACGCTTTGATACTTCCATGGGTTCTTTCTCTTTTATTTCCGTCAGTTCTTTCATTTGATCAATATTCAAAGTGTCTTCATATAACAAGATTCCTGACGAATATAATTGATAATCATTCCTATCAATACCCATTTTTTCATATGTATCTCTATTTTCTTCATAAAGAGGAAATCCATAATCTGCAAGTTTTGATCTTAATTTAGTAAATTCTTTGTACTCTTTCCATTCATGATTAGATGTATAAGCAACAGTATCTATCGCAACAAATGCGATAGATACTGCAAACAAAACGGAAAAGCATACAACATAGGATTTCATTTTACTTAAACTCAAACACTTATCTAATAACAAAAGACAAGCGCCTATTACTGCAGCATAAAGTGTTACAATATTAAATGAACTTTGTCGAATCAATAAACACATCCAAACACTAAGAAAGCCTACTAATAAATGCCACTTCTTCTCTTTATAAAGTAAATAATTGAAAATATACAAATAACCTATAATCCCAATCATAATTGAAATACGAGTGAATTGTAATACTGGCAGAAATTCTGAATAGAAAATCCCTACCATTAATAAATAAGCAGAAAATCCATATTTACTACCAAGCTTATCTATTAACAAGATTCCAAGTAAAGTAAAACTAATCAAAACTATTAAAATCTCAAACGTAGTATACCAATTTATATTAGGTAATACTGCATACAGTACTGTTAAAAATTTCCCTATAATTATATTAATAAAAACAAGATACCCACCGCTATCTCCATAGGAACCTGATGCAAGAGCTCGCATTCCTGTATCATCATTTGTTTCATTATAAGGAGTATTTAAAACAAGACAATATACAATTAGTATTAGATTTATGACAAACATCCAAAATAATGGTTTCTTTGATAAATCCTCTAATTTTTTTTTTCTTTTTTCAAACTTCTTCATTTTCATAGACCTCTTCCATTAACTATCTATAGCATCGGCAAAATAACTAAAATAATAGTTTTCATTTTCCTCAGGAGAAGTTATCTTTAAATCTTGTATAATAACTGCATCTTTAGGCTCGTATGACTCCAAAACCTGTCCATTGCCTAAATAAATACCTACATGATGTACATGGTATTCTTTTTTATCTCGAATAAATCTATGCAGACACTTTCCATTTTCATCAACAAGCGAATTTCCACAATTTTCTTTTGACCAGAAAATTAAATCACCAGGCTTTAACTTTTCCTGCTCGCTAAATACCTGATAATGATCATATACATAAGGTGCCATAGTATATGTCTTCCATGAATTTGAATTACCTGTTCCATTACCAAATGTTTCAAGACCTGCCTCTTGATAACTGTAGTATACAAAACTTGAACAATTAAAACCTTCTTGATCATCTGTATAAGCATATGGCTGTCCTAATTTAAGAAGTCCATTATAAATGATTTTAGACCTTGTATTCAATTCTTCATCTTTGTTTATAGTGACCTTTCCATCATTTCCAGCACTGAAAGTGATACCCGATACGCTTGTATTATTTCCAACAAGCTGTTCAATAGAGATATCATAGTTTTTCTTCATAACATATGTATTTTTATCAAAATAATATAGATTACGATCAATAGATTGTAATTGGTTATGTCCTACTCCATACTCATCGAAATAATAAGTTTCGCTATTATATTTTTGTAATCCTGTGCGAAGTCCTGAAGATACTTTTGGATCAAAATAATAATTTCTTTCTAAATTCTCTACATATTGAACTCCTGTAAACGCCTTCCCGCTTGTTCTATCAAACCAATATTTCTTATCTACTCCCGATACATTCAAAATCTGCATTCCTGTCTGCATATTTCCTGTACTTGGATTAAAATAAAAGGTATCGTTTCCTATATTCAATAATCCTGTTTTCAAAGTTCCTGATGCAGTAAAATAATAAACAGTATTATCATTTATCCTTTTCATACCATTAATCAAAACACCAGTTTCGGGATTTGCATAATAATGTTTCTTATTTACCGTTTTAATGTAACCTTTTCGTACTGCTCCCGTTTTATCATCAAAATAATAACGCTTCCCATCAACATTGATTATCCCTCCACGGAATACATCTCCATTTTTTAGGAAATAATAAGTAGCTTGACTTTCAGTACCTGCATTCACTGTGTGTAGACCATTCTGCAGAACACCTGTATCTTTGTCTAAATAATATTTAACTCCCTCAACATTAAGATAGCCCTTTTTCATTATGCCAGTTTTTTTATCAAAATAATACTTAGAGCCATTGATCGTTTTTATACCACCTTTGTATACATCTCCGGTTTCTTTATAATAATATGTATAATTATTTAATTTACGTAAACCAGTTAGCATAACTCCAGTTTTATTATCAAAAATAAATCTTCTTCCATATTCATCAACTAGATTTCCTTTATGTGCTGCTCCTGTTGTTTTATTAAAATAGTAATAGCTCCCACTTGTTGGTTCTTTATATAAACCTTTCTTAAAAACATCTCCCTCTGGCATGAATTTATATTTCGTTTCATATTGAGTACCTTTATTTACAACTCTGATTCCAGTCAACATTTTACCTGTCTTTTCATCAAATAGGTATTTCTTTCCATTTATCGTAGTGTAACCTTTCTTCATTATACCTGTCTTTTCATCAAAATAATATTTAGAACCTTTAATTTGAATAAAGCCTTTTTTCTTTTCACCATTTTGATAATAATAAGTATTTGAATTTTCCGTAATAAACCCGTTATTTTCCTTTGCAAAAGTACCATGATATAAATTGTTAAAAACAAATATACCAAAAACAACCATCATACAAATATATATATGCTTTCTTTTCCTAAAACATTTGTTTAATCTCATTTAGTTTCCCCTAGTATAATATAATCACCTTTTTCTAAAGCAATTAATTATATCCCTTTCTTTCTCTTAGTGGAAAATCACTTTATAGTTTATTATTTACAGACTTAATATTCATGCTATTTATCAATGATATGATGTGCCTTAAAGAGACCTTACGATTAGTATCTTTATATTGAAGAATAAAATAAAATTTCTTGCAATAAAAGCAATCATTCTTAGATTTTAATTTTTGATAATACTTTATTAGTATCATTTCTCTTGGAATAAAACAAAATAAATGATAATAGAAAATTTAACCTTTATCTTTGAATAAAATAAAATATAAATTAACATTTGGATTTATCTATTATTCATTAGATTCTATATTATATAAATTTCGTATAACACTTGGAGGATCAGCATTGATTGCAAGATAAATTCGTCCTATATATTCACCAATCAATCCTAAGAAAAATAAAATCAACCCAAAAAAGAAACAAACCACAACCATTACAGACGGCCATCCTGCAGCAACATTAGTATTTGTAATCTTTATAGCTATTATACAGATAATTGCTATAATACTTAAACATGCAATAACACTTCCCATATACATGGCCAATCTTAATGGTTTTATTGAAAATCCAAGTATATTAGTCCATAATTTGAATAATTTTTTTAAAGTATAATTAGAGTCTCCAAATTCTCGCTTTCGATGCTCGATTGCTATGCATCCTATATTATCAGTTGTTCTTAAAAATAGTCCTTGAAGATAAGGAAAGGCATTATTATATTGAATCACATAATCGCGCACAAATTTCTTTATTATCCAGAAGCTGCTTGTCTCAAGCCCTTTCGGCTTACCTATCAAAAATCGAACTGAGGCATAATTTAATTTACTTAATAGATTGCGAAAACCATTATGTTTTTTCTTCGGATAATAACCATATATGATGTCTTGATTATTTTCGTTCATTGCATCCAATAGCCTTAAAATTTGCGAAGGATCTGTCTGTAAATCATCATCCATACTAATAATAAAATCACCTGCAGCATAACGCAACCCTTCCATTGTTGCGTTATGCTGTCCAGCATTTTTTGCTAAATCAATTACCTTAACAAATTCATGTTCATTCGCAAGTTTTTCCAAAATGTTTATTGTTTCACCTTGATCAGGTGAGCAATCATTAACAAGAACAAATTCATACCGTTCAATACCGATTTTATGTAATTCGTCTATTGTAGTAGAAATAACTTTTAAAATACTTTTGCTTGAATTATAACAAGGTATCACAATTGAATATAATTTACCATCTATCATATTGTAAAATCTACTCCACTTCAATAGCAATTTCATTTAAGCATTTATGTAATAATTTTTCACAGCCATCCAGTGTACTACCTTTTACGATTAGCTGCCCAATTCTATGTGTGCCATTTTTAAATGCATGAACAGCATCGCCTATCTGATAATCAAAAGAGACATCTACAACATTTTCCTGTTCAGTAATATTATTTTCTTGCTTCTTTATAATGCCGTCATAATCTGTATACAATAACATACTTGCATTTGGTATACCTTTAGTAACACCTACTTTTGAAAAATCTGGTATCTCTCCTACTGCTGCCTTTAAGATGATTTCATAATAATTCACATCATAATAAATACTTACCAACTCCGCTAAACATGTAGCACCAGATCTAGCCCCAATTTCAATAACATATACTTTATTATCTTTCAAAATATAATCGCAATTCATTGCAGCATTATCTATATTTAATGCCTTTGCAGCTTTTTCTGTGATATCTATTGCCTGCTTTACGATATCCTCCCCCATGTTATATGGAGCAAAGTGCCCAATAGGAATGCCTGTATCAGCTTGAAAAACATAATCACCATGTGGTAACACAAATTGCATTTTTCCATTATACATAAATGCTTGTGCTCCGAATTCTACACCAGTAATAAATTCTTCAACAATACAATAATCTTTATGAGTTACTTTCATTACTTTATCAAATGCAGTCAATGCTTCATCATGCGTTTCAACAATGATTATACCTCTGCTTCCAGATAAGTCAACAGCTTTTATAATCAAAGGGAAAGTTAACTCAGAAAACGAATCAATCAAATCTTTTTTTGATTTTATTTCAAAATATTTAGCTGTACTAACATCCCCTTTGAAAAATGCTTTCTTCATTAAACTCTTATCAGTAACCATCTCTGCACTTTTAGCTGAAAGTCCTTTAAGTCCTAATTTATCACATACATAACCTATTGTATTCACAGCAACATCTGTTCCAGCTGTCACTATTCCATCGATTTTTTCTTCTATAGCAACCTCAAGTATTGCATCTTTATCAATCGTATTGATGTAATAGACTTTATCTGCGTACTTAAATCCAGGATAATTTCCTTCAATGCTACAAACAATAGTGTAATAACCAAGACTCTTGGCACATTTAATTAATGGTACTTGATATATACCGGCGCCTAAAATAATAACCTTTTTCATAATTGCATACCTTCTCTCTTAAAGTTTTCTTTAATAACGTCTACCACAAATTGAGCATCTTCTGTAGTCATATCAACATAAAGTGGAAGACGTAAGATTCGTTTTGATAAATCCTCTGTAACCGGCAACATATCCGGTGTATATCCTAGCTTTAATCCATATGGTGATGAATGTAGTGCCACATAACAAATATAACTTGCAATGTTTTTTTCTCTAAGCTTATTGATTAATTTTGTTCTAATATTTTCACTTGGTAAAACAATACAAAACATATGTGCATTATGTTCAATATCTTGTGGTAATACTGGACGTCTTAGGACACCTTGATCTTCAAGCTCTTTTAATCCATTATAGTAGATATTCCACACATTCATACGCTTTTCCATAATCTCATCATATCTATCCATTTGTGCAGATAAAATCGCTGCTAAAATATCACTTGGCAAGAAGGATGACCCGACATCATGCCATGTATACTTATCAACCAAGCCCTGCACAACCTGTCTGCGGTTTGTACCTTTTTCTCTAATGATTTCAGCACGCTCCATGTATTTATCTTCATTGATAACAATTCCGCCGCCTTCACCCATGACATAGTTCTTTGTTTCATGAAAACTGAAGCAGCCAAACTCACTTAATGTTCCTGCATATCTTCCTTTATATGTGGATCCCACAGCCTGTGCAGCATCTTCTATAACGAACAATCCATGACGATTTGCAATTTCATTAATCAAATCCATTTCACATGGGAAACCTGCATAATCAACTGCATAAATTGCCTTAGTTTTTGGAGTAATCAGTCCTTCTATCAATCTTTCATCAATATTGAAAGTATCTTCTCGAATGTCACAGAACACCGGATTTGCCCCTCGTAGTAAAAATGCGTTGACAGTAGAAGAAAATGTAAACGATGGCGTAATTACTTCATCTCCCGGTTCCAGATTTATCAAAATAGACGCCATTTCCAGTGCAGTAGTTCCTGAAGTAGTCAAAAGCATATTTTTAATTCCAAAGCGCTCCTCAAACTGTTTATATACCTGCATTGTGAATTTTCCATCACCTGATAAAATATTGTTGCCATTCATTGCTTCAATAACGTTCTGCCTTTCTTTATCCGTAATAGATGGTTTATTAAATTTAATCATTTTGCTCCCTTACCTTCCTGATAATATTCTTGCTCTTTCCACTAGCTCTGCTTGCTTTTCAATTTCCTGGTAAATTTTTTCCCTTATAATCTCATTATTTACAGCTTCATAAAATTTACGAATAGACTTTTTAAAATGAGAATCTGCCTGCAATTCAATTTTATTTGTTACTCCGTCATGTAAAACTTGAACTATGGGTTTTAGATTGTCTGGAGCTGTGAAAATTCTATCTGTTGATAAAATCCCCTTACTACCCCAAACAGATAAACTACATTGATATTCACAATCCATACCATATTCACCAACAAATACTTCTTCTTTTTCATTTTTGAACATGTAGGAACCATACATATCTACATTCATATCATTATACTCTTTCATCGTACTTGCCAGCATTGTAAGATTTTCCCCTAAAAGTTTTGTTGCTAGTTTAATCACGTAGCCACCTGCATCCAGCAAAGCTCCACCGCCTAACGCTTTATTGTAGCGAAAATCATTTTGCGCTCTCATAGGGAAACCAAATTTAGCATGATATGAATGAACCTTTCCGATTTCTCCATTCTCAATCATCTTTTTAATTTCAGTTATTTGAGAATGATACTGGAACATATAGTTCTCATGTAATGCTAATTTTTTTTCTTTCGCTAATGCGGTAAGCAATTTGCTTGTTTCATATGAAACCGTTGACGGTTTCTCTACAAATACATGCTTTCCTTCCTCCAATGCCAATTTTGCCCATTTATAATGCAATGCTGGAGGCAAAGGAAGGTAAATAGCATCAATATCATTCGATTTAATTAAAGCTTTATAACCAGTATATACGTTACCGCCATAAGTTTCAGCAAATTTTTCTGCTTTTTTTATTTCTTTTGCGATTACCTCATCAGCAACATCGCCATTCCACTCGCTCTTATCAGCAACTGCCACTCCAACATAAGTGAAATCTTTTTCTCCTGTCAATGATGGAAGAAACCTTCTAAACGCGATATCTGACGGACAAATTATCCCTATCCTGATATTCTTCATTTTATCATACCTCCAATAATGAAATCAAATTGCGTAACTGTATATTCAGGCAATTATTAATCTGCACCAATTGATTAAGTGTACTGTAATCTACCCAGAAATATCCATCCTCTTCTGATACATATACTTCTTCTTTTTCTATTTCTATAATTACGTTGTGATTCTGCTCATGATAAAACCGTCCGCCTTCTTCAGAAAGCAAGACGTTATGAAGAACCCTTTCCTCTTTATCTAATTTTTCAAGAAAGATTGAAATAACATTATCGGTAGCGCCATTTATATGTGAAGGCTCAATTTGAAGCGTCGGCCCAAGCTCTAAAATGTCAAAGCATCCAATTTCTCTTTTTGCTTTCACCAAGAACTTGCGAATTCCTTTTTCAACACATGTAAACAGACCAAATATGGCAATTCCAGTGGCTTCAAACAAAGGCTGTGTCCAACGTACTACTTCTCTTCCCTCAATCATTATGTCGCAGAACACTACTTTAAAATTGTGCTCTTGTTTGCAAACAAACTCTTCCCCATTTTTCTCCCATGTAGACAATTCTTTTAATGGAACAAGAAAATCTTTAGTTTCCTCAAACATTTTTATATTATTGATAAACTGATATATACGAGGTATTATCCCTTCATCATTAGCACAAAAAACTGACTTAAATAATGCTTTGTCTTTTGCTTTTTCCATCATTTCTTTTAATTCATCTTGACTTAACGCATGATTATAATACGGAATACAAGATAAAACTGTTCTTGTATCCATATTCACAATATTATCACGCTTCATCAATCGCTTAATTTGTCCTAAAGTCATCCATTTGAAATTTTTTTCAAGTATGATATCCTCATCATTAACTTTGATTATAATATTCCTGTTTCTCTTCTTATAAAACCTAGAGGACTGCTCAGATTGTATCTGATCTACTATAATCTCATAATTGGATGCATCCATAAAGTAGTCTAAATAATTAGGCTTTTTTCCTCCATGTTTTTGCATAAAATTGCTTTTTGTTGCTTGAATCGTAGGAGAAAGCTGTATATTATTCAGATTACCCGGCTCTATTTTAGCCTGCATTAAAAAATTCAACACGCCGTCAATTACTTTACAAATAATACCCAAGTATCCTATTTCATCCTGAATAATGACGGGCTGCTCCTGAACAATTTTGTTTTCTTTCTTTCTCTGAAACCCCTTAATTGTGAAAAAACTGTGATTTTTATTTCTGATGACCCCTTCTTTTTCATCATAAAACCAAAAATCACTTTTTTGTAAGTCAATTTTGTTTATATCAACTTTTGTCGTGTTGTTTAATCTATCAATCCATTCATCAATGTCTGCATTTTTAGATACATTTCCGTCTTCTAAAATCCATGATTCAAAACATAGTTTTTTTACACTCATCCCTTTATCCTCTACTTATCGCTATTTCTTCAACATTTTCATCCGCTAAACGCTGTAAATATCCACCATATTCAGTTTTCGAGAACTGCTCTGCCAATTTCAATAATTGCATCCGATCGATAAATCCTTTGATATAGGCGATTTCTTCTATACATGAAACATAAAGTCCCTGTCTTTTCTGTATAGATGCTACATATTCTGAGGCTTCTAATAAAGAATCATGATTTCCTGTATCCAGCCAGGCAAATCCGCGTCCCAAAATCTTAATATTCAATTTTCCCCTTTCCAAATATCTGTTATTTACAGCATTTATTTCTAACTCTCCACGTTTAGAAGGACTGATAGTTTTCGCGATATCAATAACATCATTATCATAAAAATAAAGACCAGGTACAGCATAATGAGATTTAGGATGTTCTGGCTTTTCTTCAAGAGTCAGAACCTTTGCATTCTTATCAAAAGTAACAACTCCATATTCTTTAGGATTCTTCACATAGTATCCAAATATAGTTGCACCACTTTGTGATACAGCAGTTTCCAAAACAGAAGAAAAATGTCTACCATAAAAAATATTATCTCCTAATACTAGAGCAACCCGATCATCTCCAATAAAAGATTCCCCAATTATAAAGGCTTCAGCAAGACCACGAGGGTTTTCCTGTATAGCATATTCTAAATGAATACCTAACTGTTTGCCATCACCTAACAAATTCTTAAATATTTCAATATCTCTTGGTGTTGAAATAATTAAAATATCACGAATATTTGCAAGCATTATAACGTAGAAAGCGGATAATAAATCATCGGCTTGTCATAGACAGGCAATATCTGCTTAGAAATTGCTTTTGTTAATGGATATAGTCTCGTTCCTGATCCTCCCGCTAATATAATCCCTTTCATATCTATCACCGTCCCTCATACATTTCTTTATAGTAATCCTGATACTTTCCATTTGTTATATGCTCTATCCAGTTTCCATGTGTATGATACCAGTTTAATGTTAATTTAATTCCTTCTTCAAATGTCGTTTCCGGATACCACCCCAATTCATTTTTAATTTTTTCAGGGTCAATTCCATAACGGCGATCATGGCCTTTTCTATCTTTTACATATGTAATCATATATTCGCCAACTTTATCATCAATATTGTTTTTTACATAATCAATAATAGTTTTCACAATAAAAATATTAGTTCTCTCGTTATGTCCTCCAATGTTATATACCTCACCTAAGCGACCACCATTGATTACCATATCAATCCCTTTGCAGTGATCTTCTACATACAGCCAATCCCGAATATTCAAACCATCCCCATAAACAGGAAGATTTTTGTGATTCAGAGTATTATTAAAAACTAGAGGAATCAGTTTTTCCGGGAACTGATATGGTCCATAGTTATTGCTACATCTCGTAATATTTACCGGAATTTTATATGTGTCCGCAAATGCTTTAACAAACAAATCAGCACTTGCTTTTGAAGCACTGTATGGACTATGCGGTGTGATTGAAGTTTCTTCTGTGAAATAACCGGTTTCACCGAGCGAACCATAAACTTCATCTGTAGATACTTGTAAATATTTAACTCCCGCCTTATATGTATCCTCCCCTATTGTCCAGTATTTCTTTGCATTCTTCAATAAATTTACTGTTCCGTTAACATTTGTTTCTACAAATATTTCCGGATTTAAAATACTGCGGTCAACATGACTCTCTGCCGCAAAATTAACTACGTAATCAATATCATACATCTCAAAAAGTGATGCAATAGCTTCTGTGTCACAGATATCGGCCTGTACAAATACATGTCTTTCATCATTTTCAATTTCTTTTAAATTTTCTAAATTTCCTGCGTATGTTAATTTATCTACATTGATAATTTTTATATCATCGTATTTTTTTAATAAAAAGTAGATAAAATTACTTCCGATGAATCCTGCTCCGCCAGTTACTAAGTATACTTTCATATCATTCCCTCTTGACTTTCTTTCTTATCTGAAAAAACATTTCATAAATATAATAATACTAACTCATTTTATTAGAAAAAGCAATATTATAATAGGCTGAAGTAAAAAAGCCTGAAGTGAAAAGTTAAATTCTACTTCAAAGAAATAAAATTGAAATTAGCCATTCAGTAATTCCAGTAGAATTACATGGTTCGTATTGCTCCCTTTCCTTTTCTGATCTAATCCCTTTTTCATGCTCGACACGATCATTCTTCCCTCATCAATAACCGCATCGGTATCTATGCCACAATCGATGAAATCAAACAGCTTGATGAAATCCTGCTTTCTCTGCTTAAACATTATCAAATATGGCTTTCTGTTTGCACACCTGCGCGATAAAAAGGATGCTCAGAGTATGTTAGATGGTGTTGTTCTGCTGGACTCTATCATCGGCTCAGACTTGTTCCACAACAAAGTTCAGATACTTCTTACAGACAGAGGCTCTGAATTTACTGCTGCTGAAACCATAGAAACCAGAGCGGCGGCACAAGAAGAACAAGCGTTTTTTATTGTGATCCTCTGCAATCGTGCCAAAAGGCAGTTTGGATAACAATCATATTGAGCTGCGCTATATATGCCCAAGTGGTACAGACTTACGTAGCCTTGTGTTAGTGGATCAGAATGTAAGCAATCTAAAAAACACACACTACCAGAAAGAAAAAAGATATGTGATAATAAGCATATAGAAAAGGTATGTGCAAAAATGACAAGAGAAGAGACTGGAGTCCCCTCATAAAGTAGTTTATCAAAAGAGAATCAACAGAGTCAGTAAATGAATTCTGCCAAAAACTAAATGTAGGTGTAGCGGAGCTACAGGCACATTACAAACAGAGCAGACAGGATTCTGTCGGGGCAGTAGTCGAGGTCAAATCGCAGAAAAGGAAACAGCCGTTCCTTCAACTTGAGGTCAATGGCGTACGTATCAAAGTTACACCAGATACGGATAAGGAGTTTCTGAAAGATATCCTTACCCTCGTCCGCTAATGCTTATCGATATCGAACATGTAGAGCATTTCTACATCATATGTGGCAGTACAGATTTCAGGAAAGGGATCAAGGGATGTGTAAGGATCATATCACTAATTGAAGAAATTGATCCTTTTTCAGAATCCGTATTCCTATTCTGTAATCGAAAAAAAGATGCGATAAAAGTACTGCACTTTGATCTGAACGGATTTGAGCTACTTACAATGAAGCTGCTGGAAAGCAAATACCAGTGGCCAAAGTCATAAGAGAAAGCAATGGCTATCAAAAAGCAGGAACTGCGCTGGCTATTGGAGGGACTATCCATCGATCAGAAGCGAGCATTCAAAGAAACCTCGAAACGCATATTCTAACGAAAAATGTAGAATATTAAAGACTTAAATTCTACATTTTTTCCTGTTATACTGAATGAGTAAAGATGGAGGTGTCTGCAGGATGGATTATGATAAACTTACCAGAGAAGAGATAGTCAACATGTATCAGACACTATGGCAGAAGAACGCAGATCTGGAGAAGAATACAGAACTCTATAGAGAGCAGCTGAAAAAGAACCAGCAGAAGCTGTATGGAAAATCCAGTGAAAAGATTTCTCTGGTACTGTAGAATGAGATGGACCTCTTCGATGAAGCAGATACATTGGCTTATGAGGATGAGCAGGAAGAAGCAGTCAATATCGCTGAACATAAACGTCATGAAAAGAAAAAATACACGATGGATAACCTGCCAAGAGATATTGAAAAGGAATATCGTGATTATGATCTGGAAAATAAGGATTGTCCAACATGTGGAGGTAAACTACATCAGATCCGTGTTGACGAAAAACTGGAGCTGGTGATAATACCTGCATAACAGAAGCTGATCATCCATAGAATCCCTGAATATACCTGTCGAAGCTGTCATAAGAAAGATAAAGGAACTGTGATCAAGGCCGCAGGACCAGTAACGCTGTTTCCTAAATCGCCAGCATCCGCAAGTCTAGTGTCTTAAGGGAGTGCCAATATATAGGATTGAGCAGAGCATGAAGCAGGAGGGTATCCTGTTTCCAAGACATACATACGCAAGATGGATGTTAGACAGCAGTGATCTATATCTGGAAAAGGTCTATACATATATACATAGAAGACTACTGGAGGAGGATATCATTTATGCGGATGAGACACATCACGATGTATTTACAGATGGCAGAAAAGGCAGTCAGCTGAAGCAGGCCTATATCTGGATGTTCCGAACAGGAGCGACAGCAGAAAAAATATCGTGCTTTATGTCCACAAAAGAGGAAGGAGCGGAAAGATCGCGACGGAATTCCTGAAAGATTACCATGGTTATCTGCAGAGTGATGATTATGCCGGTTATAACGGGGTGAAAGGTACGAGAGTACTATGTCATGCGCATGTACGGAGAAAGTTTGCGGATATCGTAAAAGCGCAAAAAGGAAATGGCAGTGTAGAGGTAGCGAAAGAAGGCATAAAGAGATATAAGGCATATTCAAAACGGACAGTAAGATCCGGAAAGAATGTGGGAAAGAGTATATCCTGATCAGGGAAAGGCGTGAAACAGACATACGTCCAAAGCTGAATGATCTTTTCACATACCTTGATGAAATCGTAGATCAGGTATCAGAAAAGAGTGAATTACACAAGGCAATACAATATGCGAGAACGAATAAAGAGCAACTGTATACATTCTTGAAAGATGGCAGGCTGGAGTTGACGAACAATCTGGCAGAACGCAGTCAGAGGCCAGTGATCATAGGAAGAAAGAACAGTATGTTCACGGGCAGAGCTAGAGGAACACAGAGCAGCGCGGTAATATAGGCTCTGCCCACCATTGTGTGCAGCCTCGTAGAGAGTGCGAAAGAGAATGGATTGATACCGAGGTGCTACTTGAATCACCTATTGGAGGAACTTCCGCTAAAGGAAGAAACAGGTGAATACGAGTTACCGACTGATGCCCTGGCATCAGAACGTACAGAAATTATGTAGTGCAAAAGAGACAGACACCTGATAGTCAAGGGTATCTGCATCTTCTTTTGGATATGTGTTGATTTTAGACCGCTTACAATCAGAATGATTTGAATGCTGTCCTATCGAATGTCAATTCCTCACCAAATCGGGTAGGTAGTTAAGGATGGGTTGCCCGTCCTTAACCTTATTCCTCCCAAACCACCGGAGATGCCGTTCGGCGTCCGGCGGTTCAAAGTCCCAACATTAACTGTTGAGATGTATGTACTTTAGCGTAATGGTCTACTAAGCATAGTAGGCCTTTTTGATTGAGTAATTTATTTGTTATCCATCTTCCAAGCCACTGACCTGCTTTGCAGTATCCTTTTCTGGTATTGGCATATAGCCAGCACCAATATTTTGGCATACCAAGAAAGTATAAGTGATTAGCTCGGTTTTTGACTGTTTTCCACTGCTTCCAATAGCACATTCGGATATGTAATCGTATCTTTCGATCCATTCTCTCCATGATTGCTTTCATATCTGCTATTCGATAGTAGTTTATCCATCCTCTTACGATTTCATTTATCTTTTTCATTCGATATACCATAGATACACCCCAATTCCTCTTTAACAGTGGTTTCAGTTTATATTCTAATTTATTTATCGATTTGATGTGTGGCTTTGGTCTCCATTCATTCTGCTTATGATAAAAGCCAAAACCTAAATATTTGATGCCGTTAGGTCTGCTCACCTTTGTCTTTGTCGCATTCACTTCTACACGCAGGTGTTCATGAAGCCATTTTGTGACCGACTTCATCACTCTATTTGCTGCCATTTCACTTTTTACACAAATGATGCAACCGTCCGCATAACACACATATCTCAATCCTCTTGCACTCAATTCTTTGTCGAATTCATTTAGATAGATATTTGCTAGTAATGGACTGATTGGTGAGCCTTGCACCGTTCCGACTTTTGTTTCCTCAAACGTTCCTTCTACCAGTACACCTCCCTGTAAGAATCTACGAATCAATGATTCTACATCTGGGTCTTTTATTACTTTGTGTACTAGAATCATTAAAATATCTTGATTCACATTATCGAATTTTTGAAAGGTCTAGGTCTACTATCCAATCATAGCCATCATTCATTTATTCTAATGCTTTTATGACTGCCTGTTCCGCTTTTCTTCTTGAACGAAATCCGTAACTAGCATTTGAGAATTCCATTTCAAAGATTGGTGTCAATACTTGGCATACTGCTTGTTCTATCCACCTATCCTTTACGCTTGGTACACCCAAATTTCTTTTACTTCCGTCGTCCTTTGGTATCTGCACTCGTCTGACTGGCAACGGCCTATATTTTCTTTTTCTTATGGTTTCGCAAAGTTCATCGCCATGCTCCTCAATATACTTTGGAAGTTGGAACACTGTCATTTTGTCCGGCAGAGCCTTTATTACTCATTACCTTACGCTTTGCTTCTTCCTTTCCGTCGCTTGTTATTTCCCAACCCTCACGACCACTTGGGTCGACCACAGATTGTTTTGAGAAAATAACGTACATCCATGAACCTCGAAAGCCGGTTCTTTGTTCTGCCCTTCGCTCCATTCCCATTACGGAACTTCTTCACTACTACGGCTTCTGTTGAGAGTCTGCCCCTTAGGTACTTCTCACCGTTCGTTGTTACTACGTTTCTACTGCGTGGCGTTCTCCACCTCGTTTCTACGCCGATGAGACCTCCCCGAAGAAGGTGTGATAACTTTCCTCTCGTGCAGCCTCAGGATTTACTGCTTCGTCATATTTGGCAACTTGGACTTCTCTTTGTCTTGCAAGGTCGTCCAGACTAACAGCCTCATATCCTGTTTCTGTTTGTAGGCCCAAGATTTTGCCCATTGGATTTTTTTTACCCAATATCCGGCTTCCTTCAATCATTACCTCGCGATAATCACCTTGCCTTTGGCTAGCACTTTACTGCATGTTGCCACAACCACGCAACGGACTTTCACCGTCTAGTTATCACCCATGTCGGGTGTACAAGAAAAACTCAATGGAAAATCGCCCATTGAGTATCTCGAATTTCTAAATCCACCAATGATGAAGAAATTCTATGATTTTGGAATAACCAAAGTCGATAAGGTCCGCATCATACTGCAACCTTATCTTATCAAGAAATAGATAAGTAAAATTTAATTGTCAGCCTACACATGATCTTACTATAAAAGTAAATTTAGTCATACAAGTTATTATATAGCTAATTCCATTTGCTTTTCATCATGCATTTTTTTACTTATCTACATTAATAGTGTACCTAAAAATCTAAATCCTGCAAGTGTTTTTCAATTTTAACATCATATACTCTTATTGTCTTCCGTGATTTTCACCTTGAAACAGTAAATTCCACCTGTTTTTCTCCTTTTTGAAGTAAAATTTAACTTTTCACTTTAGAATTCAAAAAATAATCATAGATATTCTCAATTAACTGAGTTTCCAAATTTTATAACCATCTATATCTCCATATAACTTCATTGTGGCATCTTTTTTATAATTCTCAATTACAAAATCCAAAATTTCATTCTGATAACTATTTTCCACAAGGTATACATTCTCTTTTAAAAGTATATCCATTGAATGCTTTAATTTCCTCTGAGAGTACCATGTCATACGTTCTGGATGTTCTGCATCTACTCCGGATAAATAAATAAAATTTTTAAACGCCTGTGGTTCTACTGAGAATCTAGGATCATAGTTTAAATACAACGATTGTATCGTCGTTTGAAATCCAAGTAAATATAAATTATCTGTTTCCTCATACATTGTCTGTAAAAAATCAGATTGTTTATTTTCTGTAAAACTTACTCTATATTTTCTTAAATCATTCAGCCATGATTTGTTCATTACCTCAAAATTATACATATCATTTATTGGTAAAACCCCATATACTTTGAGGAATGCTAGCAATACAAGAACTATAGGAACACATGATTCAAACCTATACGATTTCAAATTATCTTCTACTATATACAGTAGTAATATATGCATGCCAAGAGATAAGAAAATTGCATATTCAACTCTATATACAATACGTCCCATATATATCAAAAACACAATTAAAGCGATAGCACTAGTACAATGTAACAAAGCCGCAAGTCGATTTCCATGCCCAAGCAGGATATAACAAATAAATAAGATAACACATCCCAAAACACTTAAATATTTATAATATCCTCGACTCAATAGCATTCTAATAATAGAGCGTAAATTTTCATGGTCGTTATGCCTATATATAGCCAATATATCATTTATTTGTTTTACTGTTTTAATATTATAAATCTTAGAATCTCCGAATCCCCAATGAATAAAATTGAGATATTCTGTCTTTGTGATACCTGCATCATTTAACTCTTGTTCGATTTTTTCATATGGAACTGTTTTATAATCAGTAATTTCCGCTCGTTCGCTACTAAATTCTTTATATGTAGCATAATCCTGATGTCCATGCACATATATAGAGCTGGAAATCATGGTTATTGCATAAACACATATACAACTGATAAATAATAGACATAATTTTTTAATACCATTACTCCAAATTCGCGTTGAATCCTTTTTTAACAATAATACATATATAGAGGTAATCAAAAAAAACGGCATGCTAATAAAGAAACACTTTGATCGTATCATAGTTCCAAGTAAAATACAGAAAAAACCATAAATCTTATAATTCATATTTGATTGCTTTGCATATAGCGCATAAAGCAAAAATACCTCTCCGCAGCAGATTGCCAACATTGCTGTTTTTGTAAACTGTATTAATTGATATAAATCGCTACTAAAAAAAAACAAGAAAACACTTAGATAAAAATATGTTATGATAGATCTTTTGCTTTTTTTCAACAATAAATAGCTAAAAGAGGTCAATGTACAATAAATAACAATAACCTGAAAGTAAAAATACCAATTAATAGTACTACATAAAGAATAAAGCTGAGATAATAATATACCTATTAGCGGATTCATAAACATGATGTATGGTGAGGGCTCTCCACTATAAGTCCCCGATACCATTATCTGCATTAGAAAGTCATCAGACACCTCATATTTCATCGTACCGCTAAAATAATACAATGCTAGCAATATAGCATTGAGAATACAAGCAATAGCGAAAGGAGAGATTTTGCTTGAACTTTTCCTATTGAAATCAAAACTCAGCATCTTTCAGCCTCCTTTGTGTCTATATTTTTTCTGCAAGATCTAATGCTTTCTCAATTACTGCATCCATGTTGTAATATTTATATTCAGCCAATCTTCCAATAAATAAAATATTCTCTTCCTTATCCATCAATTTTTTATATTGTGCAAATTTATCTGTCCATTCTTTCGTTGGATATGGATAATAGGGCTCATCTCCAAAGCATGGATATTCTTTCATAATTGTTGTTTTTTCATGCTTCTGCCATGTCAATTTCTTAAATTCTGTAATGCGAGTATAATCATAGTCATTTGGATAATTCACAACCGGTGTAGCCTGAAAAGATTCTGTATCTAGTGTTTCCATTTTAAACTGTACGCTTCTATATTTGAGTTTTCCGAATTTATAATCATAAAATTCATCAATAGCACCTGTATAAATCAATGTATCATAAGCTACCTCATTCATTATATCTTGATAATTCGTGTTCAATAAAATATGTATATTTTTCTTATCCAGCATTTTCTGAAACATTTTTGTATATCCGTATTTTGGCATTCCTTGATATTTATCTGCAAAATATCTAGTATCTCTATTAAAACGGAACGGAATTCTGTTGATTACCGAGGTATCAAGCAGAGCCGGGTCAACTCCCCACTGCTTCATTGTATAATTTTTAAAAAACTTCTCGTATATATCTTTTCCTGCTTTGCTTAATGCCACATCCTCGCTTGTTTTTACTTCTTCCATCTTTTCTCTGTGTTTTTCAATAAACTCCTCAAATTCATAGCAGGATAGATTCAAATTGTATAATTTATTTATAGTTTCAACCGAAATCGGCATGGGCAACAGATTTCCATCGACAAATGTTAATACTCTGTGCTGAAAGTCATTCCATTCCGTAAATTTCCTCAAATAATCATATACTCGTTTACTATTAGTGTGAAATATATGCGGTCCATAATTATGAATTAAAATACCTTCATCATTAAAGCTGTCATATGCATTACCACCTATATGATTTCGTTTATCAATGATTAAGATTCTCTTGTCCGTTTTCTCAGCTAAACGCTCAGCCATTGTTATTCCTGCGATTCCCGCACCTACAATAACATATTTATACTTCATAATACCTGCCTCCTATTTCCTTTTCACCGCTTTGCCTAACATTTTAACTTTCAGAACATTCAGAATCGAATATATATAAACATCCTTTCTGAAAATAAGAGTAGCAAAGTAGAAAATCACTCCTACCACAATAATCAACATTGTGGAAAGTACATTCGGATTTAATGATATGCTCAATCCATAAACTCCTATAAACATTATAAAACCAATAACGAAATAGCGCAATGACTCTTTCATAATGCTTCCAAATTCAATATCGTCTCTTACACAATATATTTGAAATAGCGTTACAGATAATTCCGCCGCAAGTGAAGCAATGGTAGCACCCAGTGATAATAAAGTAGGAATTAAAAGTATATTTAAACATAAATTGATAACAGAGCCCATGATTGTAGATATTGTATAAGCCTTCTGTCTGCGTGTTGGAAGCAGCAGTTGAATACCGATGACATTACTCATACCAATTAACAGTATGATTGGAGAGGTTACCATGACCAGATGCACACTTGGAACAAATTCTTTTCCTAAGAACCATGGTATTAAATTGGGAGCAATCCCCATTAACCCAAACATTATCGGAAATCCCAAAATCATGACAAACATTAAAGAATTGTGTATGTATTCTCTAATTTCCTTCAAATTCTGTTCTGCGAACAAGTTAGAGATCCGTGGCATCATGACTGTTCCAAGAGATGTTACAATAGTCAAAGCCAACTTTACAATTTTCTGCGCCTGCTCATAATAGCCAATCTCTTCTGTATTTCCAGTAAGAAGTTCAATCATTGTACGATCCAGAACCGTATAGATAGATACTGCAATCTGCGGGAAAAACAATACCAGAGTTGGCTTTATATGTCGCGCTATTTCCAGCTTTACTCCATTCAGCTTTACAACATATTTCGGTAAAGTAATCCACATACTGATATTCCCTAGTAAAATAGACAATGACTGTATGGCGATATACAATGGTAGATCATCTGGAGATTTTATAAACGCAAACACACAGAAAATGCTGATAAACCGTACAACAATGTTTCTTAAAATAATTTTCTGAAACTCTTCCATTCCTTGATAAAAGAAGTTTATATCAAATATGTTGGCGATTATATCTATAATCTGAATCATAAAGAGAAATTTATAATCCGGCAGTTTCAGATATACAAAAATATATACCGCCAAACTGATAAGAACACTGCATATTTTTAAAAGTACAAGCTCTGTCAGAATTTTTGTACGTTTCAAAGTATCCTTTTGACAATATGCCACTTCTCTTTGTCCATATAACCCCAACCCGATACAACCAAGTAGAGTAAAGTAGGTTACAATAGATTGCGTAAAGCTATATGTACCAATTGCTTTAGCCCCCAGAACCCGTGATACATATGGCGTTGTAATCAATGGCAAGGCAATCAATAAAAGCTGATAGCACAAATTAAATATATAGTTTAATTTTACACTTTTTTTCATATATCCCTTTCCTTGACTTACTCAATATAATCAATTTTAGGTTTAAATTTTTTTCTCTGGCGCATACTGTGACAAATCGTTCTTATTTTTTTTCTTTTACCTTTTCCATCACTTTTGATAATTAATATAATTTCCAGCAGAGTTCTGTAATAGAATAAAAACATATTGAGCTTACCGCCTTCCAGTTTCTTAACATAATACATATTCCTATAAGAATAATTATATCGAAATAAGCGATCTGGAGATTCTGCAATAATATCCGTTGGGATATTGCTCGCCATTTTATGCACAACACGGCTATTACTGACGAAATAGCATGGATATTTCATACTTATACGTTTTGTATATTCCGCATCATCCCCCCAAATGAAAAATTCTTTTATTGGAAGCCCTAATTCCCTTACAATATCTACTGAGAAAAAACAGGAAACAAAGGAGCATTGCTTTACTCTCAGCAACCCTTTTTCTAACAGCGATGTATCTTCATACCAATTTTCTTCGATATTCGGTATATTCATATTGCATGCACTGCCATCTGTCCATCTTACATCACTGCAAAGGAATCCGAATGGTTTTTGCAACAAATCTTTTGCTTCCATGAGCGCCTTCAATGTGTTGGTCTCTGTCAATGTATCATCATCCATAATCCACAGGTATTTATACTTCTTTTCAACACCAATACGAATGCCAGTTGAAAATCCCCCTGCACCACCTAAATTTGTTCCAGTATTATGATAGATGATATCACTATTTTGAATATATTCCCTTATATACTCTTTAGTGCCATCTGTACTGGCATTATCAACAACTAGAATATCAAAGTCCTTATAGCTCTGCTTTAAAAGATGATCAATTGCCTCCTTCAATAATACTTTTCTATTGTAACTGACGATAATTGCTATCACACTTTCCACTCTTTCCACCTCATCTTTCTTACATATGAAAGAGCTTATGTTTAACTGCAAGCATAAATTTAGCCATACGGTAATTCCGATTGCCAATTGCCTTACATATGCTACGGTATAATAAACTACGTTTTTTAAAATAAACATTGGATGTCCATTTCGGAAATTCTATATCTATGTAATCTACAAAAGTTTCTAATTCCTTTTGTCTGCCATAGCTTAATAACAACTCACCACTTTGCGCAATTAGATTGCTAATGCAGATATATTCCAATTCCTCATAATATTCTTTTTTATCTACACCGTTTAATGTATGGGCAATCGCTTTTTTCATATCTAACATCTTAGGTGAATATTGTTTTTGATTCATTATGGAAGATATCCTTTGTCTATAATAATACAGAGGTTCTTTTACATAGTAAATACTTTCTATATAATTCACATAACTTCCGGTAGTTGCTCGGTCCTCATACCAAAGGCCCTTAGGGAATAAAATATGATTTTCTTTATATATCTTTGTTTTGATGATCTTATTCCAGGCTGTTGGCGGACATAGAAGATATTGTTTTTTATTTATAAAACCACTTGGTTCTTCTATTATCGTTATAGTTCTTTGATTGTTTTCATCAAACTGCACATAATTAAATACAATCAAATCTGTATTTGAAGAAGCTATCGTATTCGCAAGAATTTGACAGGCATCTTTTCTCAAATAATCATCACTGTCCAAAAACATTAAATAGTCGCCTTTTACAAAACTAATGCCAAAATTTCTGGCATCACTAAGTCCGCCATTTTCTTTTTTATGATATTCAAATATAGTTGGATGCTTCTTTACGTACTCCAGCGCAAGTAGCGCAGAATCATCCTGACTTCCATCATCAACAATAATTGCCTGAATATCTACACAGCTACTTTGTTCAAGAATTGAATGCAGGCATTCTTCTATATATTTTTCAACGTTATATAACGGAATTATAACTGATATCTTCATACTACCTCCATTAAGAGCATTATCTGGAAACCTATTTATTGGTCTTTCATTTTTAGTTCATTCAATAAAGCTAAGCCAAACAAAATAGATAAGATTGGAAAAATTGCCTCTCCTTTTAATTCGAAAATGGCAAATAAGAGAAGAAGAAGATATGCCATCCAACTCCTTTTCTCCTTCAAGTTATCTTTTATTTGAAGTATGGCTACCACTACACTTGTATAGCGGAGTAGCTGAAAGATAACCCCTCCGAACAACAAAGGTCTTAGTAATCCTATATCCGTCCCCATATAGTATGTACCATCAGTATTTGTGTATCTTGCTGTTCCGAATAGAATTGTCTGTAAATCAGGCTTCACATACATATTTTTTAATGAAACTGTTGATGAAGTTTCCAGGCTACCGGTTTGAATGAGGTTTATCAATGCCTGAAACACCCAGTACAGCCATGCGCGTAATGGCTCACAGATAATAGCACAAACAATAAGCACCCCAAGTGATATCAACAGCACATGCAGTATTTTGGAAAATAAATCTTTATTTTCCATAGCCATCAATACTAAAAAAATCATTAAAAACAGTACGGATACTACAAGACCAATTCGTCCATAGAAAAAATTACCGAGTAAGCTTGTAAGGAGCATTGCCATGTTGCAGTTGAAATTTTGTTTATTCTCTACATATATGACATACATCATCAACACTGCGACAATTGAACAACGTAAGGTATATGTAAAGCCAGAAAAACCACACCACCCAAATCTTGTAACATAGCTTGGAAGAGCCGTCAATCTGTATGCATTCATATCCGCACTTGTAATGTCCAATATGAACTCTTTTGCCCCCGGTACTGCGATAATTACACACGTTCCTATCACATATAGGCAAGTGGCCAGAGAGAAATACTTAATGAACAGCTTGCCATCGTATACAGGAGAAATATATTTTAAAAATAATAAAAGCAGAAACAGAATTTTTACAGATTCTTTACAAATCTGGATAAATCTTATTGTAAAATAACTGAAATCATACGTTTGATATAATATTGGCAAAGCGAGACTAAGTATTCCCAGTAAGACAATTGAAATCAAATAATACAGCAACTTACTGTGTATACAAGCCTTAAACAAAACAAGCACATCCTTGTAATTCACAGCCATGTAAATAAGAGGAATACCATAATAGATAAAATAACCAATCCATTCAAAATTTTTGACAATCACACTGTAATAATAAAAAACAGAAAGCAATACATATCCGATATGAAATCCTTTAACACTAGGAAGCCTGTTCATTATATTTCCCCTCACCATGAATTTCTCCTACTCAAATGGCAGTAAAGTGAATCATCCAACAAGAATAAACAAACCTTTGCTTTATTTTTCCAGGATTTCGCCTTTCCTATAACAAACTCCTTGTCTCTTATTTGAGCATATTCGGGCTGATTCACCCCTGCTTTAGCATACATATATAAATACTTTTCTAACAAACTCTCCATAAACAGCGATCTCAGTGGTTCTTCCTCTTTACTGAAGATACTTTCTAGACTTCTTAAAGTAGCGTATAAATCCTTAACATTTTTATACAAATACTTATTTGTTGTAATAGAACCGCTTCTGATCAGATAATTGTAAAAGCATAAATCGCTCCGAAGCACCTTATCTGCAAGAGCAAGAGCCCTTGGTGTAAATTCTTCATCCTCATGATAAATTCCGACACGAAACTTCAGATTATGCACCTGTAAAAATGTGCGATTATATACATATTGCACCGCTGCCATACTCATAGTTTTGTTAAACAATTCCTGTATCATATATGCTTTGCCACTCATTATTTCATATGGCTTATTATGATTGTAATATGGATACTTAATGTATCCGTTATTCACGATTTTCATTTTCGTTGTGACAACATCACAAGCAGATTGCCCTATGCTGCGACATAAATCTTCACATGCATCATTGTCGATGTAATCATCAGAATCAAGAAATATAATATAATCACCTTTTGCAGCCTGTATACCGGTATTCCTTGCGGCAGACAAGCCTTGATTTTCTTGATGAATGACTGATATCCTGGAATTATTATTCGCTAATTCCTGACATAGCTCTTTCGACGCATCAGTGGAGCCGTCATTCACAAGCACAATTTCCAAATTGCCGTATGTCTGATCTAACACACTTGTAACACACTTATTTAAATAAGCTGAGGTATTGTAAACAGGGATGACAATTGTAAACATTAATTCATTTATATGTTCTGTTTTTTGCATCAAGAGCACCTCGATTCATTATTTTCATCAGATACGAAAATTTTTTATTATACATTTTTCTATGTCTGGCGGCATCCTGAAAAATCAAAACCCAATAATATCTTCTATTTATTAAATAATATAGCATTCCCTTATCGACAAAATATTTATCATTATAGCCGTGAAACCATGATGATTGTCTGTCATCAGTTAATGTACCTATTGTCTGTGCTACTGCATATACATGCAGTCCTGCCTTTAAACAGGCATTTAAAAACAGTGTATCTTCTCCATTTGAATGTAATGTTCCTCCACCAAAGCATGTATTAAACAAAATACCATGCATATGAATGCTTTTTGTTCTGATTGCAACTCTTGCAGTGCCGTACCGCATAAAATTAAAGAAATTCACTCTATGATCTTCTTTTATTTTATACCTTTTAGAGTATTTTTCATCAAGATTGAAGATCAGTACATCCGCATTCTTATATTTTTGAAAGCATTGAAGAACAATGCTTTCATAGTTATTGACATAAACAATATCATCATCTCCAAACAGACAAAATTCGGAATTCGTGCGCATTAGCAGATTATTTCTATTTAATCCCACTCCTTTTTCACGAAACTGATATGCTGTGTGAATTGCATTATTATATTCAAATTCAGTAATTTCATTCTTATCTGATTGATTTCCAATCCGTGAACTGCCCTGTATATTCATTCTATTCAGAAGTTCAATATAATCTTTGCAGTGCATTGTTGTTATCAGAACCTCTACTCTGTTTTTAATCTCTTTCATAAATATCTCTTGTATATACTTTATACCTTACGTCATATAAGCTTTCATCTACTCTATTCGCAATAATCAAATCGCTTATCTCTATAAATTTCTGAAAATTATTTTCCAAACGCTGGCCCATGAATTTTATAGTTTCTATGGAAGGCTCGTATATCACAACTTCTGTACATGATTTTATTAAATCAATTACATCCTGTATAGCTGACATTCTGAAGTTATCGGAATCCTTCTTCATTGCTAAACGATATATTCCCACACAGCTTGGTTTTTTTTCTAAAATCATATGCGCAATATGCTTTTTTCTTGTATCATTTGCAGAGACAACCGCATTGATGATATCATTCGGAATACCTTCAAAATTTGCTTTCAACTGTTTGGTATCTTTAGGTAAACAATACCCACCATATCCAAAGGAAGGATTGTTATAGTGATTACCTATGCGAGGATCTAATCCGATTCCCTGAATAATTTGTTTTGCATTTAAATGCTTTAACTCGCAATATGTGTCCACCTCATTGAAAAAAGATATTCTCAATGCCAGATATGTGTTGGCGAATAACTTTATGGCCTCTGCCTCAACGGATTGTGTAAACAAAACCGGAATGTTTTCTTTCAATGCGCCTTGCTTCAATAATTCTGCAAATAGATGAGCTTCCCTACTCTCCGCACCTATAACAATACGTGATGGATATAGATTGTCATACAAAGCCTTTCCTTCACGCAAAAACTCCGGGGAAAAGAAAATACGCTCTGTTTCATACCTACTAAGGAGTGAATTAACATATCCTACAGGTATTGTGGATTTGATTACAATAGTACCTAGTTGATTTATTTTCAAAACATCCTCTATTACATTTTCCACTTTGCTTGTATCAAAGCTATTCTTTTTCTCATCGTAATTTGTAGGTGTTGCCACAATAATAAACTCTGCATCTTTATATGCTTTCTCCTTTTGATTGGTCGCAGTTAAATGCAAATCCTTGTTTTTCAAATAGTCTTCTAGCAATGCATCTTTTATAGGAGATATTCTATTGTTAATCATGTCTACTTTTTCAGGAATAATGTCATAGGCGACTACATTATTGTGTACAGACAGTAATACAGCTATCGATAAACCGACATAGCCAGTTCCTGCAATGGCAATTTTCATAATTCTCCTCCTCTCATTCGATCACTTAGAAATATAGCATTCGTCAATACAGAATCCTCTATTGTCAAAATCTGATTTCTCTTTTTCTTTTATTACTAAAATAGACAAAAATATTCGCAACCGTATACAGCATACTCTTTATATAGCCAAATTTTACTGATGTCCTATACAATAGATAATGATATTTTAAAAGCCTTAATTTAGAGCCTGATGACAGTGATGAATTAACTATTCGATAATTTGCCAAATCCTTATCCAAAAGATATCCTTTTTGACATATGTTCAGTATTTTAAACCATAGCGCATCATCGTTTCTCTTGTCAATTTTCTCTATTTGTATGACTCCAACTCTTTTGGCATTGTACATGACAGATAAGCAGCCAATGGAACATCCCAGCAATGCCCTCTTATAGGACAACTCTGCCGGGGCGATTCGCCTTATATGCAGGGATTCTCCATTTTCATCAATTAGAGAATAATTATGATAAGAGAAATCAATATCCTTCTCTCTCATGAAGGCCAATTGCTTCTCCAGCTTATTCGGTTTCCAAACATCGTCCGAATCCAGAAAGGCAATATAATCTCCTTTTGCTTCTAATATCGCTTTGTTTCTTGCTATTGAAGCTCCACCCTTTTCAGAAAGTGTATAAAAGCGAATCCGCTTATCTTTCTGTACATATCCTTTTATAAGTTCAACACTGCGATCTGTAGATAAATCATCAACGATAACCATCTCCCAGTTTTCATAGGTTTGTGCCAAAACGCTTTTAATTGTCTGTTCGATATATCTCTCCCCATTGTATAAGGGAGTTATAATTGAAATTAAATCATTCACCTGCATCATCCTTTTTCCTGCATACTGCCAATACTGTTTTAAAGCATATTTTTATATCATTCATTATTTTGAAATTCTTCAAATATTCTGTATTGTATTTCATTTTCATAGGCAATACATACTCCGTATATGCTAGATTGATACTCACCCCCTCATTACACCTCATATAATCTCTTAATAATCGTTCTTCATCTTTAAATTTTATACTTGCCATAGATGTAATTCCTGCCGGCAATAAGAGCGTAGCCATCATTTCATCAGTATAGCTCTCGATATACTCAGCCACCTCGGGACGAGCCCCAACAAAGCTCATATCGCCTTTTAGCACGTTTATTAACTGAGGGATTTCATCAATCCGATATTTGCGCAATAAACCACCTACCTTAGTAATACGAGAATCGTTATAAGCGGTTACCCTTGTGCCATACTCTTCCGCATCACTTACCATCGTCCGAAACTTCATGATTTCAAAAGTTCTGTTATATTGTGTACCACGTTCTTGCTTAAAAAAAGCAGGTCCCTTTGAGTCTAGCTTAATAATTAAAGTGATGACAAGCATAATAGGACACAGTAATATCAATAAAAACAAGGAAATGCTGATATCAAATATTCTTTTAATAAACAAGCTGATTTTTCTTTTCTTTAATATTTTGTAATAAGCAAAGACCTCATCTAATTTCATAGACGCAGGCAGATCATCCCACTTCCTTAACAACATTTAAAAATCCTCCAATATGGCATTGAGCTCATTGATAATATAATCTACTTGCTCATCATGCAATTCATTATAGAGAGGCAAGGTTATCTCATTACAATACAGCTTATATGCGTTCGGATAGTTATCTATGTTAAAGCCAAGCTGTTTATACGCTGTAAGCAATGGCAAAGGCTTATAATGAACATTGCAGGCAATTCCCTTTTCTGCCATCTTAACAATGATTTCATTTCTCTCACGCTCACCGACATTAGCTATCCGTATCATATACAAATGTCCACTTGATGTATAATCAATGCCTGTATGTGGCACTACAAGTACCTTATCTGTACGCAAACCATTCTTATATTTTTCAATAATTCTATGCCGTTTCCACAATATATTTTCATAGCGTTCAAGCTGTGCCAATCCAATACTTGCCTGTATATCTGTCATATTACATTTGTATGCAGGGGATAAAACATCATATTCCCATGCTCCCGCTTTCATTTTATTTAATGCATCTTTGCTTTGTCCATGCAGTGATAATAACTGATATTGTTTATATATCAACTCATCTTCTAAGCCTTTACATACCCTCCATGTAACTGCCCCACCTTCTGCCGTCGTCAAATTTTTGACAGCATGAAAGGAAAAGGTAGTAAAGTCTGCCCAACATCCTGATTTCAATCCCTTTGCCTCAGCACCGATACCATGGGCACTGTCCGCAATTACAATTACACGATTAAATATCTTTTGCAAATCATTTGTTGGAGTAAACATATCTTTATTTTTATTTACTTCCCTAAAAATTCTTTCATAATCACACAAAACCCCCGCTATATCTACGGTGATGATTGCTTTTGTCTTTTTATTAATCTTCTCGCTTATCGCGTTATAATTCAATTCAAAGGAATCATTCAATGTATCTACCATAACCGGAGTAGCACCAACATGACATATAGGACTACAAGAGGCCGTATATGTGTAAGCTGGCACAATGACCTCATCTCCAAAACCAATCCCCAGTAAACGCAACGTCATTTCCAATGCCGCTGTTGCAGAGTTCAAACATACCACCTTGCTTGTCCCGCAATACTCTGCCAACCTTTTTTCAAACAGCTTCGTTTTAGGTCCTGTAGTAATCCAGCCTGATTTCAGTGTATCTATAACCTCATGAATTTCCGCATCTGTAATATCAGGAGGTGAAAACGGTATATTCATTTCAGTAATTTCTTCTGTCATACGATTTCCCTCTCTTCGTTTTTTATAAGTTTTAGAATCAAATCTCTGTATTCCTCTTTTGACAATTGTTCATTTAATGCATTATGCAAACAGCTTAGCTTTTCTTCTATTTCCAGCTCTGTAATTCCCATCACAGTGTTTTTTAAAATTAGATTGTTTTTGGTTTTCACAGTTACTTCACCATCAATACGCAATTCTTCAAACATCTTTTCCCCTGGACGTAGCCCTATTTCTACAATATCAATATCCTCATATGGTCGCAATCCAGATAACTGTACCATCTTCTCAGCCAAATCTAAAATCTTCACTGGCTCCCCCATATCCAAAATAAAGATTTCACCTTTATCCGCATAATATCCTGCCTGTAATACCAGTTGTGCCGCCTCGGGTATAGTCATAAAATAACGTACAATGTTTTTGTTGGTAATCGTAATTGGTCCTCCCTCAAGTATTTGCTGTTTAAATATAGGGATTACCGATCCATTTGAACCTAGAACATTACCAAAACGGACAGCTGCCATCTTTGTCACTCCATTCTTACCGTATGCCTGCAGAAGCATCTCTGTTAGACGCTTGGTTGCCCCCATGACATTGGTAGGATTCACAGCCTTATCCGTACTGATCAAAATAAATCTGGAAACTCTGCTTTTGATACAAGCACGCAAAACATTTTTTGTACCAAACACATTATTCTTTATTGCTTCTTGAGGTCTTGTTTCCATCAACGGCACATGCTTATGCGCTGCCGCATGAAATACTACATCGGGTAGGTATTCTTTAAATATATCACAAATTGATTTATATTCGCGAATGGATACAATTAGAGAAATAATCTCGATAGATGTATCCAGCTTTCCATGCATCCTATCTCTGTTAAACTCCTGTTCCAGCATATAAAGGGAATTTTCGTTGATATCCAACATCAACAATGCCTTTGGTTTAAATTTAACAATTTGACGACACAATTCAGAACCAATAGATCCTCCTGCACCGGTTACTGTAATAACCTTGCCAGCTATATAAGAGTTTACTTCTGATTGTTCAAGACGAATTTCACCTCGGCCCAGCAAATCTTCAATGGAAATATCACAAATAGGAAAATACGATTCATTCATATCTTCTAAAAGTGTATCTGCTTTCTTCATTATTTTTATTTTAAGATTTATAGCCTGACAAATATCATTGATTCTTCTTAATTCGCTCTTTGTCGCACTTGGTATTGCAAGATATGCTAGATTTACAGGGTACTTTTGGACAATTTCGGGAAGGTCATATGTTGTACCAAGGACACTGTATCCTGCAATCATCTTATTTGTGCGCTTATCATCCACAAAACCTATAACATTTACCTTCATCTTATTGTTCTGCAATATTTCTTTCAATAAAATATAACCTGCATCTCCTGCACCTATGATGATAATATTTTCTCTGTATCTGTCTCTGTTTGAATAGTGCCTTAACAAGCGATATGCCAGCCTTAAATTAAACATCATTAAAATAGACAGTATCCCTGCCACAAAAATAACGCTAATATAAAACCCTCTAATTGATGTAAAAAAGACAATTAAGCTCAATACTGCACTTGCACATAAAACAGAAACACTAATTCGAACACTTTCAATAGTACCTATATATTTCCATAAACTCTTGTGTATTTTAAAGATAAAAAAGCTAACGGCATATACAACTAAAATTGTAAATAATACGATGAAAAGCTCATGTATTTGTATATGACTAATTTTTCTTATATCAAAATCTATCTTTGCCCAATATGCAATAAAGAAAGATAATAATACAATGCTCAAATCCATAATACATAAAATCCATTCTCTGTATTTCTTATATAACGGATTCGCAAAAATCTTATCTAGCATATTAACACTCCCTCACATGTCTAAGTGTATAACTTTTATTTATTTTATTATTCAGTTAGCATATTTTATTTATCAGGTATTTTTTTATCGAGATAACCCATTTTATTATAATACGATTTTAAAAAAAAGCAATGGTTATAAAGAAAGCAAGTTCAGTGTTTAGAAGTTATCACCATGAAGTTAAGTGATGAGTTTAATCCCGTGTTTAGAAGTTAGCACCATGAAATTAAGTGATGAGTTTAATCTACTAGCTGATGAAAGTCCCTGTTTTAGCGGACTTTTTTTCTTTGAAATAATTTGATAAAAAAGTTTTTCTATGTTATAATAATGGTGTTACATAGTGCTATACACTTTGGAGGTTCCTATGGCTTATTTCCTTAAAAAATCTCATCTGAAGAAAGGTCTCTATCTTCAGATCTATGAAAGTTTCTATGACCACTCTAAAAAGAATACCTCTCACAAATCTTTCAGATCTCTAGGTTACGTCCATGATCTCATTGATTCCGGTATCGCTGATCCTATCTCCTTTTTCTCTCAGGAAGTCAAAAAACTCAACGATGAGCTCAAAAGCAGGAAAGAACTTGAAAAAATCAGGCTTATCGAGGAATCCCCTGTCCGTTACCTCGGCTATTTCCCTATCAAAAATATTCTTGATGGTCTCAGGGTATCTGAACATATCAACCTGCTCCAGTATAATCGTGATTTCAGATTCTCCATCAGCGATATCATGGAGTGCCTCATCTATGCAAGATGTGTGAAGCCATGCTCCAAATACAAGACCTTTCATGAGGTGATCCCTTATCTTTATGGGGACATGACAGGTTTCAGCTATGACCAGCTGCTGACTGCACTTGGGATCATGGGTGACGAATATGAGAAGATCGTTGAGATCTTCACCAGCAGAGTTTCTGAACGTTATGGCATATCTACCTCGAAGACTTATTTTGACTGCACCAATTTCTACTTTGAAATTGATAGAGAAAGCGACATTCAGAAAAAGGGTCCCTCTAAAGAGAACCGTACTGATCCTATCATTGGTCTGGGCCTGCTTCTTGATACCAATCAGCTTCCTATCGCAATGAAACTTTATCCCGGCAATCAGTCCGAGAAGCCAGTATTAAGAAATATGATCGGGGCATTGAAGCAACAGAACAATATATCAGGAAAAACCGTTCAGGTGGCTGACAAAGGATTGAACTGCGCTGCCAATATCTATGCAGCCAGAAAAAACAGGGATGGCTATATTTTTTCGAAATCTGTAAAGTCGCTGAGTGACAGGGAACAGCAGTGGGTGCTGAATGAAAACAATCAGTTCACATGCGTGTATGATGAAAACAAAGAGCTGAAATATAAATATCTGAGCATTATCGATGAATTCAAATATGAATTCCAGGACGAGGATAAGAAGAAAAAAAGATTCACGGTAAAAGAAAAACGCATTCTGACATTTAATCCCTCCTTATGTGAAAAGCAACAATATGAACTGAAAAAGATGTATGAGAAAGCAAAGAAATTAAAAGCGTGTCAGGCAAAGAAAAGCGAGTATGGTGAATCATCGAGATATATGACATTCTCATCATCAGACAAGGATGGGAATGCCACAGATGAAAAGGTGATCGTCCAACTGAATGAGAAAAAATATAAAAAAGACTGTCAATTGGCCGGATATAATATGCTGGTAACATCTGAGCTGGCAATGGATGATGAGGAAATCTATAATGTATATCATAATCTATGGCGGATAGAAGAGTCCTTTAAAATCATGAAATCCGAGCTGGATGCCCGTCCGGTTTTCTGCCGCAGCGAAAGCACGATCAAGGGGCATTTCCTGATCTGCTATCTGGCAGTGCTGCTGAGCAGAATCCTTGAGTTTAAAGTGCTGGGGAATAAGGTCTGCACTTCCAGACTCTATGAATTCATGCGAACTTATACAGTTCTGAGAGAGGAGAACAGCAGATACATCAATATTACTCCATCCTCACCGACCATCACAACACTGTCGGAACACTTCAATCTGCCGATACGGAACTTCTATTTATCACCACAACAAATAAAAATGATGCTTGATCAAGTGATTTAGCACCATTTTTTTCATTTTGCTTCTAAAGTCAGGTTTTAAAAAAAAGCAATGGTTATAAAGAAAGCAAGTTCAGTGTTTAGAAGTTATCACCATGAAGTTAAGTGATGAGTTTAATCTACTAGCTGATGAAAGTCCCTGTTTTAGGGACTTTTTTTCTTTGGAATATTGTCTGATTTTTATAATTACACTAAAACTACCTGTTATTATTTTTCTTTATATCGGCTTTTTTAGAAAACGTGCCATAAAGTATTTGCAGGATGCACTATCGCCAAAGAACTGAATGCCCATACGTTAAAGGCATATCAGATTGATCTGAAATAATTTTTATCCTTCATGGAGCTTTACAGCTATGATATCCAAAAAGAATCTCTGCTTGCCTATATCACACATCTGCACACTGTCCTCGATCTTCAGCCGTGTTTACGATGAAATGAAGGATTGTAAAACCAGCTACCAGCGTAAGGTATGCACACGCAATGCCGCTGTTTTGGAGCTTCTTTTTTCCACCGGTATGAGAGTCTCAGAGCTCTGTCATGTCAAGGATGATGAAATCAATCTGCGTGAACGATATGTCCGTATTTACGGTAAAGGCGCAAAGGAGCGCATTCTGCAGATTGGAAATCCGGATGTTTTGAAGATTCTGTATTCTTATCGTGCCCTGTTTCAAAAAGAAATAGAAACCAGCGGCTACTTTTTTATCAATAAGCTAGGCAATCCATTATCCGAACAATCCGTTCGCCTTCTAATTGCCCGTTATGAAAAAATACTGAAAATCCCCCAGCATCTTACTCCGCATATGTTTCGGCATACCTTTGCGACACAACTGCTCGAGGAGGATGTAGATATCCGCTATATACAGCATATTCTGGGGCACAGCTCCATCACCACCACCCAGATTTACACCCATATCAGCTCCAACAAGCAGAAAGAAATTCTGTATCAAAAAAATCCCAGAAACTTCATCGGTCACAACTGAATGTTGAAATGTAAAAGAGACTGTCTGTAAACCGCAGTCTCTTTCTTATACACTTTATATTATCCATTAACCTTTAAGAGCTCCAAAATCTGCTCCTTATCCATCTTCATGATATTTGCCTCATTCTCCTCCACAAAGATATCCGCAAGCTCCTTCTTCATCTGCTGCAGATGCTGAATGCGTTCTTCCACCGTATTCCGCATAATCAGCTTATACACCTGCACACTGGAATTTTGTCCAATCCGATACGCACGATCACTCGCCTGATTTTCCGCTGATACATTCCACCACGGATCATAATGAATTACCGCTTCCGCCGCTGTTAGATTGATACCGGTTCCTCCGGATTTTAATGAAATCAAAAATACCTTTCGCTCCTTATCCTGGAACTTCTGCACCAACTCTCTTCGGTCTTCCTTTCCGGTACTTCCATCCATACGGAAATACGGGATATGCAAATGCTGCAGCTCCACCTGAATGAGATCAAGCATAGAAGTAAAATTAGAGAACAGCAGAACAGACTTGTTGTTATCCACAAGAGAGCTCACCAGCTCCATACACGCCTTCAGCTTGCTGGATGGCTGCGTTACCTCATCGTATACAAGACGCGGATCACAGCACAGCTGCCGCAAACGCATCAGCATCCCTAGTACCTGAAACCGGTTTGTCTTAACCAGATCCAGCTCCTGCTGCAACTCCTTATTCACCTGTGCAAGATTCGCCATATACATCGTCTCCTCTGCTTCATCAAAGGCAATGCTCAAGGTTGTCTCCGTTTTCTCCGGCAGCTCCTGCAGCACATCCTTCTTCACCCTTCGCAAAATAAACGGCTGTACCATCTTCTTCAGCTGCTCCTGCTTCTCCTTATGCTTTTCCATAACGATTTCCTTCTCAAAATGATGTGAGAAGAAACGATAATCAAACAGATATCCCGGCATCAGGAAATCAAAGATACTCCACAGCTCTGCCAGTGAATTTTCAATCGGTGTACCGGTAAGCGCCAGGGCATGGTGACTTTTGAGCCGCTTGGTGCTTGTCGCATTCATCGTCCGCTGATTTTTAATATATTGCGCCTCATCCAGAATCTTATAGAAAAAGGTACGGTTCTCATAATAGGCAATATCTCGTTTCAGATAGTCATAGGAAGTAATCAGCAAATCCATATCCATACTGCTGCGAATCAGCTCCTCACGCTTTGCCTGGGAACCGGTGATACAGCATACCTCCAGATCACTGGCAAATTTACGTACCTCATCCTCCCAGTTATACAGCACACTGCTTGGGACAACAACAATACTCGTGCGTCCCTGCTGCCGCTCACTTTCCAAAAAGGCGATGACCTGCAAGGTCTTTCCCAGTCCCATATCATCCGCCAGAATCCCGCCGAAGCCATAACGGTGCATCAGCTTCAGCCAGCGGAAGCCATCCTTCTGATAATCACGCAAAAGCTCTCTGTAGCGCTGTGGAATTTCAATATCCTGCGCATTGATTGATCCAAATGAGTCCAGCACATGCTGCAAGACCTCTTCCTTATGGAATGCGATATGATCGCTATCCTTTGTAAAGGCATCCAGCATAAACAAGCGGTATCCGGGAAGCTGAATGCAATTCTGCTGCAGCTGCGCTTCTTCAATATGAAACTCCTGCATCATCGTATCCAGCTCCTCCAGCTGATCACTTTTCAGATTCAGCAGCTTCCCGTTCTTCAACCGATAGAAATGCTTTTTCCTGCGATAGGCACGAAGAACATCCAGCAGCTCCTCCTTCTGAATATCACGGCTATGTAAATCAATCTCCAGAAGATTACCGGCAAAACGAAGTCCTGCCTGCAGATTTACTACATGCTTCTTGTTCATATTTTTCAACACATCACTGACGAAAATCTCGCAATATCCAGATAGAAATGGCAGACCGTCACGCATGAACTCCAGCAGGGTTTCACTCACATCATGAAACAGGGCACAATGCTCCTCCGGCTGTATGATATCCGCATACTGCCGTATGAAATTTTCAACAATTTCCTGCTTCAGTGGTAAATATTCCTGATTGTTCTGAAATCCGGGGATCCGCTCGTCCTCATACAGCACATCCAGCTGAAAATAGACCCTTCCAAGCTCATCAATATCTCCATACAGCTCCAGACCGATCGGCTCCAGTGTATAGGCATACTTCGCAATCCCATACATGTTTGCATAATCCCGTATTTCACTTAATACATATTTATAAAAATCAGGAAACTCCTCATTGCGGACATACAGCTGCTGTTCACTTAAAGAATCAATCAGCTCCAGGCATTTCCCCTGTTCATCAAAACGGTAACGGTACAGTGTATCGTCCTGCATACGGTATAAATGATGTCTGCCCCGGATTCCGCTTTTCAGCAAAGACCAGTTGCGAAAGGTAAGCAGAATGAAATCCTCTTCGCTTTTTACACGGATATCAAGCAGTTGCCGTTTATCCTTCATCTGAATATTGCGGTAGCGCTGCGGCAGGCGTCCCAGCAGCTCATAAAATTCATCCATATACAGGGGAGGAATCTCCATGACACTCGGGTTGGATACAAGCGTCTTTCCTTCATAGAAACAGTTTTTCAGAAATTTTATCAGCTCCTGACTATCCTCATCAAAACGGCTGATGGAATGAGTAAAAGCCAAAGACATACCGTACTGTGCATAGCTCTGGCGGGCAAGCCGTTCAAAGAAATCCGTAAGACTGCTGACGGTGTACCATTTTCTATCACCAATCTTTAATGAAATGTACATATGCTGCTGGTCAGAGCATTCTGCCTCTACAAACAGATGCACCTTTTCCACATGCTCACGATTTTGCAGCTCCTGATAATACACCTTACTCTCAGACAGAATATGACTGGATATCGCAAACTGCTTCATTAGCTCCCGACGTCTTGTATTTTCCTTCACCATCGCTTCGATGTTTTGATGCTCTATGACAATCTCCTTTTGCAATGCTTTCTTTTTCACAGGAGCGGCGTTTCTTTCCGCAAACTCCTCACGTGCTCTTGTCCGCATGGATGTATCCTTCTGCTGCAGCTGCGGTAAAGGAAGGGAAGCCGGAGATTTTGCTTGTATCGTCTCCTGCTCCTCAACCTTTCGTTCATAGGAAAAAGGAAATTTTTCCGGCTGCAAGTCATGGATCTGATACAGCACCGCCAGCAGATGCTCACAAATCTTTGTACGCTTACAGCTGCAGAAATAATAATCCACATCACTCTCAGAGTTTAAGGTGAACTGCAGCGTGGCATAAAACTTCCCGCTCAGGGTCTCCATCCGTGCTTCCACATGATACTCGCTTTGTGTCTTTGTTATATATATTTTCCTGATCAGATTTTCCTGCTGCACCTTTCTGGCCTTGATCAGCTTTGTCTCACTCTTTGTCTGTCGTTTGATATCATCTACAGTTAATCTCACAATTTATCCCTAAATTCCTGCCATTTCTTTATGCTTCTGTAAACAAGCAGGCATCCTTTCCTTCAGAATACAAAAAAGCATCCAATACGATATCACGTATTGCACACTTTTCCTCGCGTTTCTTCTTATATGATACCTGCAAATTAAAATAAGTCAAGCCGCATTTCCCTTATTTTCCAAATCCGTTGATAAAAACGTCAGAGGTTGTCAGCTTCTGACTGTTTTTGCGGCGATATTAGCAAAATTTTGCTTATTGTAAATATAAGAAACTAAGCTGTTTTCACATATGCCCGGACACGCAGGACATCCACGACCATCATAATAAATTCTCTATTTGTCGGTTTTCCTTTATTTTTGCTGATTGTATTACGAAAAACAGAGTATAGAAAATCCACATCTCCTCGATCCAGTGTTGCCTCTACAGCATTGCGAATGCTTCTTTCCACACAGGAAGATGTCGTATCGTAGGTATCCGCAATCAATGCATACAAGCCGTTCATCATGTTCTTTAGCAGCTCCGGGTGAAAATAAACCTCCAGAATAGCAGTACGAAGATAATAGTGACCTTTAATATGCGCAGGTGTCCCCATGTCATGCAGAAGATTTGTAATTTCTTCATATAAATCCTTTGTCAATGTATCCGTCATAAAATTCCCTCCATCCATTTCCTGATTCTACCACTAACAATAATTTAAATATGTCCAGAAGTAAACCAATGTCGTTTTCTGTCGAAATTTATAAATTTTGCGTGACTTTTCATGATGAGGAAACATTACATGTCCATCATTAACCTCTTTGATTTTATAATCTTCTTAACATTCTATATTAACATGAAGACTCTTATGCTGAATGAAAAAACTTCTGAAGCGCTTTGACAGAATAATGGATACTGTTATCTTTTCCTCAGCTTATCATTATAATGCTCTTTTCAACATACAGCCGTTCTGTAGCACTGATAATCTCCAGCAATTTGTATCCGTCATGCGTCCTATGTCCAAATAAAAAATACTTACAGCCTAACCGGAACAGGATATAATAAAAAAAGCTTCAAATCCTTGCATAATTACAATGAATTCAAAGCTTCCTTCTATATAATTTTTTATTAAAAGCTAGGCTCTCACGGCCTTTTTACATTATTTCAGCCAATCGCTGTGAAATACCCCTTCCTGATCCACACGCTCATAGGTATGTGCACCAAAGCAGTCCCGCTGTGCCTGAATCAGATTGGTTTCCAGCTCTGCGGAAGTATAGCCATTTATATAATTCAGCGCACTGCACAAAACAGGTACATATATCCTCTGTTCCATCGCATAATGAATCACTTCCTGCAACGCTGTTCTGCATTCCTGTATATGCTTTATAAATACAGGGGAAACAAGCAGGTTGCTGACATCCGGATTTTTCTCATAAGCCTGGTAAATTTCCTTCAAAAATTCTGATTTAATGATACAGCCATTCTGCCATATAACTGACAGCTGTTTCATATCAATGCCATAGCTACATTCCTTATTTACACTGGATATCAAAGCAAATCCCTGCGCGTATATGCTTGTTTTCGCCAGCAGCATAGCCTTATACAGGCTGGCAGTCAAGGACGCATCCCCCTTGCAGAGCACTTCTTCACTGTTACAGCACTCCTGTGCCGCAATACGTTCTTCTTTCATTGCGGATAAAAATCTAGCCTCCACAGCTTCTAAAAGACTTGGTACAGGTACGCCGTATTCCAGTGATACACGGGCTGTCCATTTGCCGGTGCCCTTCTGCTTTGCGACATCTAATACCTTATCAAGCAGCCATTCCCCATCCTCCTTTTTCTCCAGGATATCCTCTGTAATATCCAGCAGATAGGATTTCAGATTGTCCTTATTCAGTTGGCCGAATATCTTTTGAACAGCTGTACGGTCATTAGGAAACAGCCGCTTTCCTATACCATAGCATTCAGCAATTAGCTGCATATCCGCATATTCAATACCATTATGTACCATCTTTACAAAATGCCCTGAGCCTTTTCTGCCGATATAGGTACAGCAGGAGCTTCCATCCTCATTTTTAGCGGCCATTGCGGTAAAAATTTCTTCAATCTCACGATAGGCAGCATAATCACCCGATGGCATGATACTAGGCCCATACAAGGCACCCTTTTCTCCACCGGAAACGCCGCTTCCGATAAACCGTAAACCAAGCTCTTCCAGCTCCTGCATTCTACGCTCTGTATCCTCATAAAAGGAATTACCGCAATCAATCAGAATATCCCCCTGCTCAAGAAGAGGCTTTAGGGAATTGATTACACTGTCCACAACACGGCCGGCTGTCACCATTAAAATGATTTTACGCGGCTGTTCCAAACTATTCACAAAGTCTTCCAGACGCGTGTAACCATCCAGAGAAGGATAGGTCTTTGCCAGCTTTTCTGTCACTTCCGTTTCTATATTATATATGGATACGGTAAACCCCTTACTCATGATATTACGCGCCAGGGATTGCCCCATTACACCAAGACCGTATACTCCGATATTATTCATTCGCAGCCTCCTCCTTCTGACGGCACCTCAGCTCCTCTTTTGCCTGCTTCAGCAGATCCGGTTCCTGAAACAGCCGTACAATACTGTTTGCCATACCCTTACTGGAAACATCCAGACAGTGCTTTCCTGCATCAGATATCGCAAGCTCACGGAATTGCTCTGTATGTCCGGAAATTTTCTTTTCCGGAAGCAATGTCATATACAGGTTGCAGGCAGGAATCACACGGGATACATTTCCCAAATCCTCTCCTCCGGCATCACTTGGCATACCTTCCATCATCGGCTCCTGAAGGGCCAGCATTTCCTGGCGGCAAAGCTCACCCAAAACAGCATTTGGCATACGTCCATAATAGCCTGGAATTTCCTTATAGGACACCCGGCAGCCGCTGGCAAGGGCCATTCCCTCTGCGATATTGATAATCTTCTGCTTCGTTGTCTCAATATCCTTCACGCGCATGGTGGAAATCTCAACCTCCAGCTTTGCATAATCGGGAATCCGGCCGATATCCTTTTCACTTTCTGCCAGGATACAGCAGACATGAATCGAATCTCTCAGCTGCTGGCGCGTAAGACCTACAGCCTGATAGAAGAGATTTGCGGCATCCAGGGCATTGATTCCATTTTCCGGATGAGATTCCGCATGGGCGCTTTTTCCAAAATATTCAATTACAAAATCCGTAAAGGAAGCACATTCCCCGCCGATTCTTGCCATGGCACTGGTTGGATGCATTAAAAATACCGCATCCAGACCGTCAAACACACCGTGATCCAGCATGATGATTTTTCCACCGCCGTCTTCTTCAGCAGGAGTACCATATACCTCAATGCTTCCCTGCAGATCACTTTGTTGCAATGCATGCTTTACAGCAACGGCACAGCCCAGTGCACTTGTCGCAATCAAGTTATGTCCGCAGGCATGCCCCAATCCCTGTAATGCGTCATATTCAGCCAGCACAGCGATTCTGGGGCCGTCTCCTTTTTTAAATACAGCCTTGAAGGCTGTTTCCAATCCTGCAATACCTGTTTCCAGAATGAATCCTGCCTCATGCAGATAAGAAGAAAGTGCAGATGCAGCTTTCTTCTCTTCAAAGGCTATTTCAGGATTTGCATGAATATAGGATGCCAGCTTCCATAGATGATCAAACTCTGCATCTACAGTGGCTGTTACAGCCTGTTTATATTTATCCATAAATTCCTCCCCTTATCTGGTAAACTTTCGTTGTAAAGAAATGGTTTCTAAACACAGACGATAAGATTTTATCCTATACGATATCAAAGAATGCACCGACCAGACTCAGTACAATAATGATAATGATATACAGATTAAACTTCATACCCTTTTTCTTTATGGCAAAGAATATTAGAGCAATAACAGCTAACGGCAGAATACCCGGAATGATTTCATCCAGAATCTGCTGTACCAGAATAGGATCGCTGTTTTCTATTTTCATACCAGCTGTTGTAGTTAATGTAACATAGCTTGCGGACAATGCCCCCATCATCATCAGCCCCAGTATACTGCAGGCCTGAATAATTTTATTTACAACACCGCTTTGCAGGATTTTGGAAATACTGGTTCTACCGATACGATATCCCATATGCCACATAAAGTATCCAATCGTAAATCCGCAAATCGGAAACAGGATACAAGCAAATACCATGCCAGCATAATTACCGCTTAATGCCATTGTTGCCGCAAGTGAGAAGCAGATTGCCTTGATGGTTCCCCAGTACAGCGTATCACCAATACCTGCCATAGGCCCCATAAGCCCTGTCTTAATCGATGCTATGACCTCATCCGGAATTTCAGCACCATTTGCACGATCCTCCTCCAGCGATAAAACGATACCGGGAATGATAGCACCAATGGTTGCCTCCGTATTGAAGAACTGCATATGACGTACCAGAGCCTTTCTATACTCTTCATCGTCAGTGTATAATTTACGTAATGGCTTCGATAAGGTTACAGCCATAGACAAAGACTGATAACGTTCATAGGAGTGAGATACCTCAGCAAGCAATCTCCACTGGATATAGGAACGGGTTATGTCTTTCTTGGTAAGCTTCTTTTCATTTGTTTCCATTAGTCATCATCCTCCTCTACAGCAGGCGCTAATTCCTTTTTGTTTGTCATCCAGTAAATCAGTAAAGCGATGGATGTCGCAAATACTGCAACTGCCATAACATCCAGTTCAAAATATACAACCAGGAAATATCCGATTACAAAGAACGGTACGAGATCACGTTTTCCAATCGTATAAACTGCAATAGCAAAACCGATGGCAGGCATGACACCACCCGCAACCTCAATTCCGTGCATTGCCCATTCCGGCAGCATGTTCAGTATATTGGATACAACATCCGGTCCTACCATATTTGCCAGGAAAATCTCAGGGAAGGTGATACAGAACATGAACAGCAGCGGCCATTCTCTGGCACAGCGCATCATACCCTTTACATTTCCTTCTTCTGCATATTTGTCAGCCTTATGTACAAAGAAGGAGTTAACAGTATATTTCAGATTATAAACCCAGCCGCCCAAAATTCCGAAAGGTACGGCAATTACTAGGGCTGCTGTCGGCTCCATTCCTGTTTTAATGGCAATTGGAATGGCGATCAATGCCGCAGCCGATCCATCTGCCGGTACAGTTCCTCCAGGATATATAATTCCCAGATACATCAACTCAATCGTTCCCCCTAAAATCAGTCCCTCCTGCAGATGACCAGTCGCAACTCCCAGAACAGCTCCAATCAGAGCAGGTGATCCCAGTGTTTCACTGATGGTGTATCCAAAATCAATACTAGACAGGAAATACCAGATACCGCACAACATCGCTAATAAGAATGTATTCATAAAATCCTCTCCTCTCTTTCTTTAAAATTCCAGATTTTCTATGACCTTATTGATTTCATACTTCTGCTGACTTGGCACGACATGTATATATACCTCACACCCCTCATTTTGTATTTCCTTTAACAGTGTGGCATCCTTTGCATCAAAGGAGATTCCACTTGGCGTATTTACGCGTCCGTTGCCGCCTCCCAGACCACCGATCTGCAATGCTTTCATCGGAAATCCTCTTTTCTGCATACTTCGTGCATCCTCTACGGATTTAAACAGCATCAATACATTTCCTTCCCCAAACTGATTTTTCTCCCATTTTGTAATCGCCTTGTCTATGGTGAAAATACTTACGCGTACATCGGAAGGTGCCGCCATTTTATATACACTCCCTAAAAATTCATCCTGCGCCAATGCGTCATTTACAATAATGATTCGATCAGCGTTTGCCTGCTTTACCCATTTTGTGACCACCTGACCATGGATCAGACGAAAATCTATGCGAATCAAACGAATCTCTGCCATCGTACATTCCTCCTATCGTTCGCTCAGCAGCTTTACAACATCCTTTCCACTATCCTTTAAAGTGGAAAGTCCTACAGATTTCAATTCATCAATAGGATAGTTCCCTTTCTGTGATGTAACCTCGATATACATAGCCAGATTCAATCCCGATAGTATCTGCATATCATAGGTTTTTGACAGAATTGCACACGTCGTACACGGTGTTCCTCCAAACAAGTCTACCAGGCACAGCACCTTACCACCCTGCAGCTTCTCCAGTTGCTGCTCCAGCATGGAACGGTAATCCTCCGGCGGCATACCGGGAAGCAGGGAAAACGAGAATACATTCTCTGTCTCACCAGCAATCATCTCAGCGGATTTAATCAATTCTTCTCCGAATCTTCCATGTGTACAGACGAAGACCCATACATTATCCTCCATACATTTCTCCTTTCTTATAACCTTCACTAATCCTGTAGCAATTCCCGTGCCAAAATAAAAAAGTGCCTGTTTATCAGCACTTTTCCTGTTCTTTCAGCTTGTGTGTTATTCTGTGTCAAAGTTATCCATAATATAGGCCACTTCTGTGTCACTGATACGAATCTGAAACTCCCGCTCAATGATTTTCATAGCGGTACGAACCAGGTGATACAGCTTTTCATTACGCTTAATACGCTTTTCACAATCCGTATAATCCATATCTGCCCCCCGAATACAGCGCTCAATCATACACCCTGTATGCATCATATAGCCAATTAGAATCCGGTTGTAATCCTCGATATCCCACATCTTGGATATGACCTGGAAAGACTTGCGAATTACATCATCCGCCTTTACCGGATCCAGAAAAACCAGTGACTCCTTCAAGAAGTTATTCATAACGATATTGGAGGAAACCGGTTCACTGTCCTCCACACCGACAGCCGTGGATATGATCTGTGCAATCGTCGCCAGACCATCCTCTAAAATAATTTTGTCACTTGATATATACAGCGTATCCTCCAGGTACAGATCTCTGGCTCCTACGACAGCAAGGATGCGTTTGTTTTCCAGATGCTTGTCCTGAAAGGATTCCGTATTACACGGCACAATATCAATATGGTATTCATCAATGGCAGGAATCGCAGAACGGATCAGCTCTCCCAGCTTCACCGCAGCCCCTTCCCCGCTTAAACAGGTTGTTACGATAACATACTGATGCAATGCCTTCTGCTTGATTTCCTTAGAATACAGCTTGCCGATATACGGTGTATAGCTTCTAAGCTCACGATACAAATCCTCCAGCGTATACTCACTCAGCATGGTTTTTCGCAATGCCTCCAGCACAAACGGGGTGGATATCATATCAATCGTCTTCGTCGGGATGCCGGTTTTCTGTGTGATAATTTCACCAAAGGACAACAGCGATCCCATATCAACGAGAATCAGTACACCCTTTCCCTCATCAATTTCCTTTACCTTGCGGGTTACCGTATCCAGAAAATCATCAACACTCTGATGCAGACTCATATCCAGCGCATGTCCATGCCGCGTATCCAGCAGGGCATTGGCAACATCCACCATATTGCGTGCCACCCCGTTACCATGTGCCAGCGCAAGAAGCGCAATGGCTCCGTTTACCTGCGGTTTGTCCTTTTCTATACACAGAAACATCGTGAAAAAGACGATTTCCTGCGGTGGAAACGTGATTTCCAGTTCCTTCTGAAGAAAGCTCATGATATCCATCGCCACATGGTACTCATTCGGATTTTCACTCAATACATCGTATACATTCGGATTCAGCTCATGCTCCTTGCGTTTATTTTCCAGCAGTGCGGAAATATGCAGGGCCATTGCAGTATACACCTTTTTGGAAATTGGGTAACCAAGCCTTTGCTGGGCGAGCTGCAATGCGACCTCCACTGCATGATACACATGAATCGGAACGATTTTATACAGCATCGCTTCACTTCCCGACTCTTCAATCTGATTGCTCAATGTCTTTATGTAGGTTTCTATATAGGTACGCATATGGTGATTGATTTTTGTATTATCGTACCCCTTTGCCTCATAATCCTGAAAACGGCGGTTCATTTCCTCATAGATGTTCAAAAATTCTCCATCATAGCGCTCCAGCTTTGTCTCCTGATCATACACAAATACATCCTGATCATGCATGGTCAGGAAATCATCCACTTCCTTCTGTTTGCCGGAATTCAAAAGTCCATGGTAAATATGCTCCTGCAGCAGAGACAGCGTAATGCGAATTACTTCATCCTGTCGTGAGATATGCTCTAAAAAACCATTTGCACAAAGCAGACGAATATCCGCTTTCAGCTGACCGATATTTCCTTTACAGTCATAGGAAAGCAGGGCACGCATGACCTTCGCCTTTACATGGATTGGTATTTTTACCTGATTGTATTCCTGCCTGAAAAATTTTTCAATCAGCTCGTAACGTTCTTCAATCGAGCGATCCTCCAGAGAAGGCATGGTTATTGTCATTGGTATTCTGCGCAGGAAGGTCTGCAGCAAACTGGATTCCAGATTTTCCGTTGTTGCGGCTATGATGAGCACCCTTGCATCCTTGCTTGTCTCATTGGCTCCCAGCTTACGGTATTCTCCCTTATCCAGCAGCATGAACAGCATTTCCTGTCCCTCCGGAGGCAGGCGATGAATTTCATCGAGAAACAGAACTCCATTCTGTGCTTTTTCCACAAGTCCCTCATTTTCCCGCTCCGCTCCGGTATAAGCACCCTTGACATAACCAAACAGCTGTCCCAGCAAAAGCTGCGGATTGTCCGCATATTCGGCACAGTTAAATATGACAAACGGTGCTGTCTTATTCAATACGCCATGATCCTTTGCATACTGGTACATGATTTCCGCAAACATTGTCTTACCGGCTCCTGTCGGGCCTACCAGTAAGGTATGCAGACCAAACGGTGGATAGATCATCGCAGCCTTCGCTTTGTTTATCATCGTCTTTAGACTTTTATCGCTTCCAATCAGCTTGTCAAAATCATTTTCTGTATCCTGCCTGTGCCCCTGCAGAAAATCCTGCAGGGATGGTACAGTGCAGGTGTCCAGCGGATGTGCCAGCAATTCCTCCATTCGTTCCCTATCAAAATAATAGACAGGCCGCCCGGTAATTTTGATGACTGCATCCTCCTGAAAAAGCTGATTCAGTTCTTTACTTACATTTGCCCGATCCATCCCCATGAATTCGGATAGCTGCTGTGCACTGACCCCCTCATAGCCTTCCTGTATAGAAGAAAAACTGATGTCTGCACAGATTTGCTTCAATGTGTCTGCTACCCTGGATTTTCTCCGCATGCTTTCACCTCTTATTTCTGATACGTGTTCAATGCGATTATAAGTTATATGTATTTGAATGTCAAAATGTCTGTGTGAATTTCCTTAATTTTACATTACATAGGTACATTACAGAAGGAGCTATAATTTCCTTGCATACCATTTGAAATCCCGATATCATGGAGATACATAGAGCTAATTATAATATAAATAAAAAACCATGTGCGGTAAGTCGCATATGGTTCTATCTTACTCCTTCCTATCCTCTTTTGGCAATAGATATTGTACCCGTACGGATTTCTTTGCCTCCTGCCCCTGTGCATCCTTCACACGAAGCTGATAGATCACTGTTTTTGCTTCTGTTGGTAGCTCCATATCCCAGCCTGTAATCGAAGTACTTATATCATTTCCAGATGAATCAACAGCCGTTACACCGGCATATTCAATTACCTCCTGCATAGTGGAATCCGTCTCAATCACAAACTGAAAATCCTCATGCGCTGCCTTCATGAGCGGCTTTGCATTCTCTACAACCTTTATAGCAAAGGTAACACGCTCTTTATGTAACGAAGCAGATGCCTGATAGGTACCCGGCGTTGTCATATCAACTGCCGATAAATCAAGCTTCACAGCTTTCAAAGCATCCGTATCCGCATTCACATAGGTTTCCGCCTTCTGGCTCAGCTTACTATTAAGCTCCAGCACAAAGGTTTCCTTTTTCGCGGTTATCGCATTGATTGGCGCACTATCCTCAACCTGAGATACATATGTCTCCGCCTTTACAAACCGCTGCTTCAAAAGACCGGCCGCAAGAACGATCACAATGATGAGGATCCCCGCCGCAAGCACTGCCTTTTCTTCTTTTTTGAATTGAAAATATTTCTTCATTTCATCACCTGTCCCAACTATTCGACGCTTGTATTTTACCATATCATACCTTTTATTAAAATGCCTAAAAATACAATTTCAGCCTTTATTTATCAGCTTTTTCACCATTTGGTCTGAGAAGGTAGGTTTACGGGATGTAGCATTTGTATCCTGCAGGCAATGTCCTTCCCGCAACCATTTCATTTGTAATTTTCCCAGTCTCCTATTATAATCATACTACTTGTACATCAGCTTCCAACACCTAATAAATGACCACCTGTATATATGCAGGGTGATCCTTTCCCATATTTATACAGACAGATTTTCGTCGATGTTCTGCAGGCAATATGGTATGATTATACCAGATTCCATATAATGAATATAAAGTATCAAAAGTATATACACGGGAGGTATCATATGACATTCTTACAAGAACTAAAACCGGGAACAACCTTGCTTGCCCCTTCCTATCTGCATGCTTCCATACGTGAAGAGCTGTTAAAAACACGCAGCGGTATGCTTGGTCTGAAGCTGAACACCCTGCAGGGATGGCTGCAGCAGCAAACAGCTTCAACGGTACTGCCTAAGCATACGGCCCTATATCTGTATAAGGAACGTATACAAACGATCCTTCCAGATTTAAAAATTTATCAGGATGTGGCAGATTCTCCAGTCTTTCTAAACGAATGCAGAGGATTTCTGGATTCGCTGTGCTTCTGGAAGATACCTCTGCACGAGCTGCCGCAAAGCAGTGAGGCACAAAAAGAGCTATTTACAATTCTCACACAGCTTTCTGATATTGCAGTACCCTCTACTCAGATGCATGCAGCACTCAAAAACATCCGGAAGCATGCTTTAAAGGAGCTTTACATTCTGGACGTCTGCCATACCCTGGAGGAGGAACAGCTCATACAGCAGCTTGTTCAACAGGGGGCACACCGTATAAAGCCTGCAACATATGAACCAACAGTTTCCTTTTTTCATGCAGTCAACAAGCGGCAGGAAATTGAAGCCTGCGCCCAGTACATCATCGACCATGATCTGGATGCGGACACACTGCATATCACTCTGGCTAATACATCCTATAAACCAATACTTGCACAGATATTTCAGCGTTATCATATCCCCTACACCCTCCTGCAGGATTCCCGCTCCAGCATCATTCCGCACCGTTTTTCCGCTCTTTTTTCCTATTATTTAAAACCGGACACAGATTCCCTGCGCAATGTCCTGGACTGTGGAGTTTTCCACATAGAGCAGCTGCAAAAGCTGAAGGATTATCTCGATGTATTCTCCTGTGATATCAAGGAACCCTTTGACCACCTGCAAGGCATTACAGAGCAGGGACATATTCTGGATACAGTTGAGCTTACAAAGCTGCAGAAGCTGGAGGAGGATGCAGAACAGGTACGCAGACAGGTAAAGGAGCTAACAGATCCGCTAACACAGCCGGATTCCCTGCCTGCGCTGATACAAACCGTTTCTACCTACGTAAGAGAATCCATCGCACAGGATGGTTCGGATACCAATATTCTTCTGCACATTGAAACAATGCTGAAGGAACTCTATCCTTATATAAATAAGAAAGAGGATATCACCTTCTTTCTGTACTTTCTCGATGATATCTCACAAAGCAGTGCACCAAGCCAGCGAAAGGGTGTTATCGTATCCGATTTGCGGCAAGCTCCCTTCTGCAGAGAGCACCAGTTTCTTCTTGGCTGTACACAAAAGGACTATCCTGCTTTTCAAACGAAAAAAGGGATTTTTGACGAAAATTATCATGCATTTATCAGCACGTATCCTACCATGGAACAGCGCTACCAGTTTTATCTGGAACAGATATCTGCACAGCTGTATGCCGCCCCTCATATTTACGTTTCCTATCCGCTAGGAACCTATGAGGGAAAAGGAATGGAGGCTGCACTGGAAATAGAGGAATTTGTAAGAAAGCTGCTGCATGATCCAAAAGCAAAATCCAGCCCCTATCCGCTGTATGGAAGCTATGAACCAGTTTCTACCAACATAACGCTGTCACCTGCTATGGCAGAAGCTTTGTTTGTGAGAGACGGCAATATTCACGGCTCCATATCTGCTCTGGAACGTTACGTAAAGTGTCCCTTCTCCTATTTTCTGCGCTATGGCCTGTCCCTGCGCGAACCGATGAAGGTCGGTTTCCCTGACTCCTATGCCGGTACGCTGTCCCATTATCTTCTGGAAACATTTACCGAGGAATACGGCAAGGAATATACAAGGGTTGCAGAGGAAAAAATTGAGGAAATCCTCATGAAGGAGATTACGGTTATGCAGGATGTATTTCCTTCTCTGGAGAAAAAGCTGGAAAATGTCGCACAGCGTATTCTGACATCTATGACACAGACATTATCACTCTTAGATGAATATGAGCAGCATTCCCTGCTGTCCCCTTATCAAAGCGAAAAGGAATTTCATTATCAGATACCGTTAAACGAGAAGGTTAATCTGGCATTAAAGGGCTATATCGACCGCATTGATACATCCGATGAATTTCTGTGTATTCTCGATTACAAAAGCTCTGCTAAGACGCTATCCCAGACCAATGTATTCGCAGCCCTGCAATTACAGCTGCTGACCTATGCCATCGTCTGTAGTAAAGAGTTTCAAAAACGTGTTTTGGGCGCCTTCTATGTATCATTAAAAAATGAAAATATTCCGTATACCGCAGGAAAGCTGTCCCGGCGCAAGCCGGTAACCCATATGCCTTCCAGCAAGGAGGAATATGAGGAGGTACGCTATAAGTCACACCGCTTAAACGGATGGGTAATGGATCATGAAATTCAGGCACTGGATGACAATGGCACGCATATCGTTGGTGTCACACAAAATAAGGAAGGTGCTGTAAAGGCCCGCAAGCTGTATGAGCTTTCCAGCATAGAACGCTATTTTACACAGATGTATCAGCTCATCGGTAACAGGATACTGAACGGTGACATTCGCTGTATGCCGATGGAAGAAGCCTGCATGTTTTGCAGCTATTACGAAATATGCCGCTTTAAAGGCATATATGCAGAAAAAACACAGCTGGTAGAGGTAGAGGATGATATCTACCAGCAAGCGAAAGGAAGTGATGAGGATGCCTGAATGGAATCCCATGCAGTTAAAGGCAATTCAGACAAAGGAGCGCAATATCCTGGTTTCCGCATCCGCCGGTAGTGGAAAGACAACGGTACTGATTGCCCGCCTCATGGATCTGGTTATGAAGGATCATGTTTCCATTGACTCCATTCTTGCCATGACCTTTACGGAGGCTGCTGCCAATGAAATGAAAAAGCGTCTTGCTACTGAGCTGCAAAGTGCTATGCTTACCGCACAGACAGAGGATGAAAAGGCATATATCACACGCCAGCTGACGAGTATTCAAACAGCACATATATCAACGATTCACTCCTTCTGTCTTTCCATTATTCAGGAATATTATTATATTCTTGGACTGGACCCCCAGCGTATCAAAAGCATTATGGATAATGGAACCATGGTTCTGTTTCAGCAGCAGGCACTGGAGGAAGCCTTCGCAAAACAATACCAGCTGCAGGATCCCGTCTTTTTACAGCTGTGTCAAATGTTTTCGGCCAGAGCGGAGAACGATGATGCACTACGCTCTATGATTATGAATCTGGCTGTATTAGCTTCCAGCAAATCCAATCCAAACGAGTGGCTGGATTCTCTGGCAGAGAATTACCGTGATAAGAAGCTGCTGGAGGAGTTGCCAAAGGAAGTCTATGAAAATTTCTTTGAATATCTCCATGTGGAAGCATCACGCTATGAGGAAACACTTACCCGAATAGATGAGCTATACCGTCTGAAATATGACGATCAGGTAAAAAAGCATGCCATTGTGGAACAGAAGCTATTGGCTGTAAAGGATTTGAAGGATGCATTGCAGCAGCAGGATTATCAGGCATACCGCACTGCCTTTCTCGCCATCGTACATGCCGTAGTACCGCCCAGTCCGGATAAAGAGGACAAGGAATATGCGCGTCTGCGCAAAGGTCTGCTGGGATTGGAGGATGCACAGCTGGATATCCTGTTCAGTGAGGATGAATTTATGCGGGATATCCGCTATCTGTATCCGTATGTGAAAAAGCTGGTGGAAATGTGCCAGGATTACCGCAGTGTCTATGCCCGTACAAAGGAGGAGCATAAGGTCATAGATTTTGATGATATGGAGCATTTCGCTCTGGAGATACTACAGGCAAAGGGCGGTCAGGTTGCCGATCTATACCGTGATAAATTTGTGGAAATCATGGTTGATGAATTTCAGGACAGCAACGATGTGCAAAATCAGCTTGTTATGCTGATCTGCAGAAAGAATAATGTATTTCGTGTCGGTGATATCAAGCAGTCTATATATGGCTTCCGCCATGCCAAGCCAGCCTTGATGAAAGGACTGATTGATCATCGCGGTGTTTATGATGAGGTCATTTATCTGTCCAACAATTACCGTTCCAAGAAAATGATTGTAGATTTCAATAATGATTTATTTAAGCAGCTGATGAACATCGACGGTTTTTCCTGCAGCTATGCGAAGGAGGACGATGTGGAAACTGGTGTTCCTGCCCAGCTGGAAGGAAATGTTCCAATCTGCTTCCATGCAGTATTCCATAATGAAATCAAGGAGGCAGAAGGACTGATCGTTTCTAAAAATGAGCTGAAGGCCAGCTATATCGCCAATCAGATTCTGGAAATCAGGGAACGGGAACAGCGGAAATGGAAGGACTTTGTCGTTCTTGTGCGCGGAAACGCCCGTAAGGATGATATGAAGAAGATATTTGATGAATTAAACATCCCATATTTTATTGATATAAAATACGGCTTCTATCAATCAAATGCCGTACAGGTGATTTTATCCGCAATGAAATGTATTCTTCATCCGCACGACGACATCAGCTTTACCGCAACTCTTCTTTCGCCACTGTTTCAGAAATCAACCATGGATCTGGCAGAAGCAAAGCTGCAGAAGGAAAAAGGACAGTCTTATTACTCCTGGTATTGTGAGCATCCGTTTCCAGGCTTTGAACAATTACAGGAATTCGTTCACCAAGGCAATAAGCTCCGTATCAGTGAGCTGATAAACCAGCTGTATGAGCTGAAGGATTACTACCGGCTCCATACGACAATTCAGGAAAAAACCAACCTGGATCTGTTGTTTGAAAAGGCTGTTCAATTTGAAGACCAGTACGCCACAGGCTTATCCTCATTCCTTTCCCAAATCGAACAGATCAAGGACGCACAGACAGCCGAAGCAATTCCCATCGGCAGTGAGGCAGATGTTGTTCGTGTTATGAGCATTCATCAGTCTAAAGGTCTTCAGTTTCCGGTAGTGTTCCTGTGGTCTACAGATAAACAAACGCCGATTGAATTTAAGGACTTCTGTATCAGTGATTCCGAGCTTGGTCTTGCTATGAAGGCGATGGATTTACCAAAGCGATACGTTCGAACTACAGTTGCGAGAATTGCCATGGAGCATAAGAAAGACAAGGAAGAGCTGGAGGAAGAAATGCGGATTCTGTATGTGGCTACGACGCGTGCACAGACACAGATGCATATTGTGGATTGTATTCTGGATCTGGATACCTACCGCCATCCGCTGAGTATGTCAGGTGTCTACAACCGCAATGGCTACACCTCATGGATTCTGCAGACCTTCCTCTGTAACCCAAGCCCGCTTTTCACAATCAAGGAAGTGCACCGTTTATGGCAGAGTGAGGTACAGAGTGTGGAAAAAGCTGCATATCATCCTTTTAAGGTATATGAAAAGCCTTCCGGCACCATCGAGCTGGTAACTGCATCCGCACAGGAAACACGGGAATTGCCAGCCTTCACATTTGATGAAGCTACACAGGGAAGTATATATGGTACTATGATGCATAAAATGATTGAAAGACTCGCTACACCCCCTTGGAATCGTGATGATATTATAACTACCGCAGCTGATTTGAGCATGGATTTAAAGAAATGGGATATACAGACTCTTTTACAGCTGGGAAAGGATTCTGATTATTTGCAGGCATGCACAGGGAATGTACATCATGAAATGCCGTTCATGGTAAAGGATGAAGCGCAGATATTACACGGATACATGGATTTTGTGAGCTTTCAGGAAGAGAGCATCACGATCATAGATTTTAAAACAGACTCTTTAAACGACGATCAGGAATTCCGAAAGCGCTATAAGGGGCAACTGGCGATGTATAAAAAAGCAATGCAGATTTTATATCCAGACCATTCCGTTCAAACATATATTTATTCTCTGCATCTGCATAAAATGATTTTTATAAAATAGAAAATAGTCGAAATAATCAGAAATGATGAAATACTAACAGCATAAAAAGAATCCTACAACAAATAATTCAAAATAAACTACCTCATTGCTTGCAGCGAGGTAGTTTATTTATAAAAAGACTTTATATAATCTATAACTTGTTCAATAGTAAGCATTCAAAAAGCAAAGGACAGAATCCATGCCTGCAAACTGTACAGGTTCATGCTTCTGTCTTTTTTGTTATTTTGTGCATTTATGTGCAGAAAGATCATTTTAGGTATTATAAATTTGCCTTCTAATCATCACGCTTTATACATTCCATGCAAACATGATGCTTTTTCGTCCTGCTGTCATATGTGATACCTGCAAGCAGTATCTGTTCACAGTCCTTCACCTTCTGCAAATAGTTTTTTTCATGTATCTGTTTCAGTGCGGCCTGCGGTGAACTGTCTTTTTTTAATTCCAATATAATTGCCGGATCGCCTTCACGCTGCGGATGAAATATGAAGTCCGCATACCCTTTTCCTGTTTTTTCTTCACGTTCAATGCGATACGTATCTCTGGCATTCAGGTATACCAATGTTACTACACAGGAAAGACTGTCCTCATTGTTATATTGTAATAATGGTATTTCTACATCATGTGTTTCCTCTCATATTTGTTCCATGGCTGAGGTATTCATTTCCAGAGTTGCATCCAGCATTTCATCACTGCGAATTGCCATACGGTACACATATCCCATATTTTTCTTTTGCAGAGCCTGGGCAAACTTCAGCATAAGCTCTTTATTGGGTATACGTAAATAACCATGACACCATAGGCGGGCTTATAGCCTAGTACGTGAGAAATCCATACACCACCATTGCACTCAGTATGTCTGAACGGGTACGAAGCTGCATCCGTTCCGCTCCGTAGTATTCCTGAAACCGTATTCTTACCGCATTTCCAGCTACCATCTCTACGACATCATCACGCACTGCTTCCACATTATTGCTGATATACCAGCTGGTTTCATCCATCAACCCTGTTGCTGTCCAATAACTCTGACATAACCCATCGGACAAGGCATTGCTTACAGATCTGGGATTGTATATACTGTTTCCATAGTAATCACGATATCCATCACACCATGGGTGGGCAGCGCCTACCATTCTTTAATGCCATCGCCTGTACTTCAAGGCTTCCTTCAAAATGTACTTTGAAATTTAACATACCACCGCTATACCTCCGGTTCAACTGCAATAAACAGCTTGTCACGTTCAGCAACACCATAATTTTCCGTAAAGAAATCATACATTGTCCAATTATAATAAAAACGCTCTGCCGGATAAATTCCATAGCCATCCTGATTATGATCCGTTGTATCATAGGAATCTGCCACAATCAGCACGTCATCCTGTGTAGTTTCTGTTCCCATGGTATCGTAACCGATGATAACCTGCCAATGTCCGCCCCAGTCATTCCATGCTACCATAACAGGTATGCCTTTTTTCAGATAATCCTGAATCATGGAAAGACTGATTTTTTCATATTCACTTTCTTTGTAATCATACGTAGAATGAATTTTGAATCCGCCAACTCCTTCAAAAATCTGTATCATGGATTTCAGTGAGGTTGCTTCACTTTTCAGCTTATTGGTACGAAATTGCGCAAGCGTTTCCTCATTATACTCACCAAGCTTTCCATAGTATTGCAATACCATAAGCGCAGAATCTACACCGCAGCTCCATTCACTTGTCTGTTGAATCGTTTTGAATTTAGGAAGCAGTGTTAAGGTACTAGTTGATTTCATATTATAGAAATCAGGATGCTTAAAATATGGAGATTCCTTTTGATCACCATCACGCTCTACGCTATCCGCTCCGTCTTCTTTCGATAAATCAACTGCGTGTGTTATTTTCATTTCATCGCTGTAGTTTTCCTTCTGTTCTTCTTTCACACTGCAGCCAAAAAGCAGCAATACTGCCAGGCTTAACATAATTGTTTTTTTCATACCTTCTCATCCTTTCCGAGAAAAGGTACCTGCATATGCAAACATGCATATTGATCCTGTTATATCCGCTTACTGTTATATTTTCAATAAAATGTACGAGATATCTTGAGTCTATACGACAAATTCTGCCTTTACTACTCTTATTGATCTTACAAGCACCTATACTCATAAAACTGGCTTTTAACCAACAACAAGACTTTACAGTCACTATAATCGGCATTTGACCTGGCTGTCCGTATGGCCTTTTTTCTAGGGTCAAATGAATGCATACCGCATTCCATGCAATTAGGGTGGTGTAGCATAAAGGTTCTCAAGACATCCCTCCATTTCTTCTATGAGCGGAATTATAGCGGAAAGACTTCTCACTTACAATACTATATATAGGTATTCGCATATTTACAAACAGGTTTCACAAAATGTTTTCCATGTAAAAACAAAACAGCACTTTTTCAGCGCTGTCCTATAATATAAGCTCCTGCTGTACTCCGGCAGAACGTTTTGTTACATATTTTTTCAAAGCCTCCATGATGGAATAGATTATATTCTCCAGCACCCCCAGATCCATACTCTGTACAATTAACTGCAGCAGATAGTCTTCCTTTCCCGTATCGAGGTCATTATCAAACATCAGCAGCAGCATAGCCAGGATGTAATTTTCCTTTAGATACTCCTCATTTTCCAAATCCGGATCAACTGCCTGTAATATCATTGAGCGATTATCGCAATGCTCCATCCAGTCGCAGAATTCTCTGGATAATTCAATTTTTCCCTTGCGGTAATATAGACAGTCACCCTCCTGCCACAAAACAAAGCGGCTTGTAAAATCCTGAATCCTGTCAGTAAGCGGAAGACGCCAATCCTCATAGGGATCCAGCATACCGTTGTTATCCAGATCCTTAAAAGCAAAACCATCCTGTTCTATGATCTGTATTCCCAGATTGGGATCATAGCTCAGTGTTTTACCACCTTTATTTTCTATACATTCATGATTATGTTTGTGAGTCAATTTCCATTGCATAACAGAAACCTCCTTGTGTCTTTCTACCTGTAGTATAGCAACCCTGACGACGTATGTTGTCAAGCAATCTTGTGAAATTGTGGGTTTCGCTGTTCTTCACGAAATCTTCATAAATCACACAGAAAAAGAACATACAGTCCTTTCTACTATATGTTCTTTTTTTCAAATGATTCCTTATAATGCTTTTTTCTGTGCCAGCAGCTTGATGATTTCCACAGTACCGTCTATTCCAAAGGTAGAGGAATTGATGCTGATATCGTAATTTTCTGCACGCCCCCATTTACGGTCAGTGTAGTATTCATAGTAATTTGCTCTGCGCTTATCTATTTTCTTGATGCTTCCTTCAATATCACGCTCATCCACCTCATAGGAGTGAACTGCACGGCTTTTACGATCCTCCATATCCGCATGAATATATACATTCAATACATCCTTGCGATCACGCAGTACATAATCCGCACAGCGGCCGACAATTACACAAGGGCCGTCGTTTGCGACACCCTTGATAACCTCCTCCTGTACAAGATATAACCGGTCATTCAATGATAATTCTGTAATAGTTGATAACGGGCCGCCTAATGAATAACCCAAGGCACCCAGGAGTCGGAAACCCTTGCTTGTACGGGCATCGTCCTCTTCAAAAAGCTCTTTATCCATACCGCTTTCCTTGGCCGCAATCTCAATGAGCTCCTTGTCATAGAACGGTATTCCCAGCTGCTCGGCAATTTTCTTACCGATCTCACGTCCTCCACTTCCAAACTGTCTGCTGATGGTGATAATGGTCTTATTTTCCATAAAAATCGACCTCCTTGTTGTTACTTTTATTATACTATGTTACCTTCACAACATCAATGAATTGAAGGCCATTTTCTGAAAACACCACAAGCCGCAGTTTATTTTTTCAGTTATACATCGAAGCATTGCCGGATTAGCTCATGCAGAGCATCAGCTGTAGACATGATGTGCTCAATGGCTTGGTCATTCTTATCGTCACGTAGTATGACCGCGCTATTTTGAAATTCCCCTCTGGTCAACAGGATATCACCATATGGATCCATAGCCTTTCGTTTTTCATGCCATTCCATATCCGCTGATATACTGATTTCGTCCCTGCTGAAGCATTGCAGTCTTCCGGTATTTCCTATTGCATCCAGATAAACACGCTTTATGCTTTTACCGTTAAGATACGCATCCAGCATCTTTAATCCATACTCTGATCGCGTACCCTCATCAATCAAAGCGAAAGCGACATGCTCCTTTTCCTGTTCAGATAATTCGGATGCCAGGGCGAACAGTGTAATCAGACTGGAGGAATTGCGTACCATAGTATTTCCTGCAGCCATACCGCCCCGCATTTGCCGCACTATATAAAAACCGCTTAAACATACTAGCACCAGGACAGCTCCCCAGATACTCATAAAGCCATAGCGCTGCAGATTTGGTAATACGCCGCTGTATAAAAGAAACACGATCACAAGTATACACAGTAAGAACAGCAGCGTATGAAGAAGGAAATTCCCCTGCGTCCAGTTGGAAGCAAAAGCTTTTCGCTCCCTGGGAAAAAGCTGAAGCAGCGGTGTATCGTAATAAGTCACAAAAACAATCTCTGCATGGTTAAAATCACCTGCATACAGATTATACGTATGCATTGCTTCCCGCTTCATAATGGAAGCAGCAACACAGGTGATATCCACAGTGAAGCCAGCCTCCTCCAGCTGTTTCTGTGCAGCACGAAGAAAGGCTGTTTTCTGTTTCTCTGTATTTCGCTTTTTTAAAATAACACCATACCGCAGTATCAAGTCCTGAATGGTTTCCTTCTCCATCGCATGTCACCTCATTTATCCAGCTGCTTTAGCATGTCTCTTACGACTGACAGATTTTTTGCATATTGATAATGCGGGCATGTCTGCTCCACATCAGAAAAGCTGAGATCCGGAATCAGAACGGTGAATATACCCGCTGTAGCTGCAGCCTGCGCTCCGGTAAGTGAATCCTCAAAGGCGATTGCCTCCTGTGCTGAGCAATTTGCCTGCTTCAAAACATGAAGGTACAAATCCGGATATGGCTTCAGCTTCTCTACATCATCCGCAAATACCGGTATATCCAGATAAGAAAGCAATTCCAAATGTCCCAGTATCGCAACAGAACGTTTTTTCAGAGATGAAGTCGCCAGTCCTGTCTGATAACCGTATTCCTTCGCAGCCTGCAAAGCATCCAGCGCATAGGGCATAGCATGAAGGCTACCATCCTGCAGGCATTGATAAATATACTGTTCACGAGCCTTTCGAATGTTAGCTATCACAGCTTCCTCATGGCATACCTGCATCAGATATGCTCCGGTTTCATGAAAGCTTTTTCCAACCCAGCTTCGAACCACCGGTTCCGGAACAGCGATATGCAGTTTTTTCAAAGCATACAGCCATCCCTCCATATAGACCCGCTCCGTATCCACGAGCAAACCGTCCATATCAAATATTAGAAGCCTAGTTTTCGTGTTCATATGCATGAACGATGCTCACCAGCTTTTGCGCCTCCGCATACACAGCCTCAAAATCACCTGATGCCGCTCCTTTAGTCAGACTGCTTCCGGTTCCTACAGCGACTGCACCATGATCCAGCCATTCTCTCAGATTATCTGCGTTGACACCTCCGGTCGGCATGAAATCCGCCTGCGGGAGAGGCCCTTTTAATGCTTTGATTGCTTTTGGCCCGAAGGTATCTCCTGGAAACAGCTTAATTACCTCCGCTCCATAACGCAGACATTCCAGCGCGTCCTTCACGGTTGACGCTCCTGGAAAGCAGGGAATACGGTAGCTGTTACACAGCTTCATGATTTCAGTATCCAGATGCGGACAAACCACAAACTGCGCTCCCGCCGATATCGCCATACGTGCAGCTACGATATCCAGACAGGTTCCTGCTCCGATGATAATATCCTCACAGGATGCATAGCTACTCTGCAGATGCGCAATAATCTGTTCTGCCTGTGGTATTGTATATGTGATTTCCATGAAATGTATTCCTCCACGATACAGCGCATCTACAATTTTTGTGACCTCCTCCTCATTCTGTCCGCGAATGACGGCCACCAGCTTTTGCTTTTTCAATTCTGCCAGTAATGATGTTTTATCCATAAGCTCCTCCTTATCTGTTTCTATACATTATCCCGTTTACTGCTCAAGTGATTGAATCAGATTATCCACTGCCATCGTACTCATCGCATTGATAGCTCCCTGAGAGGAAGCAGCGGTATGGGAGCTGACAATCACATTCGGTAGTGTCAAAAGCAAAGAGCTCTCTAAAGGCTCCTGTTCAAATACATCCAGACCCAGACCATAGATTTTGTTCTCCTTTAAGAGGACATACAGATCATCCTCATCGATCAAACCGCCTCTTGCCGTATTGACGATAATCAAATTATTCTTCGCTTGTGCCAGATTATCCTTGTTCAGGATATGTCTTGTTTCTGCTGTTAATGGAAGATGCAAAGATATGAAATCACACTCCCGTATGATGGTGTCCACATCACTAAACGTTACATGATGTTCCTGTAAAAATGCATCATCACGTACAATATCATAGCCGTATATCTTCATATCAAATCCACTGGCACGCTTAACAACGCCTTTTCCTATAGCACCCAGACCAAGCACACCAATGGTTTTCCCATAAATATCCAGTGCCTCTTTCTTTGACCAGTCATTATGGTGACAGCCGCTGTCGATTTCCACAACACGGCGGGCAACGCACATCATCAGTGTCATGGCATAATCCGCTACAGCATTGGCATTCGCATTGACTGTCCGGCTTACTGTAATGCCCTTTTCTTTCGCATATGCACAGGCGATATTATCAACTCCAACACCGTACTTTGCGATTGCCTTTAATTTTACCGCATGTCTTAATACCGCCTCATTTACCGGATCCACACCGACAATCAGACCATCCATATCCCGCAATGCTTCCTGCATTTGCTGTTCGGTAAGAATAGTGCCATATGGATTGAAAACCGGTTCAATGCCATGTGCTCTCAATCTGGCAATCAATTCCTCCTTATTGTATTTCCCGAAGGAACGCGGTGTAATGAGCACCTTCTTCATCAGTAATCACCATCGCTTTCCTCATCCTGTACTGTAACAGGCTCACAGATGCCGTCTCTGCCTGCCTTTGACGCTATCTGCACAAGCTCCTCCAGTGTTGAGGATGCACGCAATGACACACTTTCCAACAGCATCGACAAATTCATTCCTGCCAGTATGCGCACTGCAATATCCTCGTGCTTCAACTGCATAGATGCATAACAGGATGCATTAAAGGGGGAAGCACCATACAGATCGACAAAGACAAGTACACCATCCCCGCTGTTTACGGAACGTATAGTCTTCATAAGCTTCGCACGGAAGTCTTCAAAATCTTCCCCCGCCTGTAAAGAGACAGCCTGCAGCTGTTCACAGTCTCCCATAATAAGCTTCATGCTGTCCAGCATCCCCTCCGCCATTTTTCCATGGCTGACAAGCAAGATCCCTACCATCAGGAATGCTCCTCAAACAGCTTTGCGGCTTCCTTCAGGGATACCCTGCGTGAGGATGGGATTGCCTGAAAATAGATATCTATATCATATTCGCTCTGCAATTCCTGCAGAAGCTTTAATTGTTCTTTATTGATTGCGACTTCCTTAATGATAGAAGTCAACCCCGGCTTTTGCGGAATACCGCCGAGGTTCAGCTCTCTGACAGGCACACCGCCCCGTATGATCTCCGCCATGACCTCAATGCTTTTGGTAAGCAGGATGACATGATAGTCATCATAAGCACGATCCTTCCAGTAACGCACTGCCCCATCCTCTTTTAAAACTCTTACCTTTAATCCGGTACGTGAGCCTGCCTGAAGAATGATATTTTTTGTGAACGGATCATGTGCCGCCGCATTATCCGCAACAAAGATTGCGGTTGCGCCTGCGGATTTTGACAGACCCGTCATAACCTGTCCGTGAATCAGTCTTGCGTCAACTCTTGCCAGAACTACCTTTCCCATAATGGTTCCTCCTTATCGAATTACAGAATGCCAATACCAGCTAAGATACCGAGAACTACGGTTAAGCCGATCAATGCTTTCGTGACGTTCAGTCCCTTCTTTGTGAAATAGAAATATACACAGCCTACAGTCAGAAGCGGCAGGATTCCAGGCATGACGCTATCGAGGATCTCCTGTATTACGAATTTCTTACCGGACAAAGTGAATGCCAGAGTAGATGATACCTTGACATAATTTGCCGCCAGAATTCCCATCATAAATAACCCCAGAATTGATAGTGCTTCAATGATGATCTGCATTCTTGTACCAACCACCTCATTGGCAGCCGTCCGTCCCAGCTTAAAGCCAAGCTGAGCAAAATAATAGCCGATGATGAGCTGATACAGGGAAAACATTATGAATGGAAACAGGGCACCGATGGCATTTCCCTGCTGTGCCCATGGCAGTGCGATCGCAATGAAGATATACTGAATGGTACCGGAATCAATGGAATCTCCAATACCTGCAAGGGCTCCCATCAAACCGGCCTTCGTATTATAAATCAAATCATCGTCAATCGTGACAGGAGTTTCCATGTACACCTCCTGTGCACGGGCTGCCTCCAGGGAAGCCATAATGCCGGTAATCGTTCCGCCTCCCCAGGATATCTGCGTATTAAAGAACAGCAAATGACGCTGATATGCCTCGGCTAAATCCTTCTTATCCTTGTACAGCTTTTTCAAAATCGGCATGAGCGCCCACATCAGTGACGGCGCTATATATTTATCAAAGGAATGCGGAATTTCATTTGCGAAATAAAATCGCAGCCATGCTAGACCGACATCCTTTTTTGTGATTTTCTCTGGTTCCAGATTTACGCTTTTCTGCAGCATTTCACTCATAACTGTATCCACCTTTCCATGTTTTCATATCAATAATCATCCTCTTCCTCATCCTCTGCCGCCGCAATTCCGGTAGCTGAGAACATGCTGACAGCCTCGGTTTTGGAAAGTACAAAGATAAAGGCGATGATGGTACCGATGATTGCATACGTAATCATTGTAATATTCAGACTCTTTAATACAACCGCCACAAAGTATGCGAGCAGGAAGAAGGCAATGTAATTCTTCTTTCCGATAACATAGATGGTAACGGCGATACCGATGGATGCCAGACCACCGCCGATGACCTCCAGAATATGGAAGATAATGCTGCCGGATGTGGATTGTACGATATCTGCGATTACCGGTGCACCATAGTAAAGAGATACAAACATGAATGGTACAAAGATGAGGAAGGCTACGAGAATCGGAATCAGAATGATGGATACCGTTAACATTTTATCATTGGCGCTCTTTGCGTATTTATCCGTAAATTTCTGCATGACAAAGGTGTTGACGAAAAAGCGAAACTGATAGAGATAGGATCCCAGAAGTCCTACAGGTACAGCAACAGCGATAGCTGCTTCCGGCTTCATGTCCCCAAGCAATGCAACCGGTACGGCGATAGCTGCAGCGATGGCCGGTTCTGAAGGCATCTGCCCTCCCGGTGAAAAGACGCCCATATAAATCAACTGAATGGCTGCGGTGATAATCATAGCTTCGCCAACACGGCCAAATACGATACCGACGATCAGACCAGTCATCATCGGGGTAAAGCGAAGTGTCGTTGTGGCTCCACCCAGGAATGAACGTGACATGACCAGACCGATCCAGATGGAAATTACTACTGCCTGTACAATCGTGATTTGCATTTTTCTGCCTCCTTGAATGTGTACATCATTGTGCGGTTTTATGACCGCCAAATCCCTTTCGCAGGGATGCGACTACCTTTCCGGTAAAGGTATCCTCATACATTGAGCGATACCGCATCATCAGTGCAGCTGCTATGACGGGCACAGCAACCTGACAACGCATTGCCTCCTCCACAGTCCACTGACCTTCACCGGATGCATACATAACACCCTTTACAGCTTCCAGATTCACATCATCCTGAAATGCCTCCTCTGCCAGCTCCATCAGCCAGCTGCGAATAACAGAGCCATGGTTCCACAGCTTAGCCACCTGTGCATTGTCATAAGGAAACGGGCCGTGCTGTAAAAGCTCAAAGCCTTCACCAATCGCCTCCATCATTCCATATTCTATGCCATTGTGCACCATTTTCAGATAATGTCCGCTGCCTGCTTCCCCGGTATACAGATAGCCCTGTTCCTGTGCTATGCATTGAAACAGCTTCTCAATCGTGTGAAAATGCTCCTCTTCACCTCCGATCATAAGGTTAGCACCCTGTCGTGCCCCCAGAACACCCCCTGAGGTTCCTGCATCATAGAAATGTATGTTTTTCTTTTTCAGAAATTCATAATTCCTGATGGAATCCTGATAAAACGAATTTCCCCCATCTATGACAAAATCCCCATGTGAGAGAACTTCGGATAGCCGCTTTATCATATCCTCTGTTGCAGCTCCGGCAGGTAGCATCAGCCAGATAATACGCGGGGCATGCAGTGCAGCTATCAGCTTCTGCAGGCTGTCTTTGACACAGATTCCTGCTTCTGCCGCTCTTGCTCTTGCGGCCTGCGAAACATCATAGCCATATACCTGAATCCCCTTGGAATGCATATTACAGGCTAGATTACTCCCCATCCTTCCAAGTCCAATGAAACCAGTTTCCATTTCTTCATCTCCTTCTTTGGTGAAGCTCTGACATGTCCGATAGCGCTTACACCATCTATTATAAAAATAATTTCCAATAAGTCAATAATATTTTGCAAATAATTTCCATTTTATGAAATGTTTATATACTGGCTAGATACTTGTAATCATTTTAATTCCAGCCTGAAGAGCATGCTGTTTAGCCTATTATATTCATGTTTATTACATATTATGTTAAAAATGAACTACATTTTATTTATCATTGCGTGAAAAAGAAAGTATTCTATAAATAAATATAGAGGAATTGTATTTTCATTCTATCAGTTTTAAATTAAAATTAATTTCCAAACTATGAAAATATTTTCCAATAAGCTATTCTTATCTATACATTTTCTGTTATAATATAACTAATAAAGCGGGGTGGCGTTATGAGTATGGAATTTGCAGGACGGGTAAAGGGACATTATTACGGTTTGAGTAAAACAGAAAAAAAAATTGCAGATTATCTGCTGGAACATGCGGCAGCTGCCAGACACTATTCCATTCAGGAGCTGGCTGGGGATATTGACGTTTCCATGTCTGCGATTTCCAGATTCACAAAAAAAATCGGATACAGCAATTATCAGGAAATGCGTTTGCAGCTAAGTGAGCCCTTCGATCATCAAAGCGAATCATTTTTTGCTACCCTTGATGAACATGGTACAACGATGAATATCGCAAAGGCTACCTTTCAAAGTGGAATCACTTCGCTTTCCTCAACGATGGCGATTCTGAATCAGGAATCTCTCGACAAGGCGATTCAGCTTCTCAGCAACGCTGAAACATGCGGACTGTTTGGTATGGGAGCATCCTCTGTCATCGTTCATAGTGCATACCAGCGCTTTCTGCGTACCTCTTTAAACTGTCAGTTCTCTCTGGATTATCATATGCAGCTTATGGTTGCCGGACGTCTCAGCGAACGGGATTGCGCATTGATCGTATCACATACCGGAAGAAACAAGGATGTACTCCGTATTGTCGATGTTCTGAAAGAAAATCATGTACCCATCATCGCCATCACCAGCAATGCCGCATCCCCATTGGCACGAAAAAGCGACATTTTCCTCTTTTCAATTTCAGAAGAAACCAAATTCCGGCCGGAGGCTATTTCCTCCAGTGTATCACAGCTCATGCTGATGGATACGCTGTTCACTCTGTATGCAATCAAAGTGGATAATGATCCGGAATATTTCAACCGGATTCGGAAAATCGTCAACACAACAAGAATGCCATAATCACCTTTGGATGTTCAGGAAATCTTTTATCTGCTGGCATTGTCTTATGAACGTAAAAAACAGCAGCTACGAAAAGGCTTTTATCTTGTCATAATAGGCCTCTTTATAGCTGCTGTTTTCTTTTCGTACTACATATCATAATCTATTTGCTAAGTAAAAACACAGGCTTTCTATCGTGTTTAGTTTTTAACTTTATGAGCGTTTCTGCTGTTCCATAAATACTGCAAGCACAGCAATATCAGCCGGATTTACACCGGAAATACGAGAAGCCTGTCCCATCGTCAGAGGCTGTATCTTATTCAGCTTCTGTCTTGCCTCCAGGGACAGATTCACAACCTGATCATAATCGAAATGCTCTGGCAGGCGCACCTGATCCATTGCACGCAGATGCTGGGCATCCCGTTTTGCTTTTTTGATATATCCCTCATAGCGTATTTCAATTTCCACCAGCTTTGCAATAGCAGTATCAATCCTACGACCCAGGTACGGCTGAAGCAGGTCTATCGTTACACCAGGTCGTTTTAAAAGCTCTGCGGCACTGATGCCTTCCTTTAACACATCCAGTGATAGCGTCTGCAACAGCTCATTCACAGTGGACTTCGGTGTAAAGCGGACACTGTCCAGGTAGGATATTGTTTCCTCAATATCCTTCATTTTATTCTCAAAGCGCGCAAAGCGCTCATCACTCAGTAAGCCAATCTCATGCCCGTATCTGCTAAGTCTCGCATCCGCATTATCATGGCGCAGCAGCAGACGGTATTCCGCACGGGAAGTAAGAAGACGATAAGGCTCTTTTGTTCCCTTTGTCACCAGGTCATCGATCATAACGCCAATATATGCCTCATCACGATGCAATATCAGCGGTTCCTTTTGATCCAGCTTACGTACGGCATTGATACCGGCAATCAGTCCCTGTGCTGCAGCCTCCTCATATCCGCTGGTTCCGTTGATCTGTCCTGCAGTATACAGATTTTCAATGATTTTATTTTCCAGTGTCGGCTTGCACTGCAGTGGATCGATGGCATCGTATTCTATTGCATAGGCATATTTCTCTATCACACAGTTTTCCAGTCCCGGCAAGGAATGCAGCATTTCCTCCTGGACATCATGTGGCATGGAGGTGGAAAAGCCCTGTACATAGGTTGTATCCAGTGACTCACTTTCCGGCTCCAGAAAAATCTGATGACGCTCTTTATCCGCAAACCGAACCAGCTTATCCTCAATACTTGGACAGTAGCGTGGACCAACCCCCTTTACCAGTCCGGAATACATGGCAGAGCGTTCCAGATTACGGTTTATGATGTCATGCGTCTTAGCTGTTGTATAGGTTAGATAACAGACAGCCTGTTTATCAAACGGCCGTATCTCTTTGGTATCCTGCGAAAAGCAGATAAACGCATCCGTTCCCGGCTGTATAGCTGTTTTAGTAAAATCAATAGATGATGTCAGTACACGCGCGGGTGTACCGGTTTTCAGGCGGAAGGTTTGAATACCCAGCTCACGCAGGCTCTGTGATAAATTTTCAGTAGTCGGTTCATCCTCCGGCCCGCTCAGGGTTGAAGTATGCCCTACCAGAATAGAGCTGCTCATAAAGGTTCCCGTCGTCACAATCAGGGCACGGCAATTCACTACCACGCCATCCTTTTGGCGAATACCGGTAACCCTACCATCCTCTGCTAGCACCTGTTCCACACACATCTCACGTACCTCCAGATGCGGTTGCTGTAAAACCTTCTGCTGCATATACTGCTTGTATGCCAGTTTATCCGATTGTACACGGAGACACTGAACACCCGGCCCCTTTGTCGTATTCAGCATTTTAAACTGCAAAGCCGTCGCATCGGCAGCTTTTCCCATTTCACCGCCAAGTGCGTCTATTTCTCTGACGACGATCCCCTTTGCAGGACCGCCGACACTCGGATTGCATGGCATAGACGCAATCATGTCGATATGCATAGAGTAGAGAATTGTCGTTTTCTTCAAACGTGCACAGGCCAGCGCAGCCTCCACCCCTGCATGACCTCCACCAATTACGATAACATCAACCATAATACTTCCTTTCCTAGTGTCCCTTATAACCGCATTTTGAGCAGGTATTCCCTGACCCCATCATGGCACCGCAGTGCGGACAGATATTTTCCTTTTTTCGAATTTCCTTATCCAGTTCTCTTACAAATTCCTGCTGTATTCTCTTTCTTCTCAGATTCAAACGACATAGAAAAACGGCAGTCAATATCATAAGAATACATACAAGCAGGCTGATACAACTCATCCAAAACGGATATGCTTCCATGTATGTATAGCATGCAAATATACCGAACAACAGTGCTATAAGAACACAGAGCGCAAATGACAGCCAGCGCTGCTTCAAACTGAGACGTGAATAGTTATGCTTCATGGTTATTCCTTCCTTCATTCCTAATGCATCCCATAGCCTATAATTCATGAGTACCTGATCCCGATTCTGTCCTCATTCGGGTTATATTATAAAATATTTTCAGGCGGTTGAACAGGAATTTTTTCATTATTTAAAATTGTAATCCTTATGTTTTGAGTGAAAGCGCTCCATGTAAACATTCCTTACTATATATTGTGCTGCTTCCTTTTCATTCACTGATTTTCATATTGCATATTGTCATAATTATCGGATTCTGTAAAAGAGAAGATAGTCGAAGTATCCCGTGCACAAGCAGCATCCAATATTGTTATGCCTTCACAATATCATATAATACAAGAGCTTTTTAGTATGACTGAAAGCATCATCATGCACATTGAAAGGATTGGTATTCCTTAAGGATGCACACACATGTAGAATCAGGTGCCCGAGAAAAGAATTCAGGATATAAATTACATGGAGACTGCCTTTTACTTTAACACCCGTCTCTTCCATTTGTTTAAAAGGAATACACGACACCGTTTTTTATCGAAAACACTGCATTTCAGGTGAGCAGCAAACACATTTACAATCATAAAAGGTACCCGTGTGAGTACCTCAGTTATCTATATGCAGATATACAAACAGCATGCGGTTCTTACCGCTCATATCCTTTAAGACCTCGATGCGTGCATCCGGAAAATATTTTTTTACTTCCGCACACAGAGCTTCCTTCTGGTTATATCCCATTTCAAACGCCATCATAGAGCGATCCTTCAAAACCCTAGCGGCATGTTCAAAAATAATGCGATAGAATTTCAGACCATCTTCTCCGCCAAACAACGCCACATGCGGCTCAAAGTCAACAACACTATGCTCCATTTCCTCCTCACGTGGTATGTAGGGAGGATTGCTGATGAGAATGTCCACCTTCAGATTTCGGTCAATCAACGGCTGCAGCATATCTCCTACCATGAAATTCACAATCGCTTCATTATCGTCTGCGTTCTTTTTCGCAACAGCAACAGCCTGTTCACTAATATCAGTAGCCATCATATGCAGATTCGGCTCCTCCTTTTTCAGTGAAACAGCGATTGCACCACTCCCGGTTCCTATATCAACAGCCGTTACATTCTCCTGCGTGGAAAAATGCTCATCATAGGCAGTCAAAATATTGGCAACCAGTTCTTCTGTTTCCGGTCGTGGAATCAATACATCCTGATTCACAGTAAAGCGATAGCCGTAAAACCACTCAAAGCCAAGCACATGTCCCAAGGGTACTCCCGTAAGCAAACGTTGGATGCCTGCTTCATAGGCAGTTTCCAACTCTGCATCCATTTCCTCGTCGAATTCCATGTACAGATTATGTGCTTCCTTATTCGTCAGTTCCAGTAAATACAGTAAGGCTGACTGTTCACCATAGCCTGCTTCCTCCATTCGCTTCTGGGCATTCTTCAGTACCGTATGATATGTACTCATTATTTTTCCCCTGCCAGCTTTGCCTGCTGATCGGCACTCAGCAGCGCATCCAGCAGATCCTGCATTCTGCCTTCCATGATACGATCCAGCTGATTAACCGTATAGCCGATGCGGTGATCCGTTACACGGTTCTGCGGATAGTTGTAAGTACGGATTTTTTCAGCACGATCTCCGGTACCGATTTTGCTGCGGCGTTCTACTCCCTGTTCTTCTTCCAGCTTACGCTGATGCTCCTCGTATACACGGGAACGGATTGTCATTAAGGCAGTGGCGCGGTTTTCATGCTGGGAACGGCCATCCTGACACTTAACAACGATGCCTGTAGGCTTATGCACGATACGCACTGCGGAATCGGTTTTATTGATATGCTGTCCACCAGCACCGCTGGCACGCATGGTTTCCACTTCCAAATCGTTCATATCAATATCGAAATCCTCGGCTTCAATTTCCGGAGTTACCAGAACTGTTGCAGTTGAGGTATGAATACGACCCTGGCTCTCTGTCTTTGGAACGCGCTGTACACGGTGACTGCCGGATTCAAATTTCAGCTTTCCATAGACACCGTCACCCTTTACCATAAAGGATACCAGTGAAAAACCGCCGGCCTCACAGTCATCCATTTCCACAATTTCAATCTTCCAGCCCTGGCTTTCCGCAAATTTGCTGTACATACGGTACAGGTCACCAGCGAAGATATTTCCTTCATCTCCACCGGCTGCCCCACGAATTTCTACGATGGCATTATGAGAATCGTTTGGATCCTTTGGAATCAAAAGAATTTCCAGCTTTCCGAGATATTCTTCAATCTTCGGCTCGAGCTCCTCAATTTCCATCTTCGCCATTTCCTTGATTTCTTTATCTTCCTCCATCAGAAGTGCTTTGGCATCCTCTAATGCATTCACACTGTTTTTATATTCCGTGTAGGTCTCTACCACCTGTGTCAGATCAGCCTGCTCCCGGCCAAGCTTTGCCAGCATTTTGCTGTCTGTTACGATTTCGGGTGACATCATCATTTCATTGATTTCATGATAACGGTTTACCATTCCTTCGAGTCGTTCTATCATTACACTCATACTATACCTCCTACGAGTTCTTTCTACTCAGTATGCCTGAAAAGCGCATAAATATCCTTATATACTATATCATTGAACAGGAAAATTGCAAAGAGTAAAATACACGAATCCATATACTGCATCAGCATTTTTATGAGATTCGAGAAGATATCGGAAACAAGGAAAAGAAATAGCAAGCCCTTTTCACAAATTGACTATGATAAGATGATTGACGATATTCGTTTTCATCAATTATACTGTTCCTGCAGTGCATATGTTACATTCATAAAACATGCATATCATATAAAATATTTAAAATTTGACAATCACACATAGAGCCTGCATGCTCTTCATTTTAAATGTAAAAGCTGTGGCAGAACACGCCATCCCGCTGTATCTCTTACTCACAGCTTTCATTATTCTGTCAGATTCACATCATACAATATCATTCATGTCTCTCCCGGATTCTTCATTCCTCACTTGGCAGAATCCTGATATCTCAGAACGTGACATTTATTATGCTCACACACAATATAAAGCATTCTGACATCAGCTGTTACTCGCTATTTTGGAAGACAGTCATGGCACAGAGTCGCATCCTTGATTATAATTTCGATATAGATCATGTCATTTGGTGGTACGAAGATCATGAAATAAAAGAATTTGTTTATGTATATAACTCGATCTTAGCTTTTATGAAGAAGCTTATTCGTCATATCCCTGACGAGCTGTCAAAATGATTTGCTATAGTGGGAGTTATGCAACGAAGGAAAAAGGTGACAAAGATGATTGAAAAAATGGTATCCTATAAATATTCAGGTTTAGTTAAAGAAAATATGCATATCGTCAACATGTAATTGCTACTTCCCGCATTGACCCTCTTTGTGTAAATGCGGTCATGAAATGCAGTTTGTTACAGCTTTTTCCCTAGCGGTTAGGTGAAACAGATAAATGAAACGTGGAGCTTTCTATGACTGGAGATCGATCTGTGATCCATATGGTGTGGTTATGTAATACCTATGGATATTGATATTGCTTATGAAGTCGTGCGCAAAAAGATGGATAAAGGAAAAAGCGTATTATACGGGTATTGTATAAACTGTGAACATATCATGTATCTAGAAGGTGGTTTAGACAAACTGGAGAAATAAATTTTCTATCACCAATATCTCAGTATCACCTATAAGGGATTTTGTGTTTTCTTTCTATTTTTTCTTTCTTCTTTATATGCTATTTATACATATACAGCTGTATATAGCTAATATTCATAGACTATGCAAGTTCCTTCAATAAAAACTTTCCTATCAAAAGAAAAAAACCGCTAACTGCGGTTATCGAATACCATCCTGCTTCTGTTTATATTGGGAATAGCGCAGAAACAGCAGCTCTGCCAGTACAAAATACAAATTTGCTGCCTCGTGTAAAATATGATTGCCAATCATCACCTGTGAGGTTGTAATATAAATACTTTTTGTACACTTATGTGCCAGCTCATTGTTTTTTAGCCGTGTCATGGATATTGTCGCGATGCTTCGAAGGCGCAGCTGCGATGCAAACTCATTGATCAGCTCCCCTTCTCCACGCAGTGAAATCAAAATAACAACATCATCACGCTTTAAAAAGGGCAGAACCATTTCCGTTTCCTTTTCACCCGAAAGGACATAGACAAATTCCCCGCAATACAGAAACATACGCTGCAGCTCTCTTGCCACAGAGTCCTGCAAAGCTCCTGTGCCATATACAAAAATACGTCCAGAGCGATATAGCATTTCACAAATATCTGTAAAATCACGCTCCCGAAGCTCGTCAATGGCATACTTGCTCGTATCGCACACGTGTTCAATCAGATGCTCATCAACCACCATATCATCATCCGGGCGGTTCTCCCAACTCAGATACACCTTCAGTTCACTGTATCCCTTCAGCGACAGCTTTTGGGCAAAGCGCAAAATCGTGGTTTTGGAAACATGACAGCGCTGTGCAAGCTCAATGATAGACAGATTCTGGCATTCCTTTCGATTTGCCTGTATGTAGTCCCAAATGTACAAATCATTAGAAGACAGTTCCTTATAATGCTGATTCACAAGCTCTGCAAGTTTCATGATCCTTCACCTCATTCTCTACGATTATATCATGAATTTAATCATACGCCAGCAAATCTGAAAAAGATCACGGTATTCTTATACACAGTACAAGAAAACACCCGTATTCGTATGCGTATACAACCACGGGTGTTCTTCTATATATCTATAACATAAGTGATTCTTTTGTATCCTTATTTTAATTCCGGCCAGTAATCCTTATTTGCTTCGATTAGATCATCCAGAATCGCCTTTGCGACACTTGCGCTAGGTACCATGCGGCTCAGCGTCAATGCCTGCCACAGCTTCTGATAGCTCTGTTCCGCCCATGCTTCTACGACCAGCTTTTCCACAGCGACCTGCTGCTCCATCAATCCCTTCTGGAACCGTGGAATATCACCAATGCATAATGCCTGCGGGCCCTCGCTTCCCACCAGACAAGGTACTTCAACCATTGCTGTCGGATCAAAGTTTTGTACAGCACCGTTATTTTCCACAATCAGCAGCATCTTTTCCTTTGTATTATATGCCAGGGCACATGCCAGATCGACAATATAGGATGCATGCTCGTCGATATGAAGATCAGCTCCCTTACTGCTCTGTGCCTCTGCAATCTTGCGGCATTCTCCAAATACGAATTTTTCACGGCCATCCATTACCTGGTTGGCACGGGTATAAACAGGGTCGGTATGCTCTACCACATAATCCGGGTAGAAGTAATATTTCAAATAGGTATTAGGCAAAGTATTCAGATCCAGCGCGTAGACATCTCTTGCCTTACGGAAGGTATCTGTCCAGCTGTCATCCGTATGCTGATACATTTGTGCTTCCACACAGTATCCCTTTTCTTTGATATGCTCCTTTAATGCAGGCATCAGATCATTTCCCGCATGATCCTTAATGCTTGTCCACCAGCCAAAATGGTTGAGTCCGTAATAGGAGATATCCATATCCTTTCTGGAATTCAGATGCAGGATTTCCGCCATATGGCGTTCAATTCCGATTGGCATATCACAGATATTCAGAATACGGGAGTTTGGACGCAGCTTTCTTGTCGCCTCTGCTACGATTGCGGCAGGATTGGAGTAGTTCAGCATCCAGGCCTGTGGTGAATATTTCTCCATGTAATCCACCAGCTCCAGCATTGCGCCAATGGAACGCATACCGTATGCAATTCCTCCCGGGCCGCAGGTTTCCTGTCCAACAACATTGTATTTCATCGGAATTTTTTCATCCAGCTCACGCATTGCATATTTCCCTGCACGAATATGCGCCATGACGAAGTCAACATCACAAAAGGCTGTTTCCGGATCAGTTGTCGCCAGAAAGCTAATTTCCGGATTTCGCTCGCGAATTAAAACCTCACATGCGTCCGCAACAATTTTCTGACGCTGTGCATCATTATCATAAAATTTGATAGAGCGAAGCGGAAAGCGTTCAAGGTGACTCAGCAGCATCAAAACAATACCAGGCGTATAGGTGCTTCCTCCTCCTGCTATCAGTATTGAAAATTTCTTCATATCAGTATCCTCCTTATCAGCCGTTGGTAAAGGCTGTTGTTATTAAATTTTGCTCGTTATTCTCTTCCAAGCAGAAGCTCTGCCTGCTCTCTTACCTTAGGAACATCCAGACCGATGATAACCTGAATGGATGTACCGTTTTTCACGAGTCCGATAGCCCCGTATTTTTTAAATTCTTCCAGACTCTGAACTGCTTTTTCATTCTTTACAAGCAGACGCAGACGTGTCGCACAGTTGCTGATTTCCAGAATGTTTTCTCCACCGCCCAGTGCAGATAGTATGCCGTTTACATCAAAGCGGTCACTTCCGGTACTCTTTTTCTCATCCTTCAATGCCTTATATTCATCCTTTGTTAACAGCTTGGCATCTTCATCCACGGCTTCTCTTCCCGGCGTAGCGTAATTGAATTTCAGGATCATAAATTTAAATACAAAATAGTAAATCGCGGTAAAGGCAACACCGATGACAAGCATCCAGACATACATCATTTCATGATTTTTAAACAATGGTATCAAATTCAGGAATATGATGTTGGGAATACCCTGACCGAAGTTACCAATGACGCCAAACAGCAGCATAACGACCGCAAGCAGTGCCGACAGTACAGAATAAACAACATAGAGCACAGGGGCAACAAACAGGAAGGTAAATTCCAGCGGCTCAGTAATACCGGTCATCATCGCAGTCAGACAGGCAGGCACCATTAGAGCAACTACCATTTTCCTTTTTTCCGGACGCGCTGTTTTATAGAAGGCAAGGGCAACACCGATGACACCGAAGATTTTCGCAAGCTCACCATTGGAGAAGCCTCCCAGCGGATACAGCTCAATTAACGGTTTGGATGAATTGACGAAATCCGGCAGGTGCTGCGCCCAGTAGGATATCGTACCACCATCCACGATGACGTTATCAAACAGAACCGGCGCATAGATAAAGTGATGGACACCAAATGGCAGCAGCAGCTTCTGTAACAGATTATATGTAAACAGACCCGTAGCACCGCTCGCTTTGAAGAAGCCCTGCAGACCCAATCGAGCGGACTGCACATGCGGCCAAACAAGCGCTATCAGAATTGCGACCGGAATCATGACGAAGAAACCAATCATGACAACAAAGGCAGACCCTTTGAATACACCAAGATAATCCGGCAGCTCCAAGTCATAGAACTTATTGTGCAGATATATTGCGATACCGGCAATCAAAATCGCTCCGATCATTCCGGTATCCAGCGTTTTGATACCGGCAATCATGGCAAGACCGCTAGTACCGCCTACCTCTGCGGCAAAATCAAAGCCCAGAGAAGATCCGAACTGGTTTAGAAATTCACTGACAAAGTAGTTAAACGTGATATAGATTACAAAGGTTTCCATGCAAGCTCTGGCATTCTGCTTTTTTGCAAGCGCAATCGGCAGAGAAACTGCGAACAGGACCGGCAGCTGATTGAATACCGTATTTGCGCCGGCACTAATCATCGCCCAGAATTTGTACCATATGGATTCCGGATTCGCCAGATCCCCCATGATCTGCGGATTCATACAGGTCGTCGCAAGGCCGACCATGATACCGGCAAAGGCAAACAGCAGTACCGGTGTAAACATGGCCCCTCCAAATTTTTGAATCTTCTGTTTCATAACATCCTCCAATTCTCCCAATTACATGTAAAGGTTTTCATTAACACCGCTATTGTAACGTAAAAGCCTTACCAATCACAAGCAATCCGGGCAGTTTCGTCCCAAGGTCGCAGAACTAGGAATTTTTCCCTTTTTACAGGAAATTTCCCAGAGAAAGTCAGTTTAGCTAACGTTTGTGGGAGACATATACCGCAACTCGTAGTTACATCATTTCACATATCACACAAAGCATATGAAAAGCCGCAGATTTTCTCTGCGGTTTTTCATGATATCCTTATGTATTCCGTAAATGATTATCTGCTTTTTGGAAATACATGGCGCATTGCCTTGTATCCAACACCTACCAGAAAGGCAGTGGCAAGCAGAACAGACATTGTTTTTTGAGTCATGCGGTCAGCCTCCTTTTGTTACTAACAGTATATCGTATAAATCTTATCGATACCATACGAATTCCTTACTCTATCCTTACACTTTTGTCATGGTTTTTCTTAACATTTACAAAAGAAGCACTTCCTTGTGTCTGCATTCTGCTGTTTGGAAGCTGAAACTGCTTATAAGCATCGTGTACAAGACCGTTTTATGCATACAGTAGTACCCCTGAATCATAACATTCATATCCGTTACCTTTTTCAGACCGTCTGATAACACATAAGCTCTTTTGTATCCGTATAATATATGATTTCTTTTCCTAAAGCTCTTGCGAAATCAATTTCACCCTGTGTGCTGCTGCCTATATAATGGTTGATATCGACGACTAGAATAGCATCGGATATACGTATTCTTTCTTTATGCATCCTGCCAAGCAGTTCTTTTTCCTCTCTTGTATATCCTGTATGATTTGAATCTGTCGGGTATACAATACTTAACATAAAATTTCCCCTCAGCGTCATTTTCTCTGTGATTTTCATTATCTCGTCCTTAAACTTTAGGCTTCCGCACACTGTGATAATTTTCATAACTTTCTCCTCATTGAATGCTTATTATCTCATCTTTGATAAGCGTTCATATTAAATTTCATCTTTTCTACAAAAAACAATTTATTGCATTTCTTCTAGTTCAACAAGTCTATTTCATATAGTAACAGAGGTACTTCTCAGCATATTTTTTAATAACGACTGCGACTGTATATACATGTAACATCCTATATCATTTTTCTCATTTTGTAAACTACAGCCATAATCAGCGCTTTAGATTTTGAATATTGTCCCTTGATTTACAATATCTGTATGTAATGATATTATATAAGAAAGAGGAAAAGGAGAATAGCAAATGAACATACTCATAATCAATGGAAGTCCGCATGTGAAAGGCACTTCTGCACTGCTAATGGAGGAATTTATACGGGGAGCACAGGAAAAGGGACATACAATCCATGTATTTCATGCAGCTAGGGAAGAAATTCATCCATGTATTGCCTGTGATTCCTGTCGTACAGCAAACAATGGCTGCGTGTTTAAGGACGGAATGGAAAAGCTAAATCCGATGCTTGCGGATGCAGAACTGGTTGTGTTTGTGACACCATTGTATTATTTTGGAATGAGCGCACAGATCAAAGCGGTATTTGACCGCTTCTATGCGAACAACAGTACATTACGGGAACAGCAGAAAAAAACCATTGTGTTAGCTACATGTGGCGATACGGAGGACTGGACATTTGATGCATTAAAGCATCACTTTGAGGATGCTTTCCGCTATATGCAGTGGACATGCATTGGTAGTGTGTACGCATTGGGAATGTATGTTAGAGAGGATATAGAGCACTCCGTTTATCCAAAAGAAGCGTACGAGCTGGGGCGCAGCTTATAAGTGACGAAAAGAGGAGATATGAATTCCTCTTTTTATTTACTTTATCACGCTATTCTACTATCATTTTAAATTACGAAAATAATATTCGATGCAGGAGGTATTTTTATCAACACATTAACACATCATACATTTTCATAAAACAAATGAACATTATCCAAAATTCCATTCCTGTTATTTTTATGATATCTTCCGGTTTGTCAATAAAGGGATAGATGAAGAAAGCTAGATGCAACCAGCTTTTCTACAAAGAATGGTGGATTTCAAAAGACAATTTAATGTAATTTGTGGGTTTTCGTTAATGTAATTTGTGGTAAATCATTAAAGTGATTTGTGCTTTTTCATTGATGTAGTTTGCGGTTTCTCATTAAAGAACTCTGTGCTTCGTTAATATATTAAATGGTCAATACTATATAAATACAGCAGCTATCTCCTTCCTTCGCGCTCATTCTTATCTCACAACAAAAAAGACTCCATCTCTCTTATCAACAAAAAATGGAATCTTTTTATTATCCTCTACTTTTCTTCCTGCTTTCGATATGCTTTCGCAAATAATACCAGACGTAAACCTCCAACAATCAGCAATGCCCCGCCTATAACAGATAACACAATCTGATCACTGACAATACCATAATAGATAAAGAAACAGGAAATCTGACATACGAATATCGATGTCAGTAAAGCAGGCAATACCGTTTTTGTTTGCAATTAGCTCACCTTCGTTCCGTTCGGCAAATCCTTAACAATTGTTACAATATCCAGATCATCCTGATTGCTTGCACATAGAATCATACCCTGACTCTCTACACCGCGCAGCTTGACCGGCTTCAGATTGGTCACAACGATGACCTTCTTTCCAACAACATCCTCTGGTGTGAAATTAGCGGCAATACCACTAACAATCTGACGGGTTTCCTCCCCCAGATCAATCTGTTCCACCAGAAGTCTGTCTGCTTTTGGATGCTTTTCGGCAGAGAGTATCGTCCCAACCTTCAGCTCCACCTTTGTGAAATCCTCAATTCCGATCTGTTCAACAGCCGTATCTTCTTTTTTAGCTTCCTTCTTTGCTTCCTTCGCAGCCGCTTTTTCTTCCTTCTTGCGGTCTGCCTCCAGTGTTTCCATAAATTCCTTTGCATCAATTCGTGCAAACAGAATTTCCGGCTTTCCTTCCACTGTATGTCCGCATTCCAGCATACCAAATTCCTTCAAACTGTCCGCATCACGCTCGGATGTACTCAGCTCCTCGAGAATTTTTTCTGCAGTTTCCGGCATATAGCTGCTCAGCAGTACGGCAGAGATACGGATACATTCCAGCAGGTTATACAACACAGTTGCCAGACGATCCTTCTTCGCCTCATCCTTGCCAAGCACCCATGGCGTCGTTTCATCAATATACTTATTGCAGCGCTTCAGCAATGTAAAGATTTCATCAATCGCTTCCCCGACATGCAATGTTTCCATTTTCTTCTCCACACGCTTTGGTGTATCCAGTGCAAGAGCAATTAGCTCCTTATCGATATCCTCCTGCTCCAGCGGATTGGAAATCACGCCGTTAAAGTATTTATTCTGCATGGAAATGGTACGGTTAACCAGATTTCCCAAAACGTTGGCTAAATCAGAATTGATACGCTCTACGACCAGATCCCATGTGATTGTTCCATCCTGTGCAAACGGCATTTCATGCAGTACAAAATAGCGCACGGCATCCACGCCAAAATAATGTACCAGCTCATCTGCGTAGATCGCATTCCCTTTGGATTTGGACATTTTTCCATCTCCAACTAGCAGCCATGGATGACCAAATACCTGCTTAGGCAGCGGCTCACCGAGTGCCATCAGCATAATTGGCCAGTAAATCGTATGGAAGCGCAGAATATCCTTACCGATGATATGTACATCGGCAGGCCAGTATTTCTTATACAGCTCTCCATGATTTCCATCAGCGTCAAAGCCCAGAGATGTGATATAGTTGCTTAACGCATCGATCCATACATAAACAACATGTCCCGGATCAAAATCTACAGGAATTCCCCACTTGAAGGAGGTACGGGATACACACAGATCCTGCAGACCCGGCTTCAGGAAGTTGTTGATCATTTCGTTCTTTCTCGATTCCGGCTGTATAAATTCCGGATGATCCTCAATATGCTTGATCAGACGCGGTGCATATTTCTGTAAATTGAAGAAGTAAGCTTCCTCGCTTGCTTTTTCCACAGGCCGCCCGCAATCCGGACATTTTCCGTCAACTAACTGACTTTCCGTCCAGAAGGATTCACATGGCGTACAATATAAGCCCTCATAGGTGCTCTTGTAAATATCGCCCTGCTCATACAGCTTCTTAAAGATTTTCTGTACCTGCTTTTCGTGATAATCATCCGTCGTACGAATAAAATAATCATACGATGTGTTCATCATATCAAAATTTTTGCGCACAATTCCGGCAACTTTGTCGACGAACTCCTTCGGTGTGACTCCGGCTTCCTTTGCCTTTTCCTCGATTTTCTGTCCATGCTCATCCGTACCTGTCTGGAAAAATACATCATAGCCCTGCTGGCGCTTATATCTTGCGATTGCGTCCGTCAGTATGATTTCATACGTATTTCCAATGTGTGGTCTACCGGATGTATAGGTAATCGCGGTTGTGATGTAGTATGGTTTTTTGTTGTTACATTCCTTACACATAATCATATCCTCCTTATATAAGAAAAAGCCCCCGCCAAAGGACGAAAGCTTCGTGTTACCACCTTTATTCATGCACGCATACGCGCACACCTCATTTGCCGTTAACGCCGACCTGCGGTTTTCCCTAATTATTCAGAAAAACGGTTCCAGGGCCATGTTCACTTGTTCTTCATGAGAATTTACACCAGCCATTCTCTCTCTCTGCCTTGGATACAAGCTACTCTTCCTGTCATTACCTTTGTAGTATCATTATATAGAATTCTTCCCGCAAAGACAAGAAAAAATACAGAAACTTACCAAAATCTTGAATATAAGAGTTATGGATTGTAAATAATCAAATGATAGAAATTTCAGCAGACATTATGTATCCTTTTTATATATCGTAGGCTTAATCACTAAAGTGTCATGCTTTCTTTTGTAGATCATATACCTGCTTTCGTCTTTGTACAACGTATACTATTTCATAAGCATTGGATACAAAACATCTTTTGATGATATAAATCTGAAGGATACCGTCCTATCTATAAGGAAGGCTTATATCATCACCAGGGTATACGTTACGCAAACGGTGTGCTATTATATAAAAAGGAAAAAGAAGGTGTCTTCATGAAAAAAGTCGGACTGGCTCTGCTTTGTCTGCTTCTCGCCTGTGGAGTAAACGCAATGATACTGTTTAGCGTCTGGAATCAGTTTCAGCCAAAAGCAATTATCGGAAGCAGCATACAGACTACAAAAACGGATTTAAAGGAAATTACAACAGAATGGTTTCATGATTTTTTTAAGCAATATGAAGGTATTACGGTCCCCTTTGCATATCGTATCAAAGATAAACGTATAAAATCTATTGAAGTATTAAACAAAGACGGCTACGTACAGTTGGATTATGAGTATCAACCGGTAAGTACAAATATTTATATTGTCGCTTATTACAACGCAACACTGCAGGAGAACGGCTGGTATCTGTCTCAGCTCGTTTTGAAAATTGATAAAACAGCCCATGGATACAAAATAAGTGATAAAATGTCCCCGGTTCAATATCAGATTAAAGTGGATCATACACTCCGTGAACCTCATACAATACAGTATGCAATGGCTGATGAAAAGGAAACCTATGTTTTTCATGACAGCAAGCTGTACGTTACCTATGATAAAGGTACAACACTTCTGGAGGTTCCCGTTCCCTATAAGGATATTGCAGGCACCAATAATGAATTGTATAATGAGCTCTTACCGGCACATGGCTATATCGTCACCAAAGCCTTTACCGCATTTATCTGTTACGACGATGACGGCAGCTATATGTTATACAGCAAAGATGCAGGCAAGAACTGGAACAAAAGCAGAATACTTCCAACCAGCTATCGTGGAGAAACTCTTTATCTGTCAAAAACAGAGAATAGCTGTTATATAACAATAGCAACTGACCGCTCCCTTGGTCATGAATATTACAGTACCTATAAGAGCACTGATTTGAAAACATGGAGCTATCTGGATGGTGAAGCATTCCAGGAAAAGAAAAATGTAAGCTTTGTATCTGATGGCACTGCCTATATTGGCGCGGGTACCGATCAGAATCAAAATCCGCTGGTATATTATACAAATGATGATGGTAAAACCTATACAACACTAACATTGCCCGGCTATGAAACAGAGTATGTAAATAACAAAATCAAACCATTTATCCTTATGGAATACGCATACCGCAAAAAGGGTAAAACCTATATAGTTGTCGGACAGGGGAATGATGGTGATTATATGAGAAACAATATTCGTTATAAAGGACTTTATGAATCCGATGACGGAATCACCTTCCGCTTTAAGAAGGAAATTGATGATTCCCCTAAGCTGGCAGGATAAGGAGGAAAGGTTTATGAAATCGTATATCAGATATGGCAGTATCATTCTCATGCTTCTTGCACTTATCGTGTTTGGCTATCAAATGACCTGTAGTGCAGTACTGTTAATCTATTACAGGGATTATAAAACAGCCGTGTATTTTATTATAAAGGGAAGTCTTGCGGCTCTTTTCTTCCTTCTTCTGTTTTATCAAAAGGAACTGAATACGCTGTACCTAAAACATAAAGCAGCTACATCAGGCTCTCTGCGATAAACGTTCACATACAATAAAAAGCTCTCTACAACGGTACTGTCTGATAGAGAGCTTTTTACATGTAAAATAATTTCTTGCCGCTGAAAGACTTCCACTACCAATCTTCTTCAGCCTTGTGTGTATCTTTGCTGTTAAATGATTAAGAAAAATATCTGTTTCACAGCGTTGTATTCTCTGTGTTCTTACGCATTTAGGAAGCAAATGCATTGCTTACCTTAATAACAAAGCGAAGATACCGGTATACCTCATCATAGCTGTTCTTCTGTATGCGTACCATACAATCAGACATACGGGTAACGCCATCCATACGGGAAACAAAATCTGCATTGCGTTCCTGATGAAAGGTGATGTCCACAGTATATGGTTTTTTTATCACTGCAGGCGATTGCACGCATAATGCTTCCATGGATGAAACTGCGCGCTCATAGCGTTCCTCCAGCATCTGCCAGCTGCAGGAAAGAGCACACTGTGAGGAAATTGCCTTTTTGGTTTCTACATAAGCAAACGGCATATGCAATTCTTCCTTTAACTGCTCCTTTAGAAGATCATCCCCGCTGACCAGCACGACAGGAACACCATATTCCCAGGCAAGACGGGCATTGATTCCACTTTCTCCAAGCTCCTCACCATTAACGGAAATGCTTCTAACAAGTGATCCCCAAATAGTATGCGCCATAACGCCATGTGTGTTACTACGGCAGTGATAGCCAATAAAACATACACCGTCAAAAGAGCCGTCCAACCCCTCCATCATACCATATTCCTTATATGCTCCATTGCTTACCACCAGGCAGGCACGCGGATCCAGCCGGGATGCGCTCAAATTATCCATAGTGCCGTGACCGTCATTCACCACAATCTCCTCTGCCCCTGCTGTAAACAGCTTGTCAATCAGCAGATTCACCTCCGCAATCATGTGGGTGCGATATTCCTCATATTCGCTGCCGTTTTTTGCAGTATGCGCAAATGCTCCATTTCCCCATATTCCTTCGATATCCGCAGATATATACAGTTTTTTCATAGCTGCCTCCTGCTTATTCATATGCATCGTATTTTGCGGCGTTTCCTCTGGCTTTTTCTACAGGATACTTCTTTTCATTCTTTTCCATTTTATCCAGTATGATTTGTTCCATATCCACATGCAGCTTATCTGCCAGCTGCATACTGTAAATCATCACATCGGCAAGCTCCTCACATACCGCGATATGATTATACTTCTCCGCTTCCCATTGAAAGCATTCCAGCAGCTCCCCTGCCTCTATACAGATAGACTTCGCCAGATTATCCGGGGTATGAAACTGATCCCAATCCCGATCCTCTACAAACTTTCTTACTCTTTTTATTGCTGCTTCCATAGTATACCTCTTTTCTTTTATCCTCGTTATCGATCAACAATGCCATAGCCGCATGTGACCAATTTCGTGGACTTTACAGCGCTATTGTATCATAGATCCTGTCAGACGTGTATTCCCGCATCTACCAGTAACCAATATATGTCATTTCACCGTATGACTTCATATATCTTCGAAGCTCCGTGCACCTTTTTTTTCATAAAGGATTTTTATGAATACCCTTCACAAAGCTGCCAATCAGAGCTATTAAGAGCATCAGATACAGAAGCATAACAAAGGCCATAAGGAACATACATTCCAGCTGCCTGTCATATCCCTTTGTTGTTATGATCCAGATAAGAACAACTGCCAATACTATATGATTTAATCTGCCCCAAATAAGATAGCGTTTCTCATATCTCTTCTGCTTTTTAAACCAAGAAAGCAGACCTATTGTTAGTATCACAATAATTGCCAAGCCATTCATCAAGATTGTTAGTATGCTATCGTTGCGTAACATTTCATCAAGGTATGTATTCATAAGATATCCCTTTCCAGCGGTATGTAGATGTGGTTCCACTAGCATACGTGCTTATGTATGTATATGCTATTTAAATTGTATATTTATTCCGTATCTTCAGTTCACAATACAGGTAAGTGTCCGTATTCAACAATATTATTTATAGCATACATTATGCATCGGGTAAATAGTGGAAACCTTAAACCTTCTTAATTTGAATGTATTGCATGGGAATTTAGCTTTTTCATGCAAACTGAACAAACAGCCTGATGTATAATCAAGATGTGCCGCTATATGTGACTTGGGGTTTATGTGTTACAGTTCAGATAATTCCCCCCTATATTTATGAAGTCTGTTGTTTTGAATGCGCATGCCGGATAAGAAATCAGCAGCCTTCCTTTGAATGGATATGATACAATACATATTCAATTTTACACAAAGAAACAGCATTTTGGATGCATAGAAAAGGTGAAGTGAAGGAATAGTCCTTCTTTAACAGATTTACAGTAATGCAAATGAAAGAAACAAACAAAACACGAAGACCATTCCACAAGCAAAGTAAAAAAAGACAGAACACTCTCTAAGAGCTCTGTCTTTTCTACCTTCTTACATACGTGCATGCAGCATCATATCGATTAAGCCTTCTGCTTCTTTTGGACAATTACACCTTCCTATGCGTGTAATTCCTTCCATATTATAGAAGCCGCTTCCTGCACTGACGAGCAGCTTGCGGTCAGTAGCCAGCTTCAGCAGACTTGCCATTTCCTTCTTTGTATGCATCGGATGGAATACCTCTATTCCCTGTACGCCTAATTGCAATGCCTCATGCAGCAGCTCCGGCTCCTGCACCAGCAGTTTTCCCGGATGGGCAAGTACAGAAATACCGCCTGTCAGTTCAATTACATCCAATACATCCTTAAGATATGGATATTTCACCGGAACATAGCAAGGCTTACCATAGGCGAAATAATCTTTATTTAAAGCACGCCAGCCAAATTCATCCCTGCGATACGGCTTCAAAATTGCACAATCCTCAAATTCCGGACGATTTAACACATGCTTGGCGATCAACTCACCGCTCAAACGCTGAAACCGATTGCTTTTCAATAGGCGTTCTTCGTCAATATTGCGTCCTAGTAAGGATTCAAATCTGCGAACCCTATCAATACTTGCACGCTTCTCATTTACAAGACTTTCATTTTCAATATGTGCAAATAATTCACTGCTATACTGAATGAAATAGCCTAACACACGTACCCTGCGGCCATGTAAATCACAGTTGATTTCAATACCCGGAATATACGTAACCCCATACAGCTCGCTCATTCTTACCGCGATGCTGTTCGCCTTTGCGCAATCCAGATCCGTTATGGAAATCGTCTGTATTCTGTTACGCTTTGCATACTGGAAAATCTCCTCAACGTTATATTGTCCACGGTCAGAAAAGTTGGAATGAATATGCAGATCCATGGTATTCATTATCATATCCGGCTGCTCCGCAGGCTTTGGCTGTGGCTTTACATTCTCCGGTACTGCTTCTTTTTGTTTTACAGGAGCTGCTTTTTCAAGTGCAACAACGCGTGTTCCCAGAATCACATCAATCAGTGAACGATGACGGCTGTCAGCCAATGTAAACAATCCGTTTAAGCCCCAGTAAAGCATGACGCCAAACGCATTTGTAAAGTACATCAGTATAATAAACGGAATATCAAAGCCTGCCAATTCTCTCAGTAACAGCTGTTGGCGGCTGGCTTTTCTTCCGCTTTTCTTAACTACCTTGAAACCAAACATCCGCATACCGACGCTTTGACCTCCGGTCTGCCTGTATATATAGCTGTTAAGAAATAAGATTGATATGACAAGCAGAACCCCAATAAATATACTGATGAGTTTGATACCGGATATACTGATGATATTTCCCAGTACAGCCAGTAAAATAATATTCCATAAGGCAATCGGGCATAGCATAATGCTAACATCCATACAGAATGCAAGCAGCCGATTCTTACTGTCCTGTGCAGTTAAAGGGCGAATACCGTCCACAGCCAGCTGATATGTTTTTCGCTTTCCCGGTGTTTTCCTCATTTTTTCCATGCTTTCACCTGTTTTCCTTCTCTTCATATGTTAAAATCCCTGCCTTCACACAGAGCCAGCCAAGCAATCCCGATAATACAAAGGATACGCTCAGTATATAAATAAATTTGATATCAATCGTTCTTCCCTGCAAAAAGCGCAGACTGCTGCCAACAGCCGCTGCCACCGACAGCAACGGTATCAGCATATATTTTTTCAGACTCACGGCATCCAGCTGATATTGCGTCTGACATGTTGGACAAGTCAAATGCACATAGCCTTTTATCACATGCAGCTTGATGGGACTGCCGCATTTCACACATGTAAATATCTTCATTCTGTTTAACCTCACAAGGATATTATACTACAGAATCCACATTTGTATATGGTATTTCCTTTCTTAAGAAAAAGTTAAATATTGGCGTTTTCCGTACATTATCCAGTGTTGCATGCATATCGTTTACTGCGGTATGTCCGTTACAGTATATGGCAACCGTATTGTTTTTAGTAGAAAATGGCCTGAAGTTTTTAATCTGCTTCATCACCAACAGGGAATATGCAGTCGCAGGTATTATGGAAGCAGTTCCTTGAATTAGCTGGAATAATCTTCTGCAATCCTAAGAAAATATTAAGGGTTAGCCTCTTGTGTAAAAAGGCAATCTCCTTTATCATATATACACATGAAGGGAGTTTTGGTATGTTATTCAAATATAAGAAAGAGCTGTCCTATATCAGTCTTGGCATTTGTACCTGTGCAATGCTTCTCTATATTTATCTCACCATAGAAAACTTTCTGAATTTTTCAGGGATCGTGCTGTTTTCTGTAATTATATGTGCATCGCTCATCATCTCCGTGCTCCTTCAAAATCGTACTTGTAATCATGAGAAGCAGACAAGAAATTTGCGTCTGATGTGGTCTGTCCTGTTCTTATTTTATATATTTCAAATGATCTATATGCTGTTCTTTGCCAGTGAGTTCGCAAGAGATTATGTCGATCTGCGCTCCAGTCGTATGCGAATGCTTTGCGTATGCAGTGGGAATATGGTACGAATCTTAAACCGTTCGCTACAATCCGTCAAATGATGCTGATTTTTGAAATCCCCGGTATCAGTAATCAGATTGCCATCATGAATCTTTTTGGAAATTTTATTGCATTCATGCCATTTCCTTTCTTCCTGCTGCTTCTCACCAAGTGGGCAAAATGTCCGCTGAGGCTACTATTTTCTATGGCAGTGCTGATTGTGATGGTAGAGGTCACTCAGTTTTTCACATTGAGTGGTACGATGGATATCGATGATTTTATCCTAAACTTCGCAGGTGTCCTGCTTTCCTACACTCTCATCCGGTTTACACCTCTTTACAGATATTTACAGTATCTCATACAAAAATAACTTCTTTTCATCCCCTGATTGCTGTATTATATATATAGGAAAAGGTGATTGGATGGAGTTTTTTTTACAAATGGGTGTCGTTGCGGAAATCATTGCTATGAATATGTATATTGCGGATCGACATTCCCGAAGACGCTATGCACTCTGGAAAATTTTGCTTATCATCCTCTTATTTACATGTGTGATGATGGCCTTTTTTTACATGCTGCTGCGACAGCTTCCAAGCTACGGCAACGGAAACGGACTGTTCACACTGGCTGGATTTTTATATTTGCTGCCTCTGCATTATCTGTATGAGGACAGCATGAAGCATAATATATTTGTAATCTGCTTTGCATGGACGTATACGCTGCTTGTATTTACAATTTCAGTACAGACAGGCTACCTTCTGGAGCCTTATATGAGCCGGTTTACAGCTACCTTTTTGATACAGTCACTGCTGTTTTCCATAACAGCTTTTCCTGTTCTGCGGTTTATGAAGGATACCTATATGATTCTTTTGGATTGTGCAGATATGCATATACAGTCATATTTATATAAAGCGACATATCTGTGGTTCATCACGATATTATGCATAAATGTTGCTTTTATTTTCCCCGGGATTGCATTGCTTCAAATCCTGACGTTTATCGTTATCGCCTGTAACCTTTTGTTTAGCTTTCGTCTGATCAGAGAGGTTCTGTTGAATGGACAGGTTATTGGGAATTTGAAAACGATTGCCTCTATAGATACGTTGACCGGATTAAAAAACAGGGCAGCCCTGTACCGTGATTATGAAGAATTTTATGCCAGGCTAGACAGGTTTCATGTATTGTTTCTGGACTTAGATCATTTTAAGCAGATCAACGACAGCTATGGACATGCTAATGGAGATCAATATCTGTGTACCTTTTCCGGATTGCTGAGAGAGATATGCAATAAGCATGATGCGCAGGCGTACCGTATTTCTGGTGATGAGTTTATCATCCTGTCAAAAAAGGAATCTCCTTCCGATATTTTAAAGAAGCTGACCTCCCTAACGTTTCGTTTTGGGGCAATCAGCTTTCTCGGTGTCAGCTATGGCAGTGCATCCTATCCTCAGGATATGGGGAATCTTGATAAGCTGATTAGCATCGCAGATCAACGAATGTATGAGAGTAAGAATAGAAAAAAGGCAGTCTGACAGACTGTTTATAGGCTTCTTATAAAAGGATGAAAGCTACAGATTAGCTTACAAGCCAAATGGCATGGTCTAAGCTGCCTAAAGCAAATAAGAATCGAAAAGAAAAGCGTGTTTATATTACAGACAGTATGGTTTCTAGACAGAAACGACAGACGCGGGTACAATCATAGGATGCCCTTTGTTTGCTTCTCATAGCTGGTTAATTTTCATACTGTCCTATGGAAAAGGAGGTTATCATGATAGAGGCTAAGGACAAAAGAGTAAGAAGAACAAAAAAACTGCTGTATCATGAGCTGGCTATTCTGATGAAGGAAAAGAGTATCGATGAAATAACGGTAACAGAGCTAACAAAGCAATGCCACATGAACAGAAGTACATTTTATCTTCATTACAGCGATATCCATGAGATGGTAAGAAAAGCAGAAGATAGCATTATTGGAAGAATGGAGGTTATTTTCAACCGGGAAGACTATCAAACAATCCTGTCCGATCCACTTCCACTGTTCATTTCTGCGCTTGAGCTTGTACAGGAGCATGCAGATATTATGTGCGCATTGCTTGGTTCGAATGGAGATATGGGTTTTTACAGGCGTTTGAAACAGCAGATATATGCGAGATGCCTTGAAAGCTGGCTGCTCACTTACCATCCGCATGAAACTGAAAAATACTGGGCATGCTATTCCTTTATGATTGGAGGCTGTGTTTCCATGGCCATCAGCTGGATCAGTGAGGATTTACTTTCAGATACTCCCAAGGAATTAGCTGAGAAAATGATTACCTATTGCCGTGCAATTATACGCAGCAGCGATATCAAGCTATCTGATTCTTAAATTAGCTATTCCATAAGATATAATAAACAGGTGAGGAAATATATGAAAAATAAAACACTTTGGACAGATACAAACGGTTCTGCCATTCAGGCACATGGCGGTATGATACTGCAGCACGAAGGCATGTATTACTGGTATGGAGAAAATAAAGATACGGAAACGATTAACAGACATGTGGATTTCATTGGAATTTCCTGTTATTCATCGTCTGATTTAGAGCACTGGGACAATGAAGGCATCGTTCTTGCGCCAATGTCACAGGATCCCGGGCATATGCTGCATACCACAAAGATATGTGAGCGGCCAAGAGTTTTGTACAATAAGCACACAAAACAATTCATAATGTACACGCACGCAGATACAAGTGATTATTTTTATGCCGGTGTCAATGTGGCTGTTTCATCATCCCCAACGGGGCCGTTTCAATATTTGAAAAGCTTTCAGCCAAACCGGCAGGACAGCAGAGACATGACATTGTTTCAGGATTCGGAAGGAAGTGCCTGGCTGATTCACAGTGCAAATTATAATAAAACTATCAATTTTTCCAGATTGGATAATGATTATCTGAATGTTACAGGATCGTACTTCAGTATATTTCAGGATCAGGAGCGCGAAGCTCCATGCATTATGCATTACCGGAACTGCTATTATATGGTTACCTCCGGATGCACAGGCTGGGAACCTAATCCTTCCCTGTATGGTATCAGCACACATTTGATTGGGCCATGGAAGCTGATTGATAATCCATGTACCGGCCCATCCTATCGTACAACCTTTGACGGTCAGGGAACCTGCATCTTTTTTGTAAATGATCAACCTTATATACTGCTTGATCACTGGCATCCGGATGATCTGAGAAGCTCCACCTACAGTATACTTCCCATTCATATAACGGCTGATGGTGCGATGGAAATTGAGTGGCAGGAGGAATTTAACAGCCCGCTTTTGGTTGTATAAGCAGACCTACTGTGTACAGATTCGGGTAGTTAATCTCTCTGCAAACAGCAGAACAAAGACTTCCTTATTATAAAATACCTGTACAGTAAAATTCACGACTTTATATGAAAAAGAGCATAGAAATGAAAATATGCTCTTTTCGTTATATATTACGATTTCCTTATTTTAAGACACCCTGTACTGTTTCATACAAATCATCCGCAGTCAAATGGAATTCCTTCTGTAAGAACTCCGGTGTTCCTACCTGTCCAAACCGTTCACAGACACCATGTCTTTTGAACTTCACGCAGATATTATGTTCTGCCAGAACCTCTGCAACAGCACTACCCAGTCCACCGATAACGGAATGATTTTCAAAGGATACAACCGCCTTTTTACCGGCAGCCTCTCTGATAATCAATTCCTCATCCAGCGGCTTGATACAAAACATATCGATAACCTCTGCAGAAATTCCTTCCTGTTCCAGTCTCTCTGCACAATCCAGCGCATCACTCACCAGCTGACCTGCGGAAATAATGAGAACATCGCTTCCTTCTCTGACGATGTTTCCTTTTCCCATTTCAAAGGTAGAGCCTTTTTCATATACATTACGCACATCCTTACGGTTGGCACGGAAATAATGAACGCCTTCCATCTTGGCGAATTCCCTTATGATCCAGTCAAGCTGCACTTCATCCGCTGCATCACATACAACAGCCTGGGGAATTGCACGCATTAAGGCAACATCCTCCCACGTTGTATGCGTACCACCGTTTGGCCCTGCGGCAAACCCAGGATCAGAGCCGTAAATATTCATTGTATTTCCTGCATAAGCACCGGACAGGAACACCTGATCATAGATTCTTCTGGATGCGAATGGCCCAAACGTATGTAAATACGGCTTGAAGCCTGTTACGGATAAGCCCGCTGCTACTCCGGTCATATTCGCTTCAGAAATACCGCACTGAATGAAACGATCCGGATTGCTCTTTTGAATTTTTGTAAACCCACTGGCACCGCCAAGATCAGCCTCCATAGCGACAACTAAATCATCACTTTTCATCATATCCTGCAACGTTTCCACGACTACCATACGCAGCTCTTTGCCTTTTTTGCTGCGATCCTTGCTAAGAGTAAACATCCTACTGTCCCTCCTTTTCAATAAACTGTTTTAATTCCTGAATTGCCTTATGCGTTTCACTGATAACCTCATCGTTGTTAAACTTAACAGAGTGATTGGAAACCATCTTTTCAAAATAAGGAACACCCTGTCCTTTGATTGTATCCAATACGATGCAGACTGCCTGATCCTCTACTGCTTTTGCACGATCAATAGCTGCATCAATCGCTTCGATGTCATCTCCCTTAACAACCTGAACATCAAAGCCAAATGCCTTCATTTTATCTGGAATACTGAACGGATTCATGACATCCTTTGTAAAGCCGTCAAGCTGACGCTTATTATCATCAATCACTACGATGCAGTTATTCAGCTTATAATTTGCCACGTACTGGAATGCTTCCCAGCATTGTCCTTCATTCAGCTCTCCATCACCGACGATCATATATACATAGCGATTGGAGCCTTTCATTTTTAAACCTGTCGCAATACCGGCAGCAGCACTTGTTCCCTGCCCCAAAGAACCGGTAGTCATATCTACCCCGGGTGTTTTTAACCGATCTGGATGACTTGGCAGCCGTGTACCGCCGTCATTTAAGGTCATCAGCCATTCTTTATCAAAGAACCCCTTCTCTGCCAACGCACAGTACCAGGCAGGCCCGGCATGTCCTTTGGATAAAACAACCATGTCACGGTCTTCCATCTGTGGCTGCTTCGGATCTACATGAAGCTGTTTGCCATACAATACACTCATCAGTTCAACGATGGAAAGGGAACCTCCCAGATGTCCATAGCCTCTGTGTTCCAGCATTTCCAGTATATCTATTCTTAATTGTGCAGCGAATACCTGCAGCTCGTTCAGTTGTGATGTTTCCAATGATACTACCTCCTTTTTACTATCAGCAGAAGTGTTACTGCTTTCTTTCAGATTACACAATCATATAAAGCTGTGTAGATTCCGGCATTTTCTATGCCTCTTTCTGCTGTTTTCCGTTAAAAATTTGTAAAGAAAAAGAAGGATGGAAGAAACAGCCTTCTTTTTCTGTTTTCTTAAAGACCGAATGCTTCTTTCAGCTTAGTTTCGATTTCATTCATGTCCATAAGCTGATTTAAGATGATCTTGTTTTTATAGTTTGTCATCTGAGGAGCAAGGTCAGCTCCTACCACAAACAGATCAGCACTGTTTTCAGTGATTTCACCAAGTGCAGTGTGCTCTACTCTGACACCGGATACTCCCAGCTTTTTCAGAGCCTTCTCGACGTTCATGCTGACGATCATGCTGCTTCCAAGACCCTGTCCGCAGCAACACATAATGCTTCTGATTTCCATAAGTTAATTTCCTTCTTCCCAAAGCTTATTCAGCTTTTTTTGCTTTCTTAGGTGCAACATAATTGTACACGATAGGAATCAGGAATACAACCACACAGACACCTAACAGGCCAGCACCCTGGATAAACTGTGCGATATTACCGAAGACGATTCCCATCCATGAGAAGTCTGCATCGGAGAATGTAGTATTAGCAAAGTTCAATGCTCCCATAACCGGCATACAGATTGCAGGCAGGAAGGTAATCAGTAATCCGTGCATGAAGCTTCCGAATACACAACCCTTTAAACCACCCTCAGCATTTGCGAATACACCAGCAGTTGCTCCACAGAAGAAGTGAGGAATAACACCAGGCAGAATCAGCGCAACGCTCATGATGTTTGCATCGATGAAGCCAAGTACAAACAGACCTACGATACCTCCAAGGAAGGATACCAGGAAGCCAATCAGTACAGCGTTTGGTGCATATGGGAATACAACCGGACAGTCAATAGCAGGTACAGCACCTGGAACCAGCTTTTCAGCGATACCACGGAATGCAGGAACGATTTCACCAACGATCAGACGAACACCGCTCAGGATGATGTAAACACCACCGGCGAAGCTCAGACCGCTTGTAATTGCCCATACAGCCCAGTGTGTCTTTGTTTCAGCCCCAACGTTCAACAGACCAGCCAGGTTTGGATATGTTTTAACAATTTCAGCAGCATCAGCGCTCAGAATACCTTTTCCAACTGCAACTGCAGTTACGATCAGGAAGAATACAACCATTGTAAGACCAATAGCGACTGTTGTATCACGCAGGAATGTCAGACGCTGTGGGAAGTTAACCTCTTCAGTTGATTTCCCTTTTCCTTTGAACAGCTTCCCACACTGTGCAGCAAACCAGTAACCGGCACCACCGAAGTGTCCGAAACCAAGCTCATCCGTCTTTGTAATCTTACGCATTGTCGGCTGACAATATGCAGGAGACAGTGCCATGATGAAGCCAAGCAGCAAGCCGCCGCCCAGCCACAGCTGGAAGCCTTCAAGACCACCAACGTTAAGAATAACGGCAAGCATACATGCCATGTAAAGAGTGTGATGACCTGTTAAGAAAATGTAATGCATTCTTGAGAAACGAGCCATTACGATATTGAAGATCATACCCAGACACATAATATATGCAGTATCTGTAGCAAAATCCTTCAAAGCCAGAGAAACGATTGCCTCGTTGTTTGGAACAACTCCCTGCATACTGAATGCATAGTTGAACAAATCACCGAAAGCGTTCAATGAACCTGTCTGCAGGAAGCTTGATCCGGCAGTTAATACGAGGAAGCCGACGATTGTTTTTACGGTTCCCTTGATAATATCTTCGATTGGCTTACGCTGAAGCGCAAGACCCAGCAAAGACATCAGACCTACAAGAATTGCAGGTGTGGACAGTATGTTGATAATAAAGTCTAACATATGTGTAAATCCTCCCTTTCAATTAGTTAACGCTATTTTTCACATGCATTGGAAATAAACAGGTCGAATATTTCCTTAGGGCATGTTGCGTCCAGAATTTTCTGAACCTTCTTCTCATCGGAGAAGATGTTGGATACAGCCTGAATCCCTTCCATATGGGACTCGCTGTCTTTGGCAACCAGAGTTACCAGTACACGGACATCATATCCGTCCGGCTTGAATTTCACCGGTTCCTTCAGCACGGTCACAGCCATCTGCGTGTCATTGACACCGGATTGATTGCTGGCGTGAATCAGTGCCAGGTTTTCACAGAGTACATAGTATGGCCCAAGCTTCTCTGTGATTTCGTAGATGGCATCTTCATATGCCGTTGTGCAGTAATTCTGCTCAATCAGTGGTTCACAAGCAATGTGAACAGCTTCTTTCCAGTCCTGTACCCGATCTCTCAGGTAACAGTTTTTTTCCTGTAACAGTTTTTCCATAGATGTCATAACCCTACCTCTTTACGTTTTCATTATCTTTTTTTTTGATTAGAAATACAAGACCAATTCTTTTCCCGTTTTTGTGCAAAATGTTAGATATTGTGCAATTTGTAATCGCTTAATCGTGAATTAGCCCTCGTTTTCCTGTGTATGTGAGCGGATATAGCCCTGAATATCCTCACTGCTGTCCAGTGCGGTAAGCTGCTCAATACTCTTCTTTTTCGAGAATATATTGAGTACATCATTCAGGATACGGATATGCTTTGTCTGATCCTCCGCACATAACACGATGATGATACGGGCCTGCTTTCCATTCAGAAAGGTGACCGGATGTTTAAAGGTGCACAAAGCCACATCCAGCTGCTTTACACCTTTTTCGATTGCGGCATGTGCGAGAACAAGACCATCTGCCAGAAACATCATCAGTCCCCGGTTCTTCTGATCCGCGACAATCGCCTCAACATATTCTTGCGTAATGGAATCTTCCATAAGCAGCGGTTTACAGGACAAGCGCAGTGCTTCCTCCCAGTCGCATGCATCTCTGCAAATCTGAATATGGGACGGCTTGAGATAATAGACCAGATTCTGTCCAAAATTACGGTGCGGTACCGTACGAATCTGAATACTGGAATAGTAGTCCTGCAAATCCTTCTCAAACTCATTCAGTTTAGAAGACGGGATATAGCTGGTTGCCAGACGTACAATCTCCTGAATCTGCAGATTTGCCTGCGGTTCCGTATACATGCAGTTACGTAAAATCGTAACCCTGTCCTGATCGGTCAGAATCGGATGCACGACAATGAGCTTCTTTTCCTTTGGCAATACAACCGTGGAAATCACTACATCAAAATCATGGTCTTCCTCATACTGACTCAATGGCAGATTCACGATTTCCGTCGCCTGCGGAACCAGAGAAGCCACCTCATTGCGCAGCATATTTCCTGTACCAATGCCATTTGGACAGATAATGAGAATACGAAGATTGCGCTTCTGTGTCTGATTGGTCGTCAGAAATGCCCCAAAATGCAGGGTGATATAGGCAACCTCGGCATCAGAAATCAGACAGCCCAGCTTCTTCTCCAGATACTCACAGGATTTCTTCGTAATTTCATAAAGCTCCTCATATTCTGTTTTTATACTGTTCAGCATCGGATTTCCCAGCTGAATACCATAGCGGTAACGATACAATGAGGTCTTCAAATGTGCATTAATCGCATCCACCAGCTCCTCCTCCTGATCGAAGAAAATACAGGTCAGACGTTCAAATTCATGCACCAGATTTTTGGATATCTCATATGTTTCATCCTGCTCCTTCATGACATTGACAGGTATCGTCTGAAGGCGGGAGCCAAGCAGATGCAGTGTCACATAGATTTTCTCCCCGTTTTCCAGATCCGGGAAATATTGTGAAACAAGCTGATACTCCCTTGTTTCCACAATCTCCTCCTCATCCATATCCGAGAATGTCAGCTCATCGCTTCGTTTATCAATGGTTGACATAAAAACAGCCAGTGTGGGAAGCACTCCGCTCACATACTCTGCGTGCAGCTCACTTTCGATTTTTTTGAGCTTAACCAGTATCTCACGAATGCGCTGCTCATTTTCCGCTAGCACAACCTGGCGGTCGTAATATTCCCACAGAGATGGAAACAGCATAAAGAAAATAGCACGCTTTTTAATGGTATCCCCGGCAATGCGATACCCGCTTTTGATATCATACGTCAGCTCAAGATTGTAATTTTCCAGGAAGCGAATAACATTTTTAAGGTCATTGATCACCGTATTTCGGCTGACCTGGCATACCTCCATGAAATTCTCGATATACAGGGGATGAGAACGGATAATAATTGCACATATCTCGATCCGGCTTCGTTCCTCCGGCGTAAATACATGATAATTATCACTTCCCTGGTCGCTTAATGCCTCCTGTATCCTTCGGGACTGATCACTGCTGACAAAAATACCCTTACCGCGTTCCTGTACAAGCGGATCAATGTCCTGATCCTCCAGCCATTCATTGATTTTTGTAATGTCATAATAAACACTTCGTCTTGAAATCTGCATTTCATCCGCAAGATCCTGTATTTTCAGATATCCTCCGGCATACATCAGCCTCTTTAAAATTTCCTGACAGCGTTTGTCAAGATTCCATAGTATATTCATGCAATTCCTCCCGCGTCTTAAACGAAATCATGCTTTGTTTAACAGCTGCTTTACTTTTTTATGATATGGCGTACCTTTTAGATTCCCTCGGGCTTTGTTCAGATACAGCTCCATCTGTCGGCGGTTTTTCATATAGGAATACTGCAGGCCAAGCAAATATTGTAAAATACCGATTTGTACCTGCTGATCCTGTTTCTGATCCTTTTTGATTTTCTCTGTCTCTTTTTTTTCAAGAAGTGCCTCCACCTCCGCAATATCCTCACTTTTTTTCTCTATCATAATACGATACAGCATTTGATTGTATGCCAGCTCTTCCTCTCCTGCACTCTTTTCTATGTGCGTAAGCAGCTGTTTACATACCTCGTTATTTTCCCTATCCAGAAAATAGAAGAAGGTTTGACTGGCAATCTGATAGGCCTGTGCATCACTCAGCTTACCATCAAGCAGCCTTCTGGTCTGCTCTTCAATTTTACGATTATTTCCCTGTGCCAGATAGACACGAAGCGTATTCCAGTCACGGTCAAATTCTTTGAAGAACAACTGAAAGGCCTTACTGTTCAACATGGATAAAACCTTGTCATATTGTCCGCGATGCAGCTGCTTCAGCACTCTGTTCCATAACAGACTGCGAATAATAAAGGGAACGGCAACCGCTATCATGATGACAGTCAGTAAGACGAGAAGCATAAATTTGTTCATACAATCACTCCCATGGTATCAGAAACAGTTGTTTCTTATTATAAAATAACAAGCATGTCCTTTAAAATCAAATCCAATTCTTTTCACATCTTTTGACACAATCTGTACAAAAATATCCGCATTGTTTTTATAGTTTAGTTAAATACTGTCATATTCCTATAAAATCCACTGTTATGCATATAATGAAAGAAAAAAGGAGCATGCATTGAATAGCATACCCCAATTCATAATTTCATATCATACATGGAACAATTATGATATCTGTTTGAAAAACGGCAGAATATCTGCCGTCCTATGTTTCATTATTCAGCTTTACCGTAAGAACCGAATTCCTTCATCATGGATGTAACCTTATCTTTGATTGCATCGCATCCAGGCTTCAGCAGCTTACGAGGATCATATCCTTTACCTTCCAGGTCTTTTCCAGCTTCTACATATTTACGTGTAGCATCTGCGAATACCAGCTGCAGCTCAGTATTAACGTTGATTTTGGAAACACCTAAAGAGATAGCCTTAGCAATCTGATCAGCAGGGATTCCGGATCCACCATGCAGTACCAGCGGTTTTCCGTTTGTAACGTCCTGAATTTCTCCCAGACGCTCAAAGTTCAGGCCAGCCCAGTCAGCAGGGTATTTACCGTGGATGTTACCAATTCCGGCAGCCAGGAAGTCTACTCCCAGCTCAGCGATTGTCTTACATTCCTGAGGATCAGCAAGCTCACCCATGGATGCAACACCATCTTCTTCACCACCGATTCCACCAACTTCACATTCGATGGATAATCCTTTTGAATGAGCAAGCTCAATCATTTCTTTGGATTTTGCCAGGTTTTCTTCGAATGCATAGTGAGAACCGTCAAACATTACAGATGTAAAGCCTGCTTCGATACAAGCCTTTGCGCCTTCATAGCTACCGTGATCCAGGTGCAGAGCAACCGGAACTGTGATTCCCAGGCTGTCGTGAACTTCTTTAACCATAGCTACTACAGTTTTGAATCCACACATGTATTTTGCAGCACCTTCAGATACTCCCAGCATAACTGGAGATTTTGCTTCTTCTGCTGCCAGTAAAATCATCTTTGTCCATTCAAGGTTGTTAATGTTGAAAGCACCAACTGCGTAATGACCTTCATGTGCTTTATTCAGCATTTCTGTTGCGGATACTAATGCCATAATCAAATTCCTCCTTTTAGTCTCTTAACACTATTATTCTACTGCATTTTTCCCCTTTTGAAAAGGTTTAGAACACATATTTTCAAAAAAGGGCATATTTGTTGTTCCAATACACAGTCAACGCGGATTTATGGGATATGTATTCAGAATCAGGGAAAGCGTATGGGATTATAATACAACTATAGCAGTGCATTCGTTATATGTTTTTATTGCTCCCTGTTTCCTTAAAGCTGTGAATGATACTTCTGCGTGGTTATGCTTTATACCAGATGTCTGCTGCTCATTCGCGCTAAGTAAAAAGTTATACAGCTGTTATCCTCTATGTATAGCAGCATCCTTCAAACAGTCTTTTTTAAGAGGATGATGGTATGCAATATTTCTATTTATCAAACAGGACAGCTTCTTCGTATTACCTTATAAAAGCAGATCGCGTTCTTTCACCGTTATCGCCTGTGATGCTTACTTTTCGCATTTTGCATAGCATATTTGACGAAAAGAAAAGGGATGATATCCCTGTTAGAATTCTTCATCCCCTGCTTTTGCAGCTTCCTCTTCTTCATAATCATCATCGGTTTCTTCATCGATAAGAATTTCTTCTGTATCCACGACAACCTCATGGTAGGTGTGGCGTTCTCTGAGATCCCATTTGTTCTCCCCAATGTTCACAAACCGGTCATCCAGTGACAGATCACTGTAGAACTGTGCAATGTTGTCTTCCTCCTGCTGCTTCGTGAATGCCATAACCTGACATACCTCTTCCCACAGCTTCAGGAATACGGTTGCTTTCTTTTTCGTAGACATTAAATCATATGCTACATCGACCATAGACTTTTTCATAATAACTTTTACGTTCCTCCTACATTTTTTCAATGGCGTCAACGCCGATCAGATATAAAGCATTTTTCAATGTGATTTTTGTGGCCTTCAACAGTGCCAGACGCTGGGAAGAAAGCTCCGGCTGCTGAGGATCATTTACCTTACATACATTATAGAAGCTGTGGAAATGCTGAGCCAGCTTCTGAATATAGTTGCAGACCTTATGCGGTGCACGGGAGCGTGCAGCATCACTGACAACATTCGTAAATTCATTGATATACTTCATCAATGCGATTTCCTTTTCATGTGTCAGCAGCTCAAAAGACTGCGCTTCCGCAATTTCGGAAGCCTGCCGCAGAATGGAACAGATACGGGCATGTGCATACTGTGCATAATATACAGGGTTGTCATTGCTTTGTTTTCTCGCCAGACCAAGGTCAAAGTCCAGGTGCGTGTCCACAGCACGCTGCACAAAGAAGTAGCGTACAGCGTCAACGCCCACTTCCTCACAGAGCTCCCGAATGGTGACTGCATTGCCAAGCCGTTTACTCATTTTGACCTCTTCGCCGTTTTCAACAAGACGTACCATCTGTATAATATCGACCTGCAGCTTATCCGGATTATTTCCCAGTGCCTCAATACTTGCCTTCAGCCGGGGAATGTATCCATGATGATCTGCACCAAGCAAATCCACGAGCATATCAAAGCCACGATCCAGCTTATCCTTATGATATGCTATATCCGGTACCAGATATGTATAGGAGCCGTCTTTTTTTCTAAGAACACGATCCTTATCATCCCCGAATTTTGTAGTCGCAAACCAAAGAGCACCATCTTCCTCATAGGTAAGCCCTTTTTCATGCAGTACATCCAGTGCCTTCTCCACCTTACCAGCATCACGAATGCTTTGTTCACTGCTCCATACATCAAAGTGTACACGGAAGTTATCCAAATCACGACGGATTTTATCAAGCTCAAATGCAATTCCTTTTTCTTTAAAGAATTTCAGATTTGCATCATTGTATTCCACATATGCATCCTTATACTCATCTGCTATCGCGATTGCGATATTTTTTACATCCTCACCATGATAACCATCTTCCGGCAAGTCAAAATCCAGTCCAAGATGCTCGCGATATCTGGCCTGCAGACTTTTTCCAAGGTTGACAATCTGATTCCCTGCATCATTTACATAATATTCACGACATACATCATAGCCGCTTGCCTTCATCAGACGGGTTATGCTGTCGCCCCATGCTGCACCTCTGGCATGTCCCAAATGCAGATCTCCTGTCGGATTAGCAGAAACATATTCCACATTTACCTTCAGACCTTCTCCATCATTGTTGTGTCCATAGCTGTCCTGCTCATGCAGAACTCTTGTAATGATTTGTGCAAGGGATGTGTTTTTAATCGTAAAGTTAATAAAGCCCGGCCCTGCTATTTCACAGCGCTCAATATCTGCAGCATCCTTATCCAGCGCCTCGACAACAGCTTCTGCAATTTTACGCGGATTGTTTTTCAGCATTCTGGTTAATTGCATTGCCACATTGGTTGAGTAATCTCCATGGCTTTTATCCTTCGGTATTTCAATAACGATGGATGCCGTATCCAGTTCTGTATCAAATGCTTTTTGCACGGCGTTCTTCAATGCCTGTTTCAAGTTGTTTTCAATCTGATTCATGCCTGTTCCTCCTTTATGATCCAAAGGATACGATATCCGTCAGTGACTTCACCGCCGCTTAGAATATCATATTCAATGGCTATAATATTTTCTTTTTTTATATATTTATGCGTAAAAACTCCAATATCGATCGTTCCAAATTCTGACAGAAGAGATCCTGTTGTCTCTAACTGATGCCGAAACGACAGTCGGGTTATGATTTCACCATCCCTTATGATGCGAAGCTCGTCTTCGCCGGCCTCAACACTGACCTGTGTATCGCTGTGTCCTTCCGTGTAAGAAAGCCGGATACAACCGTCCGTATTAGAAAAAAAAGCCTTTCCTTCAAACATGAGGTTTCGCTCTCCAGTGTAAAGATGTTTCTGTTTTACTACGATATGCTTTTTCATGCTGTCACCACTTATCATGAGCATTATAGCAGAAATTGAATATCGTGCAACCTTTTTTTCACTTTTTCTCTTTAAAATTTTAACTCCCTGTTTCTTTCATAAAACCTTCGATTGTCTGTTTTCCCTTTATAGACATTCATAGTATACTTTTGGAATATACTTGTTATCGTGAAATTATATTATAAAAGTAGAATATCATTTGATACTCCACTTTTATAATAAGGTATTTCCTGTACCATTTCATATCCTGTGAATGAGTATGCCAGCTGTATTCTATTTATCTGATTTTTCATTAGAGAGAGCTTTTGTGAATAGAAAAAGTCTTCCTTATATTATATAGGAGCATATCCGATTTCCATACTTTTGATAAAAACTCTTCCTTATATTATATAGGGACTATCAAAAAGTCTTCCTTATAATATATAGGTCGAATCCGAATACCAGTTATTCAAATATACGGGCATTTATATCGCTATTTCTATTTGATTGATTTTTATTATATTTATTGTATATTCTATTTTTATAATATAAATATCTGTACTTTAAACTGACATAAATTATGTCTTCAAAAATACGATAAACGAATCGGATGCATAAAGATATCAATCAAGCTGCTGTTTCATATGTACCACCATCATTATAATAATAGTTATATATTCCTATTTTATAATATTTTCTCATATGGTAAATCACTTTTATATTTTGTGTTTAAAGCACGCGCAAAAGCTCACACTAATAGCATACGAGGTGTTGTTATGAAAAGAATCCGGAAGCTGGTGTTTGGAATGCTGTTTGTCCTGCTCACGTTGATTATATGCGTCTATGCCTATGCGCTGTTTAACAGACTGCCGCTGGATGAGCAGAGAAAGAACATTACGATTTACGATGTGAACGGCAATGTCATATATGAATCAAATTTTAAGAAAAATATGAAATGGACATCCATTGACGATATTCCCGAGTTTGTTCAAAATGCATTTGTCAGTGTTGAGGATAAGCGCTTTTATTATCATGCCGGCTTTGATCCGGTCAGAATTATCAAGGCGCTGGGAACCAATCTGCTTCACGGTGATATCCGTCAGGGAGGCTCCACCATTACACAGCAATATGCAAAGAATCTGTTTCTGACAAATGAGCAGACACTGTCCAGAAAGGTACAAGAGTTTTTTTATGCAGCCCGTCTGGAAATGCAATACAGCAAGCAGGACATTCTGGAGGGATATCTGAATACGGTCTATTTCGGCCATGGGGTATATGGTGTAAATGCAGCAGCGGAATATTTCTTCGATAAAAAACTCAGTCAGCTCAGTATAGCGGAAACTGCCATGCTGATTGGAATCCCAAACGGCCCGAGTATTTACTCACCATTTTTGCATAAGGACAATGCCATTAAACGAGAGCATCTGATTCTGGGCATTCTTAAGAACAATGAAGTTATTACAGCATCCCAATACGACAAAGCCATGAAAGAGGAGCTGAAGCTATCCACCAATGTGAATATCAGCACGTATGGAATTGATGAATATTACATCGATGCAGTAATACAGGAGCTCAGCAAGCTCAACATTGATTTGAACCGGGAAATTCATGTGCATACGTATTATGATCCAAAGGTGCAGATGCAATTAAGCAATGCTGTCACAAAGCATGTCGATCTTACAAGTGAGCTGGAGGTAGCCGGAATCATTACGCAGCCGTTTACCGGAAATGTCATGGCTATGGTCGGCGGAAAGGATTATACGATTTCTCAATACAACCGTGCCATCTATTCCTCACGCCAGGTCGCCAGCACGATCAAGCCGCTGCTGTATTATTGTGCATTGCAGCAGGGCTTCACACCAGCCACACAGTTCACCTCACAAAAGACCACCTTCCGTATTGCCGACAATGAAGAATATGCGCCATCCAATTACGGCAATGTCTATGCGAATGGAAACATCTCCATGATCAATGCGATTTCCCTCAGTGATAATATTTACGCGGTAAAGACACAGCTCTTTCTTGGCGTGGATACGCTGCATAACGCATTACTGGATTTCAACATCCGTCAGTCCTCTCCAAATCCAAGCGAGGCACTGGGAACCGTCAATATGTCCTTGCTGGAGCTGAGCCGCATATACAACACCTTTGCATCCGAGGGTCTGTATGTTAAGCCTGCCCTGATTTCTCATATCACCAGTGGAAGCGATGTCGTTTACAAACGGGAGGTACAGCCGAAACGGCTGCTGCAGCGTGACGAGACGCTGATCCTGAATCAGATGCTGACCTCCACGTTTGATATTCGCAATAAATCCTACACCTTCCCAAGCATGTATGGACATGAGCCGGATGTAAAGGTCGCTGCTAAATCCGGAACCAGTGACTGGGATTCCCTGGTTATGGGCTTCAACCCGGAATATACCGTAGGCATCTGGAGCGGCTTTGATGATAACCGTGCATTGGAAAAGCAGTATTACACCATCAGCAAGGATATCTTCAAGGACACCCTGAATGGACTGTATAAAAACCGCAAGGGTGTCTGGTATCAGCCAAGCGATGCTATCGTGGAAAAACGTGTTGACCCCATCAGTGGTACAGAGGATTCCAATGGCTCGCTCTACTGGTTCAAAAAGGATTAAAAGGATTTTTTTCAAAAAAATTATCAGGAAGCCCTGTAGTTGTTGAAACCGTGATGAATAGGAGACTATTTGCATGTAATCACAGCAGCTGTCCGCCTTTATTTTGAGAATTTTACAGAAAATGGGTTTGCAAAAAGGATTTTTCTCTGTTAGAATGCAAAACTGTGAGGTGACAACATGAATTTTATTGAAAAAAATACGAAAAAAGTGGCGCTGATTCTGTGCCTGGCAACAGGTGGAACTGCAGTCACAACTGTATATGCTGCCACGAATGCGGACGGATGGCATGGAACCGGAGCGGATCGCATTTACAAAGAGGAAGGTGCTGTCAAGACCAGCTCATGGCTGTTCGACGAAAGCGGCAGCTTCTACCTGGATGCAAACGGACATCCGATAACAAGCGAATGGAAGACCATCAACGGCTCTGTGTATTACTTCGATGCCGAAGGACACCGTGTGAACGGAAAACAGGTTATTGACGGACATGAATATCAGTTCCAGAAATCCGGCGTACTGCTGACTGGCTGGAATCAGACCAAAACATCCTATTACAGCGAATTTGGTGAAAAGCTGAATGGCTTACAGACAATCGAAAAAGTCCAGTATCTGTTTGATCAGGACGGAAACATTGTCAAGGGATGGCAGACGGTTGACGGAAAGAAGCTGTACTTCAAAGAGGACGGCTCTCTTGCGACAGCAAAGACAGAGATTGACGGGAAGTCCTATAACTTCGCCAGTGACGGCTCTTTACAGAGTGGCTGGGTGAAGAAAGACGGAGAAAAATATTATTACGACAAGTATGGCTTTATGACAAAGGGCTGGAAAACCATTGACGGAAAGAAATATTATTTCAACCGCAAGGGTCAGGCAGCTACCAGTACGAAATACGCAGGCTACAAGTTTGACAAAAACGGTGTAGCTAAGAAAATCAAAGAGAAGAAAAAAGAAGAAGCAACAGAAAGCAATGAAAATGTACAAAGCACACGTGCAGCAGGAAACAGCTCCGCACAGAGTGCAGGCAGCTCATCATCCTCTGCGGCAAATCTGAATCCGGCAGGCTCCGGCAGCAACTCCAGCGCAGCAGGTATCGCGGCTTCCATGGTCGGCTCTCCCTATGTTTGGGGCGGTTCCTCTCCGGCAGGCTTTGACTGTTCCGGATTAACGTCCTACGCATATGCACAGGCAGGCATCAGCATTCCCAGAACTGCAGGCGGACAGGCAGGTGTTGGTTCACCGGTATCCTACGGCAATATGCAGCCAGGCGATCTGATTGTATGGAGCGGCGGAGCTCACGTATCTATTTACGTGGGTGGCGGACAGATGGTGCATGCGACAAACCCAAGTACAGGAGTTATCACATCTTCTGTAAGCTACTGGAGCAATAACAGCGGGCAGAGCATTACAGCAATCCGCAGACCGTAAAAAGACTATTACATCAACAAAAGGGGCTACGGCTCCTTTTTTGCATATTGGACGCTGAACGGACGGAAAACGGAAGAAATACAAAAATATTTCATAAAATTTTTAAAATTTTCTAAAAATGGGTTTCAGCCTATAAACAAAGCTTTAAAAGGGAATCGCAACAGGGTTTGAAAGTGACAAAAACGTAAGTTTTCAAAAATTAGGGGTTGCAAATAAAAAAACGCTTTGTTACAATGAGGGCGTTGATGTCGAGGTGATAACATGAATTTTATCGAAAAAAACACAAAGAAAGTTGCTTTAGTTCTGTGTCTGGCTACAGCTGGAACTGCAGTAACTACGGTATATGCGGCACAAAATTCTGATGGCTGGCACGGAAGTGGCACGAACAGAGTCTACAAAATGGAAGGCCAGGTAAAAACTAGCTCATGGGTATTTGATGAAGCTGGAAGCTACTACCTGAACAGCGAAGGTCATCCGATTACAAGCTCCTGGAAGGAAATCAACGGTTCCACCTACTACTTTGATGCAGAAGGTCACCGTGTGAATGGAAAACAGGTTATCGACGGTCATGAATACACATTCCAGAAATCTGGAGTATTGCTGACTGGATGGAACGAAGTAAAGGATACATATTACAACGAATTTGGAGTAGCTGTTACTGGTGTACAGAAGATCGATAACAAAACTTACAACTTCGGCGATGATGGGAAACTGGTTACTGGATGGACTAAAGTGGACGGAAAGAAAGTTTACTTTACAAAAGATGGTTCTCTGGCTACCGGTGAAGTTAGCATCGATGGGAAAAAGTACAACTTCAACGATGACGGTACGATTACAACCGGATGGGTGAAGAAAGACGGAGAAAAATACTATTACACGAAATACGGCTTCATGACAAAAGGCTGGAAGACGATTGACGGTAAAAAGTATTATTTCAACAAAAAAGGTCAGGCTGCAACTAAGACAGAATATGCTGGTTACAAGTTTGACAAAAACGGTGTAGCAAAGAAAATCAAGAAAAAAGAAAAAGCTGATACTACAGACAACGATAGTAAAGCTGTAAGTGAAAGCAATGGTTCCACAAGCTCTAGCAGAAGCAGCGGTTCTCAGAACCTGGGTACTGCAGACGGTGGAATTGCATCTGCTGCATTAGCTCAGCTTGGTGTTGGACAGGACTGTACAGCATTGGCTTCCAATGCACTGGCTGCTCAGGGAATCTATTTCCATGGTTGGCCGGCAGAATACATGTCACTGGGAAGTGTTACAAGCAATCCGCAGCCAGGTGATTTGATTTACTATGATGATGCTGGTGCCGGTGTTCCTCATATCGCTGTGTATGTTGGTAACGGTCAGGCTGTTCATGGTGGATGGAAAGGCGGAACTACCGTAGAAGCATCTGCTTATATCGGAAGTGGCCCTGTATTTATCCGTGTAAACAAATAATTTGTGTAGAAAAAGAAGGCAAATGCCTTCTTTTTTGTATTATATGTCCCATCATAATTCTTAATATTTCTTAAATCCGTATTTTTATTCATTTTAAGCGACTTTTATCAAAATCACCAATTCCAGTATTTAAGCAAACAGAAACACCGCTTAAAACGCATTTATGAGCCTCTACGAATAGGCGATTCCTTGTTGTATGCTTCTATGCCTGGTTTTATACCTTGCAGTACTCACTATAGGGATTAAAAAAAACGCATAAATTCCCCTATCCCAATGACCTTACTAAAAAAACAGGAGGCTCTGACATCCTCCCGCTTCCATGACGTCCGCACTTCCTGTTTATTAAATGATTCATAAGCCTTCCATATTCGTTTATGCTATCAATCGCTTCCTGCTTATTTAGCATATTCGATTTCCTTCTTGTGCATATCAGTTGTCCCATACTCATAATACATATCCACTCCATCGTATTATAAAGCACTTCTGCCGTTGATAATAACCTCCTTTACATTCATATCATGACTCAGAATCACAAGATTGATATTTTTACCAAGTCCGATATCATGCGCATAGGTTTTCATCATTTTTGCAGCATTGGTAGAACACATACGGATACAATCGGAAAGATCATATCCCTCCTCCTTATACAGGTACTGGAATATATCCAGCAGATCACAGCTGCTTCCCAAAAGGATATCATCTCTGTATACTGCACCATTGCGTACCACACTGCCATCCGCAAGCTCGTATCCGTTTGGATAATTAAATCCGGAGTATGGCGTGCCGTCACTGACCGCAATCACACGGCTGCAGCCAAGCAGACGGATAACCCATTTCAACATTTCCCTTTGCATATGAACTCCGTCCATAATAATCTCACACAGACAATTTGATAGAAATACAGCGTCCATCATTCCCGGATGACGATGTGTAAGCTCCGGCATCGTATTTCCAAGATGGGTAATCTGTGTGGCTCCACAGGCAAAGGCTTCCCTCGTCTGATCAAAGTCCGCATTTGTATGCCCCAGGGAAATCTCGATTCCATACAGATGCAGCAGCGATATTGCCTCCATTGCATTTTTCACATCCGGTGCAATCGTCATGATTTTTATATCCTCGTGATATTCTGAAAGAAAATCCTCCAGCTCTCCAAGATGGATCTCCATAAGATTCTCTTTTTTCATAGAGCCGCGGCGATCCGGATTCAGATACGGGCCTTCCAGGTGCACCCCTTCATAGCGCGCTCCCCGATAGTCTCCCTGAAACGCCTTCCGGTATGCATTCAGGATTGTACGAAATTCATCCAGTGATCTGGCAGATATTGTAGGACAGAAAGAAGTTATCCCGCGCTTGGGATATTCCAGAGCCAGTGCATGCAGATTTTCGATATCCGTATTTTCACAGGAATAACCATGAAATCCATGCGTATGGATATCCACCAGTCCAGGTATTGCGATATCACTCACCATATGCGGTGTTTTGTAATCAATCCGTTCCACAAACCCGTCTTCCAGATGCAAGTCTCCGAATACCATGGTACCGTCCTGCATAAATTTTATATTTTCAATGATTCGTTTCATACAAACACCCCTTCTAACCTTAATTGTATTTCATTGGAATCCCTTTTACAAGCAATTACAATCACTTCTTTAGAAAATCTTTTGAAAAGCCGCCATCGTTCCTTAATACTTTTTCTGTATACTGAAACCAGGAGGACGGATTATGAACATACTGGATATAATGATACTGTTTATCGGATTCAGCCTTGCCGGAATTCTCTGTCTGCACACCTTTGATCAGCATGCATTTTATGAAAAAATAAGAAAATAATGCATATGTGTTGTATAATGAAAAAAAAGGAGTTATACCATGAGTTCTGTCATACTAATTGCTGAAGATGAGGCATCCATTGCGGATGCCATAGAGATTTATTTGAAAAGTCAGGGATATCAGACCCTGAAGGCAGCCAACGGAGCCGCCGCATGGGAAATAGTGGAAAGCACTCCTGTAGACTTAGCAATCATTGATGTTATGATGCCGGTTATGGATGGAATCGCTCTAACCATGAAAATCAGAGAGACCTACGATTTTCCCATCATCATATTATCTGCCAAATCCGAGGATATTGATAAAATTACCGGTTTGAATATTGGTGCAGATGATTATGTAACGAAGCCGTTTGTGCCAATGGAGCTGCTTGCCCGTGTTCATGCCCAGCTGCGAAGGCATATGCGTTACCGTCAGCTCCTGGAACAAAAGCAGGAGGTGGAGGACAGTCTGCTTCTGGGTGGCATAGAGCTGCATCGCAAAAGCAAAGAGGTTTTTGTGGATGGGGAGCCCCGGCGGCTGACACCGATTGAATTCCGTATCCTGCAGCTGTTTATGGAGCATCCGGGACAGGTCTTTTCCAGTGATGATATTTATGAGCATGTGTGGAAGGAAGCCGCTGTCAATACGGAAACTGTTATGGTGCATATCCGGAATCTGAGAGAAAAAATTGAAATCAATCCCCGTACGCCCCGCTATATTAAAGTTGTTTGGGGTGTCGGGTATAAGATTGAAAAACAGTAAGAGGGTGCAATATGAAAAAAATACACTGGATGACCATGGTTCTCTGGACAGGAATCGTATCTGCTATTATTGCCATGTTTCTAATCTTTCCGTCTTTAGACGGGAAGGCGGTTGATGATTACCGGGACTACTACAGGACTACACGCAGCTGGAAGGAAACGGATTCCTACGGCAATACGTATATCCGCGAGCCAAACGATGATGAGATTGCTTTGGAATACGTCTATCTTGACGACTATATGGAGCCTGCACTCATGCGTATCACCCTGTTAGTAGGAGCGCTGTTATTTGCATGGTCAATTCTATTGCCGTACAAACGGGCCGTAAAGAGCAGCTTTTACCGCTTTTTCACGCAGAAGCTGCCATATGAAATTACACTTATCGCCGCCCTGCTTGGATTTTTCCTATACAAAAGCAAGGGAGCAGAGCTGGTCTTTCATATGTTCCGGCTTCCGGATAATTTTACAATCGATATCGTATCCGCAGACACCTGGCAGCTCGCTAGCTATTATGTGCTGCAGATTGCTTCGCTTACCGCACTGTTTGTCGTGCTTTCCGGATGCGGCTATGCCCTGCGTTCCATGCTACACAACGGGATAAAGCAATCCCTGCAGCAGCACTCCCTGCTCTTACAAAACTCTGTCCTGCTCAGCAGGCAGGCGAAACGCCTGTATCACTTTATTATCGGCTTTGACATTCACGATGCAAAAGAACGCCGACTGCTTGCTTCTTTGTTCCTGCATGCTATATGCATCATACTTTGCTGTATGTTCTGGGATCATGGGCTTCTTTCCCTGCTTCTGATTGCGGCGTATTGCTGTATCCTGTATTACATACGACACAAGCAAAACAATAAAATGAAAAAAGATTACCTTACTCTGGAAACCATCATTCAGCGGGTAGCCAACGGGAATTTTCAAACAGATATCGAGGAAAGTCTGGGCATGTATGAACCATTGAAAAGCAATCTGCAAAATATCGAAGCCTCCTTTCAGGATGCGGTTGCACAGGAGGTTCGTTCCCAGAATATGCGTACGGAGCTGATAACCAATGTATCGCATGATTTGAAAACGCCGCTGACCTCTATGATCAGCTATATCGATCTGTTGAAAAACGAGGAGCTGCCGCAGGAGGAGCGCTCACGCTATATTGCCATATTGGAAGCCGGCAGTAACCGCCTCAAGCATCTCATTGAGGATTTATTTGAAATCAGTAAAGCCAGTACAGGTAATATTCAGCTGGATACGATGGATGTTGATCTGATTTCCTTAATCAGACAGGTGGAAATGGAATGTGAAGCGTTATTAACGGAGCATGACCTTACCATACGCAATACCTTCTGTGAGGAAAAGCTCATTCTTCCTCTCGATCCGCAGAAAACCTTCCGCATACTGGAAAATCTGCTTGTCAATGCCGGAAAGTATGCCCTTGAGCATACCCGCATCTATATCAATGTTGAAGAGACTAGGGAGGATGTTCTTATTTCTATTAAGAATATTTCTGCCACCGAGCTTGATTTTAACCCTGGCGACATCATGGAACGCTTTCAGCGCGGTGATAAGGCGAGAAATACGGAAGGAAGCGGTTTGGGGCTGGCAATCGCAAAAAGCTTTACTGAGCTTCAAAACGGCCATATGGAAATCAGTTTTGATGCGGATTTGTTCAAGGTACTGCTGTCCTTTCACAAGCCAAAGCATGTTGAAAAGAATGTGATTATACAATAAACCATCAACAGATACAATAAGCCAATGAAAAAGAAACCCGCAGGTTTCTTTTTTTGCTATTATAATTTAATGAATTTTTCAACATCAATAACGAAGATGGTCGCTCCTCCTACCTGCACTTCAACTGGAAAAGATGCATATCTTCCGATATCGTAGGATGCTGTACTTGGCACAACCTCGGTACGACGTCTGCTGTATTCTCCGATAACTTCAATAGCACGTTCAATCTTATCATCATCTGTACCTACAATCAGGGTAGTATTCCCTGCACGCAGGAATCCTCCTGTCGTTGCCAGTCTTGTTACCTGATAATTTTCTTTCGTTAATGCACTGGAAACTGCAGGGCTGTCGTCATTGGACATAATCGCTAAAATTAGTTTCATAAACACGCTCTCCTCTCGTTTTATATATGCTAATTTTATCACTAATGTGGGTTATTTACAAATGGTAAATGAACGAAAAGCAGGTATTTCGTTTGAAACAATTTTCACTACATAAAGTTTAATGAAGAATATATTCCGCAATCCTTTCTATTATGCAAGAGATATTCATCTGAGACAGCACAGCTGATAGTGATATTGCTATGTACTGGATGATGTTTCTTTAATAACCATGTTTTCTATAATCTGCGATGGCATCCCGTGTTTCATAGCTCCTGTATGAATTTGTTTGTTTATAAATACTGGATGAAGCTGTAATCCATACCCTATAACGATTATGTTTATCATGTCTACGTCAGCACTCACGTATTTAAACAATGTCAGAGGCTGATTGAAAGCATAGCCTGCAACAGTTCATAAGACTTGATTTTTCCCGTTCCTGTGAAAGTCACGAAAATCTATGATATAATATACGGGTCGTAAAGGAAGTGAAGAACATGAGCAAGCTTGGACTCGTTCTGGAGGGAGGCGGCATGCGTGGCATATATACTGCCGGTGTGCTGGATTTCTTCATGGAACAGAATGTATATACCGATGGAGTCATCGGAGTAAGTGCCGGTGCGTGTCATGCCTGCAGCTATGTATCAAAGCAGATAGGCAGAGCATACCGTACCAATACTGCCTATTTAAAGGATAAACGCTATATGAGTGTATCCTCGCTGCTGAAAACCGGAGATTTCTTCGGGGCTAAATTTGTCTATGAGGATATCCCAAATACACTAGATCCCTATGATTTTGATACCTTTAACACCGCTCATACCAAGCTGTATGCTGTCGCGAGTAATCTGGAAACAGGGAAAGCGGAGTATCTGCAATGTATCAATATGAAACGCGATGTAATCTATGTACGTGCTTCTGCATCTCTCCCGCTGCTTTCAAGAATTGTTGAGGTTGACGGAAAGAAGCTGCTTGACGGCGGCGCAACAGACAGTATCCCGATTCATAAATTTCAGGAAATGGGCTATACGAAAAATATCGTTGTACTCACACAATGCAAAGAATATCGCAAGGGTAAAAATAATCTTTTACCGATGATCCGTCACAGCTATAAAAAATATCCGAACTTTATCAAGGCACTGGAAACCCGTCATATTAAATATAACCGTACGCTGGATGAGCTTGCCCTGATGGAGAAGGAAGGCAGCGTGTTTATCATCCGTCCAAGCTCTCCGGTAGAAATATCCCGCCTAGAGAAAAATGAGACAAGACTTCGTGAGCTGTATAATCAGGGCTACGAGGATGCTAAAAACTGCTTTGAGGATTTGAAAGCTTTTATCGCAGCTGAAAAATAGACCTTTTGGTCTTTTTTTCTTTATGATTGTGATACAATAAGAAAAAGGGATGATTGAAATGAAGAAGAAATTAAGGATTGCCGTCTGCCTGTTCTGTTGCCTGATGCTGACAGCCTGCAGTGGCAAAGAGGAGAAAAAAGAAGACGCAAAAGAGGCTGTGGAAATTCAGCTGACGGATGAACAAAGCAGGATGGCTACACAGTTTGTAAAGGATTTGACACAGCGCAGGTATGAAAAGCTGTTAAAGGATTATTCCTATGATGAACGGATGAAAGAGACCATTAAGCAGAAAGACTTTCAAAAGCAGCTGGATAGCTATAATGACAGTCTGGGTAAGCTGATGGAGGCAGAAACGCCATATGGACAAAGCTATCAGGGCTCTACAATCATTATGATACCTTGCCGCATGGAGGAACAGAATACGAATATACAGTTGAGCTTGAACGAAAAGAATGAAATACAGGGGCTGTTTTTCAAACCCTACAAGACGCAGAAAAAAAGCGCAAAGACACCCACTGGCGTAAAGGACACAGCGCTGGATTTAAAGATTTCTAATGGTAAAACGCTGGATGGCAGACTGACGACACCGACTGAGGGTGAGAACTTTCCGCTTGTAATCCTGCTTGCTGGCAGCGGCCCGAATGATATGGATGAAACGCTTTATGACAATAAGCCGTTTCAGGATATTGCCTGGGGTCTGGCTAAAAAAGGAATCGCAAGCTACCGTTATGACAAACGCACCTATACCTATCCAGAATCCTTCACATTACAGGATACTGTTGAACAGGAGGTTATCGAAGATGCAATAGCAGCTGTAAAGCAAGGGAAGCTGCAATCACAAATCAACACGAAACAGATTTACATCCTGGGTCACAGTCTCTCCGGTTATCTGATCCCAAGAATTGCATCGCAGACAAAGGATTGTGCCGGCTATATCATGATGGCAGCTCCTGCGCGCCCGCTGGATGAATTGTTTCTTGAACAGGTTACCTATCTTGCCAGCCTTGATGGTACCATTACAGACAAGGAGCAGAAGGTCATTGATCAATACAAACAGGATCAAAAGGATTTAGCAAATATTGATAACCTCAGTGATGCCAAGATGTTTTTTGGTGGTATGTCCAAAGCCTACATGAAGGATCTGCTGTCTTATGATGCTGTAAAACAGGCAGCGGCTATTGAGACTCCTATATTATGTGCACAGGGGCTTCGTGATTACCAGGTGACTGAGGCGGATTACAGCATATGGAAGAAAGCCTTTGAGAACAAGAAAAACTGGAGCTTTACAAGCTATCCGAAGTCTACACACCTCATGATTGACGGCGAGGGAAAGCCTACAAGTGAAGAGTATAAAACGAAGGGTCATGTAAACCAGAAATTCATTGATGATATCGCATCCTTTATTTTAAAATAAGTATATTATAAAAATAGAATATAAAAATTATCGTATATAAAAAGTGCTGAATCAGCACTTTTTTCTTATACGTTAAAGCGGAAATGCAGGACATCTCCATCCTGAACAACATATTCCTTACCTTCCAGACGCAGCTTCCCTGCTTCCTTCACAGCCTGTTCAGTTTCCAGCTTATCGATATCTTCAAACTTATAGCACTCTGCACGAATAAAGCCCTTTTCAAAATCTGTATGAATAACACCGGCACACTGCGGAGCAAGCATGCCTCTATGGAATGTCCATGCACGGCATTCATCCTCTCCGGCTGTCAGGAAGGTGCATAAATCAAGAATACGATATGCAGTTTTGATAACCTTATCCAGGCCGCTCTCCTGAATGCCAAGCTCGTTCAAAAATTCCAGCTTTTCTTCCTTATCCAGCTCGGAAAGCTCCTCCTCAATCTTTGCACAGATAGGTACGACTTCATTATGTTCACTGTCCGCAAGCTCCTTCACCTTTTGGAAATAAGGATTCTCTTTTGGATCTGCAATTTCCTCATCTGACATGTTCGCGATGTAAATCATCGGCTTAATGGTTAAAAGACTAAACGCTTTGATCAGTGCAAGCTCATCCTTATCCAGCTCCACACTTCTTGCAGGCCTTCCTGCCTCCAGTGCTTCCCTGAGCTTTTTCAATACAACAACCTCAGCCATTGCATCCTTATCCTTGTTTGTTACTGCCTTGCGTTCCACCTTGCTCAAACGGTTTTCAATCGTTTGCAGGTCAGCCATGATCAGTTCCAGATTGATAATTTCAATATCACGGATCGGATCTACACTTCCCTCTACATGTGTAATATCCGCATCATCAAAGCAGCGTACAACATGACAGATGGCATCTGTTAAACGGATATTACTCAGAAACTGGTTTCCAAGTCCTTCTCCCTTGCTCGCTCCCTTTACCAGACCTGCAATATCTGTGAATTCAAAGGTTGTATAAATAGTTTTCTTCGGATGGAACAATTCCACCAGACGATCAATTCTATGATCAGGTACCTCTACGACTCCAACGTTTGGCTGAATTGTCGCAAACGGATAATTCGCAGCTTCTACCTGGCTTTTTGTAATGGCGTTAAACAATGTGGATTTACCGACATTCGGCAATCCAACGATTCCTGCTGTTAATGGCATATACTATCCTTCCTCTCGCTTTACCATTTTATCGTTTTTTCGCCCCATATGCAAGTAAATACGGGAGATTACGGTATTTCTTACAGTCTGCTCTTTCGAATCCAGAGTGCTATGGTAATGCTGCCTATCATAAGCAGCGAAATCATATTCAGAAAGGAAAGAGCCTCCCCACGTACCAGATCCAATATGGTAAGAACAAGCAGACTCAGCGCTAAGATGGTAAAGCTATACATCAGTAAACGCATTCTGCCAGCCATTGCCGGTGAAAAATAAGCACCGCTCCATATAGCGGCAACGGAGACATATGCGATATTGATACATACAACAGCAATCAGCGTCTCTCCAAACCCGATATTTTTTTCAATATCATATACATGCATATCGTTAATAAACGCAATTAGCAACAGCATGATGATTGTGAACGTAAAGGATCTAGTCATAATTTTTCCACGAACCTGTTCCTGTCTCTCATCATATTTATCCATATAATTCACTCCTCCCAAAATAAATCATTCAGTGTTTTCTGAAGCTCCCTGCATATCGCAATGCACAGATTGATGCTTGGATTGTAATCGCCTTTTTCAATGGCATTGATCGTCTGTCTTGTCACATTCACCTTCACAGCAAGCTCCTCCTGCGTCAGATCCATAGCAGCCCTGGCTGCCTTCAGCTTTAGATTCTTCGCCATTCCATCACTTCCTCTACACTATTATAGTATGCTTTATTATCTTTTTTATCAATTATATTTTACTAAATATATTAAAAAAAAGACATTATCACGATTTCTATTTTCACTACATCAAAAAAGGAAAGTCTTATGAATGTTATCTAATTAACAGACTCTCCTATATATGCTTATAGTTCTGCTTTTATATGCTTAGTTCTCTCTTGGAGCTTTCTCCACAATTTTTTTCAATTTCTTTTCAAACTGCACTCTGGGAAACAGCACACTGGTACCGCACCCCATACACTTAATGCGGATATCTGCCCCCATGCGAATGATCTTCCAGTTTTTTGATTTATGACAAGGATGTTCCTTTTTCATTTCGACGATATCATTGAGATCATAATCTTTTTCTATCATAAGTACCTCCACATTTATAAGATGAATTCCAAAATCTTAATGACGATATACGTAAGGAAAACCCATAGGGTTATCCCCATGAGTACACATAGAATCTTCTTCAGCGTTTTATTCCAACCCTTATATAAATGATCGAGAAATAAATCCATGATGCTATAGGTTCCATAGGCGATTCCCTCAACCAGAAATTCCCCTAAAATTTCAATCAGCATGATAGTTTTTTCGATAGGCTTCCAGCGTATTTTCCAAAAGCATTGCAATTGTCATTGGTCCAACCCCCTTAGGAACCGGTGTAATCACTGCCGTTTTATCCTTTACATCCTCAAAATCTACATCTCCGCACAGCTTTCCATCCACACGATTGATGCCGACATCAATTACAGCTGCCCCTTCCTTTACCCAGTCGGCTTTTACAAGGCGCGCCTGTCCTACGGATGCAATCAGTATATCTGCAGAAGCACAAATCTGTTCAATATTCTTTGTTCTTGAATGGCAAATCGTTACGGTGGCATTCCGGTTTAAGAGCAGCTGTGCTACCGGTTTACCAACAATATTACTGCGGCCGATCACAACGGCACGTAATCCGCTTAAATCAGAATAACCGCTTATCTCCAGCAGCCGCATAATCCCTTTTGGTGTACAGGGAAGATAGGTATCCTCTTGCAGCATCATCTTCCCTATATTATATGGATGAAAACCATCTACATCCTTTTTTGGGTCAATCGCAAAGAGAATCTTATGCTCATCCATATGCTTAGGCAAGGGTAGCTGTACCAGAATACCATCGACACTGACATCTTCATTCAATCTTTGAATTTCTTCCAGCAGTTCCCCCTCCGTCGTTTCTTCCTTTAAGTGCAGCAGTATATTTTCCATTCCGATTTCCCTGCACGCCTTTTCTTTTCCACTCACATAGGAAAGACTGGCCGTATTGTTTCCTACCAGAATCACGACAAGCTTGGGAATCCGTTTCCCTGCTGTTCTAATTTCATTGATTTGTTCCTTCAAAGAGGCACGGATTTCCTTTGCCACTTCACTTCCATATAACACTGTTCCCATCTGCTTACCTCCTACCAGTCTTCACTATCCAGCATAATCGTAACCGGACCGTCATTCAGCAATTCCACTTTCATATCTGCGCCAAAGATACCGGTTTCCACCTGAATACCATACGTGCGCAATTCCTCATTAAACGCCTCATACATCGGCTGAGCAAATTCACCACGCGCAGCCTTCTCAAAGCCAGGGCGCCTTCCCCGTTTACAGTCTGCGTAAAGTGTAAACTGCGATATGGAAAGAATACTGCCTCCGATATCTGAAAGCCCCTTATTCATCTTACCATTTTCATCCTCAAACACACGCAGCTGAGCGCATTTCCCTGCCATCTTCTTTATTATATCCTGTGTATCTGTAGGTGTAATACCAACCAGCAGCAGGAAGCCCTGCTCAATACTACCTGTTATTTTTCCTTCAACACGCACGCTGGCATGCTGTACTCTTTGTAATACTACCCGCATCCTGTCACCTCACTGTTTCCTAGTATACCGTAACTTTGTAACAAACACAATTCTATTTTCTGAATATTTTTCATTTCTCTGTGACATTCTATACTATACGAATGCTTTGCATTTATTTCTGCTTTTCAGTATTTTTAATTTACATTGTATTTTCATATACACAGGCACCCTACTATAAAGAAAAGCAAGGGGATAAGAATTTATGAACCCAGCAAGCTATCTGATAGCAGAATATTATACTCATTTTTGATAGTTATCGCTGTAAACAGCTGTCTTTCTATACGTTATATATTTTATCATGTATGATACAGCATTGCGTTTATCAGGTTGGTCTTATTGTGATACAGCTTTTTTATCCTTAAGTAAATAAGGATAACGAATGTTTTGTCCAGTAAGTAAAAGCATATAAAAGCAGCAGCAAATGAAACAGTTGCGAATGAAACAAAAAGACTGAATCCCATGATAAGAGGTTCAGCCATGAAATTGTTATGTTATTCTTTAACCTTTAAACAATCCTTTAAGGCATCATACGTATTGCAATCCAGAATTTGGATAACAGCATAATCAATTTGTTGATCCGAGAGCGTATCCACCCATTCATCATCAATCCCAAACTTATGTAATATTTGTGATTTTAACAATGTCCTTTTACCATTTCCAAGCCCCTTCTCAATGCCCTTTTCCATTCCTTGTTGAAAGCCTTTTTCCAATCCTATTTTCCTGGCTTCTGCAGTCTGCTCCCGCAGATTCGCCTGGACTGCTCGCTCAGCAAATTCCACTGATTCCGCCCAGCTGAACAGCTGTCCATCCTCTCTCATTTCATTATATTTTGCCATCGCTACATCCACCATCCTTCTCTTCATCTTTAGTATAGCATCATCCGGATTATATGCAAGCACATAACAAAAGGTCTCAAATTCTGTCAGCTTTTCTATTCCTCCAGCCTCCTTTATGCGCTGCTCGATCATCGGCAGAAACACGATTGCACGGTTCAGTGTACCATGCGGCTCCTCCTGATTGTCCTCATCCCTTACCTTGTAGTGACTATCATTCGTTTGCCATCCTTCGGCTTACAGTTCATGAAGATGATCTGATAGAACGGCTTCAGCTTTGTGTAATCATCCCCCTTCTTCAGCTGTCTTTCCGCCAGGCGGTAGCCATACTGCTGGAAGCGCAGCTGTTCATCCTCCGTGTACCCGGATACCTGCATTTCCAAATTGAAGAAATGACCATCCTCATCCTCCAGCACCACATCCAGGATCGCCCGCTTGCCGAAAAAGGTTTCCGGCAGCAGCTCCGGATTCAGCACCCTCGTCCTTTGTACCTTCAGCTTGTAGATCTCCTCGATGATCCTGCTTCTCAGCATCGCAGAGCCTGCGTCCTCGCCAATCAGCATGTACTTGAAAAAAACATCATTGTGGAAGGGAATCGGATATTCCCTATCCTTCACTTTCGTCATTTACAGTTTCCTCCTTTGTCTTTATATATATCTATACGAAGGAAACTTGCGAAACTCCTAAATTTTTTTGATTTTTTTTAATATTTTTACATTTTTCAGTCGGATAGCGTCCAATACTTCTATGTATCTGCCAGTTTGATCTAAAATATATAGATTTTTCCTATTCCCCCTAAAAGCCTAGTCAGGCTGCTTCATTACGACCTTCTACCCTGCAATATCGAAAGTATCCTTTTCTGTAAGACTGTTAATCCAGGCTATGAAACAAAAAAATCCTATACGTCAGATTGCTGTTCCTGCGAATCTGCCTATAGTATAGGATCTATATTCTATTTGTATAAAGCATACATGAACATCCTAGCGATACTGCTTTACACCTTATAAACCTAATCGCCGTATTCTTTCTGTATCCGTAATATTGATATCGCCAATCATGAATCTGCCATCCTCATAGTTAATAGCTGTAACAGAGCAATTATCAATATATTCCTCCTGTTTCATTCTGTAAGCATATACCGTTTTATCAATGGAACGAATTGCCGCCAATATGGCGATACTATGAGAAACACACAGGATTGTCCCATGCGCATTGTTCTGTGCCTCCACAATTTCATCCAGTGCTTTCCTGACCCGTTTCGTCAAAACCTGTATATTTTCCCCATTAAAGGAACGGTAATCAAAATTTATTCTATGTGCCGGAGAGCCTCCTACGATATGCTCCGGCTGTGCCTCTAACGTTCCGAAATTCATTTCCTTTAAGCCCTTGCACATATGGATATCAAGACCGTGATAGGCATTGATCAGGCAGGCTGTATCATAGGCCCGTTCGCTTGTCGACGTATAAATGGCAAGAAGGTCTGTATTCTTTAATGCCTCCGCCACCTGTTTTCCCTGTGCAATCCCGCGCTGCGTCAAGGGTGTATCCGACCATCCCTGTATATAGCTCCACACATTGGACATGGTTTCTCCATGCCGAACGAAAAGAAGTGTGAGCATTATTGTTTCCCTGCAGAGAATTTTATTTCCTTCGGATACTCCCAGCTTTGCAGCTCCTCCTGTGCAAACGCATCCGGCTCCTTTCCCTGCTGCACAACCAGTGCATTAAAATATAGCTGTGCCAGTTCTTCAATATAGCTCGCCTTCAAATAGGCTTCATATATATTTCTTGAATCAAATGCCACAGTACCATGCTTTTCCAGCAGGAAGCACTCTGCCTCCTGACACGCCTCCACAACAGAATCCGCTAATTCTCCGGTACCTGGGCGTCCATATGGCGCAACCGGAATTCTGGCCCTTGTCAAACCGAAATTCGCCACTTCGTACACAATGGCAGGAATCGGTTTATTCAGTAATGCAAAGGTGGTGCCATACATGGAATGTGTATGAACGATTGCTCTTGCATCCTCTCTTGTCTTATAAATCATGATATGCATGAGTGCCTCACTCGTCGGTCTTAATCCGGTTACATTCTCAATCACATTTGCATCAAGATCCATAACAATCATGTCTTCCGGTGTCAGCCGTTCACGATCTACACTGGTCGGTGTAATGACGATATATCCGCTCTCCTGATCCCTGGCAGAAAAATTCCCGGACTTATGCTTACACAAGCCGTCTCTTTGCGCCTTTTTGGCTATTTCACAGACTTCATTTTTCAAATCATCCAACATAGGACATCCTCCTTTTTATCACGCTGTATCTGTTAAGTGATTCCCGTAAAAGATGGAAACAGATATAGAAAAAGGAAAAGAAGGCGTGAAGTTCTTCTTTTCCCATATTCCTGTATGATCACAGACAGAAATTATGCAAGTCCGAAGTGATCCTTTAATTCCCGCACGTTTTCATTTGTCATTCCATGTATCATATTAGATTTAACAAGAACATAAACATGTGCATTTTTATCAATAGCCTCAATCAGTCCAATAGCATCCGAAATGGAGTTACCGCTTGAGAAAATACCGTGAAACGGCCAAACAACGACTCGCTTATCCTTCATTTTCTCTGCTGTTGCAGGTCCGATTGGACCTTCTCCGCACTTCATCCACGGCAGAACGGCCAGCCCTTCTGGAAACACCAGAGCACACTCGGAATTCATTTTCCACAGAGTCTGCGTAAAGCTTTCCTCATCCAGCTCATGAATCATCGTCATTGCATTCAGATAGGTTGGATGACAGTGCATGACAATCTTGTTATGCGCATCATCCGCAAGTCTTGCCCTATGGCACAGAACATGCGCAGGCAGCTCACTCGTCGGACGACCTCGCCCCTGATCAAGCCCCCATAAAATATCATAACCGTTTTCCTTAAACCGTATAATTCCCAGATCACGCTCATATTTTTTCTTCATCGTGCGAAAGCACGCTCCGGATTTTGTTACAATAAACGACTTTCCTTCCAATCCCGCCGTATCAAAAGCAACCTCTACAGAGGCGAGTACCTGCATATAGCCTTTCAGCTGATTCACTTCCGCATCCGAAAGTAAATAGCTGATGTTACCTGCATGATACTCTCCCCAGCCTGCTTCCCAAAAATACTGGCATGCATCGACGAGCTCTTCAACAAACTCAACATCTAAAATATTCATCTTTTGATTCTCCTTTCTATTCACGGATCATCTTTCGATTTCTGGAGGATGGTATACAGCATTCCTTACGATATAAAGTAACACTTCTTCTGGATACAAGGAAGCCGTCCTCCTCCAGCAGCTGATGTATTTTTTCATCGGAATACGGATGCTTGCGATCCTCAGCCTTTATAATTTCCCTGATTTCGTTTTTAATCGTATCAATGGAAGCCGCAACCTCTCCCTGCTTCTCATAGCATCGCGGTATGAGAAAGCGAAAGGAGAAGGTGCCGTATTCACATTGAAAGAATTTATTGGAAATTGCGCGACTGATAGTGGAAACATGCATATCCTGCTGTTCTGCGATATCAACCAGACGCAACGGCTTCAGATTCCGCTCATCACCTGTCTGAAAATATGCAGTCTGATATTCCACAAGATACGTGATAATTTTCTTTAACATCAGCGCCCTTCTGGAAACACTGTATTGCAGCCATTTGAAATCATGCAGCTTCTGCTTCAAAAAGGCTTTTGCTTCCCCATGGAATGCATTGGATTTATAAAGCTCATAAGTATCCGCATTCATTTTCAATTTATCCTGTATTCCGGAATTCATTTCCAGAACAATTCCATGGTCTTCCTTTTTGATATATACATCAGGAACGAGGAATATTGTCTTTTCACGTACCCGAAAGCCGTTGGCAGGTATTGGATTCAGTGTGCGAATCAGTGCCAGTGCTTCCTTTACCTGTATGATATCCGTATGCTCCAGTCTTGCGATTTTCTTCAAATCACCGTGACTGACAGCCTCAAGATGTGTTTTCACGATCGTCTGTGCCAGCGCTGAATGCGCAAGCTCCTTAAGCTGCAGAAGAATGCACTCCTGATAGTCCTTCGCTGCAAGTCCCTTTGGCTCAACATGCTGCAGTATATTCACATACTCATGCAGGCTGCTCTTTTTTATATTCAGATATTTGCATATATCGTCTTCTGCTTCCACCAGAAAACCTCTGGAATCCAAAGACTCCAAGATTACCGTAAATATTTCTTCATCCTTCTTTGTTTTACAATATGGATATAGCTGCGGCATCACATACGCGCTCAGATCATCCTGATTTTCATCGGCAAGCTCAAATTCCAAAGAATCATCCTGTTTCTTGCGAACCTTTTTATAATCGAAATCTACCTCTCTGGTCTCAATCAGTCCCTCGTTCTGTTCCACATCCGAAAACGGATTTTCCATCAGATTCTTATCAACCAGCGTTTCCAGCTCATGCTGCGAAAGGGATAAAATCTCCATGGAGGGTACCTGTCTGGATGAAAATTTCTGTTTCTGGCTTTGTATGATTTCAAGTTGCTGTTTCATAAGTGAATTATACATCCATACGTTTCAGAATACAATTTATACAGAGCTTATTTGTAGACGATACAGTTTTTGATAACCTTACCGCTGGCATGCTCTACGATTGCCTTTTCCGTATCCTCAATCGTATATTCATTCTGCACAAAATCCTCTGCTTTGATTGCGCCCATTTTCAGCATTTCAAAGGCTGCATTTACATGCTGCGGCGTTGTATGGAATACTCCCTTCATCGTTAGCTGAGAATAGTGAACCAGTGTTGTATCCACCGGTACCTCCAGACCTTTTTTCGTTCCGCCGAAGAACAATACCTCTCCACCAGGACGAGCCATACGCAGAGCAATCTGCCAAACCTCAGGTAAGCCTGCAGCTTCAATGGCAGCATCTACACCACGGGCATCCGGTGTCAAATCCTTAACAGCCTGTGCCTGATCCTTTCCATTCAGTTCTTTAATATTGATGACTTCCTGTGCACCCAGCTTCTTTGCAAGTGCCAGTCGTTCTGCTGTCATATCACAGGCGATGACATGTGCACCACGCAATACGCACATACGAACAAACATCAATCCGATTGGTCCGCAGCCGTTTACACATACATAATCACCAAGATCGAAGTTAGTCATTTCCGTACCGTACAAGGCACAAGCAAGTGGTTCCAGAAGTGCAGCCTGCTTGTAGGACATATCCTCCGGAATCAGGAAGGTATTCAGATTCACAATTCGTTCCGGAATCAGCTGATATTCCGCATAGGCTCCGTTGGTAAACTGGTTCTGAATCAGATCCACACACATGGACTCCTGTCCCTTTTTACAATAGTAGCACTTTCCGCAGGAAGCAGAGTTATGTGCAACAACACGGTCTCCTACCTTAAATTTGGTAACACCTTCACCGATGGCATATACAATACCACTCGCCTCATGTCCCATACCGAATGGCGGTTCATAGCGATAGCCTCTCTTATATGTCTTTACATCCGTACCACACGTCAGTGTCACTTCATTTTTAATAACGATTTCACCCTTGCCTGGTGTCGGAACCTCTGCCTGCTCTACACGGATATCTCCGGGTGCATAAAACTGTATTTTCTTCATTAACATACGATATTACCCTCCTGTATTTATTTTAATTTCTCCAAAATGATAGTTCCCATACTTTCCAGCTGCATAGCCATCGTTACAGCACCGGGATCCAAATGCCCGACACCCTTATCTGTCCGATAGCTTGCTCTGCCCTTAACTGCTTCCATATCTCTTGTGCTTTCAGCGCCCTGTTTAGCACCTTCTATAAAGCTTGTGATAACTTCCTTTTCATCAGCCTGTGCATCCAGCGCTGCCTTATAGGCAAGCAATGCCTGTGATAGAGCATCCAGCATCGTTTTCTGACCCGGCTCTGTCTTTCCACGCTTCATGATTTCCTGAAGCATAGCCTCATACATCTCATACAGAGAATGCACATCCAGATAGTCCTTTCCCGTACAGTATCTGGAAGCTGCCATATATCCACTGCCATACAATGCTCCCGAGGAGCCTCCCACGGCAGAATACATGGTCATACCCACCTTTTTAAACATCGCAGCCAGATCCATGGTTTCCAATTCCTGAGATAAGGCTGTTATTTTTTCAAAGCCCATGTTGATATTCACCCAGTGATCGCCATCCCCTGTCGTGGAATCCAGCTCCGTTACATATTCTCTCTGTCCTGCAATCACCTTTTTGGTCTGTTCAAAATATGCAATAAAATCCTTTGTATCTATTTGAAATCCCATGTTCCGATCTCCTTTAATGCCGGTGTATTACTTGGACTCAGCAGCAGCTCCTTCAGCTCATCATCCAGCTTCAGAATACTGCAGGAGGCCCCCGCCATTTCTATTGCCGTCATATAATTTCCTACATAATACTTTACCGGCTTTAATCCCCTATCCGTTAAAACATCATTCACATCGTTTGCCAGAATGTATAATTCCATCAAAGGTGTAGCCCCTAGTCCATTGATCATGACTGCAACCTCACTGTCACCGTAATCCTTATCTGCCAGGATTTTATCTACAACGATTTCTGCAATTTCCTTTGAGGCTTTCAATGTGGTCTTTTCAATTCCGGCTTCTCCGTGAATTCCCATACCGATCTCCATCTGGTCTTCCGCAATGCTGAAGCCGGGAGTACCGACAGCAGGAATCGTACAGGAGGAAAGAGAAACACCAAAGCTTCTGACATTTTCTATTGTTTTTTCAGCGACACGCTTTACCTCCGACAGCTCAGCTCCCTGTTCTGCTTTCGCACCGGCAATTTTGTGTACGAATACCGTGCCGGCAATACCACGCCGTCCGGTTGCTTCATCACTGTCCGCAACAGCAACATCGTCCTTTACCACAACGTGATCGACTGTGATACCTTCAAACCCTGCCAGCTCCTCTGCAATTTCAAAGTTCATAATATCACCGGCATAATTTTTAATAATCAGCAGTACACCATGTCCCGTATCCGCAAGCTGGATACCCTTTAAAACACGGTCCGGTGAAGGGGAAGCAAATACATTTCCACTCACTGCGGCATCCAGCATCCCATAGCCGACATAGCCGGCATGTGCCGGTTCATGACCGCTGCCGCCTCCGGATACAAGACCTACCTTGTCACTTTTCTTTTTCCGTGCAATGACAACGCCCTCTCTGTCATAAAAGACATCCGGATTTGATATTTCAATCCCTTTCAGCATTTCATCCACTACACAATTTGGATCATTTATTATCTTTTTCATTCCCGACCTCTCCTTGGAGTAAACCATTCATTTTTGATACCGCGCTCGGTATAAACTTTAGGAAGCTCGACCTTATCATTTAATTTTCTCAGCATCGCTGTAGAAAATGCACACAGAACAGCCAATACCCAATTTCTGGTAAACACTGAGAATAGAAGTGCGACAGTCGTCATACAAACACCTATATACCACCAGAATTGTTGAAATCTGCTCATACGCTCACCTCATTTTCTTTGCTTCTTGTCTTATTGTAAAACGGTGTTCCCGTAAAAGCCCTCCGTATGATGAATGAAGCAGCTCATCATACGGTTTTATCATATAAATACAGGCTTTTAGGATAAGTTTACGTGTTTACTGACCGGATTCCAGACGTTCCTTTGCGGCCTTTTCTCTTGCAGGTGCCCATTTCAGGAAATAGAGTACACCCAGTACGACCACACCGACACAGGCAAGAATACCAATCATATTGCCGGATGCCGCTTCATAGATTGCGAAACGAATTTCTGCGATATCGCAGCCCCACCATGTGATATCCGTATTGTAGGTTCCTGCTGTATTTGCAAGACTTGTCAGCAGTGGTCCCATAACAGATGCAGCATAGCTCAGAATTGGACACCAGATCCAGGAAACGATACACATTTTCAGAATATCACCCTTCATTGCAAGGAATAACGGTGCGCATACGCATACATTCATCAGATTTCCAAGAACGAGTGCAGTATTTCCAGGCAATACCAGAGAGAAAATCAAAGCAACAGGAATTGTCAGAATAATTGCGACCCAGATTTCAGAGTTACCTGCTAGGATTGGCCAGTCAAGTCCGATAATCAGCTCACGTCCAGGGAATTTCTTTTTCACCCATTCGCTGGCAGCATCGGAAATCGGTGTCAGTGCTGTCATAAACAGCTTGGATACCATTGGGAATAAAGTCAGTGCTGTACCGGCCTGCACACCAAGCAGCAGTGCACCGGAGCCCTGTCCGGCTGCCAGACCGATAACCGTACCCATGATAAAGCCCAATACATGATTTTCACCGAAAATACCGATTTTGTTACGGATTTCCTGTGCATTCCATGGCTTGGTATTTGGCATAATCTTATCCAGGATATTTGCAATCGGATAGAAGAAGATATTGCTCAGGAACATACAGTGCGGCATACCAACGGATGGAACACCGGTAAGCTCCATAATCTGATACTTGGTGTAATCTGCGTTTTTCAATTCTGCGATAATCTGAACAACCGCAACGATAAAGCCGATGATGACATTGTTGCAAGCACAGGTTACCAGGAAGGCTGTAAATACTTTATTTCCGACATTCCACATATCGACGTTCAGACAGTTTGTCCATCCAAACAGCAGCATGACAACATTGATTGCTATCTGTATCGGGAACATCAGGAATGCATACTGCCATTGCCAGGCAAGTCCCAGCGCAGGCGCCCATCCCATATCAATATACTTTAACGTACTATCTGACCCCTCAACGATAGTTGTAAAAGCAGCCCCAACGGTATCCCCCATATACCCGATCAGCAGGTTGATACCGATAAATGCAACACCTAAGGTCAATGCGGATGAGAACGCCTTGCCCGGTTTCATTCCAACGATGATACCAATAATGAATAACACGATTGGTAAGAATACGGCAGCGCCCAAGTCTAGCAGACCCTGGAATACTGAAGCTAACATTTCCATAATTTTTTTCTCCTCTTCTTTTCTTTTACTTTAATGCCTTAACGATTTCATCAATGCAAGCATCCTTACCCATTCCTGTCAGCAGCGGAATACCGCTGATTACAGGGATATCGTAATTTTGTACCACACCGCGCATCGGGGTGATGGATACATATACATCCGCCGTTTTGATGAAATTATCCAGTGATTTGATATCGACAGCCTCTGCTTTTGCCAGATTGCTGAGTCCGCGTTCTTCCAGCGCCATATTGATTTTTGTAGCGCAGGTAGCTGAAGTAGCGATACCACCTCCACAAGCAACGATAATAGTTTTCATCTTATTCTCCTTTCTAACCTTTGCAGGTTCTTTACGCTTATTTATTAAAGCAAAAATGTTGCCAATTATAGTGAACAGCTCCATTTTTTACCTTTGTTTACGAATTGCCAGGCAGAAAGGATTGTGCAAGCCTTCCTGTATTTTGCGTCCAACAGGCTGTATCCGCCAAAACACTTCCTTATATAGACATACGGCCTCATATAGACAGCAGCTGATTTATATTCCATCGACAAATAACGACAAATATTTTTTTCATATTTCTTTACGTATTTCTATGCTATAATTTTACTTGAGATTTATGACACTGAGACTGTCATATATTCCAAACAAATTAAAAAGAAGATGCACTTACAACCTGTGTTTTATTATTTCATTTACTGCCTGAAGCGTTCAAACCCATGCATGATGCAGCTTGCATGACACTGTATTTTCATTCTTCGAAACTCTGATTGTAACTGTTTTCCATATCTTATGGTATCATAAACCGCCACAGTATGTTATCCGCAGAAAGTGTATTGATCATTGGTTCTATTTGCGGAAATGCACTTGTACAAACAAGGCTTTTTCCTTATAAAAAGCTGAATTGTAACAGAATCTGCGTATGCTTTCATAAATTGGCAAGATTTTTGCTTTTTACTAAAGCGGGAGGTATTCAATTATGGAAAAATACAATATAAAGGATTTATTATTTGAAGATTTGATACAGATGGAGCTTGAAGCTGAGGACTTTGAGGATGCCATCAGAAAAATCGGGGAAGATGCATATCAAAAGGGGTATGTAAAGAAGGGCTTTGCGGAGGCAGTCATCAAAAGAGAAAAGCTATATCCGACAGCCCTTCCGACAGAGGTTATGAAGGTGGCGATTCCCCATCCTATTGAACGAGATACTGTGGAAAAATCAGCCATTATCGTCACAAAGCTGAAAAACCCGGTAGACTTTATTCTGATGGGCTCTGACAATGAAACAGTACCGGTAAATATTACCTTCACATTGGCAGTCAACGGCGCAGAGCATCAGCTTACCATTCTTCAAAAGCTGGTTGATATGTTTTCAGAAAAGGAGTCCATGGAAAAAATCAAGGCTTCCTCAACGCCTAAGGAAATCATCACTGCCCTGGTTGAGCTGCTGTCATAGCTTTACCTAGTCTTTGCATAACTGCCGTAAGGGAACAATCCCTTGTATTCCTTTTCACAGAGGGTTAAGATTTTCCCTATATTACTGAAAATAACCATTGCTTACACCAATGGATCATAAGCGCTTACGTTTCGTACTGTACATGTTTGCCTGTATAAGTACACATATGCTTCATAAGCACCTGGTCTGACTGTGTACGTATAGCATCCAAGTCATATACAAGCCATGTCAGATTACGTATATAAAAAAGAAAAGAGGTGTAGATATGTCTGAGCAGGAATTATACGATTATATCTATTCTGTCATCACAAAAGAATATCTGGAAAACAGGATTCAGAAAAAAGAGGCTTTTGGAATAACCGCAAAGGAAGTCGCTGAACATTTTAACACGTACAGATCAACCGTCAGTACCATTTTAAACGCGGCGGTGAAGGACGGCTTGTTTATCAAAATAGAAACAAGACCGGTCTTATTCATACCCGTTGCTATCTTACAAAGGGAATTACATTTCACTCCAGAAAAACAGGTGTATACAAATGAGGAAATAAAAGAAATCTTTTTCAGAAAGGATCAGGATACATCGGATTCATTCTCTGTCATGATCGGCTTTGACGGCAGTCAGTCCCTGCAAATCAAACAGGCTCAATCTGCGATTCTATATCCGCCAAAGGGATTGCATACGCTGATCACCGGAGAAAGCGGTACAGGAAAAACACTGTTTGCACATACGATGTATGAGTATGGACGTAAAATCAAGGGAGTAAGTGAAAAGGAATATCCCTTTGTGGAGTTCAACTGTGCAGATTATTATCACAATCCGCAGCTGCTCTTATCACAGCTGTTCGGACATATCCGTGGAGCCTTCACCGGAGCTGATCAGGAAACAGAGGGACTTGTGGAAAAAGCAAATCACGGAATTCTGTTTCTGGATGAAATTCACCGGCTTCCTCCAGAAGGACAGGAGCTGCTGTTTTATCTCATGGATACCGGACAGTATCGGAAAATGGGGGAAGCAAACACCATACGAAAAGCTGATATTCTCATCATTGGTGCTACCACAGAAAATCCGAATGATGTACTGCTGAAAACCTTCAAGCGCAGGATTCCGCTCACCATCAATCTACCTCCGCTCAGAGAACGTCCTTTACAGGAAAAATTAAAAATCATGGAGCATCTCTTTTCCAAGGAGGCAATCATAACACAGCGAACCTATATTATCGATGCTGATATCGTTAAGGCTATTACGTTATATGACTTTACAGAAAATATAGGACAGCTTGCTTCTGAAATAAAAATTCTGTGTGCACGTTCCTTCCTGGAAAGTAAAACGAAGGAATTTGGTGAAATTAAGGTACCCTATGTGTTCCTTTCGGACAACATACGGGAGGCCTATAAAAAATACAGGAAAATCGGTTATACATTCACGGATAATTATGAAAATTACAACTACGATCTGGTAATCACGCCATCAAATGAAATCTCAAATGTCAAGGAAAAAGTGCTGAATGAGGAGGCGTATTACAGTCTGATTGAAGAAATACGCAATTATTCCAAGCAGGGTCTGACAAGTGATGAGGTCGCAATCCGTATTTCCTCTGCAGTGTCCTCTTATTATGATGAAATACTTAACAGTATGTATTTCAAAACCATAAATAAGGACGAGCTGTATAAGATTATTGAACCGCGTATCGTTGATTTCTCACTTGAGGTCATGAAGGAAATTCAAAACCGTTTATCTGTCAAAATCACGGAACAGAGCATCCTAGTCCTGGCATTTCATTTAAAGTTTCTCATTGACCGTCTGCGAAAGATAAAGCTTACGGAAACCAGCTCTGTCCCTGCGAAGACCGGGGAAGCAATCGTCGATGATATGATTGATAAAATCGAAAGCAAATTTTCGCTGCGGCTGCCAACTGATGAGAAAAAATTCTTTCAGCTGCTGATAAAAAATATTACAAGTGATATTGTAACCGATAATTCTTCAAAGGCTGCTCTTTATATTCTTGCGCACGGTAATACAGCCTCCAGTATCGCAGAGGTGTGCAACCGGCTGCTGCATACTGATTTTGTAAAAGCCTTCGACATGCCGCTGACACAGGATGTAAATCAGAGCTATCAGCTGTTTGTGGAGGAAATCGAAAGTCTGCAGCTTAAAAAGGGTGTTATGATCCTTGCGGATATGGGCTCCCTACTTGATTTTGGTCATAAGCTGACCAGGGATACCGGGATTCCCACTCACACGATTCCCAATGTATCCACAGCAATCGCATGGGATTTTGCACATATTATGCTTAACCGTAATGAGCATATTGATCTGACCTATAATGAATATCTGATTAAAAACCGTTTTGAACCGGCCTTTGCGACATCGGAAAAGGAGCCTGCCATCATTTCGGCCTGTTCCTCCGGACGGGGTACCAGCATTGCTTTTAAAAACATGATTGAAGAGATTTTGAAGGAAAATTCACTTGGTTATATACATGTTTTTGCTTTGAGTAATGAGGAGCTGCAAAAGAAGCAGGATGCATATCAGGAAATTGCAAACAATTATAACTTAGTTGCCGTGATAGGGAATGTGCATATGGATGTGGATGTCCCGTTCTTTCATATCTCTGAGCTGGTAACGGATGATAAAAAGGAGAATTTTATAAAATTTCTAAATAAGACCGGTGCCGGTGTTCATCCGGTCAAAAACAAAAGGGTCGATCAGAATGCAGAAGAAGCTGCCGGCTTCCTTGCCCAGCATGTCATGTATGTGAATCCGCTAGCTGTACAAAAGGTTTCTACAGAATTTTTAAACAGTCTCTTTACGGATTTGAATTACGATGAAAAAAACAGAGCTTCCACCGGCTTCTCACTCATTATTCATATCGGATTTATGATAGAGCGTATCATTGCGAATAAAACCATCATATTTGACCACAAGATTCCTTATCTGGAAAAGAATAAGGACATTTTCCAGAAAATACGAACGCATATCAAGTCGATTGAGGAAGCCTTTGAAATAGAAATCAGTGATGATGAAATCTGTTATATGATGATTACGCTGTATCCTAACACCTATGATACAGCAGTTGCGTAAATAAAAAGGAACATGAGTTGCATTTCCAGGGAGATAAAACTATTATGAATGGAAAAATTTACTTAATTGAATATACGGTTATCGTGTTTATCATGATGCTTTTCAACCGCTCATCATCTCTTGAAAATATGCTGATCAGCTTACTGATCGTGCTTATTCAAATCGGCTTTGATAAGTTGAGACTGCGCAATAAGAAGTAAAGCGGTATAACGTTTTGTAATACGTATGCCTGTGGTCATGTATCACAGGCTTTTTCATATGCGGTAGCTTTAAGCGTTCTATGAAATAGAAAAAAAGATACCAGAATATAAATCTGATATCCCTGTTATATGTTGAAAGCTTATCCACCATATACCCTGATACGGTTGATTGCCTTTGCCAGTGCCACCTCAGCACGCTTAATGCTGGTACGGTTGTCCAGCTTTTTCAAACGTTCCTCCGCGCGCTGCTTTGCGCGTCTTGCACGCTCAATATCAATTTCCTCACGGCCTTCGATTGCATCCGCAAGAATACGCATCTCATTGTCCGCAAACTGAAGCAGTCCGCCGGCAATCGCATAATCCTTATATTCATTGCCTTCCATAAGAGAACATTTGCATGTTGTCAGCATTGCAACGATTGGCATGTGGTTGGGAAGAATGGTCGTTTCACCTTCCACCGTCCGCACATGCACGCCGCCGACCTCGCCTTCCTTATAAAGACCCAGCGGCGTAATGATCTTGATTTTGATCATACTCAGTGTTCCAGAGCCTTGGCTTTCTCGACAACTTCTTCAATCGTTGAAGCGAACATGAAGGCCTGCTCCGGAAGCTCATCATATTTTCCGGCAAGCAGCTCCTTAAAGCTGCGTACCGTATCCTCACGGGACACATAGCAGCCCTTGATTCCGGAGAATACCTCCGCAACATGGAACGGCTGTGACAGGAAGTTACGGACACGGCGGGCACGATTGACAATGATCTTGTCTTCTTCACTCAGCTCGTCCATACCCAGAATGGCAATGATATCCTGCAGCTCCTTATAGCGCTGCAGAATGGTCTGCACGCCACGGGCTACCTCGTAATGCTCTTCTCCGACAACCAGCGGATCCAGGATACGAGAGCTGGATTCCAATGGATCAACGGCCGGATAAATACCCAGCGCTGCGATATCACGATCCAGCACGGTTTTCGCGTCCAGATGCGTAAAGGCAGTAGCCGGAGCAGGGTCTGTCAAATCATCCGCAGGCACATAGATCGCCTGTACAGATGTGATGGAACCATCCTTTGTCGATGTGATACGCTCCTGCAGCTGTCCCATTTCTGTCGCAAGGGTCGGCTGATATCCAACGGCACTCGGCATACGTCCCAGCAGGGCGCTTACTTCACTACCTGCCTGGGTAAAACGGAAGATATTGTCGATGAACAGCAGCACGTCCTGATGGTCATGATCACGGAAGTATTCCGCCATCGTAAGACCTGTCAGACCAACACGCATTCTGGCACCCGGAGATTCATTCATCTGTCCGTAAACCAGTACGGTCTTATCCAGGACACCGCTGTCCTTCATTTCATGATACATGTCATTTCCTTCACGGGTTCTCTCCCCGACACCGGTAACGACGGACATTCCACCATGTTCCTTGGCGATATTGTGAATCAGCTCCTGGATCAGTACGGTTTTTCCTACTCCCGCACCGCCAAACAAACCAATCTTACCACCCTTGGAATATGGGCAAAGCAGGTCAATGACCTTAATTCCTGTTTCCAGCATTTCTGCGGATGTCTGCTGCTCCTCAAAGCCCGGTGCCTGTCTGTGAATCGGCAGTGTATTATCCGTTCCAACAGGTCCCAGACCATCTATTTCACGTCCGAGGACATTAAACATTCTTCCCAGAATTTCCTTACCAACCGGTACACGGATCGCTGATCCTGTATCAATGGCTTCCATTCCGCGAACCAGACCGTCTGTACCACCCATGGCGATACAGCGGACGCGTTCATCACCGATATGCTGAGCAACTTCGACAATCAGAGATTCACTGTCTTTCAGAGGAATTTCAATAGCGGTCAAAAGCTGTGGCAATTCTCCGTTTTCAAATGCAACATCGACTACCGGGCCAATGACCTGTACGATTTTTCCTGTATTCTTACTCATGGCTGCTCCTTTCATTCCATGGCGTTGACACCGCCGACAATTTCCGTTATTTCCTGGGTAATTGCGGCCTGTCTAGCCTGGTTGAATTGTAATTCAAGAGTTTCCTTCAACTCCTCTGCATTATCTGTAGCACTCTCCATCGCCATACGTCTGCTTGCCTGTTCACTTGTTTTCGTTTCCAGGAAGTAGCTGTACAGCAGAGAACGTACATACATCGGAACCAGGGTGTCCAGAATCCGGTCACCTGCAGGTTCAAAGATGGTTTCTGCAGTTGTCGTCTTTTCACGTTCTTCCTTTTCCACCGGAAGCAGAGTAACCAGCTTCGGCTCAAAGGTCACGGAATTAACAAAATGTGTATATAAAATGCGTATTTGGGATATTTCCTGTTTGCGGTACAGTTCCAATGCATGGTCAGCTACACCGGCCAGCTCACTGTAACAGTCCTCTTCCAGATCCGTTTCCACCTGTGTGACATGGAAATCCTTATTGTGGATCCATCCGGCTCCTCGCGCTCCGATGATAACAAAGTCACCATCATTGCCGATTTCTTGCTGCAGCATACGGAAGATATTGGCATTATAGCCGCCGCATAAGCCCATATCGCTGGTGAAAACGATGGTATACGGCTTTCCCTCCTGCTTCTGCAGATACGGATGTCTGGAATGCTCAATGGAAGACAGGATTTCCTGCACCGTTTCTTTCAGATAATGTGCATATTCCCGGTTTTCTTCCATGTACTGTTTCTGTTTCTTCAGTTTACTGGTGGCAACCAGCTGCATCGCTTTTGTGATCTTCTTTGTTGATTCGACAGAGCGGATGCGCGCCTTGATCTCCAGTTTACCTGCTGCCATACATTATCCTTCTATCATATTCTTAAATTCAGAAGCAAACGCCTGTAAAGCAGCTGTAATCTTTGCATTCAATTCATCATCCAGCGCCTGTTTCTTTGCAATCTCTGCAAGGATATCCGCATGATTGCGTTCCATATATTTCAGCATTTCTTTTTCATACAGCTGAACATCCTCAACCTTAACCGGCTTCAGGAATTTATTCTTTGCCGCAAACAGAGAGAGTACCTGATGGGTTACCGGAAGCGGATCATACTGATTCTGAATCAACAGCTTTGTCAGACGCTCACCATGAGCCAGCGTTTCTGTCGTAGCCGCATCCAAATCACTTCCGAATTTCGCAAAGGCCTGCATTTCACGGAACTGAGCCAGCTCCAGCTTCAAAGAACCGCTCACCTGCTTCATTGCCTTGATCTGTGCCGCACTACCTACACGGGATACGGACAAACCGCTGTCCACGGCAGGACGCACACCACTGTTGAACAGCTCCGTCTGTAGGAAAATCTGTCCATCCGTGATGGAAATAACATTTGTCGGAATATAGGCGGAAATATCTCCGGCCTGCGTTTCAATGATTGGCAGGGCCGTCAGACTTCCCGCACCAAGCTCATCATTCAGCTTCGCCGCACGCTCCAGCAGACGGGAATGCAGATAGAAGACATCTCCCGGATATGCCTCACGTCCCGGTGGACGCTTCAGCAGCAGGGACATGGTACGGTAGGCAACGGCATGCTTACTTAAATCGTCATAAACGATCAGCACATCGTCTCCGTTTTCCATCCATTCCTCACCGATAGCACAGCCTGCATACGGTGCGATATACTGCAGAGGAGCCGGTTCACTCGCCGTGGAGGATACGATCGTCGTATATTCCATAGCACCGTGAGAACGAAGCTTCTCAACAATCTGCGCTACCGTACTGGCCTTCTGACCAATGGCAACATAGATACATTTTACATTGTTTTCCTTCTGGTTGATAATGGTATCAATGGCAATCGCTGTTTTTCCGGTCTGGCGGTCACCGATAATCAGCTCACGCTGTCCGCGGCCGATAGGAATCATGGAGTCGATGATTTTCAATCCGGTCTGGATTGGCTGATGTACACTTTTTCGTGTCATAACACCTGGTGCCACACGCTCAACCGGACGGAATTTATCACTCTTGATTGGTTCTCCTCCGTCGATTGCCTGTCCCAGTGCATTGACAACACGGCCCAGCATACCGTCCCCAACGGGAACCTCAACGATACGTCCGGTACGTTTTACTTCGTCTCCTTCACGGATGTTGGAGTCATCCCCCATCAGAACAGCACCGACGTGCTCCTCCTCCAGGTTCAGTACCATACCATAAACATCTCCAGGGAAACGAAGCAGCTCACCGGCCATTGCATTCTGTAAACCGTAGATCAGGGCAATACCATCACCAACGGTGATAATCGTACCAGTCTCATCGATTTCCAGATCCTCATCATATCTGCGAATCTGATCCTTGATCAGCTTACTTATTTCTTCTGGCTTTAAGCTCACTCGCATTCACCTCTAACTTTCCTGCACAGATTCACTCTGTGCCAGCTGTTTCAGATTATCCATACGGCTTCTGGCTGTATTATCCAGAACCATATCATTGATCTTGATGCGTAAACCCGCAAGCAGATCCGGATCCTCCTGTATTTTTAATTCCACCGTTTTTGAAAGCTTCTTCTCCAGCATGGATTTTAGACGGCTGATTTCCGCATCATCCAGCTTCTTCGCTGAACGGACATATGCCACTTCGATATTATGAACCTCATTGTACTGCTTTACAAATTCTCTCGTAATATCGTGAAAATTCTGAAAACGGCTTTTATCAATCAGCAGCTTTGCGAAGTTCAAAACCATGTGGTCAACCTCACTGCCGAATACAGACGTTAGGGTCTGTTTTTTTTCTTCCTTGTGAATCTTGGGATGTGTCAGCACCCGCATGAAATCAGGATAAGCCTTTAGCTGTTCATCCATCATGCATACATCTGCCTTAAATACATCCAGCTTCTGTTCTTCCTGTGCAAGTGCAAACAGCGCATCACTGTAGCTTTTTGCTGCTATGCCTGCCATGTCTCATCACCTGCATGCTCGATGAAATCATCCACATACTGCTTGTGTGTGCTCTCATCCAGCTCTTTATTTACAATCTGTTTTGCGGCTTCAAACGCCACATCCACAATGGCATCCTTCATTTCCGCGCGCGCCTGTACCTTCTCGCGCTCGATATCCTTTCGTGCTTTTTCCTTCACCGCTTCGGCTTCCCCTCTTGCGGCTGCCAGAATTTCACGTTTTTCCTGAACGGCATTGGCTTTGGCACTTTCCAGTATCTCATGTGCCTCGCCTCTGGCATTTGCCATCTGTTCTTCATACTGACGTTTATACTGCTCGCCTGCTTCTCTGCTTTGCGTTCCTGCATCAATGTCCGCCTGAATGGCAGCCTTGCGTGCATCGAGATAGGCAAGCACCTTATCCCAGAAGAAATGCTTTGCGACTGCAATAATGATCAGCGTAGAAATACAGACCATGATCATATCCATCGGATTCAGCCGCAGATAGGCATTTATATCAAAATCCATACTATGCGAATACCTCCTTTCTTCCTAGCTTCATGATGAATGACATTACCCTTTCATGAAGATTAGAATCAAGGCAACGATCAATGCATAGATACCTGTTGTCTCGGCCAGGGCGATACCAAGCACCATGATGGAACGTACCTTACCTGCAGCATCCGGATTACGTCCAACGCTTTCCGCACCCTTGCTGGCTGCGATACCCTGTCCAATACCAGGCCCTAAACCGGCGATCATAGCAATACCTGCACCTAACAGTGCCATACCCTGTACAAAATATTCATTGAATTCCATAATTTTTTTCCTCCTGTATAAAATACCTATGGCGTTCCGTTATGAACCAACTATTTTTTCATAACTTATTTCACACTATTTTAAAATGGTTTATTATTCTTCCGGGGCAACCTGTTCGCTTAGGAAGAAGCTTGCCAGCGTGAAGAAGATATAGGTCTGTATCAGACCTGAGAAAACATCAAAATACGCATGCAGAAACGGCGTTGCGATATAGCCGAGTACTCCGAATGGGAGAAAGCCCCGCATCATCGTATACACCAGCAGCATAATAATCGAGCCTGCCAAAATGTTTCCAAACAGACGCATGGAAAGCGAAATCGGAAGTGCCAGCTCACCAATCACATTCAATGGTGTAAGCAGCCACATGGGCTCTGTCAGTTCCTTCAGACGCGCTCCCAGTCCGCCCTTTCTGATACCGTTGTACTGAATCGTCAGAAACATCATCAGTGCCAGCGTAACATTAAAGCTCAGATTGGATGTCGGCGGCTGCAGACCGAGAAGTCCCAGCAGATTACTGACAGCCATCATCATCGTCAGTGTACCGAGAAATGGCAGATAATGCTTCGTTTCATGCTTCAGATTATCACCGATAATACTAGTACACAGTCCGGTAATCATTTCCACTACCAGAAGTATTCCCGACGGTGCCTTGCGGACATCGGCTTTTTCAAATTTCTTGCCGGCCCAGATAAAGAATATGGAAAACAGCACACAGAGAATCAGCCAGTTGATAACCGATTGCTGAAATTCGATGTTGTGTCCAAACAGTGTCAGAACGATTCCGTCAAATTTATCGTCCACTACTCATCCTCCTTTCTGTGTTTCCAGCTGTAAATCAGAATACTGCATTTATGCAGCAGCATTCCCACCAGCAGAGCCGCGATATGCGCCCCTGCAATGGCACTGAGAGCAAAGATAAGCGCATATAGCATATACCTTCGCGTATAGGAGCGAAATGCTCGGGATTTGATATCCGCGAGCTCCCCGTCAATACGGCCTACCATGTTCTGAATCATGTTGAAGCCCATAATGCCGGTTAAGGAACCAATCAGAATACCCATGACTCCCTGCTTCCACGCTCCCGGAAACAGGATGATGCAGATCACGCAGCCCGCTGCACAGAGCAGCAGTGTGATAATGCGAATCTCCATTCCCATTTTCCTTGTTTCATTCATGATCATCACCCAGCTTTCGAATCATCAGATACAGACTGGAGATGATGGCATAGGCTAACAGTATCAAAAGGCACCATGGCGAGGTATGAAAGACATCATCCAGCCAGGCTCCGATCCATACTGCTGCGCCACAGGCAAGTGCCATGGTAAACATTAGCCGCATTGCCCGGTATGCTTCCTTCATGACTACTTCGTACCGAAAATACGGTCTCCTGCATCTCCAAGTCCAGGTACGATATACCCTTTTTCATTCAGTTTTTCATCCAGTGCCGCAAGATAAATATCCACTTCCGGATGTGCTTTCTCCACGGCCTTTACACCTTCCGGTGCTCCGACCAGGCATACAAGGCGGATATTTTTCGCCCCCTGCTTTTTCACCATGTCAATAGCAGCAATCGCACTACCTCCGGTTGCCAGCATCGGATCGACGATCATGACGATGGCATCCTTTACTTCCTTGGGATACTTTTCAAAATATGTATGAGGCTCCAGTGTTTCTTCATCACGGTACAGCCCCACATGTGCAATCTTGACGGTAGGGATCAAATCACAGATTCCATTCACCATACCAAGCCCTGCACGAAGAATCGGTACCAGCACGATTTCCTTCGCAAGCTCATAGGTAGTAGTCCTTGCGACAGGCGTATCAATTTCGACTGGCTGAAGCGGGAAATCTCTGGAAATTTCGTAAGCCATCAGGCCGGCGATTTCATCCAGATTCTGGCGGAAATCCTTGGTTCCGGTTTCCTTCTTACGCATCTGTGTCAGCTTGTGCGTAATCAGAGGATGTTGTAAGACTTTCAGCATAATAATCTCCTTACATAATCAATACGGATATAGATTACCATAATCCGTTCCAACAGTAGTCAGACAATTCAAATGAATTGTATAAATTCTGGCCACGTTGCTATTATTATACCATGAACCCCCTGCTTTTTCCCCCTTTTGTGCATTTTTTCACCACCTTTTTCAAGTGCTTTCCTATATATTATGTATGACACAAAAATCTTTATTCTGTTGACTTACAAAGTGCCGGGATTCCTATATAGTATGTGAATGAAACGATTTCTATACTGCTATAAATACTAAATATATCATGTTGGTTATGCTCACAGCGCTTTTCATCATCGGTTAAAAATTCTGTATCCTAGCAGACAAAAGCTGTTTGTAAAAAAGATGCTTTCCATACGCCTATGGGATATAAAAAGCAGCGCGCTGCATATGACTCCTTCTCATTTTCAGACATTGGGAGATATGAGATACAAAAGGGTTGATAAGCATTATTATTTTGTATTTCACGATTTTCATATATCGGTGTCGAGAAAGAATCATGCCAAAGCATTCACTGCTTTTCTTTTTAAGATATCTGAGATAGCCTCTTACATCCGTTGCTTGTTTTCATTTATATAACATATGATTTTACTTTCAATACAGGAAAAAATATATACCGATCCAGTGCAGCAGCGCTCCAGCCAGTACAAACAGATGCCATAGAAAATGCGAGCCTTTATAATGCTTAGAGAATGGAATCATACCGGCAGTATATACAACTCCTCCCAGTAAAATCATGTAAAGCAGCGGCTGGTTATGCTGGTAAAGATCAGGCAGGAAGCATATACCGCTCCATCCGATTAGGAAATACAGCGTATAATGCAGAGCCGGCCATTTGCCAGGACCGTATATCATAATCATAACAATACCGGTGATTGCCAGCAGCCATTGCACAGCAAACAATACCAAAGCCCACCTGCTATCCGCAAAAACAAGACAGATCGGTGCAAAGGTTCCGTTGATTAAAAAATAAATAGAGGTGTAATCAAATCTGCGCCATAATCGTTTTACCTTTGTATCACTTTTAAAAGCATGATATAAACAGCTCATCAGCATCAAAAGAAACATGCTACCGCCAAAAATCAGAGCAGCGATTATTTTCTCACTGCTGTTTGATTTCAGAAGCAGCAAAATCATTCCAACCAATGCCACGACAGCTCCAACACCATGTGTAACCGCATTGCCGACTTCCTCCAGGACACTCAAATGCGGGGGTGTATTGCGCTCCCTGAGCTGTTGCCTTTTCTGATCCTTTGTCATTTTCTCTTTCATTTCATCACCTTATTTTATATATGATTTTATCTCTATATTCATACGATAAGCCGGTCAACCTAATACTAATTTTACTACAGTGTTCATCCGATGAAAAGCACGAGGAGCATTGAAATGGGATAAGATAGACAAATAAAAACAGACTCTGCAATATAGTCTGTTTACATATACTATATAAAATTTAATATAGAAACTTTTTTATAAAATAGGTCATCTCCTGTTTTTATCATGCTGTGCCTTATTCACTGTTCTGTTATAATGTTTTTATGATAGTTTATCTATTTCATCAAAATATTCGCTGACAAACAATTTCTCATTATTAAAAAAATCTGAAAACTTTTTAGAAATAATACTATTCAGGCAAAACTTTAAATATGTTACGCCCACTTTTTAATCTGTTCCACTCTCTAATAAAATTCTCTTTAAATTTTTTTCTTACGCTCATATGCATACCACTTTTAATTGTTAACTCTCCCGTCAACCTGTTAAAATCTCTCACATATCTCATATTGATAAGAATACCTTTTTCTATATATATAAATATCTCATTGCCACAAATACCTAGAAAGTATTTCACATTGCATCGCTTTCGAAAAATATTATCTTCTGTATGTATATCAATATAGTTTCCCTCGGATATTAAAAATACTATATCCTTAAAGTATAGGGGAATAACTTGATTTTTCTTATCCTTAACACCAATGAAGCGATTTGAAAATTCATAGAATTTTTTTATATCATTTAATATTAAAGGTAGATCTTCTTTGAGTTTTTCAATCATTAAAAAACGAAATGCGTTATATTTATAACCAGTTAAAGCTAATTCTATACTTGATGATATGAAAATAATAAGAGGATTATTATATTTTTTTCTGATATATTTTGCTTTCTCAAAACCTGATGTATCATGTGAATCAACTTCAAAAAAATATGCTTCATACTTTACATTTAAATCAAATTCTTCCTTTTTTATCACCTTGATATCACAGCATTCGTAACACGATTCAATTTTCTTTTTTAATATGGATTTATTGTCTAAACTACAACAAAATAAAATCTTAATTGATTTCATACGCCCCTCCCATAGTATTTCTATTATTGTAAATATAACAATATAAGTTTATTTGTCAATGAAATATATCATTAAAAAAATAAAACTTTCTAAAGACTACTAATAAACCTAAGTTTAATAGAAATATGTTTTTTTTTCATATAATTTAAAAACTTATATTCTAAAAATAAAATTAAATAGCATTCTATGTAACCATCCTACGATTCATATAATAAAATGAATTTAAATGACATTAAATTCATTTGAAGGACAGTTTCTATTTACAAACAGGATTATTGAATATATGATTTGAATGAATAGGCGCATATTCAATCAAACTATCACTTTTAGTGAGTAAAGGAGGAAATATGAAAAAAGCACTAATTTATACAACAATATTTTCATTAACTTTAATCTCAATTGCTATTACTGGAAGTCCTATTATGGCAAGAACACCAAATTGGACAAACAATGCTAAATTTTCGAGAGGTGTTGGAAATACCTGTTATTGGATTCACTCATCTGCATCAGCATATACTGGAGATATAGACTATGGTGCAAATAAATGGATGTATACTGGTTGGGATAATCCAATATATATGACAAAAGTAACGTCAAATTATGCAACACATATGGACTTTTATGTCAAAACACCAACTCAAGATGCTGAAATGTATAATAATATATTGGCCTATACCTCTTTTTGGGATGGTAATGGAAAGAGAGTCAATAAAAAAGACAAAGGACCAACATATAATTATTTTTATACTGAAATAAGAATTAATAAAAATAATTTTCCTACAAAATGGAGAAAAAAAGTGATGATACATGAACAAGGACATGCTTTTGGATTAAGTCATTCATCTAATAAATCTAGTATTATGTATCCACAAATTGATGTATCCACAGTTAATACTGTTCAAAAAGTTGATAATGATACAATAAATTATTTGTATTAAATATAATATGAGGAGACTATTATGAAAAAAATTTTAAAACTTTTTATGCTTTTTTCTCTAATTGGTATAGCTGGTTGTAGTAATAAATCTAATGTTAATAATAAAGAGACTGTAGAGTCAATAGTATCACATAAAATAAGTAGCTATATTACAGATAAAATAAAAAGCAATACAGAAAAAGGAAATTTCGAAGCCTCTATGCTTTATGAATATACGCCGGAATTATTATATGCAAAGGCAACGGATATAGCAATTGTAAAAGTGATAAGTATCGCATCTGCAGATATGAATTTCACAAATTTGATACCTACAACTTATGGCACAATGCTGATTAATACAACTTTATCAGGTCATTTAAAAGAAAATAGTACAATAAATTATGCTAGACCAGGAGGTGTAGTTTCCGTTGCTGAATACGAGAAATATGATGAAGAAACTGCTATAATTAAAAGAGAATATTTAAGAAAAAAAGCAGGAATTACCATAGACAAAAATAATACATATTATGAGATTTACCTAAATAATGATATAGAATTGGAAATTGGTAAAACATATCTTGCCTATATGAGGTACCATGATGATTTAAATTCTTATGAAATCCTTGGCTTTGAAAACGGTTTAAGAGAAATCAATTTACCTATACAATCAAGATCAGTAAAAAAGGAGACCCTACTACTAGATGATTTAAAACTTAAAAACAATCATACAAATGCATATGAATCTTTATCTGAATATATAAATAAATACATTCTTGTAAATTAACGTTAAGAATAACCTCTAGATTTATGTACAGCAAATAATAGATAACCCTATAAAAGGAGGTCAGCGTGAAGAAAATACTTATTTCTGTATTCCTTATGCTAGTAAGTGGATGCTCATGGAAAGATAATAAAGCATCTGTAAAGCCTATGGAAGCTGAATATCCTACACACACCTATATCTCAGACGAAATACGGAAGAATAGTGAGATAAATGTATTGATGCGCTGTACTTTATCGCGCAATGAAAAGGAATTGAAAGATGCGGCTACAGATATTGCTATCATAAAAGTCATTAGCATAGATTCCGCAGATATGAAACTTTTCAAAGCAGTGCCAACTACATATGGAAGATTCCTTGTTGATAAAACAATATATGGCACCATAGAAGAAAACAGCGTTTATACTTACGCAAATGAAGGTGGATTTATCCCTATAAATGAATATGAGCAAATTAGAAATCCTGATTTTTATAAGAAAACAACTAAGGAGTTCCGTGAGAAAAGAAAAAACCGCTATTATTATGCAACCTTTGAACCCGCTATGGAGCTAAAGACTGGAAAAACCTACCTTGCTTTTATGAAATACCACAAAAGCAAAAACCTGTATGCATTTCTTGACAGGGGAGAGGGATTAAGGGAAATCAATTTACCTGCTCAGGATACTGTTAAATATGAAGCCTATCGTTTAGACAATCTCAAGGTGCGTAATAATAGAACAGAGGAAATGGAATCTTTAGTAGATGTATGTAACAAAATCAAATAGCTGATACAAAGCAGATAGATTTCACATAGGCATAGGATAAAAAGGCAAGTGTAGGAAATTTCAACACCTGCCTTTTATTACTACATTTGTGTTCTATAAAAGGTCATGAAAGGAGAATGATTACGACATCTATCTAATCGCCATTCTCAACATAAGACTTCTTTCTGCATCAATCAAATCGATGAATCTGCTTTGACAATCACACAGGATTTTTTATAAAAGGCAATTCCATACCCGACGATATCTGTATATCCTTTTTTATTCAAGCCCTCTATATATTTCATAGCTTTGATCTGTTCACAGGCCTTATTAGCGGTATCGTCCAGTTCTTCCATACACTTTGCTATCTTTAGCTCAAAGACGAATCCTCTTTCTTTGTTATATAACGGAAGCACAGCAATATCGTACCTCCCTAAGCCTGATTCCTGATTGGATAATGTTTGATAGTCACTCAACATACCAACCATAACACCGTGATAGAAATTTTCATCATAATCAAAATAGCTGATAGATTTGAACAGGACATTGTTTACTATATCATTTGCCTGTCTTATATCTTCGTTCATTAAAGCCTCCATAAAGGAAGCACCGCTATGCTCTACCTGTTCTTCAAACCATTCATGAAATATAGATACATAAACCCGCTTTATTTCCTTGTTTGGTATCATCAACTGAAATATACGCTTATCTTTATCCATACAGCGTGCAGCCTTTAAATAGCCTGTGTATAACAGAAAGCTGTATACATTGTTGATTTGATCCATTTCCCTGTAGGTTATATCATCCTTTATTGTCTTTTCAATTGTTCCTCCGGATGCCAGAATATCAAATTCATTCCGCATGTTTGGATTGGCTCCTTTTACATAACGGTAAATGATATCATTGCCACTTGTATTCGCCCAGAAAGATTCCGGCTCTTTTCTACTTGAATTGAGTAAACGATCCATATACATCAGGACACTCCAGGGATTATACACATCACAGCCGCCAAACTGATAGCCATCGTACCATTCTTTTATCACAGTCTTGTATTCCCCAGCATTATACGTCTGAAGCAACGTATCTATTTCACCTTTCGTAAAACCAAATCTCTGTCTGGACACTTCATCAAAAATGGAATTCACTTTGAAATTATTGAGACCTGTGAAAAGGCTAAAGCCCGCCTGCGGTGTTGACTCCTTCGCTATTCTCAGACAGCCAGTTAACACCCCTTTTTCCAACGCATCATTTGTTTTTAAAGCCGTGCTGAATACATTTCTAATAAAATTCACCATATCTTCATAATAGCCGTTTAGATAAGCACTCTGTAACGGTACATCGTATTCATCTATCAAAAGGATAACCTTTCTTCGCCAGTGTTTTTCCAAGCAAATGCTCAAAAACCTTAAACCATTCTGTAGCTGTGCCTTGTTTACTGTTCCTGCTTTATACTGCTTTAATAAATTTCTATCTATTTCATCCAAGTATTCACTGGTTAATAGTTCCTTATTCTTACTTATAATCTCACCTAAAATAATTTGAAAATTATTGAGCTGATCCTGAAAGGATATATCCTTCATATCCTTTAATGACAAAAAGATTACTGGATATCGGTTCTGATATGGTACTGCTTCCTCATGTTTTGAAATTTTCAATTCGTTAAACAGATAAGCATTCTCCGTTTGTCTGATAGAAAAGAAGTAATAGAGCATGCTCATATTTAAGGTTTTTCCAAAACGTCGCGGCCGTGCATACAGCGCCACTTTTTCTTTTAACACATCTTCTATAAATAAAGATTTATCCACATAATAATAATCTTTATCTATCAACTCTTTAAAATCTTCTATTCCAATTGGCAGATTCCTCACGCTATCAGCTCCTGTTCCTATATGCCTATTATATCCCGTAAATAAAAGGTTTACAACTGGTTATAATTTTATCTGTGCATACAATATAATTCAATCCCTTACTAGCTGTTAATAACAATTACAAAAAAGACCGAATCTATAAATTCAGTCAATATAAGCATTGTATTCTATCCAGTAATTCGTTCTCATTCTTCACAATATAAGCGGCTATATGCTGTTGATCTCTGCCGCCATATTTATTTAACCAAATTACATCCCAGCCTGCATTAACACCACCAACAACGTCATTTTCATAGGAATCCCCGACGTACAGACCATGATCACTTACCATATGAAAAATTCGTTTGTCCGGTTTGGAACAGCCTACTGCTGATGAAATAATGATATCCTTTTCATCAACCCACCTCTTTAACCCTAGACTTTTTATTTTTCTCAGCTGATGTTCCTTTGGCCCGTTTGTGATCACACTGATTCTCACAGCTCTGCTTTTCAAATAATCCAGTAGCTCTATAATAGTGCTGCTTAATGCAATCTCATACTGACCCTTTTGATAGGCCGTCTGAAAATCCATGGCTTCCTTGTCATTTATTAAAATACCATGGTCCTTTAATGCTAGCTGGATGCGTTTAATATGCATGCATTCAAATGAAATCTCCTTGTTCTGATGCAGGAAAAACATTTCATTACTACGGCTGCGAAAGCTCTTATAAATATCCCGCAGCTTCTCCTGTGCCACTGGGTGAAGCTGATTTAGTGCGTGTTGAAAAGGCGCAAGCTGTTCATACAGGGTATCATCCAGATCAAAGCATATATGGGTTAGTATTTCTTTCATTCTCTATCCTCCCGATTACTGTTAACGTACCTACATGGTGATTGTATCAGATAACACATTTCCGTCAAGGTTTAATTTCTGCTAGTCTCATACTGTATAATCAGTCATTCTCCCTCACACCGTTCCATAAGTATACGGCAAAGAGCCGAATTTCCATTCGACTCCAGTTCACATATTAGTTGATCACCTTGCAGATTCTGCTGGTAACCCCCTTCAGGTTATAGCATTCCACATACTGCTGCAAAGGACGCTTAATGTGATCGATCACAAACCGCTGTCCGTCAATATGATGCTTTGCCAGATTTTCATACAGGATATCAAGCTCCCGTTTTACATCCGCGTCATTGAATGCATAATGACCCGCAATGTCCAGAATATCCAGAGATAACTCCTTATCCTTCAATATTTCATCCACCTGTAGATTGCGCTGCTCTCCAATCATCCATTTTCTCCAGCGCTCTGTTTTGATTGCCTTTACCAGCAGGGTGTTTCTCACATCTGAGGCATTCTCAATCAACCCTTCCTTTTTCAAAATATCCTCTACATCACACAGCTTCAGATAGGCTCTTGTTTCCTCTGTACCATACTGCGGCGCAACATTGCTTGCGGTCACATTTGCCGGTATGTGCTCTAAAAGTGTTACATCATCCAGATAATCCGCATTATGCTCCTTTAACCCTACACCGTATTTCTTAGCCATGGCAGCCAGATTATATGCATTCTGGAAATGATAGGTTCCCACCTGCTCCGTTTTTCTTGTCAGTGTTCCTGTCTGTCCAACAATGAAGGTTGGCATTGGCAGACCCTTTGCCTGTAGCTCTTTTTCCAGCTTTTCAATAAATTCATGATATTTTTCAGTGGATGTCAGTCCTCCGTTTGTTTCCTCTGTACCAACTTCATAACCGATTTCCGGCAAGCCAAGGCGAGTGCGTTCCTTTTCACAATAAGCAATCAAATCTACCGTCCTTTTTAAAACCACATCGAGAGGGATTACCTTTCCGATTTCAAATGGATCCTTCGTCGGGTCTATCATCAGCAGATCAAAACCGTTTTCAATATCCGCAAGGTAGGATTGACGCGCCAGCTTCATTGCCTCCTCCTCACACAGATGCGCATTACGCTCATTATCACGCTGCCATGGACCTCCGTGATCTCTGCATAAATAATACAGACCGTCAAAGCTTACCTGATTTGCAATTTTGCGGATATCATCATGAAACCGCTTCTGATCCCAGCCATTGACATAGCCGCCTCCAAGCTCATCCGCATCAACCTGATTTCTGCTTGCGATAAACATCAAGGGGAAATCATAATCCCTTGCCAACTCAAAGCTAGCCTGCAATAAATTCGATGACATTGGGCCAATCCCGAGAAGTGTGGCGCTCTCTCCTGTATCCTGTAATTTCAATAATCCGTCTACTACTTTTTTGATTGGTAATTTATTCATATTCGTAACTCCTTTTCCTTTCTCATGTATATTGGCTCTATACGATTCATTTATTGATATTCCCTGTACCTGACCATATTCTGAAACCAGTTGTATGCCTCCGGCTGCAGACTGTTTCCCACTATGGTTATTAGCTCCTGTACATTTTCTGTGATTTCCTTTACATATACGATTACAAGGGGCTGCCCTGCATTTGTTTTAGCTCGCATGCTGAACACGGCTGTAAGATACTCTGCATATACCTTCAACTGATTTTTATGCTCACACAACACAAGTTCATCCGCATTCACAAGCGCATGGCAATCCTGTGGCTTTAGCTGCGGTAACAGATGTGTACATTTGCATACCGCTTCCTTTATTTTTATATCCCTTTTAACTATATAATCTGCATTCTTATCCCCAATGCATATAAACTTCCGCTTTGTATCCGCATGGTTGTTTATATACGATTCAGCCCTATTATCATCACTGCCCAATATAACAACGTGAATCATATCGTCTACTTCACAGCTGTTTCATGATCTGCTGGTGATACCGGGGTCTTTTTTTTATCCTTATCCTCAATATTCGGTTTCAGTACCAGCAAAAGCAAAGCCGTCACAATGACACCGATTGCCATATCCAGTGTATACAGCAGTGGCTTGTTTGTTGCGGCGACTACAATCATGCCGCCATGAGGCACATAGCATTCAATCGCATGCATCATTGCCAAGCCCGCACCGACTGCACTTCCCCCCATGATTGCAGGAAGCACATGCTTGATATCCTTAACAGCAAATGGTATCGCTCCCTCTGTGATACCAATCAGTCCCATAAAGGCACTGGTAACACCTAACTGCTTTTCCGCAGTATCATATTTTCTGCGGGATATAAAGGTGGATAATGCCAGTCCCAGAGGTGGAATCGCAACTGCAACGCGGAATGCTCCGTTTGGCCCATACAGCCCCTCTGCCATAAGCGCCATGGTAAATGCAGAAGCAGTTTTATTCACAGGGCCACCCATATCAAACGCTGTCATGAGTCCAATGACGATACCAAGAAGAATAGCACTGCCTCCCTGCATACCACTCAGCATACCGGTCAATGCCTTCATTAGTGCTCCCAGCGGGCCTACCAGAATATAAAGATATGCCAGACAGCAGATCAGTGCTGATACGATAGGGATAATCAATACCGGCATAATGGATTTAATCGTTGGGCCGACCTTCCAGCTTTTGATCCATTTGCATACATACCCTACCAGAATCCCCATAATCATAGCTCCCAGAAAGCCTGTGGAAACATTATTATCACCGACCGGGTTGTTGGCGATATAGCCTACAATCATGCCGGGTGCCAGGGCAGGCTTTCCTGCCAGTGAATAAGCAATGTAGCCTGACAGCATCGGAATCATCATCGCCATACCGGCAGAACCGATGGTATTGATATTTTGCATGAAGGAATTGGTGACCTTCATGCCATCACTGCCTGCTTCCCCGGTTGCAAGTGCAAATGCCAGGAACACACCGCCAATAACGACTGCCGGAAGAAAATAAGACACACCGGTATTAAACGCCTTAACCAAATCTTTTCCTAAATTTTTAAACATAAGCTCTCTCCTCTCTCTTTTTTTATAATTTCTCTGCCTGATCTATAATTACTGCAGGATCTCGTATGACAACGGAGGGGTCGATTTTAATAATTTTTCCTGCTTCTTCCTTTTCCTCAAACCGTTCCTCTCCCTCAATTCCGATGGCAATGGCCAGAATGACAGCATCAGCCTCTGCGATTTCATCCTCATCCAGCTCATTCTCAATTCCCATACCGCCCTGTGTTTCCACCTTGCAAGCATATCCGCGTTTTTTACATTCCTGTTCGATGGCTTCCTGTGCCATATACGTGTGTGCAATACCGATGGTACATGCAGCTACTGCGACAATTTTCATATCCAATATCCTCCTTATTGTTCGTTTTCTAAAAATTGAATACACTCATAAAATGCTTGATCACTTTCTGCCTGCCGAATTTGCTTACGGAAGTCTTCCTTCATCAGATGGCGGCTCAGCATAGCCAGAATCCGCAGATGCTCTTTGTTTCTGCTCGACAGTGGCACACCAATCATAAAAACCAGATCAACCACATCATGATCCCATGTGACAGGATGCTTCAGCCGAAGGCAGGCTACAAATGTCTGTGTGACAGCATCAGATTCCCCATGCGGTATTGCGATACCGAAGCCGACAGCAGTGGAGGCTGTTTCCTCACGCTGCAGTACCGCAGACATATAGCTGTGAGGATCATCAACTCTTCCTGCTTCAAATGCGAGCTGTGATAAATACGCTATGATTTCCTTCTTTGTTTGGAATTGTCTGTCACATACCTTAACAATTTCCTGTTCAAACATTTGACCACTCCTTTCCACGTCCTCATTGTATCGTCACGCAATTTTTTTTAAAATACCAACCGGCTTCCACAACTTGTGGAAATAAAAACACACAGCAAATTGAGCCGTGTGTCTATGAGTAACCAATATCTGGCAGTTTTTTTCTTGCACTGCATGAATTACAGAGGTGTATTTTTTTTTCTACTTTGAACAGAAGCAGATTGCTATTTCTTTTTCTGTAAATTCATTCTATTATGTAGTAGGGAAGTTTCTGTCTTAATGATGCAGGAGGAGAACTCATATGAAAACATCTGCACTTACTAAATTTCTGAAGCTCTTACTCAATGAAACGGATTATCGTAAAACCAGTTATTTCGCAGAAAAGCTCATGGTTTCAAATAAAACGATTTCAAATTATATAGCAGAGCTGCGCTATCACATGAAGGATTACGGACTGGATATCGTTTCCAAGCATGGTGTAGGTATCCGGATGACTGGGGATAAGCACGCAATCAGCCAGCTTCAGAAATCCATGCTACTGGAAACACGGGAAGCCTTAACAAGTGAAAGCAGACGAAAGAAAATCATGGAAAAGCTGTTAATGTATGATGACAGCATTTCTGTTCGTAAGCTGTCAGACGAATTTTGTGTAAGCTCAACCTCAATCGTGAAGGATTTGGAAAAGGTGGAGGCAGAGCTGAAGCATCAGGATATATCTCTTGATCGCAGCAAGTCCGGTACAAGCATCAAAGCAAAGGAACAGCGAATCCGAAGTGCAAAGCGTAAATTTATTTTTGAGGAGCTGATGTCCTCCACGCAGCAGGATCAGATTATGGATCTTGACCTCTGTAGAAAGGTTTTATCCAGATATATAACGGATGATATACAGGATATTGCTAAGAAAATGATTGATATCGCACAGGAAAAGCTGGGCTTTCGTCTTGATACCAACTATTACGCACAGATTTTTATATCCTATTCCATATTCATCCAAAGGATTCAAAAGGGATATGAGATAACAGAAGCCCCTGCCAGACCGGTAGTCACAGAGCTTCATGTATTGAAAACCTATCCGATCACAGAGGAAATCATACAATGGCTGAAGTACTCTCATCATATTACCGTGAATGATTTAGATATACGGTGGGTAAATGCTCGTCTCTCCGGTGTTTATCATGAGGATCAAAGCGCAAAGGCCGGATATTCCCCCATGATCCAGGAAACCGTACATGAACTGATAACCTCAATCGGTGATATATTCAATGCCGATTTTTCATCCGATGAGCTATTAAAAACAGGATTATCCAAGCACTTCATTCCTATGATTGCACGGTTGAAAAACAATATCAAAATTACCCATCCCTTCATCATGCAGATCAAACAGCAGTATACCGCCATGTTTTCCGTTGTATCCCTGGCATCGAGCAGCTTGGAAAAAAAGCTGGGCTTTCCTTTATCGGATGATGAAATCGGATTTATACTGATTCATTTTCAGGCTGCGCTGGAACGCCATAATCTTTCTAAAAAAATAGCCATTGTATATAATTGCGGACAGGCGAATGCGATGCTGATTGAAAATCAGATTAAAATCCATCTGCCTACCTTTGATGTAATAGAGCTTATCAGCGTTCATGATCTGCGGAAAGAATATCTCAGACATTTTGATTTTATAATTTCAACAATGGATTTGGGAATTGACAATATTCCCTCAGTTGTGATTTCCCCGGTTGCCGATAGCAGCGACATCCAGAGAATTGCCCAAACCTATGAAACGCTGATCAGGGATGTCCGGGAATCACGGTTTCAGTATCTGCTTCAGGCGATCAGTGCCGATACGATTCTGGTACATCAGAAATATAAAAATAAAGAAGAAATTTTAGAAAAGGCTAACCGCATCCTGTTGAAGAAGGGATGTGTGGAAAAGGAGTTCTTCGATAGTGTGAAAAACAGAGAAAGGATGTCCTCCACAGAAATCGGTAACGGCATTGCGATACCGCACGGGTCTGATAAATATGTCAGGGAAACTGCTATCGTGCTCATTACCCTGGAGGAGCCCATTCTCTGGCGCGATGGAATGGTAAGTGTGGTCTTATACACAGCGGTTTCTTTTGAACAAAAGGATACGATGAAAAAGCTGTTGAAGGATCTTTATCACCTTATCAGCTCTGAGGATTTTATCGAGCGGATTCAAAAAGCCGCCACGGTTGAGGAAATACTCGGCGTGTTTTATGGCAAGGGCTTATAAATGATATGTATTAGAAAAGCTGTCACCGGTATGTGCAAATCTGCGTGACAGCTCTTTTATATAGGATTTACGGACACGGTTATTTTAATGCGTCCTCAAATGGTTTGATATAGAAATCATCATAGGTTTCATAATATGCCGTATAGGCAATAATTTTTTTTATGTCATCAATCTGATCCGTTATGGTGGCATCAATTGATGTTAAATATCCTTTTTGGTCTACATGGTATATCATCCTTTGATCAATCGTTTCATTTTTTTCCAGTTTACAGCCATTCCTGTTTAAAATATCCTCACCGCGTTCTTCTGCCTCCCTGATGCTTCGCTGCTTTGTTTTTTCCTTGTCTGCCAGCGTAAGCGTGTAGATGGTTTCATCCTTCTTAACATCCTTTGTGATATGGAAGTATTCCTTATCGATATCGCGTACGATTTCTTCAAAGTTTTTCTTTACATATGGATTTTCTTCCTTCCGTATTCCGTCCTCACGCTTTGTCGGCTTATATGTTATGTTTCCTTTTTCTTCCTGGAAGCTCAGCTCCACATAATATCCATTCAAATAGCTCCATGCAAAACCAATTCTATCCTTTGCCTGCGGATCGGCTGCTTCCATCGCATAAAAATGTGTAATACTGCGGTTATTCTCAAAATCATATGCTGTAATGTTTCTTGTTGGTGCTGATTGAATTTCCACCAGCTCACCATCCTGACAATCCAAATCCGTAAAGCCTGCATATTGCGAGTCAATCTGCAGATTTTTTCGGTCTGTGCTCTTTTTACAGGCGGCATTCAGTTCTGCAAACAAAACATCCTGCTCTTTTAAGACTTCCCCTTTTTCTGTGTCAGTTGACTGCTTACTGCAGCCGCTTACAGCCAGACATAGGAGTCCGGCTATACATATTCTTTTGCTCATCCTCATATGTATCGTTTCCTTTCCCTACCTCCATTATAACATTATATGGTTTTAATTCCCTGGGAAATATGAGGTTTTGTTCCTGAATTGATGCTAGGAAAGAAACAACGAATACAGAAAGCAATTATAGGCATGATAGGTTTTGGGATTACTTAAAGCTCTATAGTACTTTGGCATGATGGAAAGTTGTTTTTTCCTTTGTATTCTCAATCGCAATACTTCCGGACAGCTTGAGCGAGAGCTTTGCACAGGCCGGACCAATCATTTCATATAAGACTGCACTAGATAATATGATAAGTGACAGCATCGTACCCTCCGTACTAGGCAGCAGCCGTTGAGCGAGAATTGCAAGACCGATGGATACGCCTGCCTGTGGAATCAGTGCCAGTCCCAGATACTGCCGTACCGCTGTACTGGCATGTGATATCCTGGCACCTGTCCAGGCTCCCGCTGCCTTGCCGATGATGCGGACGAAGAAATACACAATCCCGATTACTCCGCAGGAAACCAGTGCATACAAATCCAGCCGCATACCGGATAATACAAAGAATAAAAGTGTGATTGGTGGTGTAAACCCGTTAACCTGACGAAACAAATCCTTGTTTCCGGATAGATTGATATAAACAGCGCCAAGTACCATACAGGATAGTAAAGGCGATATCGCAAAGCAGCTGCAAATACCTGTCAGAGCCAGTATTACAGCGATGACAAGGACAAGACGGTGGTCACTGGAACGCTTTTCACTAATGATATGATGCAATACCCATGCCAGTACAACGGCAAGCACGATTGCCATTATATTCCATAAAACCGGAAGCAATATAACCGACCATTCCAATGCCTGATCCGCATGCATAAATTCCACCAGGGCGGTACAGACACTGAATGCGATCAAGGCAACAGCATCATCGAGTGCAGTTACCTGCAGTATGGTATCCACAAAGTTTCCCTTTGCATGGTACTGCCGTATGGTCATAATTGTAGAGGCTGGTGCAGTTGCACAGCCGATGGAACCGAGCAGGAGCGAGAAAGACCACGGCAGTCGAAAGCATACGACCATTGCAATCGTAATACAGGCTCCAGCTGTCAGCGCTTCAAAAATAGTTATGGTGATAATTTTTCCACCCTGCTTTAACAGGATATCCTTTCGAAAATATTTACCTACACCAAAGGCGATAAAGGCCAGGGCAATATCCGTCATAAAATCCATTCCTGCAATCACTTCTCTTGGAATCAGATGCAATACACAGGGGCCGATCAGAATACCGGATATGATATAGCCGCTCACATTTGGAAAGCGCAGCTTTTTTGTGACTCTTGTACAGAGAAATCCAGCCAGTAATATGATGGCAATCGACAGGATGATACCTGCATTTCCCTGGTGCTTCAATATTTCAGCTATCATAATAACCCCTCCTCACACCATTGATTATATGTGAAAGTAGTGATAAAATCTAATTATAATTATTTAGCAAAATATCAATATAATTTATTATAAGGAGATGTTACGATGCTGGATACAAAAATTGTTTCTCTATTAACCCTGATTGAAAGTGGCAGCTATACGAAAGCCGCAAAGCAGCTGCATCTGACACAGCCTGCGATCAGTCATCAAATGAAGCTGCTGGAGGATGAATTTCAGATTAAAATCTTTCATAAAAGTAAAAAAAGTCTGATTTTAACGCCGGAGGGTGAGATTTTGGTGAAATATGCCCATCGAATGATGGCGGTTTACAACAATACCCATCAGGCACTTGAGGACGCAAAGAACAACCTGCATCGTTTCAATATCGCCACAACACCGACTGCCGGAGAGTATTATATACCCCAGCTTCTGGCCGCATACTGTCGGGAGCATAGTGATGTGCATATAAATCTGATTACAGATTCCATAAATAATATTTATAATAAACTCAAATTATATGAAGCAGATTTTGCAATCATCGACGGCCGCCTGACATCGGATAAGTATCATTCCATTTTGCTGGATACTGATTATCTCTGTTTGATCGTCGCGCCTGAGCATGCACTGGCAAATCGTAGCAGTGTAGCCATGCGTGAGCTTTTGGATGAAAATTTCATTCTGCGCTCTAAGGAAGCCGGTACCAGAGAGATTTTTGAGAATTATCTGGAATCCCAGCGGGACTCTATCCGCAATTACCGCATACTGATTGAAACGGATTCTCTGGCAACCATAAAGGAGCTTGTTATGAGCAATATGGGAGTTTCCATCATGTCGCATAATGCCTGCAAGGAGGATGAGCAAAAAGGAAGACTGAAAACCATTCCGATTACCAATTCCACGATGATTCGTGAAATCAACCTTGTGTATCCAAAGGATTTCCAGCATGTGGATGTATTACTAGAATTGAAAAAAACCTACAGCAAGCTGCAGTAACGCGTAGTCTGTACAATGTACATGAGGGATGAATAAAACGCAATATATCACATGGTATCCTCACGGTCATAACTGCAAAAAAAAGCAGATCATCTGCTTTTTTCTTTATATTTTATTTTTCATTTGGCAGTGGAAACTGTACGGTAAGCGCACGCACTTCCTTGCGGACTTCCTCACGAACACCGGCATCATCTGCATGCTTCAGCACACGGCTGATCCATAAAGCAACCTGGCGGAATTCATTTTCCTTGAAGCCCCGGGTTGTCATGGCAGCAGTTCCCAGACGGATTCCGCTTGTCACAAACGGCTTTTCTGTTTCATAAGGAATCGTATTCTTATTACAGGTAATACCCGCTTCATCCAGCAGCTTCTCTGCCAGCTTACCACTCATATCAAGAGAGGATTTTACATCTACAAGAATCAGATGGTTATCCGTTCCTCCGCTGACGATGCGAAAGCCTTCCTCTTTTAACGTATTGCTCATAACAGCACAATTCGCAATGACCTGCTTTGCATAATCCTTAAACTCCGGCTGCATCGCTTCCTGCAGACAGACAGCCTTTGCCGCAATGATATGCATCAGCGGGCCGCCCTGCATACCCGGGAATACCTTTTTATCCAGTATTGGGGCATGCTCCTTCTTACAAAGAATCAGACCGCCGCGTGGGCCGCGCAGTGTTTTATGCGTCGTTGTTGTCACAAAATCTGCATAAGGCACAGGACTAGGATGCTCTCCTGCCGCTACAAGACCTGCGATATGTGCCATATCCACCATGAAATATGCGCCTACCTCATCCGCAATCTCACGGAATTTCTGAAAGTCAATCACTCTTGGGTATGCACTTGCTCCCGCTACGATCAGCTTTGGCTTTTCCTGTAATGCCACTTTACGCACTTCTTCATAATCGATTGTTTCCGCATCCCTTGTGACCCCATAATCCACAAAGCGGTAAAGCGTTCCTGAAAAGTTCAGCGGATGTCCGTGTGTCAGATGTCCGCCTGCTGTCAGATTCATCCCCAGCACGGTATCACCCGGCTGTAAAACAGACAGATACACGCCCATATTCGCCTGTGAACCACTGTGCGGTTGCACATTAGCATGCTCTGCGTGAAACAGCTCCTTTGCCCGCTCTCTTGCAATTTCTTCCACTTCATCAACGTGTACACAGCCTCCGTAATACCGCTTTCCCGGATACCCCTCTGCATACTTATTGGTCAGAATACTTCCTGCTGCCTCTAGAACATCCTTTGAAACATAGTTTTCCGATGCAATCAATTCGATATTATACAGCTGACGCTCTGCTTCTTTTTCAATAGCTTCCTGAATTCTCTTATCGTTCATAGCTTACCTCCGTTTGATTCCTCTATTTTACCACATATTTCAATAATGTCATTTCTTTTGTCCTGCGGCATTAAGAAAGTACTTCTTTACAACAAAAATCAGTGCAACTGCCAGAACCCCTACCAGATTTTCCATTGCGCTCTCATGCGATATGATAATCTGACGGGCAACCGCATAAAGCAATACCTCGATAACTGATTCCGGCGTATGCAGAATCAGCATCTTTACAAATTCCACACCGACAACCAGCGTCAGTGCCTTTTCCAGAATCGACTCGAGTTGAAAGCTGTGGTCTATCAGTGATTCCGCACCAAAATATACGGTTGCCAATGTGGATATTCCTATGGCAATCATCAGAAGTACAGCAATGATAAGCTCTACTGCCTTCATCATTTTCACAAGTCTTGTATTTATTTTCTGCATGCATTTCTCCTATCCTATATGATAATCTCAGGATTCAGATTGATATCCGCCTTCTTCGCCTGTAGATGCTGCTGTCTGCGCGGGATATGATAGCGAACATTGTCTTTCACAAAATTAGCTCCTGTCTGTTTGAACCAGAATTTGACACCGGCATTTAGACATTGCCGGCGCAAGTCCAAAATCCACTCATAACGGCATTCACGGGCCTGCGGACCGCTTTCTCCCCCTGCAATAATTTCTTCGATATCGCTGTCCAGCCAGGCACTTAGATCCAGCGGCTCCAATAAAGGCTCACAGGCAAGGAATTTATGCCGGATCGGCGCAGCCTTGTAAATGGGAAGACGGTATGCAGCCCGCTCCATCGTTTCCACCGTACAGGCAATTCCCACATGCTCCCAGCCGTTACCCCAGTCATCGGGAATACAGTCCATAAACCGGTCAATGCGCTTAGTTATCATAAAGAAAAACAAATCATTTCTCTGCCTGATCATATCCCATGCGTCATCACGCCATGCATCCGCTTCCTCTACAAAAAAATCGCTGGTAAAACAGGTATAGACGATTTCATCGGAAGCTATCTTGTATTCACCTTTGCGATTCTTGCGTATAATCTTGTCGAAATCCTTCACACGGGTGACAACACCGGTTTCTTTTCCATGCAATTCATCCATGCGATATACATAGCAATGCGCACAGCCTGCACTTATTTTATGACAGCCGTGCCATGGATTCCAGTTTGCCATATTCTCACCCTTTGCGATATGTATTTATGACGCTGCCATCATCATCGATCTGCCGCAATTCGCCATCCATATAACAATACTGCATGACATCGCCTTTGCGCAACCTGACAGCGAGCATATAGGAATCCGCAGTATCCTGTTGACAGCGATTGATATAGCCATAGCACATTCCCTTTTCCTGCTGTATGGAAACTGCCCCGGAAAGTCGGATATGGACAGCAGTATCCCCACACTTCCAGCATCCGTAAAAGGGACGCTTCGCATCGCGTTCCTTCAGACGGTATCCATATAAATATAATAGTGCAAGGGACAGCAGCATTCCTGCAGCCTTTTTCATGTTATTTTTCCAAAGCTGTTACTTTGTCAATTCTTCTCTGATGACGCTCATCATGAGAAAATTCTGTATTGATCCAAACACGGACAATTTCCTTCATCAGCTCCACACCGATGATTCTCTGTCCCATTGCAAGCACATTGGAATCATTGTGCTCCCTTGTCAGCTTTGCACTTACCGGATCACCGCACAGCGCACAGCGGATTCCCTTAATCTTGTTGGCAGCAATACTGACACCGATTCCTGTACCGCAGATAACGATTCCCTTATCGTTTTTTCCATCCGCAACACTTTGTGCAGCCGGCCCTGCATAATCTGGATAATCCACAGATTCACTTCCATGGCATCCGAAATCCTCGACCTCATGCCCCATTTCCGTTAACATTTCCTTCACGATTTCCTTATATTCAAAAGCACCGTGATCGCAAGCTACAGCAATTTTCATATACAGTTCCTCCTCTTGTTTTTTCGTTCCCATTATAACACAAAACCGATGGCGGAAACATCCCGTACCATCGGTTTCTTCAGTCTTCTTTTTCTTCTCCCATATCCAGAGTGGAGTCTATGAGCTTCAACAGCTCCAGGGCACTGCGGAAATACTCAGTCCTTCCGATATCAGTCCAGGTAATGGAGCCCTGCCAGGTCTTGTTTTCAGTGTCCTTGATTTCAACTACAAACATATTTCCTTTACGCTTTCCCATTATACTACCTCCTGGATTATCCTTTATATCTAAAGTATACCTGAAAAGCGTCACAAAACTGTCATATGAGACAGATTTTCTTCCAGCAGATGCAGTAATTCCAGATCACTTCCAAACGTAGCAAGCACGCTTCCTTCTTCATTTTTCAATAATCCCTGCCAGCTTGTTTTCTTTCTCGTTTGCACAACAATATCATACGTGGCAAGCTGTCCATGCCGTTCATATATTTTCAAAGGCTCCTCCCAGGCTGTCCAATCAATACTGTCTAAATGACCCTCCACTTCACGAAATGAGCGTTTCTGCTGATATGCCTGTGGTACATGAAGGTAATCAAAAATTTCTTCTCCCAGCATAAACAATGTGATAAAGCTGTCGAATCGTACTGCTTCCTCGCCTGCCATGCAATAGAGTCGCCCGTGTATATCCTCATCCTTACGATCAATACACAGGCGTAATGCATTCGCAGGAAATCCTGTTCTATTTTCCATATTCGTAAGCTCCTTCATGCTCCTATCTCATCATAGGTATATTCTATTTCAAACATATGAAACTTGCTTTGTGCCTCATATCGGCTAATCAATCTATCTACAATAATCTGTATATTTTCTGCATTGCAGCCATATAAAAGCATGATATACTGGTTCCCACTATATTTTGAAACAACATCACCATTTCTAAGACTGCTCATTACCACTGTCTCCAGCTTTTTCATCTCTTTATTTAACAGAGATAAATTACTGTCAGAACCTGCGAATTTTTTCTGTGTCAGCGTAAACAGTACAACATATTCAGCATAACCATGCCGTTCACTGCGCCGCATATCCAAATGGTATATTTCACGAAACACACCATATTCACACTGGAATGCCTTTTTCATAGGATCATCCAGCAGATCATCCTTTATCGTATCCAGATTTTCTTCCGTATCCTCCTGTTTTTTCATAATCTCCATATATATTTTCTGTAAATACTCCGATTGCCGTATTCCCAGACTTTCATACATCATGCGGCTTGCTGTCTGATATTGCTTTTTTGCCAAATCCACATGCCCCTGCAGAAGCAGTGCCTTAATAAACAAATATTGTGTTTCATCATCAAGAGGATCTATTAGGAGAGCATTTTTGCAAATCTCACTCATATTATCATAATCCTCAGCTTCTCCACATAGAAGTGCCAGCTGCTTCGCATTTCGCAAATACAGGGAATGGAAGTAGGTTATTAGTGAAATTACCCAGTGTGAGGATGAAATAGAAGGCAACAGCTTTCCTTTATATAGGGAAAGAATACCACACATTCGTGTAATATCCTCCTGATTCACCTGTTCTTTTTCCTTTAACTCCTTTTCCATGGTTTCAAACTGCTCAATATCTAATTCTATTTCATAATCGGGATTCCAGGAATAGGAGCCTCTTTGTGTCAGAAAAAAATCACTGACACCAAATGTTGACTGCAAAACCTTACGCAGACGGTATGTCAGATTTTTTAAGGCATTTCTGGGATTCGTTATTTCTTCATTATTCCATAGGATATCCATCATTTCCGTAACGGAAACCACTCTATCATGATAAATCATCATATAGGAAAATAATGCCACAAGCTTAGAGGAATGCATTTCGTTTTCTTCCAGTATCGTATTCTGAAAACTAATCTGGAAAGTACCAAACAATGTTGCTTTTACTTTATCCATATATATCATCTCTTTTCTATATATCCTATATTTAACAAACATCTTCATTATAATGAAAAAACAGACAGATTCCTAGTCTGTCTGTTCATATTTATGCATTTTCACTATTTTTTCTGTTGTTTTTTCTCTTTATAAGGAAGAATGCAAGACCCAGAAGTGCCACAGCTGCACATCCGCCACCAATATACCAGCCGGTATAATCAGTCGTATTTTTTGTTTTCCCACCTAATGCTGTTTTATTATCATCAACATCTGTTGTGTTATCTTTGTCTTTATTTCCTCCACCCTGTGGTGTATCATTATCTTCTTCTTGAACCAGGTTGTTATCATCATCCAAAACTTCGTTGCCGTTTGGTGTCTGTACAGTCAAGTCACCGTTTGGATTTACTGTCAATACCGTATCATTACCAACTGGAGTAACTGTTGTATTCCCATTGGCATTCGGTGTAACGACAGTACCTTCATTTGCAGTATCCTCAACATCACGGTAGAAGTAAATATATCTTCTTCTGGAAGAATAGAAGGAATGCTTTGTTTCTCTATTTTGTCCGGATAGCATAGTGTATGTCTTATCACCGTCTTTTACCGTTTCCGGTGCTGAGATTGTAGCTTCCTTGCCCAGTTCAGCCTTTACTGTTCTGGAAGAAAGCACGCGATTGTTGGTGATATCGAAATAAACAACTGCTACATCATAGCTTTCCACTTCTTTCCCTTTTTCCGTATAGTATACATTATATGTTCTCTGTGCACTTCCGAATTTATGGGAAATAGCATTTGGCTGTCCGCTTGCCAGTGTATAGGTTGTATCGCCATCCTTGATACTGGAATCAATGTTGATAGAAACAGTTTTATTTACTGCTACATCAGCACTTTTACTGGAAATAGTTCTTCCACTCAGAAGATCTACATAGTTGATGCGGATGCTGTAAGGCTGATTGCTGTCTGTTACGTTCTTTTCATATTCTATCGTATAGGTTTTCATACCCTGATCAAAGCTGTGAGAAATCGATGCTTCTTCTCCGCTTTTTCTCTTATATTCTATACCATCCGGTGTTGTATAAGTTGCAGGTGTAGTCACTTTTACTGTTTTCCCGTTTGTTACTGTGTAGGTGTTCGCATTCAGCAGTGTTCCGTCGCTTACATAGCGCACAGTGATGAAATAAGGTCTTGCAGCTGCATTTTCCTGCAGCTGGTAACGGAAGGTATAGTTCCTTGCTCCATCATCATAGCTTTGAGAAACAGCCCCCTGTCCATTCATCAGCTTATAGCTTCTGCCATTTGCTGCTGTGATGACAGACTGTGGAGTGAAGGATCCGCCATTTGCTTCTGTTACAGTGAAGGAATCTTTGCCAATCCCGTTTCCATCCTGATCGACATAGCTAACATTGGAGGTGTATGGATTACGTACAACGCGGCTGTATGTGAAGTCAACAGATGGAGTACCAAAGGAGACCTGTTTGTAGTTGGATCCGTTAATTTGATATTTTGCACCCGGATTGTTTGGATTTGTGATTGTTTTAGGAGCTGAACAGCTTGCGCCAGAGCCATAACGGTTCACAACTGTATTGCTTTCCACTACTGTATTATCCGCAATAAAGCTGACCGGCATGTAATAGGCATCATTGCTTGCCTGAACGTTTACCTGATCATTACATATTGTTTTAAGGCTGGTACCTTTTGCTGAACCTACATTTACATTCACCGTAATAGTCTGACCAGGCTGAAGTGTAGCAGTTGTATTTACAGTACCATTTGTATCATAATACTGAACATTTTCAAGAACACTGTTTGTTAAATTAGTAACATAGAAAGTCCTTGTATCATAACTCTGGGAGATATCCGTTGAAATCTGAATATATCTTGCTGCAAAGGTCTGTGCCTCTTCTGCATGAATCATGGATGAAGTTCCCATCACCATCAGGAAACATGCTGTAATAGTAATCATTTTTTTCAGTGCCTTTAACATATCCAACGCCTCGCTTTTCATCTTACACATATATCATAAGCTTCTATCGTCACAGAGTGGTCACACAGATAGTAAAATATATTTTTTTTATTATATTTTGTGACCAAAAGTAATTTTATTCTAACCACAATTCTTAGAGGATTTGTCCATCCACGATTATATGATCTGGGTAAAACAGCAGAAACCTGATGAAACCATAATGAATTTAATTCTTTTAAAACGATACATTTATTTTATATTAAGGTTTTTCTATAATCTCATCACAAAAAGAAAAGAAACAGCAAAAGCCATTTCCTCTCTTTAAAAAATTCAGTGTTTATGATTTGTTAATTTTATATAGCTTCCGTCCTAATACAAATAAGGCAAGTAAAGAACCTCCGAATACATAAAGTGATTTATTATCTGTTGTATCCGCTGTATTAACCGGGCCGTTTGTGATCTGTGAGATTTCCGGATGTTTGAATATTTCACTTCCATTATAGACACCGCAATCCCACGTCATATCGAAGCCACCATCATCCAAATAGAACGGACGTGTCAAATACCAGTCACCTTGTTTCTCATAACCGTCAGAATCAAGACTTGCATCACTTCCTGATAATGGAATAGTAACAGTGTATCCCTTTAAATAAAACTTCACACGATAGTACCCTGGCTGAAGATCATCAAACCGATAATAACCTGCACGGTTAGTTTTTGTCTCAGCCAAATATTTCCATGCTTCAGCATTCAGATCATCACTATCATTTCGTTCCAAAATTACACGTATATCGGAAATTCCTGTGTTTTCCTCATCCTGTATTCCATTTTTATTTTTATCAAACCATACATAATCTCCAATACTACCTGACGTTTGAATAATACCAGCATCCCACGTCATATCATTTTGTCCATAACCAAGATGAATGGTGTCTGTAGGGAAGCCCCAGCCGTTGATATAATTGGCAAGTGCATTGGAATCTAACCGGATATCCTTTCCGGAAATTGGAGTCGTGAGTTTCGTATCATATGGAAGATCAAAGACAACACGATATTCAATACCTGTATATTCGCTTCCTTTTAAACCTTCAAATACATACCTGCCATGCTCATTTGTATCGGTTGCCGCATAGAAATTCCAAGTTTTTTCGCCCTTTTGACGAATCTGCAGATAGACTGGAACACCCGCTATCGGTGGCTCTCCCGTATCCTGAATACCATTCTTATTGATATCCTGCCATACATAATCACCGATACTGCCAAATCGTGCCGCTCCTGCATCCCAGTGCTCTTCAAGACTGTTAGGTGCGATATAGAATACAGGTGTGTATCCGCTTTGACGTAAATCATCCAGCTCCTCAGAAACATCACTATCAATTTCATCGTTTCCCTGATGCGGTTCTACAGCTTCAAAACCATTCGGGAAGATAAACTTCACCTGATAATAACCTTCAGTAAGATGATCAAAGAAATATTTGCCATCACTGCCGACTGTCGTAGTTTTTATAGGTGCTGCAGAACGTCTGCCATCATCACCAACACTGTATAATTCAACAATTGTATTTGGTAAAGCAATACCGATATCTTGTATATCATTGTAATTGCGATCCTCAAAGCAGTATCCGCTTAATGCACTATAATACGTAAGACCTGCGTCTATACTAAGATCGATAGAATGATCCGCAAGATTTATCACATCACTTCTTGCAACTGTCTTGCTATCCTTGTATTCCCTCGCGTTTGAATCTATCTCGGATGAGCTATCTCCAAGTACATATGGAACTGTGAAAGAATAAGGAGCATAGCCGTAAGAATTCGTATCAGTTATATCAAACTCTACTATATATTTCCCTTCCAGCAGACCATTGAATAAATATTTACCATTATGGTCTGTCTTGGTTTCCATAATAGCATTTCCGGTTTTCCCTGAATCATCAACACGATATAGTCGTACAGTTACATCTGAGACACCAGGTTCATCCGTATCCTGGATACCATTGCGATTCTTATCAATCCAAACAGTATCGCCCAATGCACCTAATGCTTTGAATCCGGCATCAATCGTTATGTTATCTTCACCAATGATTTCACCAGTAGCTGTATGAATCGTTTTCAATTGGACTTCATCACTTAAATTAAGTTCCTTACCGTTTTTCTTAACTGATTCTATATTGGAGTCTACTGTATTATCATTACCGGCAAATCGAATGGTTGGAATATAAGTATATTGTGATTCATCCTGTGGAGTCGCAAATTCTACCTGATAACTGTAAATAGAACCACCTACATAATTCTCCGGATCTTTTGAATCACCATTCTTATCAATCATTTCATTGCAATCCAAATTATCAAACTTATAATATCCTAATTCATTTGTAGATGTTTGCTTTTCTTCCAATTCTTCTTTTATGACTTTGCCTCCTGCAGTTTTATAAGTTTTATAAGAATGCAGTTTTACCTGAAGACCGGTTACAGGAATATCTTCACTATCCTGTATTCCGTTCTTATTACGATCAAAGAATGCGTAATCTCCAATACTTCCTTTCGCAAGTGTCAGTTTTACCTTAACAGGATCATTCTCCACCGTATCTGATAAATCAATACTATCCTCCGCTTTACCAAAGCGGAGAACTGCACCCATAGCAGAATTCATAATGACATGATCAAGTACATCATTTAATTCATCCGTTGCATAATTAGGAGCTTTCATTTCAACATGAACCTTAAATCCCTCGTACTGTTTAATTGCCTGATTTTGTGTGTCAATTTCAACAGCAATGGCAGTAACACTGCTCATATCTGTCGGTTTATCTTTCGTCCAGGTATGCGCACCGCTTGTCCATACATTATCAGAATCTTTCCAGCTTCCGTACAGCATCGGTAATTCTGTCTCTCTTGTTGCTTTTTCTCTTTCTTCTTTTGTCCATTCTGAGGTGATATCACTATCTGAAATGCCATTGCTTACACAGTAATAAATGGTATATGGCTGTGTAACTTCACTTCCATCAGTGTTAATTACAGAAACGCTTTCCAGTATTGGTCGTTTTTTCAGCTCTGTTCCTCTTTGAGTAACCGTACCGCCAGCATTTGTCCTGGATACCATGGTATCCCCATAGAAAGGCAGGATATCGACGACTCTCGCCTTTCTGATGTTCTGATCAGAAGCACCGTTTTGTAATACGATATTGTATGAAATACTTCCATTCGGTGCTGTGGAAGCAATATTTGCAGTACTTAGATAGGTTTCATCATACTGTCCCTTTACTTCCTTATAGACGTTCAGATTATTGCTGACCTTTACGCTGACTTGAACTCCGGAATAAGCAAATTTCTTTCCACCTATTTCATCATTTCCAAGTACTTTATCCAAAGCCTTATCTTCAACAATATCACTATCGCTGGATACATCAAATACCACACTGTTACCATAAGGATTTTCTGCGGATGCAGGGAGTTTGGCTCCTGATGTCAGATAGCATGGCGCGAGCAGTCCTGTATTTACTGATGCCTGCGCAATCTGGACACCAAATTTAACATATAGCTTCTTACTTGTGTTAATGCTAAGTTTTTTCAGCTGAATTGTAACCTTCTTTGTCGTTTTATTTGTCTCTACCAGTTCCCCCTTATTATTGATTTCTTTTAATGGTATTTCACTTGTAGTCACTTCCATATCTTCCGGTTCTATGATCTGCGCATCATCCTCAGCTCCATACAGAACCAGAAGTTGCCTTCCCATGTTCTTATAATCATTTATAAGTGAAGTATCCTGTGGTAAATCAAAACTGATAATCGGATATTCCAGATCAGGTGCATTTGTTCCTTTACTCCTATTGGAAGCCGTAATCGTATAATAAACAATATCACCAGGAGAGAATGCTGTTCCTTCATCCGTTCTGATCTGAATATTTGCTTTTGGTGAAATATTCTGACGGAGCGGAAATTTGATAGCAACCTCATTACTTACGTGCGTATCACTTTGAGATGTTGTATTTCCCTGGTTATCTTTAACATCATATAGATAATCAACCTGTGCCTGATTTGTTGCTTTGCGAATTTCATGAACATCAGAACTAGCAAGAGCATATCTGTCCTTAAAGGTTACATTGAAGTCAATGCCCTTCGCATAAAAGTTTTTATCTGTTCCTTCATACACTACTCTGAAATGCACGGCATTCAGCGAAGAAATATCCATCGTGATTCCTTCGACACCTGCTTTCTGCAGATTTTTCAGTTTTGTTTCACTGTCAGCATACAGGTTCCAATTATTACTGCCAAATGTCTGATATTCAATTTTTGCATGAACAGGATTTGAATCCTCCTGTTTACTGCCAGTATATGCAGGATAAACAGTTATACGATTAATTGTATAGTCATTTACACGTGCAATTTCCTTTTTGTATTGACCGTTGTCCATATAATACATATACAACGCTGTATCTGTCACTGTCACATTCTTGGCAGCAATTTCATTCTTACCCTCTGCATATCCATTAATCTTAAATGTGACATTCTGATCATTTCCAAGCAAATACTTCGTTTCAGATTCCGGTATCTCATCCGTGGTAAAGCTTCCCTCACCATATTTAATCTCTTTTCCAATAGAAACACCGAAATCTTTATAGAAATCATCCTTTTTATTCGTAAAGGATACATAATTGGAAGTATCTGGATTCTCTTTCAAGTTACTGATAATGATATCCGTACTTTGCAGAGGCTTTACAACAACCTCTTTGCTTATAGCGTTGTAATTCTCATCCAATGTATATCCATCCGGTGCCTTGGTTTCTTTCACGATATACATCGTTCCACTCGAATCTGCTTCCAGTAAATCACTGAACGCATACCCGTTTTCATCCGTTTCCAGAGGGGTTGTCGTTACAGGGTTAGATGAGCCTTTCTTATATATCTGGAATTGCGCACCTTTTAATGCTTTATTGTTTTCATCCGTTTTATGAATAACAATCCTTCCATGCGTGGACGTATTGTATACCTCTCCGTTAGAAGTACCTTCCGGATAATAGGTCTTTATCGTACTTTGTCCTTTTTTAACGGTTACCTTAAGAGTCACCAGCGGTGAATAACCATTTACTGCTGTTTCCTCAATGGTATAATCGCCTGGAACAAGGTTTTTCCATTCACAAATACCATTGTTATCGGTACTTATAGAAGGATAGGAATTGCCATCGCTATTCTTTAACGTGAAAATTACATCCTTCATCGGTACCTTTGTTCCAGTTTCATCATAAATATAAGAATCACTGTACTTCACAAGCTTCACATTTCCAAGGGCTTCATTTTCAACAGTCTGTTTATCAGTACTTGTGACCGCTGTTATCTGACTTGCCTTTATCTCGACCTCAATAGGCTCCATGATGGCAAAACCTTCAGGAGCTTTTGTCTCTACCAGACGATAGGTTCCAGGCTCCAGCATGCCGCTTTCAAAATTTCCTTCAGCATCATCTACCGTAAAGTTTTCATATCCATCCATAGTATCCCATGAAGAACTGTTTTTCTTTTCCAGTTTAAAGGTTGCTTCCTCGACATTGGATATCAGTTGTTTATTAATTGTCGTTTTCTGAAATTTGAATTTACCCTGATTTGGCTTATTGACAATAGCTTTTTCCCCTGTAAGTGTAGTGTTCTGTTGCCCTTCTTCTACAGTCAGGTTCCAGCTTTTTTTGTCAGTATCTGCAAATCCCTCAGGAACTGTTTCCGTCAGTGTATAGTCACCTGCATCCAGACCTCTGAATTCCACTGTTCCGTCTTTACCTGTCTTCTTTTCCAGCTGAAAGGATGGATCATTTGACTTAGTAAGTGTAAAGGTAACTCCTGCAAGTGGCAATTTCTCAGTAACACCTGTAGAAGAATCACTCAAATCCCATTCTGCGACCTTGTTTACCATAATACTTCCCTGTGGAGAGTTTTCTATTGGCACTTCTAATATAGACTGTTCTTTCGCTTTAGTACCCGTCTGCACCTCTATAGGATCTGTTATCCTTGTATATCCATCCGGGGCTGTGATTTCCATAATCCAATAGGGTGTATCAGGCTGTAAATTTGTGAATACCAATTCACCATCTTCACCTTTAACAGTTTGGATTGGATTTTTATTGGATATTGCATCATCTTTTGTTTCATAGATGCTAAACACAGCCTTCTTCATATACTGCTCAGAAATCACTGTATCTGTTGTGGAAGTGGAATCTGTCTTTATAATTTTAATGCTTTGTGAAGGTTTGTTCGTTATCGTTGTATCTGCCTCAGTAATTTCCTGGGCTTTTATTTCGTACGGTCCATATGTTTCATTTGATAACAGATATCCGGTAGGACTTGCTATTTCCTTTAACCAGTAAGACCCTGTAGGAAGCATCTTTGAATATGCCGTTCCATCATCTCCTGTCAAAAGTGTATCTGCAAGTTTTGTACAATCCTGATCACTGTAAACCCAGAATACAGCACCCGATAAAGGACTGTTAGAATATTCATCTGTTTTTGTTATCTTCAGCTTGCCATATGTGGAATCATTTTTAAAATCTTCGTTATCCGCTGTCTTGGTTGTTGTTGTTCCCGGCTCAATTTTAACAGATACAACTTTACCTGGAACATAACCAAGTTTTTCATTTGGTTCATTCACTTTGGTTTCTTTCAACCAGTATTCTCCTGCATCAAGATTCTCCATGTTGATGTACCCTGATGAAGAAATAGCTGTAGCAACCAGATTTTTCTCAATGGTATCTGTATCCGGATTATCGCTGACTTTACGGTAAAGCTTAAATTCAATACCGCTCAATTCTTCTTCAGCTTCCTCTTTTATTTCAGTACCTACTTTTTTAATTTTCAAAGCACCCTGCGCCTTGTTTTTCACAACAATCGGATTATCATTATATGCATCAAGAGCCTTTATGACATCTCCATCCATACCGGTTATTTTATTTGCTTCAATTGTAAACTCAATTGGTTCCTTATCTACCGTATACCCTTTTTCTACAGAGGTTTCTATCAAGCGATAATCTCCAGCTGGAAGGAATGAAGATTCATATATACCCTCAGATTTATTGAACTTAACAGCTTCCTGAACGGTAGTATATTTACCTGTAGCAGTATCCTTTTTCTCCAAACGGAAAGTTGCATCTAACAGTTTAGTATCATCACCGTCTTTTACCTTCTTTAAATAATATTTTCCATATGCAGCAGTATTTTTAATTGGGGCGTCAAAATGTGTTGTATTTACTTTTCCAGCCTCAACTTTGACTCTCCAAATCTGGTTGTCATCAGGTTTTACAAGGTTATCCGGTACAGAAACTTCCTTCAGGATATACCAGCCAGGTGTCAGCCAGGTGCTGAGGAAAGTTCCATTAACTCCACCCTCGAAAGTTCCTGTAGTATACGACAATGCAGCTCCTGTTGTATTCATACTATTTGAATCATCAGATTGATTTTCAGCCTTAAATATATCAAATTTTACACCGTCAACAGGAAAGTCTTTACCGGAGAGCGTAACAATCTTCTTCACCTTGATTTGTCCGCGCTCCACATTTTCGAGTTGGAATTCAGTATTACTTTCATATAATACATATTTGCCGTCTTTTTCTTTAACAGTAACTGCATGTACAGTTGTATCTCTGTCATATTTATCCGGCGTTTTTACTTCCACCACATAATAAGTTTTGTCCGTATCCAGTTCTGTAAAGGAGAAGCTTCCTGTGTTATCTACTTCCGCAATCTGAAGAATACCATAATTCTTCCATTTGTTTTGATCCTTTAAGTCGTCCAGAGTAGCATCTTGCTTATTTTTTAAAGACTCTTGCAACGTGTTTGCTTTCTGTTCATTATCGAGAAGTGCAATCTGAATTCCTTTATCAGTAATCAATTGCTTTTCCTGGTCAACCTTTTCTCCTGTGACAGTCTGCGGTTTATAATTCATAACTGTTTCTTTTGTTATCTCTCCCGCCGTTACCGTAATTGGTCCTGTCCATTCTGTTACCATCTGATATCCATCGGGAGCTTTTACTTCTTTTAGGAAATATGTGCCTGTATCAAGATAACCGGTAAATGCCTCTCCGGTATCAGCTCTACCATCACCATTTACATCGGCAGTTCCTGTTACAGCATTCGTACCTACCTTTAACAGATGATATGTCTGTCCGTTAATCGTGTATGTTTCTTTGCCTGCAGTTGATTTATCAACTTCCTTATAAATTGCAAACTGAGCATCATTCAAATAATCATTAAGTTTGTCCCGATCCACTTTGGTAATTTGAATCTTACCTTTTAACGGTATGTTCTCAAAGGAAACAGGATTGTCTTTAGAACCACCTGTTTTATCATTTGGTACATTGACCTTTTCGTTATTCTGTCCAGCCTGAATAATCACCTGTTTGGCGTCTGGTGTTCCATATAATTGTTTCTGCTCCTCTGTGAGTTTTTCTTTCACATAATAGGTTCCGGCATCCAGATATGGTGAAAGTACAACACCGGATGTAGAACTACGCATCGTCATTACTTCATTTGTACATTCTTTATCTGTATAAATACCAAATTCCATCTCCTGATTAAATTTAGTTTTTGTAGCTGAATCTTGCCCCCATACTTCCTGTTTTAGAAGATAAAAGCGACCTTTTGGAATATTTTTTACAGGTGTTTCAACTAATTCATTATTGACTTCGTTTGCTTTTACTTCTACTTTATGAACTGACGTCAGATCCGGTGTAAACTCCTGCATATTGGTTCCTACCGGTGCTATCTCCAGTACAGCATAAATTCCGGGTTTTAAAGTTTCCGTATGAATACCACTAGTCTCAGTAATGTTGAATTCAATTAAACCAGGATTCTTTACATAATCAGCATAATCTTGACCCTCTACATATTTGTAGACAGCAAACCTGGCACCGGATACTGCAGTATCCGAAGTGATTGAACTTATTTTTTTAATGCTTAATCTTCCGTAACTTGTTGTATTTGCAACTTCTTTTTCTACTGTGGTTCCTGAGGAAACAGTAATCTTAATTGCTTCAATCTTCTGATAGCGCTCATCATCATCTTCAAGAAGCCAGTACTCTCCAGGTTTTAGTTTTTCTGAAGTGAATGTTCCATTCATGTCCGTCTTTTTATACAATGCTGTATGATTAGTTCTAGCAATTTCTAAATCAGTTGCTGCAGTGCCATTTTCTGATTTTGGAAAGTAAGTAAATCCAATATTTCCTAAAAGCTGATCTGCATCTTCTGTTCCGAACTTATTCAGCTTTTTAATAACCTTAAAGTAACCATATTTTTCATTTTTTATAGATTCAATAGAAGTAATATCCTGTTTATAGTTCTCATCCTTACCAGGGGCTTTAAATGTACGTATCTGATCATCCAAAACGTATGCATCAGATGCTGTTTTGGTTTCTTTATAGTAATAGGTTTGATCCGGTTCCAAATCAGTAAATGTTATGATACCGTCATTCCCTGATGTATATGTTTTACCGTTTGTATCATTTTCAGCATCGTCCCTACTTGGATATAGCTTAAAGCCGACATCGGATAAAACGTTATTCTTATCATCTGTTTTTTTAATCTGATAAGAAACGAGCGGCTCATTTTTTATAATACCCTCTGTTATCTGATTATCATTTACTTCTATATCATTTCCGCTGGAATCTATTACAAATTCGCCATTATCCAATTTACTAAAAACACGATTTATGGATTTACTGGAATACCCTTCAGGCTGTGATACTTCCTTGATTGTGTACTTACCCTTTGGTAAAAAGATTGATTCAGCTTCTCCATTCCCGTCTGTGGTTACAGTATCAACCTTCGTGCCTTGTTCGTTATAAATATCAAACTTGACACCTTCTAGTTTTATATTTACATTGGAAGCATCCTGTTTTGTTATTTTAATCTGTCCAAGAGTACTTGCAACATTTGTTGCCTCATAGGTGTATTTATATGTGTTATTCTTATTAAGTTCATTTAATTCTTTAGCTTCATTTTTTTCTGTATACCCCTGAGGTGTTTTTGTCTCTTTAATCCAGTAGGAGCCTTCATTTTTCAACATCACTATGTTAGATTTTGATTTTCCTCCGGAAATAATAGTTGTAAGAATGGCGTCCTTAGGATTATCCGGATCTGTATAATCTTTAGCAACTACTGTACACTCTTTGTTTGTATAAACCGTAAACTCTGCACCGGCTAATTCCACGGATGGCTGAGTTTGCCCCTCCTTCAGTATTCCCTTTTTGTTTACATCAAGAGATATGAATTTTTCATTCTCAATCGTAACTTCATTGCGTACATTTGGCTTTACTTCTGATATCGTAGGTGTTTTCGACAAAGCATATCCTTTAGGTGCCTTTGTTTCCTCAAGGATATACCAGCCTGCGGATAATGCAAAATATGTTTTTCCGTCTGTAAAATCATTGCCGATATTAGTTCCTTTTGTATCCGCTGTTATAGAGGCATTCTTTGCTTCGTCTTCAGAATTATACGGACCATATGCGATAAACTCCGCACCCGTAAGCATTTCGCCACCGCTCTTGTCTTTCTTAATGATTTGCAAACCACCCTTTGTTGATGTGTTTTTGATATATGGTTTATTCCCATCTTTATCTAAATCACTTCCATTTGCTTTTTTGGGTACATTGACCTGGTTACCAATTACATTTACTTTCCAGTCATTGGATGGTGATTCAAATTCGCCATCTCCACGGTCAACCTCAGTCAGCTTGTATTCCCCTGCCAATACGCCCTGAAACAGGACACGGCCGTTTGCATCAGATGTTGCTGTGTACGTCTTCGATGCATCTGTTTTAGAAGTCAGTTTAAACGTGATTCCTGATATATAATTATCTGCCGTATTTGATATAGCAGTTGTTCCCTTTTTCCAGAACACCACATATCCAAAGCCTTTATCATTTGTAGAGTTGACAAAGTTAATGGACTCACCCGTTGCCAATACCGTTCCGTCTACAGTGATTGTTCCATCTTTTGCAATAACGATTTTCTTTACAGAAGGTGTATTAAACCCGTCAAAGTTCATAGTTTCCTTTAGATAGTAAGTTCCTGCTAAAAGGTTTTCAAAAGTTAACTGACCATTTTCATTATCCCCTTTTCCTGTTATAGAAATCGTTTCTACTGTGTTTCCATCCTTATCCTTAGCCGGAGTCTTGCCAGCTGCATCTTTGTAAAGTCCAAATACAATCGCATCACCATCTTTCAGGAATGCCTTTTGTAACTCTGAATCAAAATTTCTGGTCTCAGTAATTTCATCTAACAATGAGCCAGTACCGATTTTAATTTGCTTCTGTACGTTTATTTCATAATAACCAGGATTTGGATCTTTCCATCCTAGTTCAGTAGCCGCATTACTGTTTAATACTTTAACTGATTCACCCAATGGCTGATATGTTAATTGCAGTTGATTGTTCAGCAGATATTTTTCAATTTCTTTTTCATTTACCGGTATCTCATATGCATTGTAATCGTATGACGCATTCACCTGGAAGGTTGTACCTACCATAGTACCCTCCTCTATAGCGTTTCCGGCAGCTGTATTCATTGCAGCAGATTTAAAATGAATTTTTTCGATTGTTCCATCAGCAGCTTTATCAAGCGTATAATCTGTACCCTCTTGAAGATGTCTTTCTATATCTTCACCTGCATTAGCAACTATTTGAACACTATGGGCTCCACCTCCGACAGGATAACCCTCTGCTGTTTTATCTGTAATACTGTCCGTAAATGGTGTTGGCAGTGTATCCACAAGATCAAAGGTTGTACATTCCAAACGTCCATAGCGATCTGCAAGATCTACAGGATCAACATGCAGATTATATTTAATATCGTAATTCTTATTATCAGAACTTACAGCATAATCCTCGCCGTTTTGTTTTTCAATCGCCTTCTGTATTTCCCATTCCTGAGTAGCTTTATTCGTGACGACTAGATTATCCGTGTAAATAGGCTCCAATTGTGTTCCACTTGCTGTAGAAGCCGTAAACTGTATATTGTCAAATTTACCAGAATAATTGTTTTCTGTAGTCATATTCGGATAATGGAAAGACATATATACTGTTCCACTGACTCCGCTGTTAAAATTACCATCAGTACTGAATGTGACCATACGGCTTATTGGATCATATTCAAAATTTTTAAATATTGATGGATAATCCTGCAGAAGCTGTCTTGTTGCGGCTTCATTGAAAACCGCCTTCTCTGGAATTCGTAATGCCAATGTGCCACTGGTATAACTATCACCTGTTCCACCGGTTGAGTTTATAGAGAAACTACTTTGTATATAGAAAGATTGTCCACTCTGCACCTCCAGCGTATCTGTTCCTGCTCCACCTATATTTTCTAAAATATAGGATTGTAAGTCAATATTAGAATCTGCTGCAAAAATACCTTCCATTTTTGAAAGGTCTGTGAGATTCATCAGCATGAACAAACAAATGAACACAATTCCTGCCTTGTAGAGAAACTTTTTCACATTCTTCTTCAATCTATATTTCCTTCTCATATACATCTTCCTTTCGTTCAGAAAACAAATATATGCATATATGCATTCTTATCTTAATCGACTGTTTTACTACTCTATCATACACCCTAATGGTAATAAAACGGTTAGATGAATTTTATTTTGTAAAAAAACTCCCTTAAGCATGACCTATAGGGTACAGGGATAAAGAGACAGCTGGCTGCTTTATCCAGTTGTCTCTTTCCTCTACTCAGCTTATATGCTTATACTCATACACAAGCGTAGATTCCGCAACAAGCTTTTTCTGTTCAAACTTATCCACGATTCGGCTGATTGCTTTATCACAGCCTTCAACAGATGCAGTTGCAATAATCAACGAATACTGAAACGGACTGCACTTTGAAAACACATCATTTTTTCTCAGCTCGGTAGTAATCACATCCCGCAGGATATCAGATTCTCTCTGCTGTATTTCTTCCTTTAAATCCTCAGGCTGCTGCATCGTCAGCAACACCAGATATCTGGAACGGGAGGATCTTCTCGCAGAACGCAAATTCATCTGATATATATTCTTAAACACATCAAAATCACAATAGAACGTTCCATCATGCCGGTGATCATCCTTTAACTGCTGTTCCAGCTCGTGAACATCAACCGGATTACTGGAAATACATTTTACAACATCCTCATAAATCTCTCTGCATAAAGGGGTGACCTCAATACCAAGACGTCCATAATACATATCCGCTACCTTATGATAATAGGACAAGGCAAGCGAAAGCTGATGTGTCTGCCGATACGCCTCCAGCTTATATTCATGTATATGATTATTCGCATAATGCTTGAACCCCAAAATATCACACAGCTTAATAACCTCATCATAACGCTCCTGTTCCATCAGCAGCTTACACGTACGGTTAGTTGCGCGCATCAGAATATTATCATAATAGTTCTTCTGCAGCTCCACCCAGCTTTGTGAATGAAATTCAAACATGAAATCCTCCATATAATTACTCAAAAGATCAATGCAGCTCTTATAGCACAAATCTGGATTTTCTTCTGTTTCAATGGCTTTACACAACTGATCCATCGCCACCACATCGATCTCGCATGGTATCTCTGTATTCCATGCATAGGTATTTCCTTTTGACAGAATAAAGGATACATCCTCCTTATCCGGATAAAATTTCTGCAATTCCTTCCTTGCGCGGTAAACAAGATTGCGCAGAGCTCCCTCCGGCTTATCCGATTCATCTTCCTTCCATAATATACGAATGAGCTTTTCCTTTGAAACCACGGTATGCCGATACATAATAAGATAGGCAATCAGTAAAATCAACTGCGTACTCTTTTTTGTCTCCTGCGGAAACCGGTAGTTTTTGTTTTCCATATAAAACTCACCTAAAAGATGAATTTTTAAAATATTTTTCTTTCTCATATAATGTCCTCACTGCTTTCTACGATTTCATTTTATCACAATTCCATCTCATGAACAGAGGGACGAAAAAAATCAGAAATCATGAGAAAACAAGCCTGTAATAGGACGCTGAATTTCATTTTTTCTGATTTTCAGTCAATCTACTTGACATCATAACTATAAGAAATTCAAAGGAGACAAAAGCTGCTCCTTTTTCAATATTTTACGAAGCTTTGCTTAACACTTTTTGGATATCCTCAGCAGTTACAGGCCCCTCACGTACGAGAACAGCCTCCTGTGTACTCATATCCACAATAGTACTGGCCAGCTTTCCATCCGCCTCTCCAAGGACAATGGCATCAATGCGGCCATCCAACTGCTTCAACACCTGCTCATCCCGTACCCCTGTTTCCTCACCGGAGCGATTGGCGCTCGTTACTAGCAGCGGTTTTCCGCATTCTGCAATCAGTTGCAAAACAAAGGGGTCATTTGGCATGCGGATCCCTACCGTAGGAAACCCGTTTGTGACATAGGCGGGCAGTGTTTCCTTCTTTTTCAGAATCATTGTAAATGCACCCGGCATAAACGCCTTTGCCAGCTTACACGCAGCTTCATTCATAACAGCAATCTGCTGCATCTGTTCCACATTCGCTACCATCGTGGGAATCGGTTTATTCTCCGGACGCCCCTTGCTTTCCTTTAATGCCTGTAAAGCTTCCTCATTCTCATATATAACACCAAGTCCATACACCGTATCCGTTGGAAATGCCACAACCTTACCTTCCTTCAGATATTGTGCAACCTCTTTTACATCCTTTTTATCAAACCGTCTGGTTTCCATGCATATCATTTCCTTTCCATTATCAGCATTGTAGCACAGAATGACATGAAAAAACATAGCCGATAGAAAATGATGGAAGGATGCTATATATTCATAGACAGATACTGGAAATTGTAGCACATTTCATGAACAAACTTTTCAAAAATCATGGAGTTTATGCATTACATATGGTATGATAATCTGGCTCGACATTTATATTCTAAGGAGGGTAAAATGGAAAGTTCAAAGAAAATAGTCTGGTATAACCTTGCGTTTATGGCATTTTCTACCGTGTGGGGCTTTGGAAACGTATTAAACGGTTTCGTATACTTCAACGGTGTTCAGGTTATATTCAGTTGGGTTCTGATGTTCGCCCTGTACTTCGTGCCTTATGCACTGATGGTTGGTGAACTGGGATCCGCCTTCAAAGACTCCGGTGGTGGAGTCAGCTCCTGGATCAATGAGACGATTGGTCCAAAATTCGCCTACTATGCCGGGTGGACCTACTGGGCATGTCACATTACATACATCGCAAGTAAAGGAAGCGGTGGTCTGAAAGCATTAAGCTGGGCAGTGTTCCGCAATGCGGAAACCTATGACACCTTCCCGACGCTTTATGTACAGCTGGGCACGCTTGCTGTGTTTCTGTTCTTCTGCTGGGTCGCAAGCCGCGGTTTGAATCCGCTGAAGAAGCTGGCAACGATTGCCGGAAGCAGTATGTTCATCATGTCCATACTCTACATCGTTATGATGTTTGCCGCTCCGGTGATCAATCCAAATGGAGGCTTTGTTACACCTAACTTCAGCTGGGATAACATCTTCCCACAGTTTAACGTACAATATTTTACATCGCTATCCATACTGGTATTTGCCGTTGGCGGCTGTGAGAAAATTTCTCCGTATGTAAATAAGGTGGAAAATCCAAGCAAGGGCTTTCCAAAGGGTATGATCACACTGGCAATCATGGTTGTTGTGTGTGCGATTCTCGGTACAATTGCAATGGGTATGATGTTTGATCCTTCTGTAATCAACGGTACGACAGAATCCTTTAATTCCTATGTATCCAACGGCTCCTACTGGGCATTCCAGAAGCTGGGCGGATATTATCACATGGGGGATGCACTGCTGATTATTTATGCATTATGTAATATGATCGGTCAGTTCTCCACACTGGTATTAAGCATTGATGCTCCGCTGCGTATGCTGCTGGACAATGAGGAAGCAAGAGAATTCATTCCTACAAAGCTGCTGAAGAAGAACAAATACGGCGCTTATATCAATGGAATCTGGATGGTTGTTATTCTATCCGGAAGTATCATACTGGTACAGTCCTTTGTACCTGGTGCTGCCAGCGTTCTGGCACAGTTGAATAAGCTGAATTCTGTTACCATGCCAATGCGTTACCTGTGGGTATTTGCCGCTTATATAGCTCTGCGTATGGCACGAAACAAGTTCCATCCGGAATACCGCTTTGTGAAAAATCAGGGAATTGCAATGACCTTTGGTATCTGGTGCTTTGCTTTGACAGCATTCTGTTGTATTTTCGGTATGTATACACCGGGAGATATATTCACAACCGCATTGAATATCATCACGCCGGTTGTGCTTACTGCACTTGGTATGATATTACCGGTTATCAAGCAAAACGAAAGAGCTTCCTAAACGATAAGACAAGATCATGAGGTCTTGTCTTTCTTACTATTGTTTCACTAAATTGTGTTATACTATAGATATGCCCGCAGGGCACCTTACCCGCAGGGCACCTTACCCGCAGGGCACCTTACCCGCAGGGTACATTGCCCGCAGGATACATTGCCGATAGGTGATATTCCCTATAGGGCACATCACTAATAAATAGATTACAGGAGGATAATGCTACTATGTATAAGGATATTGCAAAGGAATTACTGACATTTATTCAAAAAAGTCCCAGCTGCTTCCATGCTGTGGATACTATGAAACATATGCTGCTGGAAAATGGCTATACAGAATTACGTGAATGTGAAGCATGGTCACTGAACAAGGGCGGGAAATACTTTACGACCAGAAACGGATCCAGCATACTTGCTTTTCAAATTGGTAATACACTGGAAGATTACCATTTTCAGGTAACCTCCTCTCATTCTGACTCTCCAACCTTCAAGGTAAAAGAACATGCGGAATTAAAAGGAAAAGGCGGTTACTTACAATTAAATACAGAAGGCTATGGCGGAATGCTTTGTTCTACATGGATGGATCGTCCGCTGTCTCTGGCAGGACGTGTTCTTGTGAAGGATGGAAATACCTTTACAAGCAAACTGTTGAGCTTTGACCGCGACCTGCTTTTGATTCCAAACGTTGCCATTCATATGAACCGAGATGTAAACAATGGAATGAAATATAACAATCAGGTGGATATGCTGCCGCTGTTCTCCGCAGGTGAATGCAGTGAAGGTGATTATGCACAGTTGATTGCGGATGAGCTGGGATGTGCAAAGGAACAGATTTTTGGAACAGATTTATATTTGTATAACCGTATGGCTCCAAGCATCTGGGGTGCAAAGGAAGAATTTATCTCATCCGGTAAGCTGGATGACCTGCAATGTGCATTCACTTCACTGAAAGCCCTGCTGGCAGGAACGAATGAAAAAGCAATCAATGTATTTGCCTGCTTTGACAATGAGGAAGTCGGCTCCGGTACTAAACAGGGGGCCTGCTCCACCTTCCTGTATGATGTTTTACAGAGAATCAATGACAATCTGGGCTTTACAAAGGAAGATTACTATCGTGCCGTTGCGAAAAGCTTCATGGTTTCCTGTGATAATGCTCACGCTGTTCATCCGAACCATCCTGAAAAAACAGACGATACCAACTGCACATATCTGAATAAAGGAATCGTTGTAAAATTCAGTGCCAATCAGAAATACACAACCGATGCCATCAGCTCAGCGGTATTTGCAGGTATTTGTGAAAAGGCGGGTGTTCCGGTACAGCATTTTGCAAATCGCAGTGATGCAGCAGGAGGCAGCACACTTGGAAATCTGTCCAGTCAGAAGGTATCCATGCACACCGTAGATATCGGTCTTGCACAGCTTGCTATGCATTCCTCCTACGAAACTGCAGGTATAAAGGACAGTGCCTACATGATTCGTGCACTGACAACCTTCTATACAAGCAACCTTCACATCACAGACAGTGAAACAATCGAGGTCGCATAGGCTTCATGAAACAACAGGAAAACCGGAAAAAAGTTCATATTGATAATCTCTATCTGATGAAAAAGCTGGATGAAGATTATCTGAAGGAGTTCCATCGTTTTTATGATTACGCACTGGACAGCGGCAAGCCCGATGCGGATATCAATATCATTGTGAATACAGCACTTGAGCAATGTCTGGAGGGCATGAAAAACAGGAAGAAAGCGACGCTTGTTATTCCCAAGGATCTAAAGGAATATACGGCGAAGCTGTCACGAGGCACTCTGTATAAGGATATGAAACGGAAAATCCGTAATCAGGATTACGAGAAGATGCAAATCAGCAGTATCTGGTACGTGTTCTCCCTCTGTATCGTATTATTTTTCTTCAAGAATCTGATTGATCAGAAATTCATTGTGAATTACCTGGTCGATGTTATCGTTGCCTGCGTTGCGGGTGGGATCGCTTTTAAAAATTTCATGATTCGCAGAAGAATTATAAACCGCTATCACTTTGGCAGCTTTTATATGCGTATGGATATCATAGCAATCGCTGCCTGTGTATTCATTAAAATCGTAACACCTGCAAAATATGCGAACTTTGATATCACATATCTGCTGCTTGTAATCTCCTTTTTCATTATGAAGCGCAAAATCAAGCCGCAATTCGAAGCCGTAATTTAAAGAAAGAGTCCTTAGCGATTGCTGAGGTTCTTTTTGTTTATGATGATGGAAAAAAACAGAATGCAATTACAAGCATCTATGTAATATACTTCTAATCATCAGAGTTCTTTAATTATTTCACGGTATTATGAAATATATACTGCCACTGCTTCGTATAGTAATTGAAAGGAGATCGACGCATCATGAAACAGAAAAAAGTCATACTTCTTATCATATTGATCAGCCTCGCTGTAGCTCTGTTGGGATACACGTTATGGAAGCAGCATTTTCAGACTGCATCTTTGGGATTTCTTTCCCAGGGAATAGCAAGTAACAGACAGCAGTTGACAAGCATTCCAGAGCCTTCATCACAAACGCCGCAGGATATCTCCACGGATGAAAATAGTACAGAGCACAAGCAGGAGGATACAAATTTAGCTACGGATACTATCCAGCAAGAAAAGCTTGCGATAATACAAAGTGTACAGGAAAACAATTATTACTGTGTTCCTGCCTGTATTCAGATGACCCTGCGCTATCATGCAGTCAATCTTTCGCAAAGTGAATTGGCACAGCAGCTTCATACAGACCCTGTTACCGGAACAGAGTATGCAGATATGGCAGTTGTACTGAATACATACCTGTTTCACAAGGATACGATTCCCACTGCGACAGAGGAAGGATACCGTGTTCAGACGATGAAGGCTACGGATGATGCAGAGAAAACTGCGCAGGTATTTGCACAACGCTGTGAACAAAATATAAAAGACGGTTATCCTGTGTTTGCAGCTGTGGATCTTCATGCGCTATATCCTTCTTTGCCGCAGGCAAACCACATGGTTCTTGTACATGGCTATCAAAAAGAGCATAACCGCATCACCTCTTATTATATACTGGACCCCTACCCTCCGGTTCAGGATGCTGTATATCAGGGATTAAAAACGTTTACAGCTGAGGAGCTTATTCATGCAATGCTGGTAAACGAAGAACCTGCATATATATGGTAATATCATATATAACAGCTTATTTACATATGCGATTCCAACTTATTCAGATGTCCTGTGCTATGCAAAAATAGACGTATCGACACCCTTTTGTTTTCACTTCTTTATAATCCTGTTCACCTATGATTGACAGAAGATAAGCGTCCTGTTACTATGGAATTACTGGAATAAAAACACGGTCTGGTTGGTAGTCCAGACGCAATGAAAATTGTCAGTAACCTGCCTCCTTGGTTGTCCGATTCCAGAGCAGTCTATAAGGAGGAATCATTATGAATCAGACGTCACTCAGTATTACTGTCTTTTTTGAAGACCCTTTCTGGATCGCCTTGTTTGAATACCGTGAGGATCCGTTCTCTTACCTGAAGCGCGTAGTGTTTGGAAGTGAGCCCAGTGAGCAGCTAGTCTATGACTGGGTCATACAGAACTGGTATGAGCTGTGCTTCCATGAAGCTGTGGAGGCAGTAACAAAAAAAGCAGCACATAAGAATCCGAAGCGCAGCCAGCGTGAGGCACGTAAATCCATGGCGAGCTGCATTCCCTGTACGAAGGCTCAGCTTGCGAAAAAAAAGCAGCAGGAAGAGCATGCTGTAAGGAAAACACAGAGAAGAAAGGATAAGAAGGAAGCTCAGAAAGAAGCGTTTCGTCTGCATCAACTGAAAAAAAAGGCAAAGCACAAGGGTCATTAACCTTATCCTTTACCAAAGCAGTACAACGGGTATGCAATGCATACCCTTTTCCTATGGACAATCCGCATGCTTATACAGAGATTGTTTTGATTTTGAATAGAAAATAATAATATTTAAACAGCATGAGTGCAAACAGAAACAAGCGCAGCCATATCGAATTCATAAAGTACATGGCCAAAAGCAGCATAGAGCTTGCAAATGCCAAAAGTGAAATCTTTGTTTTCAGGGTCATAGAACGCTCTCTGACAAAGGAATCCAGGTGATTTTTATATAAACGTGTAGAAATAAACCAGTTATGAAACCTTTGTGAGCTTTTCGCAAAACACCAGGCAGAGAGAAGTAAAAACGGCGTCGTTGGCAAAACCGGCAGGATGACTCCAACAGCTCCCAGCACCATAGAACCTGCACCAATGATAAAATAAATAAATTTCATATGCTTCTCCATTCCCCCGCTCTTAGCGCGGGTACTAAACTTTCATAAATGCATTTACCATACCTTTTAATTACTACATTTATTTTTATACTTTTTTTCCTTACGTGACAGCCACATATGCTGCAGCACCATAACAGGTCTGTGCAGCAGCATTCGCGGGCCGCTGTAACGCATGATTTGACGAATCTGTTCACGCTGTTCCTTACGGTAGCAGTGAACCCTGCAATTACTGCAAAAGGTTTTACTCTCTATGAAGGGACAGCAGTCGATTCGCTGCTTTGCATATTGCAGAAGGGAATTACATTCCTTGCAAAGTTGCAGCTCATGATGTTGTTTTCTGCAATACAAGGTTATCATTTCCTGAATCACACGCTTTTCCTTTTCTCTTTTCGCAGCTGCGTCCATCAGCAGACTCTTCCGGATTCCACAGACAGTACCGTATCCGCAATTTGCATGGTACCAGGTCTGTGAGATACCAGTATAATTGTTTTATCCTTCTGTTCACGTATACTTTTTAAAATTATCGCTTCATTTAATGCATCCAGATTGCTTGTCGGCTCATCCAGCAGAATACAATCACAATCGTGCAGAAATGCCCTGGCAAGCGCAATTCGCTGTCGCTCTCCCCCGGAGAGGGAATCACCAAGCTCCGCAACCGGTGTAGCATAATCCTTGGGAAGTGACATAATAAAATCATGAATTCCCGCTTTGCGACATGCCTCCTCCACCTCATTGACCGAAGCATTTAGGCGGCCAATCCGTATATTATTGAATATCGTATCATGAAACAGCACGGTCTCCTGTGTTACTAAGCTTTGCATATCTCTTAAATTAGCAGTATTGATATTCTCAAGAGCGGTGCCATTGATAAAGATGCAGTTTTCCCGGGCATTCCAAAAGCGCATAATCAGCTTCAGCAAGGTGGATTTCCCGGATCCGCTTTTTCCATGGATCCCTGTGATCTGTCCTTTTTTAAACACCGCCTGAATATGATTGAGCACAGCTTCATCTTCATACGCAAAGCTTAGATCACGCACCTCGATATCACCATTTATTACAGCAGCCTTACCACTAATATCCTTTACCTCCTCTTTTTCATCCAACAGCTGTAACACACGTCTTGCACTTGCCATGGTAAGTAACAGATTATTTGACAGACTTGCAAGAGCCAGCACAGGCCCAAAGCTGGATACCATGAGAACACTGCTCATAAGAACAGTTGTAAAGCTTACCGTTTCCTGCATATACAGTAGACTCCCACATATCAGCATGAGCAAGGTGAACACACTCACTGCGATATTTCCCAGAACAGTGGAAGTGCCCTCATGAAGCTTCAGCCGTTTCTGTACTGCATGAAGCTCCTCACTTTTTTCCTGCATGGTCTGCAGCCGTTTGGTTCCCATACGGTATTGCAGCACATCCTGCATACCGCGTAAAGATTCCAGAACATAGCTGCTCAGGCTTCCAAAGCCCTCTCTGGACTGCGTACCCTCCTGTTTTCCCAGCTTTGTGATAATGACAGGAAGTACAACACCACAGAACAGGTAAGCAGATAATGCGATGAAGAAAAACAGCAGATGCATTTTCGCAAATTCAATCAGCAGAATACTACAGGTGAAAACGGCGATAAGTACTGGTGATATCGTATGTGCATAAAACACCTCCAGCGCTTCGATATCACTGGTAATCAGATAAATCAGATTTCCCTTATCTCTGCCCTCCAGCTTCGCAGGTGCAAGCCGGCGCAGTGCTGTAAACACCTTGTCACGTAAAATCGCAAGCAGTTTGAAGGCAATGTAATGATTGCAAGCCTGCTCTCCATAATGCAGAATACCGCGCAGAACAGCCAGAACAAGCATCATAACAAAGAAAACGGTAACCGGAAAATCAGGAGCCTGTATAGCGATATGGCTGATTAACAATGCACTGAAATACGGTATATAAATCGCACACAGAAATCCCGTCACACCAAGGAATACTGCCAGAAGCATATAGGGAGCCAGCGGCTTAACAAGTAGGCTCATGCGAAGCATCAAACGTATATTTCCCATCTTATCCATGGTTTACTCCTCCTTCCATTGCCTCCAGCTCCTGCTGTTTTTCATACATCCGGGTATAGATCCCTTTCATTTTCAGCAGGGCTTCGTGAGTACCGTGCTCTCTGCACATGCCCTTATCAAGGACATAAATCTGATCACAATCTGCAATGCTTTTTAAGCGGTGCGTAATCATAAGAACCGTTTTTGTTTCTGCCAGCTTATGAATGACGGATACGATTGCATCCTCGCTATCCGCATCGATATTGCTCGCAGCCTCATCGAAAATATATACATCTCGATTTGCCAAAAGCGCACGTGCTATGGATAAACGCTGCTTCTGACCACCAGACAGATTATTGCCCTGTTCCATAAGCTCCATATCCAGACCGCCCTGCTCCACAATAAAGGCATATAGCTGAACCTTCTGCAGAGCCGCAATCATATCCGCTTCCGTTACATTCTCTGAAGCAATACTCAAATTCTCGCGGACACTGCCCTTAAAGATAAACGGCTGATGACTGACATAGAGGAAGGATTGATAAAAGGCATCATCATCAATCTCATTTCGTTGCATCCCATCAATCAGCAGCTGCCCATGGTAATTCTTTTCCAGTCCGGCAATCAGTTTGGCAATCGTACTCTTACCGGAGCCGCTTTCTCCTACGATTGCAGTAAACTGCCCCGGCTTTAGCTGCATATATATATGATGCAGGATAGAGCGTTCATCATCATAGGAAAAGCTGACATCGCGCAGCTGTATGTGCATAGCGTCATGCTTCCACTGTTTCTTATCAACACGTTCTACAGGCTGATCCAGTATTCGGAAAATCTTATCGCTGGCCGCAATACCATTCATCGCTATGTGAAAGAAGGAACCAAGCAGACGCAGTGGTATAAAAAATTCCGAGGATAAAAGTACAATGCAAATCACCTGAAACAGGGAAAGACTTCCCTGCTGGAAGCTGATAATCGCTACAATACTTCCCAGTGCTGCCCCTCCATAGGCAATCAGATCCATAACACTTACAGAGTTTAGCTGCATCGTTAGTACCTTCATCGTAATTTTTCGAAAATTCTCCGCTTCCTTATTCATTTCCTGCTGCTTCCATTCATCAGCCTGATAAATTTTCAAGGTGGTAAGACCCTGCAGGTTTTCCAAAAAGCTGTCTCCCAGCGTGGTATAACTGCTCCAGTATTTAGACAGCAGCCTCTTTGCGAATTTCTGAACAGCTATGATTGACATAGGAATCAGGGGTACACAGACAATTAGTACTACTGCACTTTTTACATCCATCCATACAAGAATCAGGAATAAGGATACCGGTGCCAGCATACTGTAGAAAAACTGGGGTAGATATCTTCCAAAATAAATCTCAAGCTGATCAATTCCTTCCACACTCAATTGTATGAGCTCACTGGTCGGTGCACATTTGGTATAGCTGTTTTTCATTTCCAGCAGCTTTGTGAACAGACGCATACGCAAGTGCTCCCGTACATGACAGGATGCCTCATGAGAATATATGCTTGCCTTGCGTACACATATTGCTCTGACAGCGATACAGATAATGACTCCCCCTGTTGTCAAAAATAAATCCTGTACAGTAACAGTCTTTTTGTATACACCGTCAAGGACATATGCCATAAGTGCCACAAAGACAATATTGCATAACAGTGAAATCCACTGCATCCCTACCTGCTTTATGATATATGGTTTTGTTTCCGGCATTTCTTTCAATAGTCGTTTATCAATCATAGTGCCTCCTTGTTAGCCTAATTTAACTTATCGGATAGAAGTTTACCACAGTTAACAAAAGGTGTCAATCTGAATTTGTAATTTTTAAAAGAGATATCATGTTCATAAAAAATATGGTAAGATTATTACGTTTGAAAGGATGTGGACAGATGAAAAAGATAAAACAGCCTTACCTCTACATCTTCTTATGGATATTGGGACTGTTTCTTATAGCATCTGTAATTTTACCTCAGAATACGCCGCCTGCCGCTGCGATCGCCTCAAATTCCACAGATATAGAGATTTTAAATAACGGATGGAAAAACGGAAATGATCAGAGCATTCCAAGCCGTGATGTAAATCAAAAGTATTTTACAAGAAAATTAACGCTGCCTGCCATTACCAAGGATACACTGCTTGTGATCCGTAATAGTTATCGCGGTGTACAAATCCTTATCGATCAGGATGTCCGCCTGGATTACGGCTTTTCTTCTGATAATACTTCACTCCTTGGTAATGTATTTGTGCGATTACCTCTGACGCCTGCGGATAGCCGTAAAGAACTGACACTGAACTTTAAAAACAATTATGCAAAGCTTACTTCTGAAATAGAATATCCCATGCTTGTATCTGCATCCTCCTTTTCTTATCATATCCTGCGCCAAAATGCTGGGGTGGTGCTGACAGTAATTTCTCTGTTCCTGCTGGTTGCGGTTATGCTATTGCTAATTATATGGCTTAAAAACAGGAGCTTCTGGTTATCCAAAACATCCCTGTATTCTCTTGTTATCTTTATCTTTCTGACCGCTATATGGCTGCTCAGTGATTCTCCCGTATTACAGATTTATATAAGTGGGAGTCTGCGAATCGTCCTGCTTTCCTTTTGCAGTTTTATGCTGATGCCAATTCCTCTGCTTACCTTTATCAATGATGCATTAAAACAGCCGCATCCCTTGCTGTATGTACTTCAGCTTGTACTTTTGGGTAATATCATCCTACAGTGTATCCTGCAGCAGATAGGTGTTTTGGATTTTATTCAGATGCTGTCTGTAACGCATATTCTCATGATTATTAGTATTGTGGCTATATTATATGTACTCTTCCGAGAAGTCCGGCTGTATAAAACTGATTATGCACGTAATATTTTATTAGCTTTTTTTATTCTGTCCCTTTTCTCCACCATTGCCCTTATCGTATTTTATATAAATCCGATGAGTAATTATAATATGTTCTTCCGTATCGGCTTACTCTTATTTATTGTCATGCTGAGCTGCTTCTCCTTTCACAAGATCTATTTGGTTTCGCAGGAACAGGAACAGCTTCAGTTTTACCGGCAGCTTGCTTATACAGATGCCATGACAAAGGTACGGAATCGATCTGCTTTTGAGCAGGTGCGAAATCGGATAGCGGATACTGGAAGCGATGCATCTATGACAGTCTTTATGTTTGATATCAATAATCTGAAGCATACCAATGATACCTATGGTCATCAGGCAGGAGATGATATCATACAAAGGGCTGCAGAGCTGCTTCATACTGTGTTTCACGATATCGGTCAATTGTACCGAATTGGCGGTGATGAATTTCTTGTTATTAGTGAACGGAATTTTACATCTCCGCAGGCTTTATATGCTTTGCTCGATCAGAAGCTGGAAGAGTATAACAAAACGGCAGAGTATCCATTAACCATAGCAAAGGGCTATGCCAGCAACAGCAGGCATGAAAAAGGAATTGATGAATTGCTAGAGCTTGCGGATCAGGCCATGTATGAGGATAAGCGCAAAAACCGAAAGAAAAAAATCTGATATTCAGAAAGTCTGAAAAACATCAGATTTTTTATTTACAATTTTCTATTGCTACAACCTTGGTATCTGCCAGATAATCATGCAGCATCCTACGGGATTGCTTTTTCATTGCGATATAAATAGAGAGGAAGCAAATAACAGCACTTGCAATTCCCAGAACAAGAGTTAAATCGTATCCTGCAGCAAGTGACAGTAGCTGACATACATAGCTGCCACCTGGAATCAGGCAGCCTTCCAGTATGATACATCCAAGAATCTGTCGCTTGCATAGAGACTTGAAATCGACATCACTTCCATCACGCTTCACAATTTTCATATCCATAAACTTTTTACCGCAGGTCTGACCCTTGTGGCGGTAAGGATAAACAACGTAATAGGCTATACAAAACAGAAGACTGAGCATACCTGCCACCCAGCCATACGGTTGATCAAATGCCAGCAGATTTTGATTCACTGTTTGCGTCTTTGTCAGTGCCATATATAGAACAACCGTAGGAAATGCAGTTATCAAAGAGCCTGCCACCCAGTCAATCAACCATGCCACAGCACGGTTTGTCATGTCTACATTACATGCCTCATTGTCTAATTTTGAAAACAGTCGAAAATACCATTTCAGCTTTACTGTATCTTCCATACGCCATATCTCCTTTAAATATCGTGTTTTTAGTGGTCTATACCACTTTACAACCATAGTATAGCACACATGAAAGCGCATTCCAAGTGTTTTTACAAAATAAAATCAATTGCTTATCCGTACAGATTATTGTTCATTGTTGTATAGGAAACAGCTTTAATTTCATAACACATAAATGAATGACTTGGTTAACAGTCTGGTAAAAGAATCGAGCAGATGTATTTTTAATGGCCAATAACATCACTTGATAATATAAATTATGAAAATATAAAGAATTTTTCTGATTTTTTAGGAATTTTACATTTTCTTTACGTATGTAGTAGTGTAAAGCATAAGACTGTATACGAAAGGATGTGAAGAATATGCTTACAAAAGATGTAACAGAGAATAAAGAAATGAAGGTAGAGGTGCAGGAACGACTGAAATATGATAACGATATATTTTTTAAGTTCGCTCTTGGCACAGAGGATGAAGATGCTGCTTTTATCCGTAACACCATTATTGAACGAGTGACCGGGATCCATCCTAAGGAAAGCACCGTATTAAATCCTAATCTGGATCCTGCTATTCTCAAAAAGAAAAAAATGGTATTGGACATCCGTGTGAAGGACAGCGAAGGAAGAGAATACGGAATCGAAATGCAGACCACCTATTCAAAGCAATCAGAGTTAAAACGCTTTGAACTGTACGGAGCCAGAATGTTATCGAATCAGCTTGATAACGGAGAAAGGTATTATGATCTTCTCCCTGTTTATCAAAATAATCTTTCTTGATTCCTATGCAGAACACACGAAGAAGTTAATTGATGCCTATCAGATGAGAAATGAGGAAGGAGAAGTAGAGAGTAAGCGCAGTTTAATGAAGCGAATTTACATCTATCTGCCGGAGATAAATGCAATCGTCAAGCGCAAAGGATTTGAGAAGCTGAATGACTTTGAACAATTGTGCTTCCTGTTTAAAAATAATGATGAAGATGGTATACTAAAAACAGAGGAAAGGCTGGTGAAGAAGGTAATGGAGAAGTACAGAAAATTTCAAGATGCAGAAGACCTCTGGTCGATAGCGATGGCAACGCAGATACAGGAACAGCGCGAAAAAAATGCCATTTTGGATAGTTTTGAAGATGGTGTTGAACAAGGAATTAAGCAGGGAATGGAGCAAGGAATTGAACAGGGGATCGAATTGGGAATTAAACAGGGACAAAAAGAAGGGGAAAGAACACTGTTAAATCGGCTACTGGTAAATAAATATCATGAAGACTGCTCAACATGGCTATGTTCGTTGACAATGGAACAAATCGACCTTGTATCCAATTTATTATTCACCTGTGATACCTTGCAGGAACTAAAGAATCAGCTTACAGTCAACAAATAATACATATAAAGCCACAAAAAAACTGTTTTATGTGAATGAAACAGTTTTTTAGCAGTTGTATATGAACTGCTTATGAAATAAAACCTTGAAACATGTTAATTTTATCAGAGAATACAACACAGTATAAATAAAAACAGGTAATTTGCTCTTTTGATTCATTTGTTACCTATTCTATATAAGTAACTCATAGCTTTAAGGCGCTTCTCGTAACGTACTTCCTAAACTCTGTCTTTTATCAGTGAATAGTAACCCGTCCAGTATAATTGTATACAGTTCTTTGAAAAAAGGAAATATAATATGTGATAAAGCTGTGTACTGCTAGATGTAACATAATGATGATGGATACTTCAAAGCTATAAATTTTGATTGCTATGTATAACTATTTCAGAATATACATATGACTTCTGAATCAGTCGTTTTGTAAAATTATTTGCATCCAATTCTGAGCAGTAGTATAATAAAATACATACATTGTTTACAATAAAGGAGTTTTGTTTATGCTATACACCTTTCTGATTTGCTTTATTGCCGGTATCGGGGCAGGGCTGGGAACCGGCTTTGCAGGAATGAGCGCAGCAGCCGTCATTTCACCGATGCTTATAACATTTCTGGGTATGGAGCCGTACATGGCCGTCGGTATCGCATTGGCAAGTGATGTACTCGCCAGCGCCGTATCCGCTTATACCTATGGAAAGCACAATAATCTTGATATTCGTAACGGCATTGTCATGATGATTTTTGTTCTTCTCTTTACGCTCGTGGGAAGCTATGTATCTGCGTTGGTACCAGGTACTGCCATGGGTGGCTTTTCCACCTTTATGACTTTATTACTTGGAATCAAGTTTATTGTACGTCCAGTAATGACAACAAAAAGCAGTATGGAACAAACGAATCCCAGAAAAAGACTTCTGCAGTCCATGATTTGCGGTGCGATGGTTGGCTTTATCTGCGGCTTTATCGGAGCAGGAGGCGGAATGATGATGCTGTTGATTCTGACCAGTGTTCTCGGTTATGAGTTAAAAACAGCAGTAGGAACCAGTGTATTCATTATGGCTTTTACAGCATTTACCGGAGCTGCCAGTCATTTCACGATTGGCGGTATGCCTGACATGACAGCATTGATTTTATGTATTGCTTCCACTCTGTTATGGGCGCGTATTGCGGCCAGATTTGCCAATAAGGCAAGTGCCAAGACGCTGAACCGGGCAACCGGTGTAGTACTAACTGTACTTGGTATCGCCATTCTTGCTGTAAATTATTTATAAGCGTAGGAATATGAATAACAAGTAATTTATTTTACTTATAAATAAAGGTAAGGGTTTATACATATACTAACTAAGGGCATAAGCAATTTACTATCCTGTTCCTGTCCGCAAGGATCCACAAAAAAAGAAAGACGCAAATACATTTTCTTCATCATAAGATGTAGGAATGTAGAATGCGTCTTTTCATTTCTTGTTTAGACCTTCAGCCTCATTGAGAGACCAGACAGTTGCAGCACTAATCTAATAACTCAATATGCAGGTAAATTTAAATCTACTAGCCTCGTGAGAGGCCAGACACATACATCGTCAGAGAAAAAAACTACTATTGCAAATTTAAATCTACTACTCTGATAAAGGATTCTAGACTAATAAATAAACGAATACAGTAACATTAACAAAATTTCAAATTCAAAAACCTTAGAGATGTAAATTACTGCCTTTTTATTTTCCCCTATCTCAATCAATTCCCTTTTCGGGCACAGTGTGAATCCGATAACCACGCTGTAAGTCAACAACATTTCTTAATTGCTTCTTCTCAAGGAACGCATTCAGATTATAAAGCGCAATATCTGCGAAACGCACAAAGGACTCCTCCAGTTGAAACGTTCCCGATATATGCGGAGTGATTATAACATTTTGTTCCTTCCAAAGAGGATGCTCCTTAGGGAGCGGTTCCTTTTCACATACATCTAGAATTGCACCATACAGCTGTTTGCTTTGTACAGCATACAGCAAAGCATCCAGAGACAGCACATCTCCCCTTCCGACATTCGCCAGAATAGCTGTTTTCTTCATACAGGAAAAATGGCGGGCGGTAAAGCATCTGCGCGTTTGGCTTGTACTGGGCAAAGCAAGCACCACCACATCCGCACGTGGAAGCAATACAGGAAGCTCCTCCATGGTATGCAGTTCATCAAAATAAGGAACAGGTTCATTCACACGTTGCCGTATCCCAATCGTATAAGCGCCCAGAGCCTTTACTCTCTTTGCAAATTCCTGTCCCAAATCACCCGTTCCTGCAATCAGAATGGTGGAACCATAAATTGATTGAACAGGCTCCTCCATCTGCCAAATTCCCTGTTCCTGATTTCGGACATAGAGATTCATATTTCGCATAAGCATAAGGATGGTGCAAATAAGATATTCACTAATAGCAAGACCAAAGCTTCCTGACGCATTACAAAGCTGACAGCTTTCAGGCAGAAGTCCATTTGCCGTATACTGCTCACTGCCTGCACAATCCAGCTGTAAGAGCTTCAAGCTCTGCGCATATTTCAACAGCTCTACCGGTATCCTGCCAACTATTACATCTGCATACTTCATCATATCCAAAGTGATCAGCGCCTGATCCGTACATACGATATCATAATCAGAAGGTATCTGTTTACGATAGTTTTTTGATAAACCGGACAGCTCCAGCAGCTTCAGCTTACTCATGCTCATCCTCATGTAACAGCACTCTTCTGGATATATCCGAAAGCAGATAGATTTGATCAAATACCTCTTCCATCTTTTCATTCATTTCATCGAGAATAGCCCCATCCACATTATAATTCATAAAGGCATTCTCAATTTCTTCCGTCAGCTGGAGACCCTTATTTGATATTTCCAGAAACTTCATAAAATTTGTACTATTGGCAGCATTTTGAAACTTCTCAACATCATGCTTAATAAAGGAAAGAACTTCATACTCATTGGAAAACTTGCCATGCACCATGGAATATGGACGCATTCTCTGCAGAAAATACTTCCCCTCTCTTGTAATATTAAATACATAGGATATACGCATATCCTCTTTCAAATCAAAATTCACAAGATACATCTGAGAATCCAGCTTCTGAATCTTTGTGGCATTCATCTCCTCCAGCTTTTCCTGAATCAGCTTTTCATTCATATACATAAGCAGCCCTCTTTTCTTAATAACACATATACATAAGCTCTAACTACAGTATATCACAAAGCAATATACATCCTCATAAAATCTTGCGTTCCCTTTTTAAAAAATCCGGCGTATAATAGAAACCTGAGGGATAAAGTATGGAAAATTTAATGTTTTGTCTGAATGCCACGATACCGGTATTCATTACGATGTTTTTTGGTTACTTCTTTAAAAAAATACATTTGTTTGATGCAGCCTTTCTTGCGAAAATGAATAAGTTTGTTTTCGTTGCCGCACTTCCTGTTCTGTTATTTGAGGATATCAGCACAACAGATCTGATGACAGCCTGGGATACCTCGTTTGTGGTATTCTGCTTTCTGGCTACACTGTTATCTATCATCTTCTCCATTGTGATATCCTACCGCTTAAAGGACCGCAGTATTCAGGGAGAATTTGTACAGGCAAGCTATCGCAGCAGTGCTGCCATTCTGGGTATTGCCTTTATACAGAATATTTACGGAAATGCTGGTATGGCTCCGCTGATGATTGTAGCCACTGTGCCTTTATACAATATTATTGCTGTTATCGTTCTTTCCATTATGAAGCCTGAGCGGGGAGCCCTGCGAAAAGAGCTGATGCTGCAGACCGGAAAGGATATATTGCGTAACCCAATCATACTGGGAATCGCAGCCGGCATGCTTTGGTCTTTCCTTAACATACCGCAGCCTGTCATTATGCAGAAATCGCTGCATAACCTGGGTGCCCTGGCAACACCGCTGGGACTGATGGCAATGGGTGGTTCATTTGAATTTCATGATCTCTATGCCAGAATAAAACCGGCACTGCTTTGCAGCTTTATGAAGCTGATTCTGTATGTGGCTGTATTTCTTCCCCTAGCAATAGCTCTCGGCTTTGTGAATGATAAGCTGGTTGCTATTCTTGTTATGCTTGGCTCCGCTACAACTGTCAGCTGCTATATTATGGCAAGGAATATGGGACATGAGGGTACGCTATCCAGCAGTGTTGTTATGATGACTACGCTGGGCAGTGCATTCACATTGACGATGTGGCTATATCTGTTAAAGAGTATGGGATATATATAGGAGGAATCACGATGCTGCTTATAAAAAATGTACATCTATATGCACCTGAGGATTTGGGAGTTCAGGATGTTCTCATCGTTCAGGGAAGAATTGCACATATTGAAAAAAATATGAAAACTGTCCCTTATATGGATATCCTAGACGGTAGTGGAAAACGAATGACGCCCGGATTGATTGACCGTCATGTTCATGTAACAGGAGGAGGCGGAGAAGGCGGCTTTGCGACTCGTACACCGCAAATACAGCTATCCTCACTCATTCAGGCAGGCATTACAACAGTTGTAGGCTTGCTGGGAACAGATGGTATTACACGCAGTATGGAGGATTTGCTCGCAAAAGTAAAGGCGTTGAAGCAGGAGGGTATATCGGCTTATGCTATGTCCGGCTCCTATGCCGTTCCAAGCACTACGGTTACCGGCTCTGTAAAAAAGGATATCATGTTTCTTGACGAGATTCTCGGTGTGAAGCTAGCATTGAGTGATCATAGAAGCTCTCATATAGCATATGAAGATTTCCTCAAGCTGGCAAGCGAGGTAAGAACAGCAGGGATGCTTTCTAACAAGCCGGGCTGTATGACGCTGCATATGGGAGATGAACAGGACGACCTTGCATATGTAATGAAGGCGATCTGTAATACCGGTCTGCCGTGTACGATGTTTCATCCTACCCATGTCACAAGAAATGATCGTTTGTTCCAAAGAGCGCTTCAGCTATTGCATATGGGAGGTACGATAGATATTACCTGTGATCCGCATACGTGCAGTGCTGTATGGATCAGACAGGCCAATCCTAAGGATTACGGCAGAATCACTTTAAGCTCTGATGGACAGGGGAGCTGGTCAACCTATGATACGCTGGGAAATTTAACTGCAATCGGTGTTTCCTCTGTTTCTGTTCTTTTACAGGATATACAGACGATGCTGCAAAACCATGACTTTTCCATCACGGAGTGCTTATCCTTCGTGACGGCAAATCCGGCTCAGATACTTGGACTGTATCCCAAAAAGGGCTGTATCCGTGCAGGCAGCGATGCGGATCTGTTACTTTTTGATAACGAATGGCAGCTTCAGGATGTTATGGCAAAAGGAACCTGGTTAATGAGGAATCAGACGCTTTTAAAAAAGGGGACCTTTGAATAACGGAATGATATCACCTGATTTCTTTCAGTCCAGTGAATGCTAAAAAAGCTTTGGCACAATGTATAAGATGAGCAACGTCCAGATACTTCTAATTTTACATAAAGAACCTTTTACTGAGTATAACCGATATAAACAGAAAATATCATATGACAGCTTTTGGCTGCTTCCAAAAGCTTTTTTTATGTTATAACAACAATTATATCCAGAGAACACCCTACCGCTTTACTGTCCCCAAATAGAAACAAACAGGCCGTATATCTGCACTACAATTACTATCCACAGCTCTAGAAAATTGATAGAAAAAGCCGTCATTATCTGCTATGGTACGGATTGTTCCATACCGCATCCTTTTTGTAATTCTGCTTGTAAATCACAAAATGTTGGCTTATGTTCAATAATAGCCACGTTAAAACCAAATTGCTTTTTAATTAGAATAAATGATACTGCATTGATGTTTTTTGTTTTTCATAGAAAGAGCTTATACAGCAAAAAAGGTATCAAAACGGCTGATACCTTTTTTCATATATCACAAAACCCAATACTATCCATATCCAGGCTATAGCAGTTGCCAGCTGCTGTTTACATCCTAATAATTCAGCTCTTTTATTTTCTCCCAACTGAATTCTTCTCTTCCAAAATGACCGTAGCAGGAGGTTTCCTTATAAATCGGACGGCACAAGTCAAGCTCTTCAATGATATCCTTCACCTCAAAGCTGAAATTGCTTCGGATAATATCAAGGATTTCCTCATCACTCTTATTTCCTGTACCGAAGGTATCCACCATAATAGATACAGGCTTCACCTTTCCGATTGCGTAGGCTACCTGCACCTCACATTTACTTGCGAGCTGATGGGCTACGATATTTTTTGCCACATAGCGGCAGTAATATGCTGCACTGCGGTCTACCTTGGAAGGATCCTTACTGGAGAAACAGCCTCCGCCAATCCTTCCCATTCCGCCATAGCTGTCCACAACAATTTTTCTTCCTGTCGTTCCGCTGTCACCAAATGAACCACCTGTAACAAAGCTTCCACTTGGATTGATCAGATAAATGGTATCCTCGTCCAACAGCTCATCAGGTATGACCGGTGTGATAACCTCTTTCATAACAATATCTGCAATCTGCTGCTGTGTAGCCTGTGCAATATGCTGAGTAGAAACAACAATCGTATCAATTCTTTTTATTTTATCGTTTTCATATTCCACACTCACCTGTGTTTTCCCATCCGGAAGCAGCAGCGGGTTTGTTCGGCGGACATCGCTTAAACGCTTAGCGAGCTTATGTGCGTATTCAATAGCCGCAGGCATATAGTTATCTGTATCATCACACGCATATCCAAACATGATACCCTGATCTCCTGCACCGATTTCACCGTCAGCCTGAACAACCGCATGATTGATCTCAAGTGATTGTTCACGAACCTTTACCAATACCTCATACTCCTCAGTATATCCGATTTCACGGATAACTGATTTCGCAATATTCTCATAATCCAGATCAGCCTTCGTATTGGCTTCACCATAGATAAGAACAAAATCATCCTTAATCGTAGCCTCCACTGCCATTTTACTTGCAGGGTCCTGACGCAATGCCTCATCCAGAATACTGTCCGCAATACGGTCACAGATTTTGTCCGGATGTCCTTCGGTAATACTTTCTGATGTAAAAATGTAATCTTTCATGTTTCAAATCTCCTTCGCTTCTATTATGAAAATGCCTTCCCTAGCGTGAGAGAAGGCAAATCGTTATGTGATTGTTTCTCTTATCGCTGTTAGCAGTACCACCTTATATGATGCGTCATACAGGTTGGCGTGGGATCAAGCGAGCTAACTCTCTACCCCAACTCTTGATAAAAAGGCATTTATATTAAACCATACTATGCTTCAGTTTGCAACTATAAAGATTAAAACAGGTGTATAGAGCAAAATGTTATGTGTAAAGTTGAAAGCACTGTGCCCAGCAATTTGAAAAACATGTAACCCAACTATGAGTGAATTTCTCATATATGACCAGTTAATAACCTCATATTCCAGTAGTCTATTGTTCCTTCACATAATAGGACTATATTGGAAAAGGTATGGATTAAAACAGGATATATTACAATCCATCCTGATGATTAAGCAACAGCAGTTTAAATCCGCCATTAAATTCTATAGCAGTAAATCATTAGAGATCAAATACCATCTTTGCCGATAAGATAAAAGCAAGCTGTAGTGCCTGTCTAGTGCTGTCCTTCGCAATGGGTGAAAGTTATGTTTTTTCTTTGTTATTGATTATTTCTTAAATACGCCATAACCGTATCACTGTCTCTTGAGCTATCGAGCATATCAAAAAACTCCGGCTTGTTAAACAGCTCCAAAAGCTCTGCCATTGCACATAAATGCGTCTGATTATCCGTAGCGCTCAGACTGAAAATATATTTCACAGGATCATTGTCACGATTTCCAAACTCTATGGCATGGTTCAATACACCTACTCCCAGTGCAACGGATAACGCCCCGGCTTCCGGCTTTACATGCGGTAATGCCACATGCTTCGTAATCACGATATACGGCCCTACAATGCGAACACTGCTAATGGTTTCCTCCACATAATTCTGAGTGATATAGCCATGCTGTACCATTGGCTCATAGGCTTTCCGCACAGCCTCCTCCCAGTTTTCCGCGTCGATATGCAGGCGAATCAGCTCCGGCTTCACCATGTCCGCAAGATGCAGGACACATTCCTCCTGCGGTTGTGTGTCAATATGAGAGAAATACGTGATCAGCTCATTGTATAATGCATGCTCCTCCTGAATATTCGCATATTTTGCTACAATCCCCATCACGACATCGACATTGGGCTGCTTTAAAAAGTGACTTCCCATCTGCATATAGACCTCACGCATCACCTGGTAGCGCTCCGCAATGGACATTACCGGACTTACCCGGATAATAGGAGCATGGATACCAGCCCCCATAGAAACATAGCTTGTAGAGAATATGATATCTACGTGCTCTTGGATATCCTGAATATGCGAGGTTTCCAGCGGTGGCAGAAAGTGAAGCTCCGGAAACATACCGGTTAGCTCATTATAAAGAATCGCAGAGCTGCCGATTCCATTGGAACATACAACCAGCGCAGTCTTCTGCTTTTCAATTTCAAATGCTTTCTGATCGGAATAAATCGACGCAAAATGCATGGTCAGGTATGCGATTTCCCCTGCCGGAATATCTCCTCCAAAAATAACATGAAACGGCTTCATGGTTTCTTCCACAAGCTGATACAGCTGACGGTATTCCTCTCTCACCTTATCACACAACGGATTGAAAATCGGCAGACGGCAAAGCAAACGGTAATAGGCAGGGCGAAAATGAGAATACAGCTGAATGAAGATTTCCTCTGTATTGCGGTAATGCGCTCCGCTCAGATATTCAAAACGGGTCATAATTTTTCCGATGATATCAGAAATCAATATACAATCCTTGGTTTCCTCATTAATATCGCCAAAGGATATCCCCAGAATCCACGAAGAAATATAATTGATATCCGTATTTGTAATATTTTCCGTATTCTTATAATTCTTTAACAGCTCCACCGTAAACTCATATTCCTTCATGGAGGATATCGCATCCATATCCATCAGCGCATGAATTTCTTCCTCTGCATTCTTTCCGCTCTGCATTCGCGCCTTCAGAAAAATAAAAATATAAATAAACTCCACCAGGCGATCCTCTACGAAACGTATTTTGTGACGCTGCGCAAGCTCCGTGATCACCAGACGGGAATAATCAAAGATATCCAGATTAAAGTCATCAATAAAAACATCGAAGATTTTGGCACTCTGTTCCTCGGCAAGAGTATAAATGACATACTTCATCATAATCCTGCGGATTTCCATTTCAGAGCCAATCAGATAATAGCCCTTTGTCCGATTATTTCTCACCCGAATGCCACGTTCCTCCAGCATCTGTGTCAGTTCCTTGAAATCCAGCAGTACTGTGCTTCTGCTTACACAAAGAGAATCAATGAAATCACTCAATGACAGATATTCACTGTTCATAAACAGCATCAGATACATGTAAATCTGCCGTTCCTTTTTGTTCATGTAGTACTGACTGCTTTGGTTCATTTCCTGAAGCAGCTCCTCAAGCTTCTTTCGTGACTGGGCTTCCAGACGGATTTCCTTCGCTGTTCCAATTGTAATCACAGGAGCATGATGCTGCCGCAGCAAATCGTTTACCTTATCAATACGATAGGTTGCCTGGCGACGTGTAATTCCGGCGCTTACTTCGATATCCTTCAGAGTGAGATAAGGCTTATTGGACAGCACCTGCATAAGTGCCATGAGTTCATTATCCATACACATACCTCCTCGAATCCTGTTCTATAATTAGATTGTATATGAAAACGGTATCACTATCAAAATGTTTTCAGTACAAGTTTTGTTTTCTGTATCAACAAACATTGAACCAAAAAAAGACGCAGCTCCTGCCACGTCCTATATTGTACCATAATGGTTTAGCAAATGTTATGCTCCTGTAGGCATGTATGATTTCACACTGCCGTTTATCCGTTATTCTGCCGCTGTCTGTAGTTCCTGTCTTGCTTCATCGATCAGACAACGGATGGAGTGAGCATTCGCTGCTATTTGTTCTCTGCTTCCCTTTGTCAGAAGACCTCCAAAGCCGCAGCAGTCCACACCGCGTGTCACATAATCCTTCAGATTCTTCAAATCGATGCCACCGCTCGCAAGAATCGGCATATAAGGAATAGGAGTTTTGAATACAGATACCAGCTTAGCCCCATAGAAATCTGAGATAGGAAACGCCTTGATAAAGGCGGCCCCTGCTTCCAGAGCCTGAAGTGCTTCCGTCAATGTCGTACAGCCCGGTGCATAGGGAATCTGATACCGGTTGCACATGATGGCTGCCTCTTTTGAAAAATTCGGTGCAATAATAAATTGTGCTCCATGTAAAATAGCATGTCTTGCAGTTTCACTATCCAGCACCGTACCGGCACCGACGAGCAGGCGATCCTGAAATTCATTGCGCAAAGCCTGAATCACCTCTCCTGCATTTGGCAGTGTATAACTGATTTCCAGACAATCTATTCCCCCGTCCAGACATCCGTTTGCGATTTCCATTCCACGCTCAATCGTATCCACACGAACGATAGCCATTGCCCCTGTTTGTGCGATTCGCTTTGTAATATCCACTTTCTGCATATACTGCCTCCTCGTATGTTTCTATTTATTATGCTTTCTGTACAACCTCACAGGTTATATGATGGGTATGAAGGCAGTTCATAGCATATGCTTGTACATCATTCAGCTTGCTTCTCTGAAAGAGATAAACTGCCCCTACATACTGCCAGCCGGAAGGATGCGTCACATGTTCTCCGGCAAAGAAGAACTTGACAGAGCTTTTATTGCGAAGAATTTTTACCGTACGAATATCCTTATATTTCATATGCCGCTGCTCTTTGGGAAGTGCAGGAAGTAGTACCTCATCCCGTTTAAATTCGCATACCGGAGTGTTTTTGACAAGCCGAAAGCCATACCTGCACATAGCCTTCACAGAAAACCAGAGACCTGTAATACCGAAGAAGGCAAACAGGAAATGCCCGGTGCCGTAAGCATAGATTGTCAGCATCATCAGCATTATGGTTAAGCACAGATTCAGCAGTGTATACAGCAGCAGCTTTCCTTTGTCTTCATGTATGATATATTCCTTCATATCCATCATCCTCTCTAAGTTGTTAAATAAGGTGATAATGCTTCAGCATCTCTTTGATTTTTTCATCATCCTGTGCACTGCATTCCAGCACCGGCTTTCTTGCCGGCCCTGCCTGTGTGATTCCTGCCAGCTCTGCTGCACGCTTCATAACAACCGGTACAGTTCCCAGCTTCAATACACCACGCAATACATCGATGTCCTTCTGCAGTGCCTCTGCTTTTTCCTGTTCCCCACTACGCAGAGCCTTGTCCAGCTCCACCAATACCTCGGTGATTACATTGGAGGTTCCTGTCACTGCTCCACTTGCCCCCAGAGCATAACCATAGCTGATCTTGGAATCCGAACCAATCAGTAAGTCGAAATCATCACGCTTTGCGATTTCTGCATATGCCTTCAGATTTTCTTCCTGTCCGCTGCTGTCCTTGATTCCACGGATATTCTTTACCTCTGCCAGACGGCTTACGACCGCTGCACTTAAATTACAGCCTGTTGCCTTTGGTATGTTATACAATATAATCGGTATATTCACACTTTCCGCTACCGCTGTAAAATGCTGTACCAGCTCTTCCTCTGTTGGTGTCAGGAAATATGGTGTGATCACACTTAATGCATCCGCACCCAGCTTCTCCATTTTCTTGGACAGACGTATGGTTTCCCTGGTACTGCATGCCCCCGTTCCCACATATACCGGGACGCGGTGGTCTACCATGGCAATCACCTTTTCTGCGAACTCTATTTTTTCTGCTTCATCGATTACATGAAACTCTCCATTGCTTCCCAGGATGAAGATTCCCTTTACACCCTTTGCGATCAGATGATCGATGAGTTGCTTTGTTGCCTCATAATTGATATGCTGTTCCTCATCACGGTGAAACGGTGTGATGATTGGAGTTATAATACCTTCAAATTTCATTTATCTATCCTCGCTATTCTTAATGCTGGCTCCAAGACTTCCTCCCGGATGCCATTTTACATACTGCTGCGGTGTCAGATTTTTCGCATTCTGCAATAAAATGCTCAGACTCTGCAGCATAACCATTTCTGCCAATATGGATGCTCTAGGAGGCTTATTCATCGGATCTCCCTCCTGCTTCACACCGGCAATCAGCGTTACATCTCCCTGTTTAGCCAGCCAGGAATCCGCTTTTCCGGTTAACGCGATCAGTCTTGCACCATTGTTTTTCAATGTTTCCACGGTTGCTTTCAGCTCTGTTGTTTCTCCGCTGTTGGAAATGGCAATGACAACATCCCCCGGAAGCACCTGTCCGGCACTGCCGTGAACAGCCTCTGTACCATGCAGCTCATACGTAGGTGTTCCCGTGGAGGATAATAATGATGCCGCATATCCGGCCACATGTCCCGGTTTTCCAATTCCTGTCACATGCACACGGTTTCGGTTTTTCTCCGCATTCAGAATCAGCTCTCTTGCGGCAACCAGTGCCTCTGTATCTATACCGTCTATAAAGTTTTTCAGCTCGCTGGATTCAATATCCAGGAACTCACGAATCTGTTCTTTTTCTACTGCCATCGTATTCCTTCCTTTCCAGTTTCTTATATTCTTCCACTGCCTGCTTCAAGCCATCTCTCATGAGTGAGGTATCAATCGCTGAAACAAGCATATTACTGTACTCTTGAAAAGCCTCCTGCATTGCCATGCTACCAATAATTCCGAAGGCAAGCTTTCGCTCCCTACATGCCTTTGCGACACATCGGATCATATCCTGCTCCTCTGTACGCATGAGATCATCCGGCCAGCCAAGAGAAATCGCCAGGTCACAGGGGCCGATGAGTACACCGTCAATGCCCTTCACATCCAGTATTTCTTTAATGCGTTCCACACCCTGTCTGGTTTCAATCTGAACAATACTCATTACATTTTCATTCAGCTCTCTCATATGCTGTTCATGATGACCGCCAGGGGCATAGTGCGTATTCGCTCCACCGGAATAGCTGCGCTTTCCAAGTGGCGGATATTTGCTCCACTGAACAAGCTGTCGTGCCTGCTCTGCTGTTTCCACCATAGGAACCATAACACCAGCTGCACCATAATCAAGGATTTTGGATACATCCGCTCTGGACAGTTGAGCAATTCGGACGATGGAGGGAAAGCCCTGCATATTGCCAAGTACCATCACATCATGGAGCTGTTCATAGGACATTACACCATGCTCACAGTCATAGAAGATAAAATCCATACCGCAATCCTTTGCCATAATGACCATAGACGGATTTGCCATCGTCTTTACCAGAACGCCTTTTGCTTTCTGCTTTTCTATCAGTTGTTTTAATCCCATAGCATTTACCTCTTTTAAAAAGCAGGACAAGGACTTCCATCCCTGCCCTGTTTATGCAAATCAGGCGAAGATTCCCAGAATCCAGTTCAGGAATGCTCCGATAATATTGTAATCGACATTCGGGAAGGATGCTCCGGAAATTCCCAGACCTGCGAATGCAGGATACAGAATCAGTGGCAGACCGGTTAATGCCATACCAACGATGAAGGAACCAACCAATGCGCCCTTCCAGCCGCCATAGGCATTACCGAAGATACCGCAGGTACCTCCTGAGAAGAAACAGATACCGGCTGCCGGAATCATAATGACACTGCTGTTGCATGCAATCATGATTGCCATTGCCGCAAGACCGCCGACGAATGCACCCACAAAACCAATCAGGACAGCAGTCGGAGCGAATGGGAAGATTGCCGGACAGTCAACTGCCGGTTTGGAGTTTGGAATATATTTCTCTGAAATTGCAACAAACGCTGCAGTGATTTCTGCGATAAACTGACGAACACCATAAATCAGAACGCTCATACCTGCCGCAAACTGCAGACCCTGCAGGAACGGATAAATAAACCAGATATCATTTCCTGCTTTTTCAAGAACGACATCCATATGACCGTTTACCACACAGGCAATTACAGCCACATAGAACAATACCACCATGAACAATGCTACTGAGAAGATAAAGTCACGGAATAATTCAAAGAATTTCGGCATATTGACTGTGCTGGCATCCTTCTTTTCCTCTGTGCTTTTTCCCATCTTACCGAATAATTTCCCTACATATCCGGCAAATGCATAACCAATACAGTTAAAGTGCCCCATAGCCAGGTTGTCAGCACCCGTAATTTTATTCATAAACGGCTGACAGAAGGATGGCAGTGCTGCACCGCAGAAGCCAAGCAGAATACCACCGGCAATTACCGTAAGTGGCATCGGCAGACCGTTGGCAATAAAGATCAGTGCGATGACACATGCAAAGTACAGAAAGTGCTGTCCGGTAAGGAAGATTGCCTTAAATCTTGTGAATTTGGCAACGATCAAATTGACAACGAAGCCCAGCAGCATAACCAGGGCCACCTCTGTACCATAAGTATTCAGTGCAAGACCGGTTGCGACCTCTACCTGTGTAGTAACTCCTTCAATTCCAAACGCTACATTGAATAAATCTGTAAATGTCTGTACAACCCCTGACATTGCAGTGGATCCAATGTTGAATACCATAAATCCGATAACTGTTTTCATCGTACCGCTGATAACGTCCGTCGCGTGCTTTTTCTGCAGCAGCAGACCAATCATCGCAATCAGCCCCATAATCAATGCGGTATTTCGTGATTGCGCTAAAATCGCATCTAACATATGTTTTCTCTCCTTTAGTTATTTTTTATACATTCCCTTGTTATTCCCTATTTTGTGGCAAGAAATTCTTCCATTTTGGATTTCATTTCCACCTTGTCCATGATATTGCGAATCCCCAGTGCATAAGGAACCTTGTCCTTTAATTCGTCTGCCAGATCATCCATCGTGATAACAAGATCCCCGGTAAACCCATTCAGGGAATCCAGATTCCCATGCTCGGTCTGGATTGGATAGCCGTTTTCGCTGATAACCTGATCCGCCTTGATTTTCAACAGCATACTGGATCCCATGCCTGCACGGCAACATACTAATGCTTTGTACATATCAGTATCCTCCTTTTTCTATTTACTGATGTATTCCATAATTTCCTTTGCGCTCTCTGCCTGTTCCAGGAGCCTGTAGAATTGTGCATCCTCAAACATTCCCGCCAGCTCAGCCAGTGCATTCAAATGCTCCATGTTATCCTTTGCACTGAGACAAAACAGATATTTCACAGGATCGTTTGCCTCATTTCCGAAGACAACCGGCGTTTTCAAAGTCGCAATACCAATGGCACTTTCCAGTGCTCCTGACTCCGGTCTGGCATGCGGAAGTGCAACATGCTTGGTAAGAACGATATAAGGGCCGTTTTCTTTTACCCCTGTAATCATATCATCCACATAGGATTGCTTGACCTTGTGTTCGTCTATCAGCGGCTGCGCGGATTTGCGGATTGCTTCTTCCCAGTCAGCGGCTTCAATGTTTAACCGGATCAGCCTTTCATTTGTCAGATCTTTCAGCATCATGTCACCTCCTTCATGTTTTCCTGTTTGCTTTACACCTAGATAATAAAAGAGATTTCAAAACATTTCAATCGTATTTAAGTTCAACTTTTGTTTTGTCCCTTAACAACTTATGAACTCTTGAAAAGCCTTTGTTTAAAGGGTTTTATAAGCATTTATCCCGGTGTTTGTAAAGTATTATTTTTGTTTTCATAATACACAAAATCTGAACGCAGGTAAAAAATACCCTGATATTATGGGATGAAAATAAATGAATATGATGCCGTAAAAGGAAGCTGAAATTCATAAAATTGAGACTACAGTTCATATGTATAATGGTCTTCCAATATCTTTTAGGAAATGGAAAACCGTATCCTTGCATAATAAGAGAAATGGGCTTTTCCAATATCTTTTAGGAAGTGGAAAGCTATACCCTTGCATAATAAGGGAAAAGGAAAATTTTCTATGTGATTGTTTTTATTAAGAGCTTTTAAGTGAGAGTCATAGTCCTGACAGGAAAAAACGGGCTTTAAAAAGAACAGAGGAAGAATTAAAATAGGTCCCTTCATAACTTTGCAGGTGATGATGTACGTTTCCTTATGCAAGCAAAGAGGAAGGATAACCTTGCAATATTCTGTACAGGAAATTCACAGTTATACAGCTGTACCTTACTGTGGTTTTTCAGATATCCATCAGGCTGAAAGCATAAAGGCTTCTGGGTTTCTCTGTACCGCAAAAGCCATTCTCAGTCTTCAAAAAAGTGACTTACGATGAAGTGCACAGCGAAAAAAGTGACTTACATTTATATGCATAGCGATTGAAGTGCTTTCACCATTGAGCAATCATTTCCCGGGGAATCGACGTATTCGACACAATATACAAAAAGGATGCAGCGTTTGAAAAGCTCAACGTTACATCCTTTTCCTATTACATTCCTAATTTACTTCTGTATACTTTCTTCGCTCCGGACTCAGATTATCCACATAATAACGGATGGTCAGACTAGCTGCACATTTGCTCTTGTTTTTCGGTTCTACAATAAAGCCGTCACCCTCAAGCATGGCATCAAGCATAGCCTTGCAGCATACATTCTGATTTCTTACACCCGGTTCACATTCCTCCAGCAAATCCTTGGCATTCACTTCGATGTACAGCCACTGCTTGTCATGAGCCTCCTGCTTCTTTGCCTGTAAACAGTTAAGATAATCCTGTATCGTCAGTTTTTCCATAGATGTCTCTCCCTTCTGTTCTAGGATATGATGCTTATTCGACCCCATTATATCATGTTTCTATAGATAATCACAAGCTTACATGAAAATTTAGACATGCACTTACAATTCCTGTGAATATGCTTTCATTATATTTTTTCCTTCAGCTTATCGATACACCAATTTGCCCATTTGATTTCATTCTGATAATACATAAAACCATAGGTCATCGTCATACCCCAGTAAAAGGATTCATTATCCTTGTGAATCTGTGCTTCAAATTCCGGTATCGTATTCAAATCATCATTCATTTTATCAATAATGTCAGAGCACTCCCGAATGTATTTTTCCAGCAGTCGCATCGTCTGATCAATATCAATATTACTGGAAAAGAAAATTTTAATCAGCAGTGGATTCTTGTACTTCATGATATCCTCAAGATCCGCATCGGCCAGCCAGCGGTGAAGCTCCAGTCTGCCCTCCTCGGTAATGTGAAAAACCTTCTTATTCGGTTTATCACTTTGGTAAACAATCTCACTGTCCACCCAGTTATGCTTTGTACAGGTGTTCAGCTCCTTGTATATCTGTGATGTCTGCGCATGCCAGAAAAAGGCAATGCTTGATTTGAAATAACGGTCAATATCATAACCGGTCATTTCCGCATAGTTCAACAGACCCAGAATCGCATGTTTCAGCGGCATAGGTACCCTTCTTTCTATATTTGCAGTATTCTATAATTAGAATACTATAGGAAGGGAAACTTTGCAACCTAATCTTTGTGTGACTCACTTTCACGGCTGCGAATGGAACGAATTGCATGCATGATTTTTTCATTATTTTCAGATATCATAGCATGAAATTCTTTTGTTTTTTCCTTCACCAGCAGTTCATAATTGTCAATCAGTCCCTGCGTGATTTCCTTCATATCAATTTCATTCAGCTTTACAACAGGAGAGGATATCATTACGGAATCTGCCATCTTCTGCAATGTTTCCTTTGGCTGCAGCTCCTTCACCTTATCCATAATCAGCTTTGTCTTACGGCGGTCAATCAAATCCTGCAAGGTAATGGTTGCCATTTCCTCCTCTGGAATATCCTCAAACAGGGATACATAGCGGGAAACATCCACAAGCATCAGCTTATACAGCTCCTCCATGGAACAGCCGCTGTCAAAATACTCATCCATTTTCGCTACGACCTTCGCCACGCGTTCCTCCTTGAGATTCATAAAGAAATCATTGATAAAATGATAGAAGAATTTTGGCATAACCGTTTTCTTTTCCGCCATGATATAGGCATTATCCTGAAAATCCATCGCGTACAGATTATGATTGTGATAAAGCTCCTCCATATTTGTACAGGGATAACACGAACGCACATAAATCGGCTCCTTCAGATTTTCAAAAAAGGCGGATACGCAATCATTTTCATTCTCAAATATCAACAGCTTATCCAGAAATTCCGGATCTCTTGCGCGCTGTTCGTATAAGGAAAGAATCGGCTTGGTGATTCCCGGTGCATTAAAGCTGACAACCCGGATTAGCTGATCCTGCAATTCTTTTTTCATCGTCAAAGCAATGTACAGCGACAGATTTCCACCCTTGGAATGTCCACACATATAAAATGGCTTCTGTATATCTGTATTCTGAATCCTATGCAGTGCTAAAAGCTGCTGCCAAGTGGGATCCTTCAGAAACATTCTGAAATTATCCTTCCAGTCCTGCCACCCTGTCCTGTGATGAACATCATCCAGCTTTTCACTGCCGCGGAATGCAAAAATCAATGCATCCTCCAGCTCAAAGGTATAATATACAACACCGCTGTCCGCATTGTCGTTATACCAGTCCTTTACCATCATATTTTTATATTCTTCCGGATTAATCTGACGAACAAGCTTCATGTTATTCTGAAAATCCGGATACTGTCCGTAATCCTGTATCAGCTGTTCATCCTCCTGTATATGCCGTATCATATCCGATACCGGAATATTAACAGCATAGGTATCAAAATAGGAAAGAAGAGACAGATCATAAAATGTTTTTTCGCATAGCATCGTCATCACCTTCACTTTTTCCTCATTATAAAACTTTTCTTAAGAATTACAAGAGTTCTTTCCTTTTTTTAAGAATTACGATACACTGTTAGAAAATGGAGGAATTCATGAAAAAAACTGTGCACAGACGTAAAAAAAAGAAACAAAACCGCTACATCTCCATATTGGCGAGCGGTGTACTGATTGCCCTGCTGGTATTGATCCTGTCATGGTTTTTTTCCACCAGAAGAACCTATACAGTTATGATTCTGTATCCGGATGGAAGAGAGCAGGAATATGCGGAATATCATTCTCTTGCACAGGCAAAGGACGAGATGCTGGCACAGACAAAGCGAAGTGAGAAACAAAATGCAGGAATCCGCTATGATAACAAGCTGATTGCAATCGGATACGGCGTTGTACAATTTCAGCGCAAGGATTGTACGCTTAACACCTCCTACCGTATGGAGCAAACAGATGAGACAGGATATACAAACGGATGCTATGGAAACGATGCCGCCTTTGTCGATATCAGCGATGACGGTAAGGAAATTCGTTTCCGTCAGGCAGGTGTTGATGGCTGGGTAGCGACAGAGCTGGTAACTCTGCATAATTACTATAATGAAAACGATGTAACCTCCATCAATCACTATACGGCAAAGTCCGGACTTCTAACACATAAGCTTACAACCAATATCTCGCAGAGCAGTTATGCGAGCACATTATCCATGGGAGAACTACAGCTTAAAGATCAGGCCTATTACAGCTATGATGGCCATTACTTCTACCGATATTTTGAGGATATGATTGATGATTATCGAAAGGATACACATGAACACGCTGCTAATAAGAACGCCTTCTATAATTATTACCAGTTTCTGCCACACAGAAGCATCAGCCGGTATTCAGCAGAGGATATTAACTGGTATGTACACAATTATCTGGGATTTACTTCATTTCAACAATCTCTTTTGTATAACAGTGGGGCCTGGTTTATGGATGCACAGAAACGCTATGGCACGAATGCTGTAATGATGTTCTGTCTGGCGATGAATGAGAGTGATTTTGGAAGAAGCTCTATAGCGCGGGAAAAGAATAATCTGTTCGGTCATGCGGCGTATGATGTATCACCATCCCAAAGCGCTTCCGGCTATGCAAATGTAAAAGAGAGTATTATGATGCATGCAGAGAAATATCTGCAGGAGGGCTACCTCAATCCGCTGAGTGATCTGTATCATGGCGGGTTCTTTGGAGATAAGGCGGGTGGTATGAATGTACGCTATGCCTCTGACCCCTACTGGGGAGAAAAAGCCGCAGATTTTTATCGAACCTTTGATATGGTTATGCAGGGAAAGGATCAAAGCTTTTCCTACCTGGTTAGTGAACAGCCGCTCACTGTATATAAAGGAAAAGAAGAGAGTACTGTTTTATATAAGATAGACAGCGTGCCTGCTTCTCTGCTAGTGCTGAAGCAGGAGGATGGATGGATCAGGGTACGGAGTGACGGGGCAGTAAATGATGGTAAGCTTCAGAAAAGCAGTACTACCTATGATTTGAAAAATTCATTCGGATTTGTAAAGGAGAACTTGACGAATCATATCCGTATACTACAATAAAATAGAAAAAGGAGAACAGCTATGAATAAAAAAGGATTGTTATTTGATTTCAACGGGACGATGTTTTTCGATTCCGAAAAGCATAGGGAAGCATGGAATGTATTTTCCCAGAAATACCGCGGCTGCCCCATCTCAGATTATGAGCTGGATCATACGCATGGACAGACCAACAAAAAAATTATTGAATTATTACTTGGTAACATGAGTGATGAAGAAAGTGAGAGGCTTTCCAAGGCAAAGGAAGCATTATATCGGGAATGCTGCGTAAATGATCCAGCTATGTTTCATTTGGTGGATGGACTGGAGGATGTGCTGAACAAGCTGCAGAAGCTGCAGGTACCGATGACCATCTGTTCAGCATCTATTAAAGAAAATATTGATTTCTTTATTTCATCCTTTCACCTCGACCGCTGGTTTGATACAAATGCCATTATTTATGATGATGGTACCCATGTCGATAAGATTTCCATGTTCCATGACGGTGCAAAGGCTATTGGTGTTCCGCTTGAAAATTGTATGATTATTGAAGATTCACTATCCGGGCTTGCTTTCGCATACCGCTGTCATCCCGGCAGACTGATTGCGATTACAACACCTGAACGTAAGGAAGCATATGAGAAGCTTGCAGGAGTTTCTGCAGTCATTCATGATTTCCGCAATTTTGATACCTCTTTCTTTTCAGAGTAAATATTTCTGATATAAATAGGTAAATTTTGGTAAATGTTAAAAAAAAGTTGATTTTACATTTAAAATAGGTTATATTAACTATGTTAGTGTTATCAGCTGGCTTACTCTTTCTTCCCCCACCCATATAGGTAAGTCAGTATATCTTCCCCCAGATCGATAACACTAACACTTTTTTTATATTTTGAACAAGTTTTGTCGGAATCTATTTCATTATAAATACAAAATGAAAAGACTTATTTCATTCCTATCAGAGAGACAGGAATGTGAACAAGTCTTTTTTTCATGCTTGAAAAGATATATGTTAAAATGAAGAAAAAAGAAAACCTTTTATTCAATGAAATCGTTAAGTAAGTGAGGAGGAGGCATATGAGAGAACAGCAGATCATTCACAAAATAAAAAAAGGCGATCAGCAGGCACTGAATACATTTATCCGTGATCTCTACCCTCCGGTCTACTCCTTCACCTATCGTAAAATGCAGGGGGATGATACTGCGAAGGATATCACACAGGAGGTATTTGTCCGCTTCATCCGTCAGCTTCCTATGTACCATGCACAGGGAAAGACACTGCACTATCTGTATCGCATCGCAAGCAATCTCTGTCACGACTACCATAGAAAAATGAATCGTGAACAGCATACGGATATTGATACACAATCCGATGGTATAGCAACAAGCTGCAATGTACATGAGGCCATACTCAATCAGATTCGAAATGAAGAACTGATGCTGTACATAGGGGAGTTATCCGATGCACAACAGGATGTAATTCTGCTGAAATATTTCCATCAGATGACATTTAAAGAGATTGCTGAAAGCTTCTCCATCCCAATTTCTACAGTAAAAACAAGACATACCGCAGCATTAAAAAAATTATCCACATTATGGAAGGAAGGTGATTATCATGAATAAAAATCATATCTCAATAGATGAAGCACACCTGGAACAAACGATTTTTCTTTGTCAAAAGGAACAGGAACAAAACATACGGCAAACCAATCCCTCACTTATGCAGTTGATTCTTCGCTTTATGTGGCTGGACTTTCGCTTCTATATGCTGCTGTCCATTCTGGGACTGATGATTTCCCTGTTCCTTATACAGCTGGATACGGCGAATGCTCTGATCTATACGACCATTTACTTCTTCACACTGGGGATTACCGCTCTTTATGAATACTATAAAAACAGACATTATCAGATGTATGAAATTGTCAGTCCAGTATACCTGAATCCCTGCCGCTCCTTTATGATCCGTACTGCTGCAATCGCTTTAAATGCTTTGTGCATGTCCATCCTTCTTCTGCCGGTTTTCATATGGAATACCTCCATACCAGCTGCGGAATTCATTGTCACAAGTATTATTCCTCTTTATATTATGCAGATCATCTTCACCCGCCTGCTGCATAAAATCAAAGGCTATGTGTCTGCAGTTGTTCTGTACGCACTTTTTTACGGAGTATATCTTTTACTATATTTACAATTTCTACGCGCCATGATAACCAGTTCCATCGTATTGCTATCCATACTGCTTGTATCCGGAATCTATCTTATCAATATGTGGCGGTTAAACATGGAGCTGACAGACACAGAAAGGAGACAGCAAAAATGGAGCTGCTTATAGAACATATCAATAAATCTTTTAAGAAGCATCAGGTTCTGCATGATGTTAATCTGACGCTTGAAAAAGGCGTACATGGCCTGCTCGGTGCAAATGGAAGCGGAAAAACCACACTGATGAGAATCCTGTGCGGACTGCTTCCTAAAGATGAAGGAAGCATCAGCTATAATGAAATCGATGCGATGCAACAGTATGATGTCTATGCGTCAAAGATCGGTTATATGCCGCAGCATTTTGGTTTTTATCCACATTATACCGTGTACGAATTTCTGGAATATATGAGCATCCTGAAAAATCAGTCTAGGGAATACGGCAGAAAAAGGATTGATGAGCTGCTGCATACGCTGAATCTTGAGGATAAGCGAAAAACCAAAATGAAGCACCTATCCGGTGGTATGCTGAGAAGAGTGGGGATTGCGCAGGCGTTATTAAACAAGCCGAAAATCCTAATTCTGGATGAGCCAACTGCAGGCTTAGACCCTAAGGAGCGCATTATTTTTCGAAACCTTATCGCATCACTTTCACAGGATTGTATTGTACTGCTGTCTACGCATATCGTAAGTGATATAGAAACGATAGCCGATGATATTATCGTGATGAAGGAAGGAAAAATTCTCCTGCATGATACACCTCAGGAGCTGTTGCAAACCATGCTTAATAAGGTTTGGCAGGTTTCTCTTCCTAAAAAAGAGGCATTGGCTTTGATAAATTCATTTATCATTGTAAAGAGTCACAATATTGGAGATTGTATTGAATTGCGGATTGTCGCAGATACGAGTCCGCATCCAAAGGCAATAAACCTGTCCCCTGATCTGGATGATCTGTATTTATACTATTTTCAGGAGGGTGATGCTGTATGATAAGACTGATACGAACAGAGTTCAAAAAAATATTCAAAAGTAAAATAAACATTATACTATTACTCATTTTGGTATTGTTTAACGGCTATAGGACGTTCCAGGTGTATCATCATAATCCGGATTATCGTCCTGATATTGGCATGAGAGATGTACAGGGAATGGAAAGAACAGGGCTTTCCTATTGGCAGCTGGCTGATCAGATTCAGCATTCCTATGCCGGAATTTTATGTGAGGATACCATCAAACGAATGGATAAAGATTTTACTGCTATCATAGATAAATTCCCCGGGGATCAGCTGGATGAAGCGAAAATGAAAAAAATGTACGGTGATAATTATAAAATTTTGCTAAAAAATGCACGGAACGGGAAATATACTGACAAAGAAGTTCGCGAATTATTCGATACCTATATAACTATCAGCGGCGGTTATTCGTATGAGGAAATTGAAGGAAGCGATAAGATACGCGTTCATTTGCAGGATTATACAAAATACGCTGATGTTCGTCATTTATATAGCAGTATCTATGGATATTATGAGGAGGAAGAGGATAAGGGAGCTGCCAGTACTTATAGGAATTATCGCTTTCAGGAAATGAAGGATTGGCTGCATGCTGATCAGTTGAGTGATAAAGAGCTTTCCTTCATTATCGCAAAGGATGATGTAATAGAAGGCAGCTATGAGCCTACGATGAATACTTTTATTCATAACTACAAAACAGCAGCATATAATATCGACAGTAATATTCCAAATACTTTATTTGTCCAAGCACTGTATGATCTGGAATTTGCCTCCCTGCTGATTCTTGTAATTGTACTGGCAAATACTTTTGCTATGGAGAAGCATTATCAGACATATCAGATTATGATTCCCACAGCGGCTGGAAACAAGAGAATAACAACTGCAAAGATCAGTGCCGGAATCCTGCTTGCACTTGGCATTGTACTGATACAGTTCCTTCTTGTTTTTATAATGGCTTGTATATTTCTGCCGTTAAGAAGTCTGCAGTTAACCTATTACTCGCAGTCAATGGCAGCGCTGAACAATGTTATCGAGTATGTTTTTACGTATAAGACGTTGATAATCAATGCAATGCTGCTGATCATTACAGCGACAGTCGCAACAGCATGCATAACATTGTTTGCTTCCTATGCTACCAAAAACCGGTTTGCAACGGTTATCCCATTGTTGCTGATTACACTGATTACAGGCTTTACCGGTTTCTTTAATCAATTATTTCCTGGACTGGTAATTGATCAGTTTTTCCCTTCACAAATGATTCATTTCACACAGTTTTTCAGAATTCCTCTGCATACGGATACAGGAGAGATACTTCCGTATTTCAGTTTTTTCGGTACACCCTTTGCTTGGAAAAATGTTATTATTCTGTTTTGGATAGTTACGGTTATTGTACTATCCATATGTATGATATTGCATTCACGCAGGCATGTGAAAAACTGCTGCTGATAAAATATAACTGTATATAAAATTGCACTCATATAGGAAATATATTAAGTTTTGTTTATTTCATATATATGATGACATTTTATTCATTATATCAGCCGTTGGATAAGCAAGGTAAAACGTAAGATAATACGCAAGTTATATATAGCATGAATAAAGGAAGTGAAACAATTAGATAACTATATGCCGCTATTTCATATTATAAATGCCCTGCTAAGCAAAGTCTCATCTATATATAAAAATAGGTGAAAGCAACTATAGGGTGTCATGAAAATGACGGTATCTGTCAGAAGATACCTTCCTCTTTGCTTACGAAAAACAGCATTATCATTATTTACATTTGGTTTCCTTCATATATACGAACCTCATCATGAAATAATATCCACCGTGATGAGGTTTTAACGATTTCCTTTTTTAAACCTGATAATCATCCAGCAAATACTTTTTTGCTTCTTCACACAAACATTATAATTCTTTTTTCCATATGTCTGCCAATGCTTTAAACAACGGATTTTCATCCTGTTCACTGCGGAACTCATCAATCGCCGTTAAGGGAAGATCAATATGCGGATAAATTAGCTTCTACCACCAGATATATTCGGCAGCCGTAAATCGTATGAGGTTGTTCGCTTTATCAAGGAACCTATACTGAAACAGCAACAAATATAAAGAACATATAGCTTTTCCACACTTTATGGAAGAAGTAAAAGAACAAAAAAGAAGAAGTGACTTTCCTTTGCTTGAAAGATTTCATTCTTCTTTTCTTTATTACTGATATCTTAATTATCCATTATTGAGTAAGAAACGATATGTATCTCTCATTCCTTTTACGATATACATTTTAATTTCTGCATTTTATTCATATCTATTTTTTGTATGCTCAGATTGCACACACAATTGTCTCATAAAATGCACACTCCTTATAAATTTTCCCCATTTGATTTGATTACCTGGCTGTACCAGTAGTAGGAATCCTTCGGTATGCATCTGCCGCTTCCATTACCTTCATTGTCAATATCGACATAGATTAACCCGTAGCGTTTTTCCATTTCACAGCTGTTTCCACTGACAATATCAAACGGCGACCACATGGTATATGCAAAGATATCTGTACCTTCCTCTATCAGGTTTTTTAATTCCGCAATATGACGCTTTTGATAATCAATACGATATATATCATGTATACAGCCATCACGATCAGGAGCTTCTTCTACTCCAACACCATTTTCCGCAATCATCATCGGCACTCCGTAGCGATCCCAATACTGCGCCATGGTAGTATAGAGTCCAGTCGGATCAATCGTCCATCCCCATTCTGTAGCTTTTGTATACGGATTGCTGCAGCGATTTCCTTCTTCATCAACGCAATGGCTATAATAATAGGCAACAGCCAGAAAATCCATTGTATACGCTTTAATAAGCTCCTCATCCCCAGCTTCCATATGAATGGTAATTCCATTCCTTTTAAACCAAGTCTTCGCATATCCCGGATATCCCCCACGCAGCTGCACATCTGCAAAGAAGAAATCCTTCATACGGTTTTTTTCAATGGCTATTTTCACATTTTGCGGGTCACACGTTTTTGCATAAGTCAATTGATCCGCCAGCATCATTCCTATTTGTAGAGCTGGGTCAATAGCCCTCGCCGCTTGAACAATTTTAGCACTTGCTACAAATTCATTATGTACCGCCTGATATTTTGCGGCTGTAAAATCCTCATATTCATCCATTACCATTCCAAGGGAGCTAAAGGACTCACCGAAAATCAGATTTATCTGATTGATTACAATCCAGTATTTCACCTTATCTTTATAACGTTTCAGACAGGTAGCGGCAAAGCGGGTATATAAATCAATCGTCTGTCTGCCATACCAGCCCTGATACTTGTTCACAACCGTCAAAGGCATATCATAATGTGTCAATGTAACGATTGGTTCAATCCCCTGTCTGTGTAACTCATCAAAAACATCATCATAATACTGCAGACCTGCTTCATTAGGCACTGTATCATCCGCATTCGGAAATATTCTAGCCCAGCTGATACTCATGCGAAAGGCTTTAAAACCACATTCCTTCATCAAAGCAATATACTCCTTATACCGATGATAGAAATCAACCGCGTTATGCTTTGGATAATAGTTCTGCTTCTGCTCAGCCTGCACATCCGCAATCCGCTTCTCCAATACATCTCTTGTATAATTGATATTGCCTCCGCCTTTTGCTTTTTTATAACAGATTTGAATATCCGCAACATTTAATCCTTTTCCATCCTCAAGATAAGCACCTTCCATCTGTACAGCAGCACTCGCTCCACCCCAGAGAAAGTTTTCAGGAAATACACCCATCAATTTTCCTCCTTTCTCACAAACATATTTGCAAAGCAGCGAAAGGTATCAACCAGGGAATCACATAGTTCTATTTCACTGTTAATCGTCATCAGTGTGTCCTGTGCATGATTAAACAGCATGCAGTATTCATACTGTACCCCCCGTGCTTCTGCCTGGATAATTGCAGTCTGAGCAGAGTGAGCCTGTGTGATTTCTTTTTTTGCTTCCTGCAGACACGTATCTGCCTCCTCAAATTGCAAAGCCTGTACATGCTTTAATGCCTTTTTAGCATGCAGTCGTGCATCTCCGGCATGTGTCAGAATACCCATAGCAGTCATAATCAGTTCGTTATTATCATCAGTCATTTGCTTCCATCTCCATTTCTTCCTTTACCATTTTATTTTCATGTGCCTTAAAGAACGGCCACCAGATTAGCCATGACAGCAGGAACATACCGACAACCAGAATAACTGCACGGAAATCTCCATGAGTTGCCAGGAATGAACATATTGGCATAGGAAGCTGATTAACATTCATAACTGCATGTGGAATTGTAACAAGTCCGCTGGAAAAAGCAAACCATGCAATTGTTGGCAACACGAGGGCATTGATCCACATAGGAATCATTAGAATTGGATTTAATGCAATCGGTGCGCCATAAACCAGGGGTTCATTGATATTAAACAGCGAAGGAATCATAGCAATCTGACCAAATTTTTTGATCCTCTTACTACGTGAGCGAAGCATCATGATATTTAATGCCAGTGTCATTCCCATTCCACCTATGAATATAACGGAGAAAGTCACATTGGATGTATAAATATTTGTCGGCTGCAGTCCCTGTTCAAAGGCTGCGGCATTTGCGGTGATACCTGCAAGTCCAATCGGACTGGTGATTGGATTCATAAACCAGCTGTTAATTCCGAAGGAATAGAAGAATACAGGTATAAAAATACAAAGCATAAACCCTGGATATGTCTGTCCAATACTAATCAATGGTGAGAAAAGATCGGTAATAAGTGCAAATAAATCAATATTACACCAATAAATAAGAATTGTTGTCAACACTAGTACAACGATTCCAGGAATTACCTGATTCAGCCAGCGAATGAGAAAATCCGGAAGAGATACAGAATCTTCGAACAGATGCAGCTTGAAATACAGGTTGCTGATAACAATGGTTACAATACCGGAAAAGAATGCAGATATCATACCAGAGCCCCCAAACCTTCCAAAAGCGACCTGAAACTGAAAATCAACGATAGTTGGCTTTATAACCATAAAAAACATCATCAGGGCTATTAACCCGGTTGAAACACCATATTCTTTAAACCCGTATTCCTTGGCTCCATGATAACCGACAAGAAATACAAGCGTCAAAGACATGATGCCAAAGCTGAAATTGTAAACCGGTGAAAGATCAGGCAGAAATGAGATATAGCCTGCTAGAAGGTTGTATATGGATATAATACTACCCAGCAGCAGAATCGGCACATTGGCCATCAATGCTCCGGAGAGTGTACGAATGATTTTCTTGTCCATAGCCTTCGCAACCTTCGGTGCGAAGCTGGAACCCAACCAGTTAATAAATGTGTTCATGTTTCTATTCCTTTCCCTTTAATGTTTCCATACATAAGGCAAGCAATCCCTTACCGTCTAAACCTGCATACATATCTTTTGGAATGATAAGAACCGGAATCTCGTACGGATCACACATCGCCTTTAAATCATCAAACGCATAGGACAGATGTGGGCCTATCAACAATATATCTGTCTTTGGAAGATCATCTGCAATATTGTTCTGGCTTTTGGCTTCCACCTTTGCTATAATCCCCTGTTTTTTTGCTGCTCCACGCATCTGCTGTGCAAGGAAGCCGCTGGACATCCCTGCTCCGCAGCATAATAATATAGTTAGCTTTTCCATGTTTTCTACCTCCTAATGGTACTGGAACTGTTCCACGCCTATATTATCTCCGGTATATATGATTTCCTCAACCTGTAATCTTTCATCACAGGAGTGAAAAATTTAATATTTTCCTCCCTGCAGTGAAAAAGATTCATTTTGAATTGATTACATATTGCATTATAATAAGAGAGAAGAGAGGGATAGTGCTATGAAAAAGAAACATGAAGAGCTTGTTCAAATACTCAGACAGCAGAAACAGCCGATTTCTTCTACCAGGCTTGCTAAGCTGCTTCAGGTTACTCCGCGTTCTGTGAAAAACTATATAGCTGCCATACAGGAAGAATTACCCGGACTGATTGCTTCCAGTAACAAGGGATACCAAATCCATGCAGATATAGCTGTACAGGGCGAAAACAGTGATATTCCTCAGACGTATCAGGAACGAAGCTCCTACATCATACGGCAGTTTTTCATCGGTCATGTAGAGACAATAGACCTCTATGATCTCTGTGATGAGCTGTTTCTCAGCTATTCCTCGATTAAAGGATTGTTAAATCGTATGAATAAAGAATATCAGCATACCGGTATCACTTTTCGATGCCGTAATGATAGGGTATATGCTGATGGTGAAGAACGAAATAAAAGAAAATTTCTGACAGATATCATATATCAGGAATCCAGTGAGCGCTTTGTGGACTTACAGGTTTTAAAGGAAATATTTCCAAATCTGAATATTCAGAGGATTCATGATATCCTACATGAAAATTTCAAAAAGCACAGCTGTTATATAAACGATTTTGGCTATACAAACCTGACCCTGCATCTTGCCATACTGCTTGACCGTCTGCTTTGTGGAAATACAATTCTGCATACGGAAGAACAGCAGCCAATATTTTCAAATATTTCATTATCAGTCATAGAAAATCTTGAAAAAAGCTTTCATGTGACCCTGCTTGCTGGAGAGCGCTGTGATATACATAATTTGATTAGCACCAGTATCAATCTATGTCATGCAGAAAACCGACAGGACCTGATTGATATTGTTGGTCAGAATATCTATGAAATCACACAGACCGTCATCACCTCCATAAACAGGCAATATGGTTTAACACTGGATAAGGATACACTGCTGTATCCTCTTGCCCTGCATTTTAAAAATCTGTTTGCCCGTTGCGAAAAAAACACAACACTTAGAAACCCATTACTGGAAAGCATACAATCATCCTGTCCCATGCTCTTTGACTGTGCCATTTATGTGGCTAATTATCTGGAAGCTTCCTGCAATCTGCATATCACTTCGGATGAAACTGCTTATTTAGCAATGCATATCGGAGCGGATATTGAGCGGCAGAGCAGTGAAAGCGGAAAGCTGAAATGTATACTGCTGTGTCCAGACTATCAAAACAGCAGGCAGGAGCTGTGTAATTATCTGCTTATTCATTTTGATACGGAAATTTGTATACAGGCCTCCTGCTCCTATGAATCACAAATACCTGATATTCCGATAGATTTATTGTTTACCACCATACCTGTGCAAAAAAAATATAAACATATCATAATGATTCCACCTTTAAAAAAGGCGCTGGATTTGAAACAGATTTTTGAAAAAATACAGGATGTTACGGATCAAAAAAAGCTGCATATTCTTTCTGATAATTTTTCTGTTTTTTTTAATGAATCACTATTTCTACTGCATACAGATGACCACATGAGGAAAGAAAATGTAATTCGCAGTCTGCATAATAAGCTGTATGAACAGGGCTACACTTCACCTTTATTTTATGAGGATGTTATGAAACGCGAGGAAGCTGCTTCTACTGCATTTGGCAAAATCGCTGTTCCTCATTCCATGAAAATGGATGCAAAAAAGACAGGAATTGCACTCGCGTTATCCAGACAGGGTATTGAATGGGATAAACAATTTGTACACGTTGTCCTACTGATTGCCATCCATGAACGGGATTCACATCTGTTTCGCAAGCTGTACGAAGCGCTTATACTTTTATTTTCACAGGAATCCATACTTGAACAAATAAGTCACTGTACAACCTTTACCGAATTTAAGCATCTACTGCTTACCTATACCAAATAAAACAGACAGTAGTTACAGTAGAACTAATATAGAAAACGATAAATACTAGCGGTATACTGTTTCCTAATCACGAAAAAAGAGGTAATTCAGATGATTTACCTCTTTTCATATTATTCTATGCTTTAATAAATTTATTGGATTATTTTAATAGTTATCTGTTACAACCTTTTTATCAAGTCCAAGAACTACCGGAACAGATTTATATCCTACACCCATGCGATCGATTCCCATATCGATCAACTGCAGGAAATGCTCTCTTGTACGGATACATCCGCTTCCCTTTACCTTACATTTTCCGTCAACCTCTTCCATCATAACCTTAATGATTTCCGGAGTTGCACCATGTGCTTCAAAGCCGGTTAAGAAGCCTGTACTTGTCTTCACGAAATCTGCTCCTGCCTCAATACAGCACTTGCATGCCTTGCGTACCTGCTCCTCATTTAATGCATCAGTTTCAAAAATAACCTTAATTTCTCTACCATATTTATGAGCAGCATCGGCACATGCCTTCAAATCCTTTGTGACTTCATCATATTTACCGGAACGAATCAGACCAAAGTTGGCAACAATATCCACTTCCTTTACACTATCATATTTTGCGACAATTTCAATCTGTTTTACTTTAGACTCTGTTGAGCTTGTTCCGAATGGAAAATCACATACTGGACAAAGCATTGTATCACTGCCTTTAACATAAGGTTCACAGAGATCCATGTAGCCTGGATTGATACAGATGGTAGCGCAGCCCAGCTCTACACCATCCTTCGTAAGAGCAATAATATCTTCTTCTGTAAATTCAGGTTTTAATACTGAGTAGTCGATATACTGTGCCAGTTCCTTTGTCGTCATTTCACTTGCTTTTTTCGTTGGTTTCATTTTGTCACCTACAACACCATAGTGCCCTTTCTTACAAACCTATTATAAATCCACATTCAAACAAAATCAAGCATTTTCATTCTATAAATCATATTTTTCTAAACAATATGCTCGTTTTTGCTCATTTATATATATATATATATATAATAATTCTCATTCCTATATTTTATGTAAATTCCAGTATGAAGCTTATATTTTTTCTTTTGTTAATAAAGCAGTGTCTGTGAACAGAAAAATGTAACCTTTTATTTGATATTTAGAAAGATCATATCACAAACAAGATACCTCCCCTCCTACATCTTATTTGAAGATAAAACCAGAAATCATATAATCTCGATATATAAAAAAACACGACATTTGCCGTGCTTTTTCACTTACCTTATTCTTAGTAGTTTTTTGCTTCTTCTGCGAAATGTGCTCCTGAATATCCGCATACAGGACATGCCTTAGGTGCAGCAGTTCCTTCATGACGGTATCCACAGATATCGCAAACCCATACAGTTGCTTCGTCTTTCTCAAATACTTTACCGTTCTTAACGTTATCCAGTAATTTCAGGTAACGCTCTTCGTGATGCTTCTCGATTTTAGCAACCTGCTCCATCTGGAAAGCGATTTTAGCAAAGCCTTCCTCTTTCGCAGTTTCTGCAAATCCCTTATACATGTCAGTCCACTCATAGTTTTCACCAGCAGCTGCATCCTCCAAGTTTACTGCAGTTGTAGGAACCTTATCCTCATGCAGAGCCTTGAACCACAGTTTAGCATGTTCCTGCTCGTTACGTGCAGTTTCTTCAAAGATATCCGCAATCTGCTCCATACCTTCCTCACGAGCCATCTGTGCATAATAGGTATATTTGTTACGTGCCTGAGATTCACCAGCGAATGCTGCCATCAAATTCTGTTCTGTCTTAGATCCTTTTAATTCCATGTTTTTTTCCTCCGTTTTAACTTTACATTGATCTGATCAGTGTTTCTGATCGATACCATTTTGCTTTTTCAAGCAATCTTCGCAGATACCCTCTGCCATTAAATTGTGTGTCTTGATTGGAAGTCCCGTCTGCTTTGACATTTCCTCGTTGAATGACTCAAGATAAGGAATATCCAAATCAAGGATGCGGTCGCACTTTATGCAGTGCAGGTGATAGTGCGGTTTACAAGTTTTATCGTACTGATAACCATCTATAGGATGCGCAATCTTTTTGACTTCATGCATCTCACAGAGAATATTCAGATTTCGATAAATCGTTGCCAGACTGATTTTCTGACCTCCGGCATTCATTTCCTGAAAGACCTGCTCCGGTGTGACATGACCCTCAATCTGCTTCATATAATTGAGTATCATATCGCGTTGTTTGGAAGACTTTCTTATCATGTCAACCTCCAATCTTAAGAACCATTCTTATTATATATCCAAATTTGTCATTCGTCAATAGGTTTAAGAATAAAATTAAAAATAATTCTTAGTTTATATAAAGGTTCATTTTCTGATATAGTCTTAACAAAAATTACAGCTATACCAGTTTGAAAACAGATAATAGCTTTATCCATACCTATATGCTCTTCCCTATAAAAACTTGTATAAAATTATTATGCATCTTCTGCTCAAAAAGAAAAAGGTCATAAGCTATGGCCTTCTTCTCTATCATATATAGGATATAAATCGTATATATGAAAATTAGTATATTATCCCCTGTCCTGCTTTTCCATAAGCAACACGATACACTGTGCCTGTACACCCTCCTCTCTGCCGACAAATCCCAGCTTCTCTCCACGCGTTGCTTTAATACTCACCTGCTCCATACTGCAATTCAATGCGGCTGCCACATTCTTTCTCATTGCCGGAATATGAGGTGCCATCTTTGGGCGTTCTATCATAATCATGGCATCCAGATTACCAATCAAGTAGCCCTTTTCATCCATTATCTTATAGACCTGCTTCAGCATCCACAAGGAATCCATATCCTTATATCGCGGATCTGTGTCTGGGAAATGACTTCCTAAATCGCCAAGTGCCAGCGCTCCGAGAATGCTCTCTGCAATCGCATGAAGCAATGCATCCGCATCCGAATGCCCGAGAAGTCCATATTCATGAGGAATCTGCACACCTCCCAGAATAAGGCTTCTGTCCTTAACCAGCTGATGTATATCTGTAGATTGTCCGATTCTCATTCAACCGCCTCCTTATCATATACTATAGTGTAGCGCAGTTTGATTCTGTACGCAATTATCATTTCCTGAAAGATTAGAGGTAACATGAACGAGTTCATCACATCATCTGATTTTCTTTACATAATACTGTGAACATATTGAAAACAGGACGATCTATATCAATACCCTTTCTTTTCCAATTACCTTACAATCTTTTCATTATCGCTCTGTTGTTCGTATATTATTAAACAGATAGCGCTAATTATTGGCAGTCTTATGAAACAATCTTTAAAAAGAAAGTTTGAATTTCTTACTTTTCTGTAATTTATCCAAAAATACTACAAAATAAAAGAACCTTATGGTATTATTAACTTATAATAAAAATAGTAAGGGAGAGAAACAAATGAAAAAATTAACCGCATTGGTATTAAGCTTTGGAATGCTGTTTTCCATGGCTGCATGCTCCGGATCCAAGGTAAATGATGATGCTTTGGATAAACTGGAAGCATCTGTTAAGAAGTTCAGTGAAGTAAAATCCGCTAATTACTCCGCAGATATGGATATGACAGTGGATAAGGAAAATGCAAAGATAAAGCTGTATGGAGATTTCATCACAGAAACAAAGAAGCCGCTGCAGCTTAGTATGACACTGGATATGGAAGCCAGTGGACAAAAGGTCGATAAATACATGCAGCTTCATGTCAAGGACGATACGATGTATATGAATATGATGGACATGATGAAGCAGAAAACATCTCTGAAGGATGCGATGGGTACTGCAAGTATTCCTAACATGAACTTTGATGCCGATACCTTTAAAATGAACAAGGAAGATATGAAGAAATACCTGAAGGAAGCATCTGTAAAGGGAAATGACCTGAAGCTTTCTTTCGATGTTGAAAAAATCAATGAAGAAGCTAAAAAGCAAACAGAGAAAAACAATGTCACGGATGCTAATGTAGAATTCAAGAAGCTGGATATGGATGTCACCTTAAATAATGACTTCATGGAAAAAGCTGTCATTACACTGGAAATGACAAATACAAAGGGAGAAACAAAGCAGGAATTAAACGGTACCGTTTCTCTGACGATAAAAGATATCAATAGAGTATCCAACATCGACTTCCCGAATTTTAAAGACTACACGGAAGGCAGCATACAATAACATAAACGGCCGTTGAACTCCTATGCTTCACGGCCTTTTCTAAATTGACACATAGGATATAAATATAGTGTGTTATATGCCGGTTCAGGCTAGATAGAAAGGGATGAGGAAATGAAAAAAGCACTGACTATGCTGATGTGCATGCTGATGGTATTTACACTGGCTGCATGCAGCAGCAAGAATAAAATCGATGAAGAAGCAATGAAGACCTATATCACAGCAACAGATAATTTGGCAAAGGTAAAATCCGCCGCCATTGACATGAAATTTCTGGTTGATGCGGATGAGCTGAATACCCATGCGAAAATAACGATGAATGGGAGCTTTAATGCAAAACAGAAGCTACAAATGGCGCTGCGGGTGGATGCTGCGGTTAATGGCATCGGCATGGAGGATTTAGCTACTATTTATATGAAGGACGATGTTGTATATGCCAATATCATGGATATGCAGAAAGAATATATGCCGCTGGATGATAAGATGCTGAGCAAGCTGAATCTGGATAAGGAGACAGGAAATTTAAAGACAAACGCTGAAAAGGCTTTTGAAGAAATGTCAATAGAGCGAAAAGATGGTAAAAAAATTATTACAGCTGTTTTAAACAAAAACAGTCTGAAATCCGCCAAGAGCTATGCAAACAAATCCATAAATGATGACACCTTCAATATCGGAGATGGTATTAAGGTTACTGATGTAAGTGAAGCTGCCTATATTATGACAGTAAATGAACAGAATCAATTAGAACGTCTGGAAATGAAAATCACTGCCGCCTATGTCATGGAGGATGCAGATGAAAATAAAAAAACAGCAGTAATGGATATAAATATGTCTTTGAACATCAACGATATCAATCAAGTAGATACCATTGATTTCCCATCCTTTAAGGGATATAAAAGGGCGAATCAGAGTAAAACTGGAGCGAAGGATCTGCTGGATGAATTTAGTGATGAAAATGCGGCCTGAGGATTGCATTTTTCAAGGATATCTGATATGATGTACAGGCTTATAAGGGAGTAGTTAGCTCACATTTGAGTAGTTAGGTCAACATAATGATTCATAGTGAATCTGGCTTAAGTATTAAATAACGAGACTTATGCGTGTGTTTTTCACGTATGAGTCTCTTTTTCATTCAGGAGGATAAGATAATGAGTTTATTTTCAATTTTCATGATTGGGATCGGGTTAAGCATGGATGCATTCGCAGTAAGTATCGCAAGGGGTATGACCATGAAGAAAGAGGAGCTTCTGCGTTATGCACTGATACTCGGGTTTTTCTTTGGCATCTTTCAGGCCGTGATGCCGCTGGTGGGCTGGTGGGCAGGCAGCTATTTTCAGGAAATCATCGCTTCCGTTGATCACTGGATTGCATTTGGCTTACTGGCGATTATTGGAGGGAATATGATACGGGAATCCTTTCACGGGGATGAGGAAGCCTGTGAAGATAAGTCTCTGACACTAAAGACCATTCTGATTCTGGCAATCGCGACAAGTATTGATGCACTTGCAGTGGGTATCAGCTTTGCTTTTTTACAGGTACATATCTGGACTGCAATTACGATTATTGGTCTTACCACCTTTGCTTTAAGCTTTGTAGCCGTTTATCTGGGAAACCGCCTGGGTGACCTTCTTGAAAAATATGCTGAAATTCTTGGCGGTATTATTTTAATACTGATTGGCATTAAAATCCTTCTGGAGCATCTATTTGGATAGAATTCAGGTTCTTACCCCGGGTTAGATATCAAGAGCTACAAAAAGTAAAAAAACAGGTTGTGCGATGTTTTGATTTATGAGCTTGTCTTGTAGATGCTGCCAATTCTGTTCCCAGTATAAACCGTTAAATACCTGCAGGTACTCCTTTTTCTTTCTATTTATGATAAAATAGTACGTACATGAAGACGAGGGAGGAATGTATATGAAGCAGCCACTGGCGTTTCGAATGCGTCCGCAGCATCTGGATGATATTATCGGGCAGCAGCATCTGATTGGCGAAGGCAAGGTTCTTCGCAGATGTATCATGGAAAAACGATTATTCTCCATGATTTTCTATGGCCCTCCAGGTACCGGTAAAACAACGCTTGCCATGGTGCTGGCAAATGAGCTGGAGCTGCCCTACCGCCTGTTTAATGCGGTAACCGGAAATAAAAAAGATCTTGAAACCATCTTCCAGGAAGCTAAGTTTTATGAGGGACTTATTGTTATTATAGATGAGGTTCACCGGTTAAATAAGGATAAACAGGATTTACTGCTGCCACATGTCGAAAACGGGAATATCACACTCATCGGCGCAACGACAAGCAATCCGCTTCACGCGATCAATCCGGCAATCCGTTCTCGCTGTCATTTATTCGAAATCAAGCAGGCAGAGCAGGAGGATATCGAGCACGCATTGAAAAAAGCAATCCATCATCCGGATGGACTTTCTGACAGTGTACAGATTGAGGAAGAAGCCCTGCATATTATCGCCCGCCACAGTAACGGCGATATCCGTTATGCTTTGAATATTTTAGAAATCTGTGCGATTGCCTGTGAAGGCACTATTACACAGGAGCTGGTTTCTCAATATTCTCAGTTTCCAAATATGAGTATGGACAGTGACGGTGACGGCTATTATGATGTATTAAGCGGTTTTCAGAAATCCATACGCGGTAGTGATGTTGATGCGGCTTTATATTATCTCGGCATCATGATCGAGGCAAATGACATGGAAAGCATTGAACGCCGGCTGCTTGTGACCGCCTATGAGGATATTGGCTTAGGCAATCCTGCCGCTGTAGCACGCTGTGCAACTGCTATTGATGCCGCAAAGCGTGTCGGATTTCCGGAGGCCCGTATCATACTGGCTGCTGCTATCATCGACCTGACGCTATCTCCGAAATCAAAGAGTGCCGAACATGCCATTGATGCCGCAATGAGTACACTGCGCCATACCTCCTACAGTGTTCCGGATTATCTGCGCTTCACACCTGTACATATGGATGATGATGAAAAGTATGACTATGAACGAAGTGATCTCTGGAATCGTATTCAGTATCTGCCGGACAGGCTGAAAAACAAACGGTTTTATGAACCAGAACTGACCTCCTCCTATGAAAAAATCCTCGCGCAGAACCTGGAGAAGCTGAGAAGGGTTCCCAGATCCAGCAACCTGAAGGAATTAAAGAAGAAATCATAATTAGGAATTCTGTGAGAATTCCTTTTTCATATGAGTGCATGGTATGCAAAACCTGTAAGGATTTCATATGCACAGAAGTCAAAAAAACGATATAATCCCTGTTATATCGCAATTCACATTCTTCTCCTTTAAACATCTTATGTTAGAAAATTTTCAAATAATGCTTTAAATCCCGATGACTTTCAAAGCCATGCTGACACAATAAATTGAACAAATTCTCCCGCTTCACACTTGCCGTCATACGCAGACCGCAATATCCATTTTTCCGTACACGTTCCTCAAACACATCATAAATCTGACGTACCTCTACATTTTCGGCATAGTCATCACTGACAACAAACGCAACAATATTGATCAGTTTATCAGAATATAATGTTTCATACGGTGCCCCGTGAATATAGCCGATTACATTTCCTTCATCCTCAGCAACAGTGATGATGTCACTGCCTGTTTCCAGAATAGAAATAATTCTGTCATACACCTTTTCCACATCATAAGAATACCCCAGCTTCTCATTCAGTGTATGGATGTCTTTATAATCCTCTGCTTTAATTCTTCTGAATTCCATACAATATCTCCTTTCCATATCAGGTTTAGTCTATCATATTTTTTACATAATGTAACGTGTCTTATATAATTCTTGCCGCATTTTTTTGAATTATACAGGATGTATAAAACTTCCTCCTGTGGGGATGCTGTAAGTGCTGAAGCATTTCACATGCAATTTACGGATACGACAGCTATGATTGTTAGAAAGACGGAGGATTAACTATGACACTTTTGATAATTGCGGCAGCAATCATTATACTTCTGTTATATATATTTACCAAAAAGAGCGAGCGGCCGGTACGCAGAGAAAATTTACAGGTGGATTTTCAACAGGATGAAGCTGAGATTTTTCTTGCGGGAGGCTGTTTCTGGGGCGTACAAAAATTTCTTTCCACCATAGAGGGAGTGCGGTTTACAGAATGCGGATATGCAAACGGCAGGACAGAGAATCCGACCTATGAGGATGTATGTACAAAGGATACAGGCTTTGCGGAATGTGTGCATGTTCTTTATGACCGCCATATGGTAACCTTAGAGGAGCTTTTGGAGCAGTTTTACACAATCATTGATCCGATTTCTAAAAACAGGCAGGGAAACGATATCGGCACACAGTATCGAACAGGTATCTATTATACAGATCCAAAGGACGCAGAGAAAATCAGCCGATCTTTGGATAAACTTCAGAATACATGTAATCAGCCAGTTGCAATCGAGCATTGCTCACTTGAAAATTTTTATTCGGCAGAGACCTGTCATCAGGATTATCTGGATAAGCATCCGGATGGATACTATCATATACCAAGGTCAAAATTTGAGAGGAAGGATGCAAATTCAGTACGCTTTAGCGTCCCTGATAAGCAAGAGTTGAAACAGATGCTGACGCCGGAGCAGTATGCAGTTACACAGGAAAATGCAACAGAGCGACCGTATCGCAATGCCTACTGGGATACCTTTGAAAAAGGGATTTATGTGGATGTTGTCAGTGGAGAACCTCTGTTTGCCTCAACAGATAAGTTTGTTTCTGGCTGCGGCTGGCCAAGCTTTACGAAGCCGATCAGCAAAGCATTACTCAAAGAGAAAAGCGATGTAAGTGCTGGAATGCATCGCACAGAAGTGAGAAGCTCTCTTTCTGATGCACATCTTGGCCATGTGTTTGAGGACGGCCCGCAGCATTATGGAGGGATGCGCTATTGTATTAACAGCGCAGCGTTAAGGTTTATACCTCTGCATGAAATGGAGGAACAGGGCTATGGAGATTATCTGTATCTCTTACAATCAGAAGAATAGAAAATTCCCTTCCACCAGCGAATATGCTTAAATTGCTATAAAAAAGGGTTTCCCTGAATTCTGCATTACTAGTGCATATATCCATTTGTATATGGTGATTCCTGTTTTTCTTCATTCTCTTTTCATACACGTATGATGTTATGCGCTTTATCACATTGCACTTTTGTATAAGGATTGACAAACAAATAACTAACATGTTCACTGTATTCATAAGAATATGATGCAATTCTCTTTTCTTAATGAATTTTATATCCTTTCTTTTATAATAAATCTTGTATAAAATATCATTTACATTAGAAAACTGTAACGGTTTGAAGAATCACAATCTTCTAAACGCTACAGTTTTTTTTAGCTATGCACTCATCAAAGCCTAAATAATTCCTGTAAATGCCCCGATAAACGCCAGTATAATATAAATGATAATCAGATGCGTCGCTTTGGCATGCTTCTTTACCATCAAAATCCAGGTTACTACTAACAGAAGCAGCGGCAGTACGGAAGGGAACACTCCATCCAGAAAGCCCTGTACTGTAACATCCTTTACAATCGTAATATTCACGCTTAACGCCACAAAGCTGGCACCAATCGCACCTGTAACAATCAACCCAAGGATTGAGAACGCCTCCTGAATACGTTTGGCATTTTTCCCAAGGAACATATTCACGGATTCAATTCCAAGTCGATATCCCCGGAAATAGACAATGTAAGAGAATGCCACGATCAACGGAAACATTGTAAAGATATAAAACAAAGGCCCTACAATACTTCCATCAGCCGCAAGTGATATACCGATACTCAGGAAAATCGGACACATCAGCCCCTGAAAGAAGCTGTCACCAATTCCTGATAAAGGCCCCATAAGTCCCACCTTGACACCGTTAATCATCCCGTCATCGATTTCAGCACCGTTTGCGCGATTTTCTTCAAGCGCAGCCACAATGCCAGGGACAACACTTCCCAGAATCGGCTCTACATTATAGAAAACACTGTGCCGCTTCAATGCCTTAATTTCTTCCTCCTTATCATCCCCGTATAGCTCTTTGATAATAGGCAGCATGCTATGCAGAAAGCCGAATGCTTCCATTCGTTCAAAGCCAAGAGATGTCAGATGGAAGAATGACCAGTTTAAATAGCTTTTCATTAAGGTAGCTTTTTTCAATTTTTTCTGTTCCATCAGAATTCAACCTCCATATCATCTTCCTCCTGATCCCCGCTGTTGGAGCGGCCAAGCAGCTTATAGGCAATGACCGCAAAGATTACAGCAATCACGGCAACGGCAACCATACTCAATTCAAAATATGTAATCAGAATAAATCCTGTCAGGAAATATACCCAGTAGGTACCATCCTTAATCAATAGACTCGTAATCATAGTAATTCCAACAGCAGGCAGAACGCCGCCTACAATTTCAAGTGCATGAATTGTCCATGCAGGTGCTGCATTCGTCAGGCTGATTACATAATCTGCACCGAAATACAAAACAAGAAAGCCAGGCACAAAGCGAAGCAGGAAGGTTGTTAGCTGGGCGCCAAATACATGATATTTTATAACACCCTTATAATCCCCTTTTTCCGCAGCCTTTACTGCCATATTCCCCCAGAATACATTACAAAATTCCATACCGTTCCAAATGAGAATACCGACAATACCCAGCGTCGTTGCCAATGCGATGGATACATTCGCATCCCCGCCGGACACTACTCCCAGCGCAACAGCAGGGTAGGCGACAACTGCGATATCTGTCTGTATGGAGCCTCCAACGGACATTGTAGCGAGATATACTGTCTGTACTGCAGCCCCTACGGTAACACCGGTAGAGACATCCCCAAGAATGATGCCGACGATCAGCCCGGAAGCAAGCGGCTTACTTAAAACATAGTAACCTCCAAAATCCCCCATTAGAACCGGTACACACTCTGCTGCCAGATAGCTGAACAGAGCAATCAGCACTGCCTGTAGTATACTCATGATACTCACTCCTCTCCTATGAATTATTTATGATGGATGGATTTCCAATCTACAGCCTGTGTGGATGGAATATTCTGAAACACAATATCCTTACCCTTTTCGGAAAGATACTCACATGCCTGAATTTCTTCATGATTCAGTGCGGTAAACTGTGCCAGAAGTGTTCTTCCCTCCTCCTGTGAAACTGGACCGAGGGTAATTCTTTCGCCTATATTCACACCGCCTTTCTCCAGCTTTTCAAATACGATGGGTGACCTTGCAATCAGAATATAATTGCGCTCACTCTCAGCAGCCTGCTTTGCCTTGATCAATGCCTGCTCGATGGTATAGATGTAAACCTTCATACCCACTGCCGCATTCTTATAAATCTGACGCATGGTGGGATCGTTTGAAATTTCATCATCGACAAGCAGAATTCCGTTGTTCTGGAAAATCTTGCTCCACATGGTAACCGTCTGTCCATGTATAGCCCGATCATCCACTCTCGTAAAAACAAATGACATACTGTAAGCCTCCTTTTTGTATTAACCTTAATCAAATTATTACATACAATTATTTTATTGTCTATACAAAAATTGAAATTTCATAAATTCGTTATGCGTTTAGGAAATGTACAGTCAATTTGAAAAAATATTTTATGTCTGATTTTTAGACACAATTCCGCATTGTCCATGAATAGACTATAAACACATAGTCTTTTTTTATTATGATTTCTCATTCTGATTGTAAAAAAGCTTATACAAACTGCACTCCTGTCTATGTGAAAACGCTAAAATCAGGCTGGTTGACAATCAAAACACAGCATGATAATAATGAAATTAGAAATGATAGGAGGTCATATTATGAACTACGATTTTGGCAGAGCATCCACAATACCATCTATATTCAATGATGAAACAAGAGAGCTGCAGCTTCCCCCTGATACTGTCGTGGAGGAAATCGCTGTACGCAGAATGAAGGATATGCGTGAATTATTCCGCGATTCCAGTGACTTTGAGGATGAGTATCCATTGTATTATATGTATAACGGTATTTATCGAAGGGCGCATAAAGCGATTTTCAAGGAACAGCACATCCGGTATGAATACACCATTCTTATGCCGCAGAGTATTCATGGTGAGATGATGAAGGCTCACGGTCATATTCATGGCATTCACCCCGTGAAAAAGACAAGACATATGGAAGCCTATGAAATTTTGCAGGGAACAGGTTTCTTTGAGCTGTTTACCTATAAAGAGCAATCCATACAGGTCATCATGCTGAAGGTTAAGAAGGGAGATTATCTTATCATACCAAGTGATTATTATCATCTATCCATCAATACCGGAAAGGATCCATTTATTTTTGGTGATCTGATTATCGAGGATGCCAATAGTGAATACGGACATCTGAAGGAAAAAAAGGGAGCACCTGTGTATGTCATGGAGGGCGCTCAAGGAATGCCTGTTTTTAACATAAACGAGCATTACCAGGGATATGAAATAGGAATCACACAGTTAAACGCTGAGGATGTTCCATGGGATAATCCGGTTGATTCGATTCCTTTATACGCTCATTTTATTGCAAATCCGGAAGCCTTTCACTATCTGAAATAGGCTGTATACAAAAAAAGGAAAAGCATCATTTCACAACTTTGGCAAAAAAAGATGCCCTGATACGAAAAGCCGATAAGGATCATTCGTATACAGGGCTTTTTTACTGCCATCGTTTCATCTTTTTGAAGTGAATTACACTAATCTGACGTATAAAGATTATTTCATTTCTGCTTGCCTGTAATATATCCAGCTACTCATTACAGGTATACAGCTGCCGCAATAACGGCTCCAGCAAAGGTTGCTCCTCTGCCTGCATACCAAACTCCCCCATACGGTATCAGGCTTATAGCTTCCATGAAAATCACTGCCGCCGCTGATAAAGAGCTTTCTTTTTTGGGCATATGTCTTAAAAAATTGCCGTTCCTTTTCATCATGGTACGTGGTAAATACCTCAATACCGTCGATGCCATCATGATACAATTCATCCAGCAATTCCTCCCTGTGATAAAAAGCAACTCCAGGATGGGCAAGCACTGCGATGCCGCCATACGCATGAATACGATCAATGACAACCTGTGCTTCCGGATAAGGAACAGGGACAAATGCTTTTTTTCCATAGGAACAAACATCCCAATAAAAGTCCACAACCGCATTCGCTGCCTTTTCCCCATCTGTGAAATACGGACGCAGCTCCTGGATATCCTTTTGTTGTGCAAGCTGCAGAAATGTCCCGTAAATAACCTGAAATGGATTCTCTGTCTCGCATCTGTGTAAAAGATACTCTAACGGCATAACTACCTGGTACAGCTCCTGCAGCAGCTGTGCCTTTTTGCGAAATGCTGCGAATTCCAATGCGTTGATTTCTTCCTGCAAATTCCGGAATACCGGCGCATGATAATCCAGTCCATACCCGATGATATGTGTTTCATAACCATGAAACAGAGAATCAAATTCTATCGCAGCTATGACATGAACACCGTGCCTGTTTCCTTCCTCACGCATTGTATCAATTCCCTGCATACTGTTATGATCACATAAAGCCACTGTTCTCAATCCTGCTTTTTTAGCTATTTGTATAAGCTGTGTACATTCGTATTCACCATCAATGCTCCATTTGGAATGCAAATGAAGATCTACCATACTAGTCACAATTCTGCATCATTGTCCGCTTCCTGTTCGATTACCGGGCAAAGCTCCATAATGCTCTCCTTCCCCTTTTTCACACAATGCTCACAAAGCTGTGGAAGCTTCATAAAGTTTCTGGACATATATGCTTCCAGCACCATGATAAGATTACACCCTGCAATAATGCGGATTTCATGAGTGCCCTGTGCCTGCAGCAGCTGCGCCTGATTCGCCGGTGAGCCTCCTGGGATATCGCTGAGTATCAAAACACCGTCTCCCTGATCCAATGCATCACATTTAACAGACAGCTTCTCATGAAAGCCTGCAGGATCATCCCCCTCCTGCAGACAGAGAATATCCATCAGATATGTCTCATCATTAAAAAAGCAGTAAGAATCGCGAAGCCCCTGAGCCAGCGGGCCATGTGAAATCAGAAGTATACCAGTCATCCTATCATCCTCCTCTTTTTCTCATCATACCTTGAAATATGTCACTCGTCAATATTTGTTTGTACATATTATTCAATTTACATACAATTTAATTTTTGTATAGACAATATGATAGTTCGATGCTATAATGCAATCGTAAAGATCATACGCTGAAAGCTACGCTGGAGCGGAAAGGATGAATGAATATGAAATATCTAACATCAGCATCTAATTATGAAAAACACCCCACAACAGTCATTCACGGTCACGACAATCAGGCCGTAAGAGGCTATCAGAGCGTCTGTGAACGCATAAAAAGCAAAATCCACAACGAGCGTACCATAGTTTGTGTGGATTGCTATATCGGTGTCGATCAGGAGGAAATACAGCAGGGCTTATGTGAAGGAATTTCCTTTGATAAAATCATTCACAGTGATGATATTTTCTATGATAACGATAAAATCTATGAGCTGCTCAAACGCAATATAACGGATGACCGTGTATATGGAATCGCCTATTATGGCAAATGGATGGATCTCGTTGACCCTGAACGGCTGGCAAAGGCAAGACAGGAAGTGCAGCAGGCAGAGGGTACGATACTTATCATTGGTACTGCTGCCGATTACATTGCGAAAAGTGATATTCTGATACTTGCTGATATGACCATATGGGAGATACAAATGCGTTACCGTCATGAGCATCTGCCAAATTTCCATACCGATAATGCGAATGAGGATATCATTCGCAAATTCAAACGCGGATACTTTATCGATTGGAGAATCGGAAATGTTCATAAGCAAAGCCTGTATGATCACTTTGACTTCTACCTGGATACCGTAAAGCATAATGATCCACGCATGATTGACCGAGATGCTTTCGACGATGGCTTAACACAGCTGTTACAACAGCCCTTCCGTACTGTTCCTTTCTTCGATGAGGGCCTGTGGGGCGGTCAGTGGATGAAGGAGGTCTGTGATGTTGAGGATAAGGACAGAATCAATTATGCATGGAGCTACAATCTGTTATTTCAGGAAAATGAAGTATCCATTACCTTTCAGGATATAGATGTAAATATTCCCGGCTATACACTTATGCAGCGCTTTCCAAAGCAGCTGATTGGGGAAAAAGGGTTTGCGAGATTTGGAGCGGAATATCCGATTCGTTATGATTTTCTGGATACCATGGAAGGAGGCAATCTGTCTCTGCAGGTGCATCCAAACCAGCAATATATGATTCAGAATTTTGCTATGCCTTTTACGCAGGATGAAAGCTATTATTACCTGGATTGTGCTCCCGAGGAAACCTACATCTATCTTGGTCTGACAGATACGGCGAATCGTGCGGATATGGAACGTGATCTTCGTCTTGCGGCAGAGGGAAAGCTGGATTTCCCTGCCACTAAATATGCGAATAAGCTCCCCGCAAAAAAACACGATCATTTCAGTATTCCTGCAGGAACGGTTCATTGTTCCGGAGCGAATACAATGGTTCTTGAAATTTCATCATCCCCTTGTATCTTCACCTTTAAGCTTTGGGACTGGGGAAGAATCGGTTTGGATGGATTACCAAGACCTGTCCATATCGATCATGGTATGAAAAACATTCAGTGGGATAAGCATACAGACTGGATTAAGGAAAATTGTGCATGTGATCCGGTACTTATCGAAGAGGATGAGGTACATAAGGAGGAGCGCACAGGTTTATGTGAGCTGCAATATCTGGAGTGCAGACGTATCTGGATGACAGGAAAAACAACACATACAACCAATGGCGAGACGAATGCCCTGAATTTAATCAGTGGAAAGGAAGCTGTGATAGAAAGTCCTGATGGTCAGTTTGCACCTTATGTGATTCATTTCGCAGAAAGTGTCTGTATTCCTGCAACAATTACATCCTATACCATAACGCCTTGTGGAGAGAGTGAGGGTAAAGAGGTTGCTGTCATGAAAACCTTTGTTCGCTTCTGACATGAAAACGCTCTACCGGATAGAACCGATTGGTCATGAGCGTTTATGGGGAGGAAATCTACTCGCAAGGGAATTTCATCTTTCTGATACAGGCTCTATTGGTGAAATCAGCTGTGTAAGTGCGCATCCAGCATGTGACTGTCAGGTGGCAGATGAAGGCTGTACGCTTTCAGAGTTTTATAAAGCACATCCCGATTTCTTTCACCTCTCGTGTCAGGATTTTCCATTACGCGTGAATGTCATGGATGCACAGGATGATTTATCCATACAGGTTCATCCCGGAAAAAGCACGCATACACAGGCTCAGCCGGAAGCATGGTATGTTGTGGACAGTGTGAATGCTTCCCTCTATCTGGGACATCACTGGCGTACAAAGGCAGAGCTTATACAGGCAGCGGAAAAAAATCTAATCCAGCGTGATGTTATCCGCCTTCCTTCTCATACCGGTGATTTCTATTATCTGAAACCCGGAACGGTTCATGCAGTGGGAAAAGGAAATCTTATCTATGAGCTGACACGGCAAGCCGATATCACATATCGCCTGTATGATTATCATCGGACAGATAAGCAGGGAAAACCCAGAACACTGCACATCGAGCAGGCAGCGGAATGTATCTATTATCCGCAAATTCTAAGCAGCCAGCAGCCATTATCCTATATACAGTCAGAAGCATGCAGTATCTTCGTGTATATTGATAAACCGCAGGTGTTCACCCTCATGAAAATCGAGCTGCACGGCACAATAAAGCTGCAGCAGTCGGATTTCTACGTGTATACGGTTCTTCAGGGCAACGGTACGATGAATGGGAAAGCTGTAACCAAATGGGAGAGTATTCTGCAGATTTGTGAGAGTGAGGTCTGCATAACGGGGAATATGACACTTATGGCCGCAACCTATCGAGAAGAATAGCGATTGGTGTGGCACACATAATAAAAATTATAGTAAAAAACCGCGTATTAGTTCATATAACACGCGGTTTTCATATTCTTTTTGTTCCTTCATACCAGGATATAAGCATTATGTGAAAGCTATTTTCAAATTGCTTTATACTTGTAAATCGTTGTTTTTACACTTCACTTATCACTTTTTTTGCCCGAAGAATCAGAAAGGTCGGTTTGATAAATTCCTTATTCAATTTCGGATACTCGTTCAATGTCTTTTGATCCGGCAATGCTTCCACCATGTCCTCAATCATAAATCCGGCATGTGCAAGCGTTGTTACTATCGACCCCATGGTACGGTGATAGTTTTCCACATGATCCACATACCAGAAGCCGCTTCTTTTTCCTTCCCTGCCATAATCGGAAAACGTATAAGATATACAGTTCCCGTTCTCATCATGATTATAATGCCCTCCCTTTCCCTGAGACGCTGTCATGAGTGGATGCTCCTGGGAAAACAACAGGATGCCGCCCGGATTTAAAAGCTCATAAATATTGTGAATCAAGGCTGTAAAATCCTCGGCATAGTGGAAAGCCAGAGAGCTGTATACTAAATCGTATGTTTCTTGCAATGTATGTAACTCATCCATGTTCATAAGCAGGTAGTCGATTACCGGATGTGAGAAGCTCTTATGTGCAATCTCTAGCATTTTTACAGATATGTCAATTCCTGTAACATGCCTGGCGCCTGCCTTGGTAAAGCTTAAACAGTTATGACCGAAGCCGCAGCCGATATCCAGAATCGTTTTATTTTTTATTTCCGGTAATAAACGTTTCATCTGCGGCTGCTCAATCAGATCATTCAAATTCTTTTTATGAAACCGTAAATCCATATACTCTTTAAAAAAAGTATCATTATCAAATATATTCTGTGTCATAGTCTCCCCTTTTCTATTCTGTCTTTAAGAATGTTATACGAGCGCTCTGCCTGTGCTCCCAGCGGATCTGCACGTTTGGTATATACATTCAGAAGCTGCAAAGCCTCCTCATAAGGAAATGCCGACATGCATAGCAGAAGCTTCCACATGAGGAGCTGATCCTCCTTCCATTTCTCAGCAAACCCCATGAACATCGTAAACAGCTCCTTTGTGGCAGCTGCCGAATGATAAAACAGCATATATCCTGCGGCATCCAGTGCTTCGCTAATAGCGGTTCGATCTGACCCGTTTAAAATACTCAGTAAGACCGGCAGTACAGAAATATCCATCTTTCCCATACTGCGGGCAATGATATCACGCGGCAGAGGATAGGATTTCTTTTCGGATACCGTTTCTTCTACTCTTTTATACTGATTCTTTCCTATTTTTCCCAGGTATTCGCCCATTTTTTCAGCTGTTTTTATGCTTCCCGCTTCCAGAGACTGACAGATTGCTATGCGTGTATACAGACATGTTTCCCTTGCGAGCTGTTGTAAGAGATGATCTGCCACAGTATCCACAATATCCATAAGACTCATAGCCGCAGCACTACGCATACCGGCAGAGGGAGCATTCAGCATACGCAGCTTCTCTGAATACTCCATATCCTGCAGTGTTCTGATATCCTCACAGGATGCTTTTCCCCGGCTCTGAAGCTGTTTTTCTGTACTCTTCATTGCTTTCCTCCTTTGTAAAAAGACACCTTTCAGTGTCTGTGTTGGTTATTACTTCTTATACTTCTTAGACGTTTCCGTACTTACTACAGTATATGTGAACATCTTATAATTGTAAATCGTTTTCGTGTATTCGATTGGATCATTGTTCAAATCATAGGCCGTATTGTATACAATGAGCGCAGGGCCTGATTTCGCCTGCAGCAGAATATGGGCATCCTCTCCGCGTATGTTGTCAGCGCGTATATCATCTCTTGCCCAGGATAAATCCAGATGATAATGCTCATAGAACACATCATATAGAGAAAAGCTTTCAAAATTAAACATTTCTAGACCTGGACAATATTTTGCGTTAATGTGTGCGTATTCCACTGCGATTGCCTCATCGTTTGCATAACGGATTCTATGCAGAAAGTATACTTCATCTTCTTCTGTCAGATTCATTGCTTCCCGAGTATGTTCATCCGGTTTTATTTTCTCAAGGTGTAATACCTTGCTGTGACATTTCAGACCCTTTCGCTCCATCAGCTCTGTAACACCGAGAATTTCCTTACTCCGCTGAATCATTAAATCCATAACAAAAGCTCCGCGTCCCCGGTCAATCCTAACAACGCCCTGCTGTTCCAGCTTCTGCAAGGCATGGCGAATTGTCATCCTGCTTGCGCCGAAGCGTTCCTGCAATTCCCGTTCAACAGGAAGCTTATCTCCCTGCTTGTAAATTTCCTGTCGAATTTCCTGATGGATAACATCTGCAATTTCCAGATATTTTGGCTTACTCTCTTTCATGTACCTCACCTCAATGTATGTTATGTCTATTATAACAAATAAATCTTCATTTGTATGTACTTTGGCAGATGATATACCTCTTATGATGATTGTATACACAAAATATCTGTTTGGAACATATTTTTCATCCTTCTGCGTCCTCATATTGCAATAAACATAAGCTGTTTATTTGTCATTTCATAATATTTCCCGGTAAAGCACAGTGTAACGTATATCTGATTCTATTATAAATATCCTGCATCCACATATTTATAAGATGGTACCGATGCGCACCGTCTTGTTTTTCTGTATCCTAACAGTAAAAGGAACTGATTCATATATTCTTGAACCAGCCCTTTCTTTTCTTTATAAATAATTCCTATGATTTCAATCTCGTATGATATCCTAGTAGTAATATTTCACTTTATCGTTGGAATTGAATAATCTGATTTTTTCTTCAACAACCTTACCGCATGCTTCCATTGCTTCCGGATAAATTTCCAGAGGCTCACGGTATCCAGGATTTGCATTCAGAACCTCGCGTGCTTTATTATAGAATGCAACCTTGATATCACTGGAGATATTGATTTTACAAATACCGTTCTGTACAGCAGCTGCGATTTCCTCATCCTTGTTGCTGGATCCGCCATGCAGTACCAGAGGCACATCTACCTGGCTCGTGATGTCCTTCAGAATGTCAATACGCAGCTCTGGCTTCATGTCCTTTGGATAAATACCGTGTGCTGTACCGATAGCAACTGCAAAGGTATCAATACCGGTATCCTCGATAAACTGCTTTGCTTCTTCTGGAACGGTATAGATAACCCCCTGTGTACCGCCCTCAATGGAATTTCCGGTGGTACCGATTGTTCCGAGCTCAGACTCTACGGAAATATTTGCAATGTGTGCAGTTTCAACAACCTTTTTTGTAACTGCGACGTTTTCCTCATAAGGCAATGTGGAAGCATCGATCATAACTGATGTCATACCTGCACGAATGGCACGTACTACAGTTTCATAAGTATCTCCGTGATCTAGGTGGATACATACCGGTACATCTGTATGTGCTGCCTCATAAATCATTGCCTGAATCTGTGCATCACCAACAAAGTTGAATTCATCCGGGCTCATTTCCAGAATTACCGGGCTTTTCATTTCCTTCACTTTTTTCATAACAGCCTTTAACAGCTGGTCGCTTCCGATATTGAAAGCAGGTACCGCGAAATGATTCTTCTGTGCGACTTCAAGTAAATCCTTCATATTCATTAACATAGGTTTAGCTCCTTCTTCCCTTATAGGGATTTTCCTTCCGATTTAGATAATCTGATATAATGTCTGACAATCTCACGACTGTCTATTTCAACCTGATGCATCATCACCCAGTAATTGATGTCCGGGTCTTTTTCCAGATGCTTCTTAATACTGTCAACATTGGCATTCATAAAATCACAGCCGACATTGATCTTGTTAATTCCGTATTTTACACAATTTTCTATATTTTTGTCCCCTGAACCGGAGCCTCCATGCAGAACCAGCGGCATTTTCGTAAGCTCCTTGATTTCCTTCAGACGTTCAAAGTCAAATTCAGGAACATAGCCCTCCGGATAGTTTCCATGAGAGGATCCAAAGGAAATCGCCAATGCATCAATGCCGGTTTCCTTTGCGAAACGCAATGCCTGCTGCGGATCTGTTTTCATGGCGTCACTAGTATAATTGCCGCCTTCACTGCCCCCCATGCATCCGATTTCCCCTTCTACAGAGGCATCAAATTGCTTAGCGAATTCAACGATTTCCCTTGTCATTCGAATATTGCCTTCCAAATCATAACGGGAGGCATCCACCATGACGCTGGAGTAACCGTCCTGAAGTGCTTTCTTCAAATATCCGATTTCTTCCCCATGGTCAAAATTTAACGCAACCTCAACACTTGCGCGCTGTGCCAGCAGCTTCACGATCGGTGCAATCAGCTCGCTGTCACAGTGATTCACCATATGCTCCTGAACAATATTCACAATGATGGGAGCTCTTAATTCCTGTGCTGCACTAATAACAGCTCTTGCGGTTTCTATATTAAAGCAGTTGATTGCCATGACTGCATAGTTTCCTGCATTGGCTCTTTGCAGCATGCCCTTCATAGATACGTACATTATAGTCCTTCTTTCTTTTTATGAGAATGTGATATCTGATAAATCCATTTCTTCCTCTATTTCTTCTACCTGTACTTCATCTGCCTCTGTTCTCTTCTTCTTGATCAGTACCAGAAGCACAGCTGTCACACAGGTACCTGCCAGCAGGGCAAGCAGTGCTGCGAATGGATTACTCATAGCCGGGATAACGAAGACACCACCAGATGGTACGGCACTTCCAACACCCAGCGTAAAGCTGATTGCACCTGTAACACCACAGCCGATGGATGTACAGATAACTGTACGGATCAAATCATTCATAGCAATTGGAATAACACCCTCTGAGATCATGCACAGTCCCATTGGGAAGGCTACCTTGATATTTTCAACCTCGGTTGAGGTATAGATACGTTTTTTTATAAATTTAGAAATAACGAGTGATAATGTAATTCCCAGTGGCGGAACCATGGCAGCAAGCACCTTGATTGCTTCCGGCTCTAAAATACCTTCCAGCAGTAAGCCGTCGCAAATCAGATTCGGTACCTTACTGATTGGTCCTCCGAAATCCAGACATCCAAGTGCTCCGATGATAAAGCCGTACAGTACCTTGGAGCTCTGATCCAGACCTGTGATGAAGTTTGTCAATGCTTCTGTTAACCATACGATTGGTGTACCGATGACAAAGTACATCAGAAGTCCTGCAATGATAGAAGATAATGTCGGTATAATCATCATCGGCATCAGTGCCTCTGCCCAGTGTGGAACCTTCAGATTCTTTCTGATGAACAATGCGATGTAACCAACGATATAACCTCCAACCATACCACCCAGGAAGCCGGCTCCCAGGAAGGAAGCAATCTGCCCCATCAGGAAGCCTGGTGCGATACCCGGACGATCTGCTATGGAGTAAGAAATATAACCTGCGATAAATGATGGAAGAAGCCCCATTCCCAATACACCGAGTGATGTCAATGCACTAGGAATCGTCATCTTGCTTAAATCTGTGACTACCTCTCCGCCCATCAGGTTTCCGATGGCGATCAGAAGACCGGATGCAACTACCAGCGGCAGCATATAGGAGATGGCGGTAAGGGCATGGCGTTTCAGCTCAGCACCAAATTTTTTCATAATCCTTTTTCCTCTCTTTCCTTATTTGTTTAATTCTGTTTCAATTTTCTGAATCAGCTGTTTCGGCGCTTTCACACACACATTGGTAGGAACCTTTACTGTCTTTTTCCCCTCAAAGCGTTCCGTGCCTGTGATCGCAATATCAATGGCAAGAATGACAACATCTGCGGCCTTGATCTGTTCCGGTGTTAACTCATCCTCTGTACCAATTGTTCCCTGTGTTTCCACATGGATGGTGTGTCCCATACCTTCCGCAGCCCGAATGAGCTTCTCTTTTGCGATATACGTATGTGCGATTCCGGATGTACAAGCTGCAACTGCAACGATATTCATTTGTACGTCCTCCTTTCCTTAACTGTCTATATTATAAAATGATTCTGACATTCCTTCCGATTCATTGTGGTATTTTTAATACTGCACTTTTTTCTTCTCTTTGAAATTTCAGGGAAGATAAATGTGGTACTTTTTATTTTCCTGCAAATATGTCCTTCAATTCTTCTACAGTCTCTACCTTTAACAAGCGTTCCACTGCCTCATCGTTGCCAAGCTTTCTGGCGATATCTGCCAGCAGCAGCATGTGATTGCGTGCATATTCATGATCATTGCTTACCGCGAACAGGAAGACCAGGCGAACGCCCTTATCATCCAGTGTTTCCCATTCAATTTCATTCTTCAGCTTTGCAATCGCAATACCGACCTGTGTTACGGAATCACTCTTTCCGTGGGGAATTGCAATATAGTTACCGATTCCTGTAGTACCCTCGCTTTCCCGTAAATAAATATCCTTTTTAAAAGCCTCAACATCCGCAATATATCCGGCATCCTTCAGCTTGCCTGCAAGCAGGGTCAACACCTCATCCTTGTTTGTCGCTTCTGCGTTTAAGTCGATGATTCTCTCATCCAATACATCTATTAGTTGCATATCCTTTTCCTCCTGATAAATTTTTTTATGATTGTATATGCCAAGGCACACTTGCCTGTGCTGCCTTGTTTACTGTATCAGATAACGATACAGCTCCAGATTCGATTTCTTACTGCGTATGATTTTTACCTTTTCATCCGTTTCTATCAGCGATATATATTGCTTATAGAAGGACTGTATTCTACGAATCTCCTCATGTGTTGACATTTTAAAGCCCAGTAGGAAGATCACATCCACACGGTCATCATCCCATACAATCGGCTCCGGTAAAACAGCAATCGCGACATGGGATTCATTAACCTCACTCATAGCTCCATGGGGAAGCGCCACCCGGTTTCCAATGCTTGTCGTTGTTGCCTGCTCTCTTTCCATGACGGAATCATAAAACTTTCCTGTCACATAGCCCTTCAGCTCCATACGCTCACACATGTATTTCAACAGGGCTTCCTTACTATCAAAGGATTCATTGATAAACATCAGCTCCGGTGAAAACAACTGAAAGCAGATTGGCTCAAAGGGGTTGATTTCCTCCGATACCCGAAGATTCAGATTATCCATAAAGCTGCGCAGCATACCGATGCCCGTATCACTTAACAGATTCGGTATGACGATAACACGCTTATCCGTTTCCTTTAACAGCTTGGAGCTGATGATGATATCCTCATCCGGATGCTCATACAGCTTGAAATCATGATAGCTGATAACCTTCAAACTGCTGATTTCCGGTACAGTTTTACGGATACGCTCGCTTAGAAGCTGTGCATGTCCCAGATTGCTTTCCGCAAGCAGAACTGCACTGTAGCGCTGATTTCGTCTTTCCAGTGCAGATTGTATATAAAGCACGATATATCCAAGCTCATCCTCTGTAATCTGCAAACCGAAGGAATTCTCGAACATCATGGAAATCGACCACGCTGCACGGAATACGGTCTTGTATTCCGTTTTTATAAAATTCACAAGTGAATTGCTCTGCGGAGAACCGTAACGCAGACGGAATATGGTTGGCCGCATATGGAAAATCAGACTTTCCCGCAGCTTACTGTCATTTGTCAAATCCACTTCCAGAATATTTCCGATCGTCACCAGCATCTCATCAATAAAATTCAATATCTTCTGATCATATTTGGAGATATTGGAGATCATATCCACAGCATTGCTGATGCCGATAAATTTTGAGCATAATATCTGAGTTGCCAGAAACATGACATCCTCATTTGAGAAGATGACATGCATTTTCTCATGCAGCTTTTTAAAGATGGCAATCGTAAACGGATATTCGTTATAGCGCTCCAGAATTTCCTGATCCTCCTGGGCGATTCTAAGCGGTGTACTGAAATCCTTGCGCTGATAAGCCAGACAGCAGTAAATGAGTATTTCATAGAAGGATGAATCCGTGAAGCGGTAGTTCCATTCATTCTCTGTCTCAATGATTGCTTTCTTTATCAAGTCAATATCAATGTTAGAGAAAAATTCCTGTGTCTGTCTGCGTGTTTCATCCAGATCATGATCGAGCATGATATAGTCCTTCAGTGCAATCCGATAGCTCGTCTCATCATATTTCAGTGAACAGCCGCGGCTGCGTTCATTGTTGATTTCTATCCCATACGGCCTCAGCCATTTTTCACAGTCCTTTATCACCTTCAATACCGTTGGGGGACTGAGATACAGCTCCTCTGCCAGCTTCTGTGTTGTAATTGTTTCACGTGGCATCATACGAAAGAAAATCTGCAGAGTCTCTCTGACCCGCTGTGTTGCGTCATAGCCTACACTGAAATGCTCCGCACCATCCAGCAGCCGCAGCATTTTTTCCTTTTGTTCCTCATTCATATTCAGCCAAATGCCGACGCGTGGCTTCTTTTCAATCGAACCAAGCTGATTTTCCTGTAAATAGTTCTGCAAATGCTCCAGCTTGTTTCGGGTAGCTTTTTCCGAAAGAGCAATCATGGAAGCTATTTTCCCTGTTGCGACGATATCGCCCTGTACCAGGATTTTCAGTATTTCCTTTATATAATAATTTTCTTTTTCAGACTTCATAGACACCTCCTGTGTCTGCAGCTTCTACACCTGAAGAAACGCAAGACAGGCTGCTCCGAGCAATCCGCTGTCCTCACTCAGATTTGTTTTCACAACCCTTACCAGCGGCTGTATATTCGGATACACCCTTGCTTTAACTCTTTGTTCCACGTCCTCAACAAAGCCCGGTATCTTAATCGCAACACTGCCCCCCAGAATCACGATTTCCGGATCGATAAATGCATAGATAATGGCAATGGTATTCGCAAGATATTCCTTTGCGTCCTCCATAATCTTTATTGCATAAGTATTACCAGCCTGTGCAAGAGTATAGACATCTCCGGCATGCTGAACTGTCAGACCGGCATTCATGGCACGCGTTGTTATTGCCGTACCACTGCAGATGGCTTCCACACCGCCGGGATAAATGAAACCATGACGCGGCCCGTCCTTCCACAACGGTATATTTGCAATTTCATGTGCAAAGCCATGCGCTCCCTGATAAATTTTTTTATCAATGACCAGACCGGAGCCAAGACCTGTGGAAACGGTCAGAAACTGCACATAGGTACAGTCCTTCCCCTGTCCCAGAACCGCCTCTGCAAGGCAGGCCAGATTTGCATCATTTTCCAGATATACAGGTACCCCTAGCAGCTTTGCCAGCTCCTCACTCACTGCAAAGCCATGCCATTTCCCCTTTAAGTTAGGTGTATCGAGAATCACTCCATGCTTTAAATCCAGCGGCCCCGGACAGGATAAGCCAACCCCGTTTACATGGACTCCAAAGCCCTGTACGGCCTCCTGAATTTTTTTCAGTGTTGCATTCGGATTATCTGTATCCGTTGAAAACTGCACCCTTTGCATGATCTCATAGGCTTCGTTCACAATGGCAATTCTTGTATTTGTTCCGCCGATATCAATTCCTGCCGTATACAATCATATCCCTCCTTCATTTTACATGTTAAGAATATCATGAACGCATTGTTCCCTCAAAAAATTATGGGGAAAATAAATGAGGTAGTTTTTCCTTTTTGGGTAAACAGGGCTTCGTTTATCTGATTACATACGACTTCTCATATGCAAAAAGGATAGAAAAAAACCGATTAAATGAATACGAAACTCATCATAAATCGGTTTTTGCATTCCCTGTACTTCTATTTATTTCTTAATAATGCTTTCATTCCAATGCTCATTTGGCGCTACTTCCAGTAAATCCGCTACTGTAGAAGCGACATTGGACAGACCAATACTTTCATCCTGCTTCAGTTCAACATCTGCACCGTAAATGATAAACGGAACCTTATTCAGCGTATGAGAGGTTTTTGCCTTTATTGGAGCATCTGCTTTTTTCTTCTTCTCATACATTTCATCAGCATTTCCATGATCGGCAGTCACAATCAGAATACCGTTAACCGTATCCACTGCTTTTTTCACACGAGCCAGCTGCAGGTCTACAGCTTCCACACCGATTACTGTCGCTTCGAAGTTTCCTGTATGACCAACCATGTCACCGTTTGGATAATTTGTACGCAGGAAATCATAGTTTCCGGACTCAATTGCTGCACACAAAACATCTGTAATCTCGGCAGATTTCATCCAAGGACGCTGTTCAAATGGAATGACATCGGATTTAATTTCCACATAATCCTCCAGCTTATCATCGAACTTCTCTGAACGGTTGCCGTTCCAGAAATACGTAACATGTCCGAATTTCTGTGTTTCACTGATTGCATATTCACGGATACCGTGCTTACACAGCTCTTCCGTTAAGGTAAATTTAATTTTCGGAGGGTATGTCAGGAAATTGTGCGGAATGTTCAAGTCAGCATCATACTGCAGCATACCCGCAAACATAACCTTTGGCATACGAACACGGTCAAATTTGTCAAAACTGTCATCACCGTCAAATGCCAGAGAGATTTCCTGTGCACGGTCTCCACGGAAGTTAAACAGTATCACGCTGTCTCCATCCTCAATCGTACCTACCGGTTTTCCATCCTCTGTAATAACGAATCCAGGCAGATCCTGGTCAACGACACCGGTTTCTGCACGATATGTCTCAATAGCCTCTCTGGCAGATGCAAATTCTCTGCCTTCACCAAGAACATGAACATGCCATCCCTGTTCCACCATTGCCCAGTTTGCTTCATAGCGATCCATTGTAATCGTCATACGTCCGCCGCCGCTCGCAATGCAGGCATGGAAGCTGTCATCATTCAGCTCAGCCATATAAGCCTCAATATCATCTACGTATGTTAATGCACTTGTTTCCGGAACATCACGTCCATCCAGCAAGGCATGTACACGCACTTCCTTCACACCGTCCTCTTTAGCTTTTTTAATCAAAGCCTTTAAATGGTTAATGTGAGAATGCACATTTCCATCAGACAGCAGTCCCAGGAAATGCATTTTTCCATCCTTACAGTTATTTACAAGACCACTCCAGGTATCCGTTTTGAAGATTTCTCCAGTCTCTATGTTTTCATTTACCAGCTTTGCCCCCTGGGAATAAATCTGACCGCAGCCCAACGCATTATGTCCTACTTCACTATTTCCCATATCATCATCTGTCGGCAGTCCGACTGCAAGGCCGTGTGCCTTAATTTCTGTATGCGGGCTGTTTTCCCACAGGTCGTCTAATGTTGGTTTATACGCTTTTTTTACGGCATTTCCAAACTCGGAATCACTGATTCCAACACCGTCCATAACCACTAATACTACTGGTCTTTTACTCATTTTCAATACCTCCTGTATTCCCTAATAATATAACACTTTTTGCCTGTTTTAGGAATCCTTTTGTCCGAATTTCAAGCGTTTTTGTGAAATCCATCACATTCCTATTCTATATGTGTTTCTGAAGAAAGGCATCAACCTTATCCCAATATGCTTTTGGATCAGTATCTCTGCTTTTTCCGTGTGCTGCCCCCTTTACAATCATGAGCTCCTTTTCACCTGTAGCGGCTTTATATAACGGATACACCATTTCCGTAGGTACAAAATCATCTGCGTCTCCATGGATAAACAGCATCGGCACCTTTTTCCTCTTAACAGCAGACAGGGCATTTGCATCCTTCAAATCATATCCTGCGCGCAGCCTTGTGACAAGATTCGCCGCATCAAGTGCCGGAAAGGAAGGCAGCTTGAATAAATCATCCAGCTGAAATGAAAATTCATCCCAGGCACTCGTATAGCCGCAATCCTCTACTGCGACATGGACGGCAGACGGAAGGCTTTCCTTACCGCTTGCCATCATCACCGTGCTTGCCCCCATAGACACGCCGTATAAGCCGATATGTGCCGAGCTGTCCTGCTTCAGGATATAATTACTCCACTCTACGATATCGTCACTGTCCCAGGCACCCATACCAATGGAATCCCCTTCACTTTGCCCGTGTGAACGTAAATCGGGAATCAGGACATGATAGCCTTCATCAGCAAAGTGATTTGCCACCTCTGACATATTTTTCGCTTCACTCATATAACCATGTACAACAATCATCCATTTACTCCCAGTATTCTGGATTTCATAGGCGTGCAGCTTATAGCCCTCCTTATTTTTCATCCATACATCCTTTGTATCACGAGCAAGCATTTCCTCATATGAGGCTTTGGAAGCCTGCACAGCTTCAGGATCCTCCTTCTCGTTTCCAAAGACGATACTTTTATCACTATGTGCATCAATCGCCAGTGTATAGAAATAATTCCCGGCAAAGCCAAGACCACCGAATACGACTATCAGCAAGCTGATTCCAATACCAAGCAAAAGCTTTGTTCTTCTTTTCATCCAATCACTCCATTTACTTTTATAATCAAACTTTGTTATTATACCAGACATTGGCTGAAAAGCAAGTAAATGGATATCGTCGTTCCTTGTGTATTTATCAAAACTCTTGAAAAGGAAAAAATGGTATACGGTACTTCAATATCCCCAACAAGTCGAAAACATAGAGTTAAAGATAATCTTAAAAATAGACCTACGCTCTCCCTGTACAGTGGATTTCAATTTTATTTTTTTTTAATCATTCCCATTCCAAAGCTACACATGAATATACCGCAGCTTCGATTGGTAAAGCTTGTTCATTAAAGCATACTTTGGGATTATGATGTGCATAAATATTATCTGAATCAGCCTTAGCTCCTATCATAAAATAAGAAGCTGGTACTTTATCTGCAAACACTGCAAAATCATCAGAACCAGTTGTGTGTAATCCAGATACTATATTAAATTTGGCATTCATAGAACTTAACGCCTTAGCAATTTCCATATTTCTTTTTTCATCACAGCAGAGCACAGGTATATCTGTTAAAACCTCCACCGTGCTTTTTGCATGAAAAGCATTGGCAATATGATTCACAATCTCCTTAATTCTCACAATTAAATGCTGTTTTAATTCATTATCAAATGTGCGAAGTGTTCCTTGTAATATACCTGTTTCCGGGATAACATTACTTACCGTTCCAGCGTTAAATTGCCCAATTGTCAATGTTACTTCTTTGCTTGGAGCGCATTCACGTGCGATTAACTCCTGCAATGCTTGATAAATATGAACCCCGACATTGATAGGATCTATTCCATTCTGTGGCATAGCACCATGTGTACCCTTTCCCGTTATCGTTATCTTAAAACCAAATACAGATGTTCCTGTCATAGTTCCATAAGCAATTGTTCCTACAGGAATGTTGGACGCCACATGAGTAGCAAAAGCTGCGCCTACTCTAGGATTATCCATTACTCCTTCAGCAATAACTGCGTTAGCTCCCTCAAATGTTTCCTCTCCTGGTTGAAACAATAACTTTATTTTACCCTTTAATTCTTTTTCGTGTTTTTTTAATATTTTAGCTGCTCCTAACAATGCGGTCGTATGGATATCATGTCCGCAAGCGTGCATATTACCATTTTGTGAAGCAAAAGATTGTTGGCTTTCTTCACACATAGGAAGCCCGTCCATGTCTGCTCTAAGAAGTAAACATTTATCTCCTGCACCAATATAACCGATAACACTATTACCATTAACTTTTGTTTCGAAGGGAATATCCCATTCCATCATTTTTTTCTTCACGAAGGAAACCGTCTTAGGAAGCTCAAGCCCTAATTCAGGTATTTTGTGAAGCTCTCTACGCCATTCTACAAGTTCATTATACATTTCTTTGCTTTCAGCATAAATTGAAGAATACATTCTTTCACTCTCTTTCCTGAAAATCTTATAATAAGTATTTTAACCCTTTTTCATATATTTGTCTTGCAGTATATTTTTATATCTGTTATAACATATACATTATAACTGAAAGGAAATTAAAGCATGGAAATACGTCATTTAAAACTGCTTATTACGATTTCTCAATGCGGTTCAATTAACAGCGCTTCACAAAGACTGTACATTTCTCAACCCTCACTATACAATACCGTAAAACGATGTGAGCAGGAATTAGGATTTCCAGTTTTCATAAGGACATCAAAAGGTGTTAAATTAACAGAAAAGGGGGAGAAGTTTATTGAAATAGCCCAAAATATTATCGCGGAATATAAAAAAATAGAAGCATTATCCGACACGAATAAAACAGTTTCTATTTCATTTATTTATTTATCATATATTCTTGAGGCTCTTTTTAAATTTCAGGAACAGGGATTTTTGCTTTCTGACATGTTTCGCAGAACAGATCCAGTTGAAATAATAAATGATGTTATATGTCAAAAAGCACATATTGGAGTTATGCCGGTATATCAAGGGGATTTCAATGGATTTGCAGAGGAAATAAAGCAATATAATTTACAATATCATATGCTTTTTGAAGCCGTACAACTATACGTTATTGTTAGTCAGACGCATTCCCTCGCCGGCAAAAAAAGTATTTCTATCAGTGAAGCACTTGAATATCCTTTGACTTATTATACGGCAGTACCGAAAAAATCTGTATTTAGAAATATATACGACTCTAAGCGTCCCCTAAAAGTACAGAATAGAGATGAATTATTTTTAGTACTGAAAAACAATAAACATTTTTCACTTTTAACACTCACATCCAATTCAAAGAATCCAGAATTTTGTTATATTCCGATAACAGATAATGCGTTCAAAATGAATGTATGTGCGATTTTTCCTTCTAGTACTGCACTTTCCAAGCAAGAAATTGAGCTGCTTGAATTTTTAAAAAACACAGTACATTTTATATAATTTAGGATTTCATTCAAAGCTTTGGCTTTATAAAAATACACAGACAACCTCAATAAGGTTTCATATGATTAAGAAAATGACCGTAAAGCTGATAAACTAAGGCTTTGCGGTCATTTAAAAGATATGAGCAGATAATCAAAAGTATATATTAAAGATTAAACAAATCCTCATAGTTTTTCCGCAGCTGCTCAGCTGCCTGCTCCTTATCCACACCCTTAATTTCGCATAGCTTATCAAATGTATAGCGCACATACATCGGTTCATTTTGTTTGCCTCTGAACGGATGCGGTGTCAGATAAGGACTGTCGGTTTCCACGAACAGCCTGTTCAACGGGAGTGCTTCCGCTGTTGCAGGAGCGCCTCTGGAATTTTTAAATGTGAGCGGGCCGCCAAAAGAAATATAAAATCCTGATTTTATCAACTCCTGTGCAACCTCCTTGCTACCGCTGTAGCAATGCATGATGCCTTTTACAGAATCAGCCTCCTTTAAAATATCCAACGTATCCCTAGTAGCCTCACGCATATGAATCAATACAGGTCTGTTATATTTACAGGCAAGCTGAAGCTGCCTTACAAAGCCGTCCTTCTGATCCTCAGGCTTTACATCATCCCAATGATAATCTAAGCCGATTTCTCCCACCGCTATCAGCCGCTCCTGCTTCAGCAGCTCTTCCAGCCGCACATAATCAACCTCTTTAAAATCATACAGATCATTTGGGTGAAAGCCCAGCGCAATATCAAAGCGTTCCGGCTCCCGATCCTTTAGGTACTGTGCCCGCTCATATTCTGTAAAATTCGTACAGACGATGAGCATCCTCTCTATCCCTTCCCGCTTTGCATGATCCAGCACCTCATCAATGCGCTCATATAATGCATCACAGGTGATGTGACAATGCGTATCAATCAATGTATTCATATCGTTATCCTTTCTGTTATTTGCCAAGGCAGAAGTTGGAAAACAAAGTATCCAGCAAATCCTCACGATGAACTTCACCCAGAATTTCCTTTAATGATGTATATGCATTCTGAATATCAATTTCCACAATATCCAGCTCCATACCTGCTTCCATAGCCTCCAGTGCCTGATGCATGCTGTTCTCTGCCTTCATCATCAGCGCAATCTGCCGCTCATTATGAAGCAGCGGCTCCTGTAAAACAAGCTGATGCCGGTCAAAGAGCTTATGAATCTCTGCGATTAGCGCTTCTATCTCGCCCTTTGCCGCTGCAATACAGATGCCATCGCTTCGCTTCGATACATCTGTCTTATTATAAACAATAATGTGTGTTTTATCTCTGGTAAGCTTTAGCAGCTCCCGGTCCTGTTCATCCAATGCACGGCTGTTATCTAATACGACGATAACAAGCTGCGCATCGGAAATAGCTTTCAGACTGCGCTGTATACCAATCTGTTCCACCACATCGCTTGTTTCCCGTATTCCTGCCGTATCAATCAAATTCAAGGTTAAGCCCTGAAGGTGTATATGTCCTTCTACGATATCCCGTGTTGTCCCTGCGATATCCGTCACAATCGCCTTTTCTTCCTCCAGCAGCGCATTCAGAAGACTGCTCTTTCCGACATTCGGCTTTCCAACGATTGCTGTCTTTATTCCCTCTTTCAGAAGCTGCCCGCTTTGAGCGCGGTCAAGGATATTCTGTATACGCTTCATCCATGCTCTGGCTTTTGGCTGTATGATTTCTGTACTCAGCTGTTCCACATCATCATATTCCGGATAATCAATATTCACCTCAATATTGGCGATGATATCCAGCAGCTCCTGAAGAAGGGGATCCAGCAGTTTTTTCACACTGCCCCGTATGCCCTGCATAGCCATACGTGCATTTTCGTTTGTATCTGCCTGAATCATATCATTAACTGCTTCCGCCTGTGTCAGATCGATACGCCCGTTCAGAAATGCACGTTGTGTAAATTCTCCCGGATTTGCCAGCCGTGCCCCGTGAGCAAGGCACAGCCGCAGGATCTTCTTTGTTATAAAGCTTCCCCCGTGACAGTTGATTTCCACAATATCCTCACACGTAAAGGTTTTTGGTGCATGAAAAACACTGACGAGGACCTCATCAATCAGCTCATCGTGCTCCTGATCATACACATAACCATAGCTGATCGTATGGCTTTTTTTCTCTTTGATATTGAAATTTAAAATGCTGTCCGCTATAGACACCGCATCAGTTCCACTCATTCGGATGATGGAGATTGCCCCATCCACAGCCGCTGTTGAAATTGCGGCGATTGTATCATTTAACATAAAAACACCTGCCATTTACCACGTTATTGTACCACAAAAAGGCAAGAAAAAAAGGTTATTTACATAATAACCCTTTCGTCCTACTGATCACTGTTCATGCAGTCTGCCGCAGGTTCTTCCTCACGGCTATGCCAGGAATTGTACACACGGCGTATCAGCCGATGTACCAGGAACAGGAATATTGCATAGCCGGCAGCAGCCAGCGCCAGTATTGGATAATAATATGCAGATGGTATATGAAGATACCGAATTCCGAGATAACTGATTAGGTACACGCCTGGAACAATCGCCATAAGCCAGCATGCTATGCTGGTAAGACCTTTCGCAGACTTCATGAAACCAGCTCCTTTACAATTATACCGATATGCTTCCACCGAATGGGACGAACAGCAGAGGCTGCCAGTATCTTATATGATCGCTAGATACCATCTAACACATTTATGATAATATATGCGCCTGTTTAAACAATTACAATGCATCGAATGGTGTACATAAGTTCCGTGAATGGCGGCAATAAAAAACAGGGAATGCACGCATTCCCTAATCCTGCTTTAACAGCTCTTTTCTCCATTGCGGTATCTCCTCAACAGCAGTCCAGTATTCGCGTAAATCAGCTATTTTCCCGTTGCGGATTTGAAATATACCGATAGTAAGAAAAGTCATATCCTTTCCTTTGACCGATGCTTCGCTGATCAGGATATCGTTTGCTTCATAAATGTGCAGTACCTCTTCCTCCCATTCACCGGGATAGACTTCATTCACATAAATAAAATCATCAAGCTTAAAAACCTCTTGTGTATTCGGCCATGTAATCTGTGCAGTCTCATGAAAAAGTGCCCTTACATCATCAAACCGCTGTTCATGAATCGCATTCCAATAATCATATACGATGCAATGCATATATGCTCCTCCTTTCATCGTTGTTTCAGAAAGAACGTATTCGCATAGTGCCCGTGATATGCTTTATCTGCTCTTCATTCTCATACCAGTGCAGACTTTCATTCATGATCCTCCACCTCCCGTATTTTACCCAAATCCATAGAATAGAACTGGCAATCCGTGGTACGGTGCAGGAATCCATACTCTATCAAATACCTGCGCAGCGATACAAAATCTTCAAATATCTGCTTTAAAAATGCATTGATTTCTTCTTCGCTGTATACCTGATGAGGCTCCAAAAATTCACAAATTTTACGCAAAATGATAATTTTTTTCTTTTCCTTTGCCGGTATCTGCTTCAGCTTCAGCGGTTCAGTGGACAGGGTCATCGTTTTTAACACCTGTTCCTCATCTTCACTTGTTGCCACATACCGCTCATCCACCTGAGCTGCATGATCGTGTACCTCCAGCAGATTATCCATCATACCCTCAACGGATAATTCATAAAGAGCCAGATACATTTTTGCCTGTCTTGCTTTTTCACGAAAAACAAAACGCTGATGCCGTACGGTTGAAGCACTCGTATTTGTCAGGGAAGCGATTTCCTTATCACTTTTTCCCTCATGAATATACTGCAACAGCTTCTTCTGTACATCAGTCAGACTGCTAGACTTCTTATCAAGCTGCAGCAGCTGTTCAAAAACAGAGCCGTGCTCCTTCTGTATATGCATTTGTACTGCCTTTTCTGCGCGATAAAAATGACCGTTAATTGGAAAGATTTCCCCATCTTCAAACACTGCATCACAGAAATTGCAGTGATAAAAATTACGTTTATCCTTTGTATATCCGTTTTTTATTTCTTCTAAATTTTTTTCTCTTGTTATTTTCATATTCCATCACCTGTTAAGCAACCGCATATGATATAGTATATCATATTTTTTCAGTTTGCGATATGATGATGAAATTCCGGTGTTGAGGAATCAATAATGCGAAATTCATAGCCCTGCGACTGCATACTTTTCAAAATTACAGGCAGAGCTTCTACAGTTGCCTTATTGCCCGTACCGTCATGCATTAGAATCATGACCTCCTTTTTATCACGTATTTCCTTTAATGCCGTATTGATCAGTGTATCACTTCCCACATAGCAGTTTCCATCACCATTGGAAGCATTCCAATCATAATACGCATATCCCTTCTTTGTCACAGCAGAAGCCAGCGTGCTCATAATACCGCTGCTGTATTTCCTGGATACCGTATTGCTTGTACCACCCGGAAAGCGAAGGATATTTACCTTATGTCCTGTCTGCTTTTCGATCAATGCATTTGTTTTATCTACATCCTCAAAATAAGCCTTTTCACTGGAATAAATTTTTCCATAATCATGGGAAAAGGTATGAATACCAATCGCATGTCCAAATGCATCCTCTTTCTGAATCAGATCATAGTATTCCGGATTGCTGCCGGTCACAAAGAAGGTCGCCTTGACATGATAGGCTTCTAAAATATCCAGTATCTCCTGCGTGTGTTTACTTGGGCCGTCATCGAAGGTCAGATATGCGACCTTTTTTTCTTCCACCTTTGCTACTGCGGATGTATCCTGTTCCATGGGAAAATACTTCTGAGCCCAGAAGAATGCCACCCACATCAGTGCCAGAAATGCAGCACTGCTCAAAATCACATCCCGCCATACTTCTTTTTTCATTTTATCACATCCTCGCAGTTAGCTTTCCCGTAAATGCGCATCTTATAAGGAACCTGGCAAAACATTCACGCAGAAAGAAGAAACGTGATATAATGGAATACAAAAGGAGGGGTCTTTTATGTTGTATGATCGTCAAATAGCTGCCGCCTATCTGGAAGGCAGAAATCCGGCACATGAGGAACCCTTTTCTCTTTTGCAGGGATATGAGATAGCTGATCCAAAGCGCAGAGATATTGTACGTGAGCTGGATGTGCAGCTGGAAAGCATCGTAGAAGAATTTCCAACCTTTAACAAAGACCTTTTTCAGGCTGTTTTCCCAAAGTATGAGGAACAATTGAGGAATGTTACGATTATGGCTGTAGTTGGTACCAGAGAAAACCGCATTGTGAAAACGGAGGACAGCTTTTGTATCCTCATCGACCTTATCCACATTGCAGATTATACCCGCATCGTATCCCAAATGACCTATATACTGCAAAATTATCTGACATTTGAGCTCTCCAAATTTCTGATACATGAACGCTTTCCTGTTCGTTCCCGTAAATATCTAAGTTTGTTAAACCACCTTGCCTTTACAAACGGTCTGGCAAATTATCTTGCATGGAATGAATCCTGTAATAATTATAAATTTTATACACAGAAATATGAAGCTCATAAGGAGCGCTCCTTCGGACTCCTTGCACAGGCTCTACAGGTGGAAACCAAGGCATTACAGCATAAAATACTGGTAAGTGCTGTGTCTCAGGAATTCTGGAATCAATTTCCTTCCGTTGCAGGTATGTTTTATTTTGATGATATTTATCGTGATCTGGGTAAGGAAGGCGTTGTTCTGCTGTATGAGCATGGACCGAAGAACTTCATTCAGACAATTTTCCACAGCTAGGTGAGCGTATGAAAATAGAAATACTTACCGCTGATATTACCAGACTGCAGGTGGATGCAATCGTTAATGCTGCAAATACCTCATTGCTGGGAGGCGGCGGTGTAGACGGGGCCATTCACCGTGCAGCAGGAGCACAGCTGCTAAAGGAGTGTCGAGCATTGCACGGGTGTAGAACCGGAGAGGCAAAGATAACAAAGGGATATCAGCTCCCCTGCCGCTACGTAATCCATACACCCGGACCAATCTGGCACGGTGGCAAACAGAATGAGCAAATGTTGCTGGAAAGCTGTTACAGAAGCTGTATGCTGCTGGCTGAGCAATATCATATCAAAAGCATTGCATTTCCTGCAATCAGCACCGGAGCATACCGGTTTCCATTGAAGCTTGCGGCACAGATTGCTCTGCAAACACTACAGACTATATCAGAAACAATATGCACTGTAACAACGGTTTATCTTGTCTGCTATGATGATGAAACGCATAGGGTTTATGAGCAGGTTAAAAAAGAATTGAATATATAAAATCCCGTCTTTATGGGATTTTTCTTTATTTGACGAATGTGTACGTACATGATAAAATCAAGCATAGGTGATGAATATGTCAAAATATGAAGCGATTTATCGTGATATTCTTGGAAGAATAGAGCAAAACATATACAATGCCGGAGATACGCTTCCCGGTGAATATGAGCTTATGAAAATCTATAGTGCCTCCAGAGACACGGTACGTAAAGCTCTGCTACTGTTGGCTCAAAACGGTTATATACAAAAGTCCAAAGGCAGAGGGAGTATCGTTCTGGACCGACAGCGCTATGACTTTCCTGTTTCCGGCGTAATCAGCTTTAAGGAGCTCGCAGATAAAATGGAGCAGGATGTAGCTACAAAGGTCATCTGTCTGGAAAAAACACAACCGGATGAACGGATTCGTCGTATCTTTCATATGGATGCTGATGCAAAGATATGGCTGATTCAGCGAGTACGCTTTATTGATCATGAGGCCGTCATTCTAGATACGGATGTACTGGATGCAGCAATTGTTCCTGAGCTTAACGAGGATATCTTAAAGACCTCTCTTTATGCCTACATCGAAGATACACTACACTTAAAAATCGCCTATGCGGAAAAGGAGATAACCTGTCAGAATGTCAGTGGACTGGATACAAAGGTTCTGGATATGAAGCAGTATGATATGGTTGTAAATGTGGAATCCTGTACCTATCTGGATGATGCTCGTATTTTTCAATACACCAATTCAAGACACCGCCCGGATAAATTCCGGTTCAAGGATTTTGCAAGAAGGGTGAAAATGGCATAGAGGAAAACAACTCATAGTAACACGTTACATGTTTTACAACACCAGTTCATAGGACTGGTTTTTTATTGCAATAACGGAAACAACACTGATGTCACATATCCGATATATAGTTTAAAAAATTTCAAAATAACCATTGACACACATGTACGTACAAGTTATACTATAGGTGTAAAAGATGTACGTACAAGTTCAAGGAGGGTTTTATGGCAAAGTTCCAGGAAGATGTAAGGAAGCTGCTCACTTATATAGGCGGCAAAGAAAACATACAGGCGGTATCGCACTGTGTCACAAGAATGCGTTTTGTACTCAAGGATCCTGCATTGGCAGATATTGCGGAAATTGAAGCACTGCCAAGTGCAAAAGGCACATTCACACAATCCGGACAGTTTCAGGTCATTATCGGTAATGAGGTCAGTGAGTTCTATAATGAATTTACAGCATATGCAGGAATTGACGGAGTTTCCAAGGATACCTTAAAAAGCTCTGCGAAATCCAATCAGACTGTTCTTCAGCGTATGATGGGAGCCCTTGGCGAAATTTTTGCCCCTCTGATTCCCGCTCTGATTTGCGGAGGTCTGATATTGGGCTTCCGTAATATTATTGGAGAAATTGCCATGTTTGACGGACAGACACTGGCACAGCTATCACCATTCTGGAATGGCCTTTACAGCTTCCTGTGGCTGATAGGCGAAGCGGTCTTCCATATGCTTCCTGTGGGAATCGTATGGTCAATTACAAAGAAAATGGGTACGATACAGATTCTTGGAATCATTCTCGGTCTTACGCTGGTCTCCCCGCAGCTTTTAAACGGCTTCCAGGTGGCAGCCACAAAAGCCTCGGATATTCCTGTCTGGGATTTCGGCTTCGCACAGATTCAGATGATCGGCTATCAGGGACAGGTCATCGCAGCTATGCTGGCCGGCTTTGTTCTTGTATATCTTGAAAAATTCTTTCGTAAGCATTGTCCTGCTGTCATTTCCATGATTGTTGTTCCTTTCTGTTCTCTGATACCTGCTGTTATCATTGCCCATACACTGGTAGGGCCGATCGGATGGACGATTGGAAATGCGATTGCCGATGCGGTATACAACGGCCTTACCTCCAGCTTTGGTGTTCTATTTGCGGCTTTGTTCGGCTTGGTATACGCTCCCATCGTTATGACTGGACTTCATCATATGACCAATGCCATAGACACCACATTGACCAATATGTTTGGTGGTACGATCTTATGGCCGATGATCGCTTTATCCAATATTGCACAGGGCTCCAGTGTACTTGCTATGGCTGTTCTACAGAAAAATGATGAAAAGGCACAACAAATCAATATACCCGCACTGATATCCTGCTATCTTGGAGTTACAGAACCGGCGCTGTTCGGTGTCAACCTGAAATACGGGTTTCCTTTGATCTGTGGCATGATTGGCTCCAGTGTTGCTGCTGTCATATCCGTAGGCTTTGGCGTACAAGCATTCAGCATCGGTGTCGGCGGCTTGCCGGGTATCATTTCCATAAAATCACAGTTCTGGCTCGCTTTCCTTGCTGCTATGGCAACTGCAATCATCATTCCGTTTGTATTGACGCTTATTGTCGGCAGGAAGAAGCTGTCATCAAAAAAGGAAACAATGAAAGCTGTAAAAGCAGAAGAAAGATTTCAGGCACCGATGAGCGGTATCTGTCTGCCTTTAGAAGCTGTTGAAGATCAGGCATTTTCATCAAAGGCCATGGGAGACGGCTTTGCTATTGACCTGCAGGATGGAAGAATTTATGCACCGTTAAGCGGAACTATCGTAATGGCATTCCCAAGTGGACATGCTTATGGTATACAGACGGACAATGGTAAGGAAATCCTGCTTCATATCGGTATGGATACCGTGGAACTGAATGGGGAAGGCTTTCATTCGCATGTTAAGCTGAAAGACAACGTTAAGCAGGGAGATCTTATAGCTGAGGTTGATCTTGCCTATATCAGAGGAAAAGGAAAATCCCTTGTTTCTCCTATCGTGTTTACAGATGGCACAAGGGTTAAGCTGCACAAGGTAAATGAAGAGGTTACAGCAGGTGATGAACATATCATCACTTACAATTAGGAGGTTGTTATGAATTTTAAAGAAAAAACAGTATATCAGATTTATCCAAAATCGTTCCAGGATTCCAATGGTGATGGCTGGGGAGATCTGCAGGGTGTAATTTCCAGACTGGACTATCTGCAGAAGCTTGGGATAGATTATATCTGGTTCAATGCGATGTTTGTTTCTCCGCAAAGAGATAACGGCTATGATGTTGAGGATTATCTAAGAATAGATGAGCGTTATGGTACCATGGATGATTTTACACAATTATGCAGGGAAGCAAAAAAACGCGGCATCGACATTATGCTGGATATGGTCTTTAATCACACCTCTATACAGCACGCATGGTTTCAAAGAGCGTTAAACGGAGAAGAGAAATACAAAAAATATTATTTCTTCCGCAAAGGAAAAGCGGATGGCAGTGCTCCTACAAACTGGCAGTCTAAGTTTGGAGGGCCTGCATGGGAATATGTAGAACAGCTTGACGAATATTACCTTCACCTCTTTGATGTCACACAGGCTGATTTAAACTGGGATAACCCTGAGGTAAGAAGGGAGCTTGTGGATATCGTCAATTTCTGGCGCAGTAAGGGTGTTCATGGCTTCCGCTTTGATGTTGTCAATCTGGTTTCAAAAAGCTGCTTTGAGGATGATCCGAATCTATTCGATGGAAGACAGTTTTATACGGATGGCCCGCATATACATGAATATTTAAAGGAACTGAATCTTAACAGCTTTGGAAATGATACAGACAGTATGACAGTAGGAGAAATGAGCTCAACCACACTGGAGAACTGTGTTCATTATTCCGGCGCTCAAGCACATGAGCTTACAAGTGTATTTACCTTCCATCATCTAAAGGTGGATTATAAGGATAAAAAGAAATGGGAGCTTATGCCGTTTGACTTCATGGAGCTGAAGCAGCTTTTGAATGACTGGCAAACAGGAATGCAGGAGGCAGATGCATGGAATGCATTGTTCTGGTGCAATCACGATCAGCCACGTGCCCTATCAAGATTCTGTGATGATCAAAATTATCGAATAGAAGCCGCGAAAATGCTGGCAACCACACTCCACTGTATGCGTGGTACGCCATACGTGTATCAAGGAGAGGAAATTGGTATGACGAATGCCTATTATACACATATTTCCCAATACCGTGATGTGGAGAGTACAAACTTCTATGAAATTCTCAAAGCCGAAGGACGCAGTAAAAACGAAATCCTCCATGTTTTGCAGGAACGAAGCCGTGATAACGCAAGAACACCCATGCAGTGGAGTGCTGAGAAAAATGCAGGATTTACAAATCAGACGCCATGGATACCAGTGATTGATAATTACAAAGAGATCAATGTGGAAAACGCATTGCAGGATGAAGCCTCTATATTTTATCATTATCAGAAGCTGATCCGTATGCGAAAGGAATATCCACTCATTCAGGATGGCCGCTTTATCCCTATATTAGAGACACATAAAGCTGTATTTGCCTACAAACGTGTATCGGCTGATGATGAGCTTCTTGTACTCAGCAATTTCTATCCTGAAAAAACCAATGTTGAGCTAAAGGACATAGACGGCTATGAACGATTACTCAGTAATTACAAGGATAGCAGATTGCAAACAGAAATGACACTGCGTCCGTATGAGTCTGTTATATTCTACAGGACGAAATAAAGCAAAAGAACCGCATAGCATTACAGGCGGTTCTTTTATACAGGATAAGCTTTCAAAATTCACCATACGGCTATTCACATTTTACAGAACTGTTTTCACTCCTACACATTACGTTATATGGATTTTCTTGTTTTGAATAAATGCACCACAGCTTTCACAGTAGCTAATAATAGTGTTAAAGGATTCCAAATACGGGTACATGGTTCGTATCAGAAGAAATGATGTAAGGCATTCACTTTCGTTTTGACTTCGGATATTCCTTGCATACAAGGGATTTTTTATATGCTTCCTACCTCTATATATTGACTTTAAATCGTAACAGATTTATAAAAATGGCACCCTGATAAGTGTCCGCATCGTATGCGTCAGTTTATACCAAGGTACCATTTTACAATATTAAATCTTTTTGCTTTTTATGTTTCCATATCAGATATAAGCCTGTACTACCCGTATGGCAGCATGTTAATAATTATTCGGTGAAGCCTCACTCGCTGACCCGTGTTCCTTTTCGGTCTTGATTTCAAAGTGAATCATCAAAGACAGCAGGGCACGCAGCAGGATGATGGCTCCCAGAATATAGATTTCCGAAAAGCTTCTGACAAGTACTGTCTTCAGTATTTCGGCACCCATTTTAAACTCCAAACCTAATGCCAGAGCATTTGCCAGTTCGATACGGATCGGATAATGTTTATGGGTGAACAGCGCTTTGATATAGTGATAAAACGCCTTCAGCGATCCGATGGTGATCACAATGATACCGATGATTTCCAGTATGGATACAATCTCCGGCAGCATGGACTCTATGAAATGTTCCAGCATACAGTTTCCTTTCTATGTATTCTTATTCAGCGTATTTCGCAACGATTTCACTGACTGGTCTGCTTTCTTCCACAGCCTTGATAACCTGTCCGAGAACAGGTCCTACAGATAATACCTTCATTTGCGGGTACAATGCAGCCTTGTCATCCTGAGGAATTGTATTGGTACATACAAAGCCTGCCAGGTTGGCAGCCTTCAGACGATCTATAGCCGGCCCGGAAAGAACGCCGTGTATGCAGGAAGCATATACAGCCGTTGCGCCTTTATCATACAGCATTTGAATACCTGCAGTTAAGGTACCTGCCGTATCCACAATATCGTCTACCACAATAGCGATTTTACCATTTACATCCCCAATGATGTTCATAGCTTCCGCAACGTTTGGCTTTGGACGACGTTTATCAATGATTGCTAATGGAGCGTGAAGAATTTCTGCAAGTCTTCTCGCACGAGTAGTTCCGCCGTGGTCTGGAGATACAACCACAACATCTTTCAGATTCAGACTCTTAAAATATTTACCGATGATGCAGATGGCTGAAATATCATCTGCAGGAATGTCGAAGAAGCCCTGAATCTGCGTTGCATGCAGCTCCATGGTGATAACCCGGTTTGCCCCTGCACGTTCCAGCAGATCCGCAACAAGCTTGGATGTGATCGGCTGTCTTGGTTTTGCCTTACGATCCTGTCGTGCATAACCGAAATACGGCATAACGACAGAAATATGACCGGCACTTGCACGCTTGCAGGCATCAATGGCAATCAGTACCTCCATGATATTGCTGGAGACAGGTGCACATGTGGATTGAACGATGTAAACGTTTTTTCCGCGCACGGACTCCCCTATTTCTACCAAGATTTCCCCGTCGGAGAAATGCTTTACGTCACACTGACCTAAAGGTATCCCTAATTCTCCCACGATTTCATTTGCTAGCTCAACGCTTGAAGTTAACGCAAAAACTACTGTTTTGTTTTCCATTGTTCTACAATCCTGTTCCTTTCCTATTTGTTCTTGTAAGTTGTTCCGAATCCCTTTTTAATGGACTGTCGTGCTCTTGCAATCCCCATATCACCGTCATCTACGGAATCCGTGATAGTGGAGCCTGCCGCAAGCAGGGCGTTCTCACCGATGGTAACAGGTGCAATCAGATTACAGTTGCTTCCGATAAATGCCCCGTCATGTACCGTTGTGCGGAATTTATGCTTGCCGTCATAATTGACAGTAACCACACCGCAGCCGACATTGATTTTCTTACCAAAGTCAGAATCTCCGATATATGTCAGGTGGGCACACTTGGAGCCATCACCAAAGTGAGAGTTTTTAAATTCCACAAAGTTTCCAATACGGCAGTCTTCACAGATTTCTGTATTGTTTCTTAAATGAGACATCGGCCCCACCGTGGAACGGTTTCCTACACTGCTTTCAACGATCTTACTGCTGTCAATCGTTACATCATCCCCAATCACAGCATTGCGCAGAAATGAATTCGGCAGTATTGTAACGTTCTTTCCAATTACTGTTTTTCCCTGGATGTATACATTCGGATATATGACGGTATCCTCACCAATGACAGCATCCACATCAATATACGTATGTTCAGGATCAACAATCGTAACTCCTGCACGCATATGAGCTTCATTTACATGACGCTTCATCCATGCATTTGCTTTTGCCAGATCTACACGGTCATTGACACCCATCGCTTCATCCGGATCCTCCACAACCATAGCATTGACACACAGATCCTTTTTATTAAAAATTTCCACAAGATCTGTCAGGTAATATTCCTGCTGTGCGTTATCATTGGTGATTTCCTTCAGACCTTCAAACAGTGCCTTGTTATTGAAACAGAAAATTCCGGTGTTGATTTCTTTTACCTTCAGCTCTTCTTCACTGCAATCCTTTGCTTCAACAATCTTTTCCACTTTTCCCTGTGCATTGCGGATAATGCGTCCATAGCGCTCCCCGTCCGGCAGCACGCTTGTCAGTACGGTACAGGCAGCATCGCGGTTGCTTTCAAATGCTTTTTGAATCGTTTCCTTCTGAATGCAGGGGCCATCACCGTTAACAACGATGGTATCTCCATCCAGACCTTCCAGAGCACCCGCCTGCATGACGGCGTGTCCAGTTCCTAACTGAGGCTGTTGAATCGCATACTCTACAGAATCCTGCAGATACTCCTTTACACTTTCAGCACCATGTCCAACAACTACAACAATGCGTTCCACACCGCTTGCTTTCAGGGCATCAGTAATGTGTCCGATCATCGGCTTGTTTAAGACGGGATGCATCACTTTGTTCAAAGCTGACTTCATTCTTGTGCCTTTTCCGGCAGCTAAAACAATAGCAGATTTCATAAAAACATACCTCCGTTACTATTTTATCAAAAAGTGACACTAAAAAAAAGGCTAACAGCCTATTTCCTGTACGAATTATGATTGAAATAGTTACTATTTACCAATAAAAGATAGAAATCAGGAAGAGTGTTATGAAAAGCGTCTTAGAGAAAGACCTACTGTCGTGTTTCTATGCTCTTTTCCCTCGATATGATATCTCGTTAACACTTGTCAGGTTTATCGGTGAATAGTTACATTATCTTAAAGTTATGAAGCAATATAGAATAGATAACAAATGAATCTAAAGAGCATGATTTCCTGTTTTTATTTATACTGTGCTGTATTTCCTGATAAAATCAACATGTTTCAAGGTTTTATTTCATAAACAGTTCGTTTAAAACGCTATAAAAAAACTGTTTTCGTTCACATAAAACAGTTTTTTTATGGCTTTATATGTATTATTTGTTGACTGTAAGCTGATTCTTTAGTTCCTGCAAGGTATCACAGGTGAATAATAAATTGGATACAAGGTCGAGCTGTTCCGTTGTTAAAGAACATAACCATGTTGAGCAGTCTTCATGATATTTATTTACCATTTGTCTATTTAATAGTTTTCTTTCCCCTTCATTTTGTCCCTGTTTAATCCCCAATTCGATCCCCTGTTCAATTCCTTGCTCGATTCCTTGCTCAATCCCCTGCTTAATTCCTTGTTCAACACCATCTTCAAAACTATCCAAAATGGCATTTTTTTCGCGCTGTTCCTGTATCTGCGTTGCCATCGCTATCGACCAGAGGTCTTCTGCATCTTGAAATTTTCTGTACTTTTCCATTACCTTCTTCACCAGCCTTTCCTCTGTTTTTAGTATACCATCTTCATCATTATTTTTAAACAGGAAGCACAATTGTTCAAAGTCATTCAGCTTTTCAAATCCTTTGCGCTTGACGATTGCATTTATCTCCGGCAGATAGATGTAAATCCTCTTCATTAAACTGCGCTTACTTTCTACTTCGCCTTCCTCATTTCTCATCTGATAGGCATCAATTAACTTCTTCGTGTGTTCTGCATAGGAATCAAGAAAGATAATTTGATAAACAGGCAGAAGATCATAATACCTTTCTCCGCTATCAAGCTGATTCGATAACATTCTGGCTCCGTACAGTTCAAAGCGTTTTAACTCTGATTGCTTTGAATACGTGGTTTGCATTTCGATGCCGTATTCTCTTCCTTCGCTGTCCTTCACACGGATGTCCAATACCATTTTTTTCTTTTTGAGAATAGCAGGATCCAGATTAGGATTTAATACGGTGCTTTCCTTAGGATGGATTCCTGTCACTCGTTCAATAATGGTGTTACGGATAAAAGCAGCATCTTCATCCTCTGTGCCAAGAGCGAACTTAAAAAAAATATCGTTATCATATTTCAGTCGTTCCTGCACCTCTACCTTCATATCTTTATTCTCTGTTACATCTTTTGTAAGCATATTCTTCACATCCTTTCGTATACAGTCTTATGCTTTACACTACTACATACGTAAGGAAAATGTAAAACTCCTAAAAAATTAGAAAAATTCTTTATATTTTTCATAATATATATTTTCAAGTGATGTTATTGACCATTAATAATATATCTGTTCAATTCTTTTACCAGATTGTTAACCAGTTTGTTCTTTTAGTATTATAAAGTTAAAGCTGTTTCTTATGCATCGGTGAACAATAACTTGAAATATGCTGGAAATGATGACAATACGCGAACAGTTGTGCTATCATAACCGTAAAGATGGGAGGTTGCCTATGAACAGACAGATTCTGTTTTTCGATATTGACGGTACTTTAGTGGATAGTACCACGCATATTGTACCTGATTCCACCAAAAAAGCATTACACAGCCTTAAAGAGGCCGGGCATCTACTGTGTATATCCACCGGACGCTCCCTGCAATCCGTGATGGATGGAGCTTACGATCAGCTGATTGACTGGGATATTTATCTCTGCAACAACGGGCAGGCGATTTACAATCATGATAAGGAGCTTATGCAGCTTACTCCGATTCCAAGAAAAAGTGTTGAAGCCTGTATTGCGGCGGCAGACCGACAGCATGCCCCGCTGCTGATTATGGGTGAAAAGGAACTCATAACAAGAGAGCCGAACGAATATGTTATCACCTCGGCAGAATTTTTTAAGGAATCGATTCCGGAGGTACATGCCTATGATGGCAGTGATGTAATTATGATGATTGCCTATGGGCCAATGGGATATACCTATGATGAATACACAGCGATTGACAGTGTGGATGTTTTAATCGGACAATCCACCTATGCGGATATTGTCTTAAAGGGCTTCAGTAAGGCAATCGGTATACGGTATGTACTGGATCAATTTCACATGCAGGACTATATCGCCTTCGGGGACAGCCTAAATGATGTGGAGATGCTGCAGAATGCCCGAATCAGTGTTGCAATGGGAAACGGACACAAGGATGCTAAACGTGTGGCAGATATGGTTACAGACACTGTATCAGAGAATGGAATCTACAACGCGCTTGCACGGATGAAGCTGATTTCAGACAAGGAATAGATAGCACACAGGAGCTTTGAAATAATCCTTTTAGTGAAAAGCCTGAACATGATAAAACGAAGACGTTCCTTTTCACCAACAGAAAAAAGGAGGTATCTAATCTTGCACAAAAGCAATAGTGTTGATACCTCCAGCCTTACATTTTATATGTAAGCAGAAGAGTGCAGCTGCATGAACAGCCTTTTTTATCTGCCTGTCCCCTCCTGTCGACAGGGAAAGAACAGCTCTACGACGAATTCTGTATCGTCATTTTCATATAAGAAGCTTCCATTCATGCTCTTCATAATCTTATTCACACTTTTTAAACCAATCTGGGTGCTTTCCTCACGGGATGCATCCTTTTTCTTACGATTTTTCAACCGAATCAGCACGCTGCCCTTTTCCACCTGCAAAGAGATGGTGACTACCTGTTTTCCTGCGTATTTCCGTATATTGGAAAATACATTATCAAACACCCTTTGCAGCATAGCTTCCTCCCCCATGATTTTCCAGCTTTCCTTTTCAAACTTGGTCAGCACATCAAAGCCTTGTTCACGAAGCTCCTCACTATAAAATTCCAGCATATTCAAAACAATATCGTCCGCTATCGGGTGCAGCTGCAATTCCTCATCCCTGGAAAACACGAGGAAATGATTAAACAGCTTATCAGACATATCCTTGATTTGCTGGGCCTTCTGGCGGCTCTTATGAATATAGTCATCCATTGCTTCATCACTCTTATAAATCTTCATTTCAAGTATATCAAGATAGCCAAGCAAGGAGGTTAGCGGTGTTCGCAAATCGTGAGACATTGCGGTAACAAGCTCGTGATTCGCATTACGGGCCTCCTCCTCCTTCAGCATATTGTCATACAATGCATTACGGAGATGATTCAGCTGCCGTGCCAGATCCGTTAATTCATCGTTTCCCTTATAGATAATCGTATGATGAAAATCACCGCTTTCAATCAGCTGCATTTCCTCCTCTATGCTGAGGACATATTTCATTTTGCGATGTACAAACTGCATTATAATCAGTATAAACGTTAAAATGGAAACAACTCCTGCAGCTATGAGATAACGCAGCATAAAAGACAGACCGAGAAAAGAATATACGATTAGATACGACTCACCGTCACTGAAGGTCAGCGTATATTCTAAATTATCTGGTTCATAGAGATTTAACCAGAATGACATGGTTCCTACATAGGCCTGATCCTCCATCGCACTGAAGGAGGTTTCACTCAAGGTATCCTCATCATCATACAAATACAGCGTTAAATCCTTATATTTATTCATTTCCCTTTTTATTGCTTTACGATTCTTCTTGGAAATGCTTTTCTCTGTTATCGTTTTCTGCAGTGTTCGGATTTGCTCATCCGTTTCCTTCTGAACAGCTTTTTCACCGACTACCAGATGGAAAATACGATAACGGTTAAAAAACAGCAGACCAAACATGGAGCCTGATATAACCGCCGCAAGAATAACAATACTGACAAATTTTAAGCTTAACCTGGAAATCCGTTTTTTCCCCGATCCTCTTTTGTTCTTATGCTTAATCAAACCGATACCCCTTCCCCCATACCGTTTTGATATATACCGGATTCTGCGGGTCTACATCCAGCTTTTTGCGCAGGTTACGAATATGTACCATGATCGTGTTATTTGCGGAATACATATACGGCCCCTTCCAGATTGCCTCATACAGCTCCTGATTGGAAAAAATCTTCTTAGGATGCTCTGCCAGCAGTAACAGAATCTGATATTCCATCTCTGTCAGATTCACCGTTTGCCCGTTCTTTTTTATCTGATTGCTTTCTCTGCTGATATCCAGATCATGCATAACAATATGGCTGTCAGTCAACGGCTCCTCTTTCCCCTTATATATACAGTATCTTCTTAACAGTGCCTTCACACGGGCAATCAATTCATTATAGGAAAACGGCTTTGCCAGATAATCGTCTCCCCCGCTGGAAAAGCCGAGAGCCTTATCCTGATCCATGGTCTTTGCGGTAAGAAACAGGATTGGTGCATTGCTGACCTCACGAATCTGCCGGCATGCCTTAAAGCCGTCCATTTTCGGCATCATGACATCTAAAATGATTAAATCCATATCCTTTGCCTTCGCAATCGCAATTTCTCCATCCTCTGCTTCCTGTACTTCATATCCTTCATTTTCCAGAAGAACACTGACAACCTCACGAATTTCCTGATTATCATCTACAATGAGTATTTTGCTGCCCATAATCGCACCTCATTTCATTTCTCTTTCATTATATATCAAAACAACGGTGTCTACTACCAAATGTTCATTAAATACATGTTAAGACTTTTTAAGATTTCAAAACTGGATTTATCACAGGAGTGTGCCATAATGATTGTATAAGGAGTGATGGTGTGGACAAAATCAGCGTGGTTATACCCTGTCATAATGATGTGAAAATCATCCGCAAAATTTATATGGATGTCGTTCGCGAATTGAAAAAGCTGCCGATAAGCTATGAGCTACTGTTTATTGACAATGCGTCAAAGGATAACAGCACGTCAATTTTGCGGCTGCTTTCCGAGCAGGATTACGCCTGTCATTATGTGTCTTTGAATCACCGGGTTACACCTGTATCTGCGATTTTTCTTGGCTCACAGTTATCCAACGGGAATCTGCTTATGCTTATGGATAGCCGCCATCCGGCTTACCTGATACCGGAGTTTTATCAGGCATTATACGGCAGAGCACAATGTGCAGGAGGTGACCGTATTACAAGCGGAAGCCATATGCGCAAACAGCCCTTTTTCAAAATGCTTCGGAAAGATTATGTTCGTGATGCATTGCAAAGGGATGATATATCACAGTTTCGCAAGCTTCTTTTACAGGATGAATCCGGCACTATATGGATTCCCTATACTGATCTGGAGCGCAGTCTGATCACATGGCAGGATCGTTTCTACTCGCTCATGATGACCTATGGAAGCCGTGTGCTTACGTACGCAGGGCTGGCATTCTTCCTTTTGATAATCGGCGTCCCCTGTTTTCTCTTTCTTATGACATGGTTCGATTTCTTATATGCAGTAATCCTATATATCGGCTTTTTATTCAGTCTGCTGTTTCTATTCACACATGTACGCCATCATCCCTATTTCTTTCGCCATGAACAGCTGCTGCTTACAGATATCAGAGAAAGCACAGTTCCCATAGAACAGTCACAGACTCCCGATCTATCTAAATTTTAAGAATTGCCGGAATATGCAGGATGGTATTCTATTAAAACTTGTCCTCGATGAAACATAGCGGTATCCGAACAGCGCTGCGTATAAGTTGAAATAAAAAAGCAGCAGGGATTTGTTATGTTACAGTATTGCATGGACATTATCATATAGACATTGCAAGGGAACAGGGCGATTTACTTTGGAAAGCTGATCGTCTATACTTTCTTTTTACTTAATTGCAACGCTAAAACAGATTGATATCAGGATTCATACGTTACGATGCCTTGCTTATGCGTGGAAACCATATATATCGTTTCTTTTGTTTTTCTTTGAGATATTGATTACACTGTCAAAAAAAAGATCAGGGACAAAATAAACCTGACCTTTTTTCTGCGTTTTCTATGACACCTAAAGGAAAGCAAACGCCGCTCTTTTTAATTTGCCTGTATTACGTCTTCATTTTAATGTTTTATACGCGTATAGAAGGATATCAATCATTGATATCCTTTGCCAAATAAAGGCTTCTAGCAGCCCTCTCGTGTACATAATGTCACAGTTTCGCTTTCATAGCTATCGTATACTAGGCTGCAGTCAATGAATGGTATCTTATTTTATGCGAGTCTGACAGACAAAATTATGTCCATCATTCATGTTTTGGTATGCAGCCTGTAACAGCTCTTTATTTTTTGTGATTGCAAAGACGGTACTGCCGCTGCCACTCATCAGTACAGCGTCAAATCCCATATCTTGCAGCTTTTCTTTGATATGTGCAATTTCAGGAACCAGCTGAAAAGCGCTGTATTCCAGGGAATTAGAAATCACATGCTGAAGCTTTTTTAACTCGCCTTTTTGCAATACCTCCATAACCGCAGTACAATCCGGATGATCGCATTTCTCAAAATCAAGCATAGAAAAAGCTTTTCCGGTCGGTACCCCCATGGAAGGCTTCACGAGCAGGATAAAAAAATCTGATGGCATGGAAAAAGGAGTGATTCTCTCACCGATTCCCTGAACAAGTGCGCATGTTTCCATAATGCAGAAGGGGACATCGGCGCCTACCTGTTTCCCAAGCTGCGCCAGCTCTTCCAGAGATATATCCAACTGCAGATAATCACGGATTCCGCGCATGACAGCTGCCGCATCTGCACTGCCTCCCGCAAGACCTGCCTGTGCAGGAATATGCTTGCTTACATGGATATGAAAGTGTTCTCTCAGGGAAAAGGTGCTTCGCATCAGCTCCACTGCTTTAACGACCGTGTTTGTTTCATCCATCACCAGCTCTGCATCACTGCAGGTATAGCAGTCCTCATCAGCCAGTGTAAGTGATAGCTCATCATGAAGTGCAAGGGGAACCATGATCATCTCCAATTCATGATATCCGTCATCCCTTTTGCATACAACATTCAAACAGATATTGATTTTCGCATGTGCCTTTATCTTCATTTTTACCTCCAGCTTCCTGCCCTTTGGACACGGGAACAGATATGGTATGAAAGGTGTTTTAAAATACTTCTATCATAAAATAAATTAACTTTCACACGTATGTACCTCATATAATCGTATAAATTCCTCAAGCGTAACGCTTTCTGCACGTCTTGCACATGCGATACCGCTTTTTTCGAGCTCATCTCTAGCTCTCTGCTTGTCCTGTATGTATTCCCCGTAATTATTCAATATAGTTTTTCTTCTCTGGCGGAAGCAGGCTTTCACCAATGGAAAAAACAATTCCTCATCGATATCGGAAGGTGTTTCCTTGAAGCGAAACTGCAATACCGCACTGTCAACATTCGGCTTTGGCAGAAAAACATTTTTCGGTACCTTCATAACCGGCAGCACCTCACAGCGATATTGGGTAATGATACTCAGCGCATTGTAGTCCTTTGTATTAACTGTAGCCGCAAAACGATCCGCGACCTCTTTTTGCATCATGACTGTAATTGCGTCGATAGGCGCACCGGATTCAAAAATTTTGAATAAAATCGGTGTCGTAATATAATATGGCAGATTAGCTGCCACAACGATATCACAGCCTTCTTTTTTATACGGCTCACACCAATGATTCAGATCAGTTTCCAAAAAATCTGTCATAACAAGCTCAAAATTATCGTATTCCTGCAAGGTATCTGCCAATACCTCTGGCAGACGCTCGTCAATTTCAAAGGAGATAACTTTTTTTGCATATTCACACAGATACTGTGTCAATGCCCCAATTCCGGGGCCGATTTCAAAAACGACACAATGATCGGAAATAACTGCATGGCGGGCTATCTTGTCTACGATGCCGGATTCGATCAGAAAGTTCTGTCCGTAATTCTTTTTCGCAAACATTCCATGTGTTTCCAGAATTTCCTTTGTTCTGGATGGTGTCGCAATGGGTTTCTTCATATGATTATCCTTTCTAAAACAGCAGATAGAAGGTAGATACCAGCAATTCTATCAGCGTATATACGATTCCTGTCAGCAGGACTGCATATAACAGGTTTTTCATAATTTTTATCAGATTGCTGTATTTTGCTGTACTTTTTACATCATAGAGCAGCGGAATGCTAAACAGCAGGAGTGTAAAAATGAAAACAAGTGGTTTTCGCAGCCCCTCCTCCTCTACACGGACACAATACAGCAGGGAAAACAGATACAGCATATTACATGTCATTTTAAAGATTCTGCGCTTTGTATACAGCTTCATATCCAGAAGCGGTAGCGGCTGATTCAGGTTTTCATGATAAAAGATGACACTCAGACCGTTCCGGCAAAGTACCTTCCATCCCTCGCTCAGAAATATACTTTCATCCGCATCGTACTTTACATCATAAAAGCAAATACGGATATGCTGCCTGTTGCCTTCGACAAAACGAAAGTTCATGAGCGCACCAAGCATAACATAGCGAAACGACTGCAATTCCCAGCCTTCCTGCAGGATTTCAGATAGCCAGCTTTCCAGCTGTTCCTTCTGCTTCAGCGCACAGGTCACCTTAACTAGTTCATTCATGCGACTGTTCCAGTAATGCTGCTACATCTTTCCTGTTTAGCTGCAGCATATTCAGCCGTTTGTACAGTGTCTTTGCATTCGGCCTTCCAAGATGCAGCGCATGTGCAACCAGTTCGCGCTTTTCAGCACTATCCGCTTTTCCATTCAGCCCCAAATCAAGATATTCCTCATAGCTCAGCGTATCATGGAGTTCTTCATCATATGTCATCAGATGGGATAAAGCCTCCAGAATATCCTCACGGCTGGCATGTTCAACACCGACCTTTTTGGAGGTCCTTGCCTTTGCCTTGTCAATAAAGGCATTTTTACAGCCAGGTACCGCAGTATTGATACAGGAGCGTATCTTTTCTCCGGGAAAATCAGGATCGGTGAATATGATTACGCCGCGTGTTTTCTGGGCAAGCTGTATCTGCCGCAGAATTTCCTTGCCAAGATGCGTGCCATGGGTTTCTATGGTATCACAGTCCAGATAGCTTTTTAGTACATTTGTGTCGTTTTTTCCCTCAACAACGAGGATTTCTTTCATCTTCACAAGCATCAGCCTTTCCTTTATATTTTACCATAAGTTGAGGTAATGCAAAAGGACATAGAAGCTAAACTTCCATGTCCCGATGATTATAGTGCACAGCTTTTGGCACCGCTTTTACCTCCCTCACGGATAATCTGTGCCTTTGCCTGCGTGTTTTGTACTGGTACGATTGCACCGGAGTTTTCACTTCCGATATACAAATCAATGTGATTTCCCTGAATTGCTCCCCCGCGATCCAGTACGATTGCATAATATGGCTGATCCGGCGATATACCGCTTCCGCTTAATCCATGGTCACTGATTTTCAGAATTGAGCATAGTGGTATGCTGGGATCCGCAGCCACGATATAATACTTGCCATATTTAATACCCGGCTGCCAAGAGCCATCCGGCATCTGAACACCCAGGTTCAGATCCAGTGCTACCCCCAGTGAAGTACCACCCCGACCGCTTTCTCCGCCGCAGCCATAGCAGTCAACACCATAGGTTGTGATTTTTGGTTGAAATACCTGTGTGGATTCCTTTTCCATCTGTTTCAGTCGTTCCTGTTCCTTACGCTCTTTCTCCAGCCGTTTCTGACGTACACGTTCTTTAACGGCCTTTTCTTTCATTTTTTTCGCATAGCCCTGGACATCGGATTTTAGAAGCAATACACCATGCTCATCCCTCATGCTTTGAAACATGGTATTGCGCTCCTGCATGGGATCATACGCTTGAAAAGCCATGGCTGCCATCGTGTTATCCTTTGTTTGAATCAGGCTGTTTGTATGAAGGGTATCAACAGATACCGTATGTTTATTATTCACAGTGTTCAGTGACTTCTGTGTGACAGAGGCACTTGAAGCACATCCATATAAAGCGAAAACACACATGAATAAAGCGAATTTTATTCGTTTTGAGTTCATTGATGTTCCTCCTTTTACGAAACAGACACTAGTCTAGCATACTTTTTTTAACTTGTCCAATATTTTTATTTTTTAACATGTATTTATGTTTATTTTCCCCTCTACATTGTATTTTATACATAGGAAATTTCAAAAGCATTTATGCCAGACCCTTTAAATAAAGGTATCTATGAACTATTGTATGATGTAAATCTGAATTTTATGTGAAAATTATATTGTGATAAACGCTAATATATTCACAAGTTGTATTTATTTTTTCATTTGTTTCAGTTTTATGAAACCGCTGTCGCTCCCCTGTTTATCGCTTTATCCTGATGTTTCTTTCACTTGTGAAGAAAACATGAAAAAAAGCCCTTTTTCAGGGCAATTTTCTATTTATTCTTCGATTCCGTATTCCTTTTCCAGGTAATCGTCATAGGAGGTACGACGATCAATAACCCCGTCATCCTGAATTTCTATGATGCGATTTGCGATTGTCTGTATGAACTGATGGTCATGACTGACAAAAATTAGCTCTCCCGGATATTTTATCAGTGCATTATTCAATGTCTGAATAGATTCAAGGTCAAGATGGTTGATCGGATCATCCATCAGCAGCAGATTTCCACCCTCCAGCATTGTCTTTGAAAGCATACAGCGAGCCTTCTCTCCACCGGATAATACATTGACAGGCTTCAAGGGCTCCTCACCGCTGAAGAGCATTCTACCAAGGAAGCCGCGTATGAAGGACATATCGTCTATATCCGTATACTGTGACAGCCATTCGCAGATGCTCTGTGTACCTTCAAAATAAGAGGTATTATCATCCGGAATATAGGAAACCTTGATTGTCTGTCCCATCTGAATACTTCCTGCGTCCGGTTCCAGCTCCTTGGCAATCAGCTTCAGCAGCAGTGTGGTTTTTAATGGATCACCAATCAATGCGACCTTATCCCCCTTCATCATGTTGAAGGATATATTTGTCAGCTTACAATCTTCGACCTGCTTCTCGACATCCTCTATATATAATATAGAACGGCCGCTCTCACGCTCCGGTTTAAATTCAATAAACGGATATTTTCTGGTAGACGGCTGCAAGTCATCCAATGTGATTTTATCCAGAATTTTCTTTCTAGATGTTGCCTGTCTTGACTTTGAAGCATTCACAGAAAAGCGTGCTATAAAATCCTCCAGCTCTTTGATTTTCTCTTCCTTTTTACTGTTGGCATCCTTCATTTGACGGCTGATTAGCTGACTGGATTCATACCAGAAATCATAATTACCGGCAAACAGCTTAATTTTTCCATAATCTACATCGGCGATATGTGTACATACCTTATTCAGAAAGTGACGGTCATGACTGACGACAATCACGGTATTTTCATAATTCATCAGGAAATGCTCCAGCCAGGAGCATGCCTTAATATCCAAATGGTTTGTAGGCTCATCCAGCAGCAGTGTGTTTGGCTTTCCAAAAAGTGCCTGTGCCAGCAGCACCTTGACCTTATCACTACCGGACAGTTCCTTCATATTCAGGTCATGAAGCTCTACCGGGATTCCCAGTCCGTTCAACAGCGTTGCGGCGTTGCTTTCCGCATTCCATCCATCCATATCTGCAAATGCTGCTTCCAGCTCTCCTGCACGGATACCGTCCGCTTCACTGAAATCCTCTTTACAATAAATTTCATCCTTTTCACGTTTGATTTCATACAGTCTCGTATTTCCCATAAGAACCGTTTCCAGCACGGTATATTCATCAAAAGCAAAATGATCCTGTTTTAAGGTGAATACTGTTTCATTCGGCTTGATAATAACCGAACCGGTATCCGGTTTCAGCTCTCCGCTGAGTACCTTTAAAAACGTAGATTTCCCGGCACCGTTCGCCCCGATCAATCCGTAACAGTTTCCATCTGTGAATTTTAAATTTACATTATCATACAGTGTCCGTGATCCAAACCGTACACTGACATTTTGTGTTTCAATCATTTTTCTACCTCCAGGTGTTAACAATTATGCATTATATCACACAAACAATCAAATGTGCAGAAAACATACGTTTCTCTACAAATATAAGGAATATAACAGTAAATTCAATGGGACGTTCTTCTTTTCTGCAGGAGCTATCACAGGAAGAATGAAAATATCCATTGTTTTTATGGCAGCAGATTTCTCCATCTGATTCGACGCTATCCTTAATCAATCCTTTCCTTATTATGAATCGAAATACACATCATGATTCATATTTTCAAGCATTGATTTCCTCATGAGAAAAACCGCGATGTATTTAGGCTGCTTCCTTCATCATGTGCATGGTATCTAGAGGATTTGATATTATTGCTATAGCATGTTCGAGGGGAATATATGAAGAGTACTGTTCATGCATTGTTTTTAGTCCCTGCCTTATAATGAATATGATTTATACGCGCATACTGACAGGCAGCGGTTGTTGTAAAATTCCTTTTCCCTTATGTCACCTTCCTATAATCCTTCGTTATAATATAGAAAAGAACCCGTACACGGATTCTTTTCTATATTATAACAGCATGTCAGTACTTTACTGCAGTATGTCTGAATTTACTTTTTTTGAAAGACTGCCGGATTTCCCCATGTCCAGCTTCCAGCATCCGCACCGATTTCAAAATGCAGCATAGCGATTCCCAGATCCAGCATTTCATGTGTTTCAGGATGCGATACCTCCGCATATACACAATCGTTTTCCCTTTGGAATTTCACAGGCTGCCTGAATAATGCAGACGGTGCCAACTGTACAGCCTCCATCCCGCTTTTCATCCAATCCGGACACTTTGGTGTATAATTGGACATTTCCTCAATGGTTTTGCCTTTTCTTCTTGTAGCGCGTGAAATCAGAACCTCCTTCATTGATTTTTTATCTGCCGTATAGCCGACTGCGATAACACAATATAGTTGTTCTCCTTCTTTCACATAGGGAGCCAGTGCCGCTTTCGCAAAGGTACCACCTACCCAGCACGTTCCCATATTCCGTCCAACCGCTTCCAATACGAGTCGCTCGCCAAAGTAACCAAGCTTTTCCTGCATATATACATCACGATAGTTTCCCATCATCATTATGAAATTTTCAACATTATGAAACATACCATAGCTGTTGCGAAAGCCCTTGAATATCTCAGGATGTCCACAAACCAGCTTCATATGCAGGCCGTACCTTTGATTATATTCATGAATACGTGTTTTCAAAAAGCTTACATCCTCGTCCCTTAACGGCTGATGCAGATAGCTTCTTCTGGAATGTCTTTGTTTTATTGCATCCTTTAACATACATTTTCCCCCTTCGCTTTTGATAAAAATGTGAGCTCTTTACGGAATCTGATTGGAAGATCATAAATTATTTCAGTATTAACAATATCAAAGCATTCCCTGTCACCATATTTTTCCGGAGCATGTGCATCCAATCCATACACAGCTTCAACATCATACATACATGCGATTTCCCAGAATCTGCGATATGGATACGTATACCGGTAGTCTTTACCAAGCTGTTTTTTCCCATACCGCAATCCGTTTAGATTTACCTCCAGAAGAACACCGTGCTTCTGCGCACTAGTACAAATTGTATGTGTCGCTTCCTCACAGGCAGTTGTCCAGGTTTCCTTACCAAACATGAACAGATCCGGATGAGCGATAATATCTGGTAATCCTCTTTCACAGGCTTTCTCAATCAGAGAAGCATACAGCAATACATCCTCATCACTGTGATCATCATAAAATTCAGGGCCGTATAGCGAAGAACCGTGCTGTCCCAGAATGAGAAAATCCATATCTTCCTTATATTGCATAAGCTCATCGAGCTGATCTTCAAAATACTCAATTTCCATACCTAGTCGAATCTCTATCTGATCCTTATATGTATCCTGAAGCCTGCGTACGCTGCTTATATAGTCATAAAGCTCTTCCTTATGCATACGCTCCCCTTTTGCATATCCGTTTTTATAAGGAGCATGATCACTGAATCCCATATAACGGTAACCATTTTTTATCGCTTCCTGAACATAGGCTTCATCCTCTCCCTCTGCATGCCCGCAGCGCTTTGTATGACTGTGATAATTAAAATCCTGCATTCCACATCCTCCTCTCATAATTTCTATTTTATATAAGGAAGGCTATAGTTCTTCCTCATACGTGAATCCAAGTCCCTGAACCTCATTTGCCTCCATAACAATTACAAACGCCTCCGGATCGATATGCGATACAAGATGCTGCAGCTCAGGAAGCTGTTTCTTTGCGACTACTGCCATAATAACAGGCCGTTTCTCTGAAGAATACCCGCCGGTTGCCTCCAGAATGGTCGTTCCCCGTTCCAATGCTTCGTGAATCCGGTCCATAATTTCCTTATGCTTATTGGATACAATCATGACATTTCGTGCATCATGACCGCCAATCATCATTGTTTTATTTATCATATAGCTGCTTACCCAGACAGACAGAATGCCGGTAAGAGCAGCCTGTAAACCATAGACCGCAGCTCCCAGCAGTACGGTAAGTGCATCAACTATCAGCACTAATGTAGGAAGCGGTATGTGTGTATACTTATTGATAATCAGTGGTGGTATATCCATACCTCCAGTACTTGCCCCGGTACGAAATACACAACCCACTCCGATACCCATCAATGCGCCGCCATAGATGGTAGCCAGATATTTATCCATGATAAAGGTGTCCGGTGCAATGACATTTTTCGCCAGATAGGATAACAGTGTCAGCAGCAGCGGATAACAGATGGTACTCAGTATCGTTTTCGCCGCAAATTTCTTTCCCAGGATAACGGATCCTGCAAGAAACAATACCACCGTTAATACATTTATGACAAGCTCAGGATTCAGATGAATCAGCGGCTCCAGTGCGATTGCAACCCCGGCCAGTCCTCCTGTTAAAACATCATTGGGAAGTATAAACCAGGCGACCCCCATAGCCAGCGCGATATTCCCGGCAAGAATCCATAACGTATCCTGCAGCATTTCCTTATTACTTAACTTCACAGTATCCCTTCTCTCTTTTCATGCTCTTTCATTATAGCATATTTTACATAACCTAACCTGTATATCTGTATTCTTCCCTATAGTTACTTCCTTAGTATTATATACAAAATGAGGTATTCAAAACTAAAAAAACAAATATAAAAAAAGCGGTACCGGTACAAAGATATCCCTCTCTGTACGGAAACCGCCTTTTCACACTCTGCTTTAATCTAAATCCTCACCGTTTGTTTCGATTACTTTTTTATACCATGCGAAGCTGTCCTTCTTGATTCTTTTTCCACTGCCCTTGCCGTAATCATCATAATCCACATAAATGAAGCCATAGCGCTTTGACATTTCTGAAGAAGAACAGGAGATAATATCAATTGGCCCCCATGGATAATAACCAATAACCTCGACACCATCCATAACTGCTTCCTTCATTTGCCGAATATGCTCTCGAAGATAATAGATACGGCGAGTATCGTGAATACTTCCATCATCCTCTACCTTATCAAACGTACCAAAACCATTTTCCGCAATAATAATCGGTTTCTGATAACGATCATAGTAATAGTTTAATACCGTTCTTAAACCAAGCGGATCTATACTCCATCCCCATTCACTTGCATCTAGATGTGGATTCATAATCGCCCCATCCTCATTTACACCATAGTCCTTCATGCTTTCCTCAGAAGAACATATTGTATAATAATAAGATATTGCTAAAAAGTCTGATGGATTCTCCTTTAATACCTTTTCATCCTCTGGGCGTATATCCAAGTGAAATCCCTTTTCGTTAAAGAAGCGGATTGCATATCCTGGATATTCTCCACGTAACAGTAAATCAGAGAAGAAGTATTCCATTTGATTGCGTTTCATCGTAGCGAACACATCCTCTGGCTTACAGGTCAGTGGTTCACTCAATCCGTTGTATACCATCATCCCAATTTGGAAATCAGGATTTATTTCATGTCCAATTTTAACAGCCGTTGCCACTGCAGTACACTCATTATGAATCCCCTGAAACTTTGCCTCCCATAGATTGTCAACCTTATCTGCCGGAATCCCCAGATGATTAAAGGATTCATGATGAATCAGATTAATCTGATTTACTGTAATCCAGTATTTAACCTTATTTTTATAGCGCTTAAATACAGTTTCCGCATATTTTACGAACATGTCAATGGTTTCTCTGGAATACCAGCCGTTATATTTAGTGGCAATGTTTAACGGCATTTCATAGTGAGAAAGTGTAACTAATGGTTCCATACCGTTTTTAATCATTTCATCAAAGAGATCATCATAAAATTTCAGACCCTCTTCATTTGGCTCTGCATCATCTCCATTTGGAAAGATTCTTGCCCAGTTTATAGAAGTACGAAAGGTATTCAACCCCATTCCGGCTAACAGGTGAAGATCTTCTTTATACGTATGATAGAAGTCTATCCCATAACGCTTTGGATAATAGCCTTCTTTGTCCTGCAATGCAAATTCAATATCCTGCATCGTCGTTTCTTTGTTGGATTTCTTTTTCAAATCGCCTTTATCCTGCACCTTCAGCAAATCCGCAACGCTTAATCCCTTGCCGCCTTCCTGATAAGCGCCTTCTGCCTGATTAGCTGCAATCGCTCCACCCCATAAAAAATCCTTTGGAAATCCTTTTACTATTTGTTTCATAATCTTCTCCTTTTTATGATTAAATCTTTATCGCAGTACGGAGGTAGCCATACGATTATACGTATGCCGTTTTCCTCGAATCACAATACTATAGGTCATAATACTTTCTGCGATACATCCTGCATGGCCTGCATCTCCAATATGATGAAGATCAGTTCCACTCATTTTGCATAGTAAAGCAATATGACGAAGCGTTTCTGTATCTGCATCCTCCTGTGATGTTCCAATCGCAGTTAATGTCATGACTTCAAGGGAATGACAGTAGGAAACAAGGTCACATACATAGTCCAGTGTGATACCTGGTACTGTTCCTGGAGCAGGTAACAGGATGATATCGGCACCTGCTGAAACAAGAGCTTTGATAGTATCCTTTGAGATGATATTGGCTCCTGCTTCTTTCAAACAACCTGCAGCGTGCATTTTTCCCGCAATAAGAATGACTTTATCTCCAACTGCTTCTTTTAGTTTCTTAGTTGCTTCTATCATTGCAGCATTTGTAACACCGGTATCTGGATTTCCAGTGAGAACGATATAATCCACTCCCAGTTGAACAGCTTTTTCAGCTGCTTCTACAGTTGCCATGCGTCCTTTACATAATTGTACCTGTTCTGTTTTTAAATCGCTGCTATCAGGAACCGGTTCCAGATTCAGACCAACCAGCTTCCCTGTGTAGCTTCTCAGTGTATGAATGCAATCATCTGAATTAGTTCCATCAATATTTTGAATGAATGGATGGAATACATCGAATTTATTCAAAAGTAGCATGTCAGCACCAAAGGCTGCATATAATTCTCCAATCGATGCATTATCCAGTGCATCAGGAGCTCCATTCATTGTCATTTCAGAAACAATGATTCTACCTTCACTAGATTGTATTGCAGTTAGCTTTTCTTCCTTACTCATATTTAGCAATTCACTTGCTGTACTACTTAACATTCGCTTCATAGCTTTTCCTTTCTATTACCGAAAGCCTTCCCCTTTTACACGATTGACGTCCTTAACAATCAAAAAGGCGTTCGGATCAATTGATTGAATCTTTGTTTCTAATTCTGTATACTGCTTCCTGGACACAACGCACAGCAGAATGGTACGAAGGGCATTCGTATATCCTCCATGCCCTTCCAGTATCGTAACACCACGGTCTACTGTTTGCAGAATATAATCCTGTATTTGTGTAGTGTGCTTCGAAATAATTTGAACTTCCAGTGCCGGCTGTGTTTTCATCATAATTACATAATTGATTGTTTTTCCGCAAACAAAGACTGATACAATACCGGTAAGCGATGGAGCTATGCCATAGGTTATAATTCCTAATAGTACAGTGAAACCATCTACGAGCATAACGGAGTTACCTGATGGAATATGACAATATTTCGTTAGAATCAAGGCCGGTATATCCATACCGCCGGTACTTGCATTCGCTCGAAAGACAATACCAAGCCCAATTCCCATAAACACACCCGCATAAATGGAAGCCAGTAGTTCATTCATCTTGAAGCTTTCCTGTCCAATGGTAGATACAATCATTGATAATAGAGTAATCATAAGTGGTGAGGCAATAGCAGAAACTATTGTTTGTAAAGCAAATTTTCTCCCGAGTAGAACTACCCCCAGCAGGAATAAGCCAATGGTCAATATATTTATCATCCATACAGAATTGATATGTATGATAGGCTGAAGTGCAACACTGACACCCGCTACACCTCCTGTTAAAATGTTATTAGGAAGCACAAAGAGCGTAACGGCACAGGCAACCATAAAATTACCAATGAGGATAAGAAATAAATTCCTGAGCTGTGTTTTTACTTGATCCGGATTCATACGCAATACCGCATATCATCCTTTTGATTCCAGAGCTTGCAGCCTTTTTTCGTAGCTTTCAAAAATTGTAATCATCTGCTTTGTAATATTTAGTTCACTATAGACTGTCATCAATGTGTCCTGTGCATGTGCAAATAATAAAGAATACTCTTTTTTCTCACCGCGTGTCTCATCCTGTATCGCATCCGTTTGTAACTGATGTGCTTTCGTGATATCAGCCTGAGCTTCCTTCATCATAGCTTTTGCATTTATAAAATCATAATTACTGATATAATCCAGAGCCTTTTTGCATTTTAAGCGGGCATCTCCTGCGTGCAGAATAATCTGCATTGCATTCTGTACAACACATTCATCCATAATTAAATCTCCTCTCAATATTTTTTAGGCTTTGTTTGCAGCCTGTTCTTCATTTATACATTGCTTTTCATATACCTTAAAGAAAGGATAGTAAATCAGTAAGGTTACCGCGAAAATTGCGAATACCAATATTATTCCAGTTAAGGCCCCACTAGTAGCAAGCCATGTACAAATCGGATATGGGCAATACCACAACTGAAAGTTAATAACCGGAATTGGAGCAAATGCAATCACCTTTGTAAAAATCCATGCAAGAGAAACAGAGGCGATACTACACAACCACATTGGAATCATCAAAATCGGATTCCATGCGATAGCACCGAATACGACCGGTTCATTGATATTGAAAATCGAGGGAACAATTGTCGCCCTTCCCAGAGCCTTTAATTTCACAGATTTTGATTTTAACATTAAAATAGCCAGACCAAGAGTACAACCGGCACCTCCGATTGCCATATAAGCATAACCGAAGGAATTCGTAAATACATTTGCTGCACCTGCGGCATTAGCTGTAATTGCTGCCAGCTTAATCGGCGTAGTTATAGGTGTTAATACCCATGCTGAAATTCCCATAGAATATAATACAATGGTAATAAAGTCAATCAAAAGGAAGCCCCAGAAAGTTTCTGTGAAGGAACGCAGCGGCTGAAAGATACTTAAAACAAGATTATAGAAATCAAAGCTCAAAATATCAACAGCTATCCATCCCAATACAACAACAGTAGCTACAGGAAGCATCTGATCAAACCAGGCTCTAATGAAATCTGGCAATACAGAATCTTCTTTAAAGAAAGAAAATTTTCCATAAGCGCGAATGATTAGTCCTGCGATTACACCAGTTAATATAGCAATAAACATACCGCCTGCACCAAATGCACTATGGGAGAAGCCAACCGCTTTATCTGCAATCAGCTGTGGTGTAATTGCAATGAAATATAAAATCAGCCCACTGATACCGCCTATGATCCTTGACCTTCTCAATCTGCTTTTTTCCATCAGATTATACGGAATTAGAAAGGCAATCATCACGGAAATAAGCCCCATGGTCCATCCGTTTGGTGTCCAGAAATTAGGCCACCATTCCCATTGAAATATATCTCCGGGCAGTGTTAACATTGAAAATATAGAGCCAAGAAAGATCAAGGGCATTACCTGATTGATAGAATCCTTCAGAGTAGTCACCCAGATGTTGTGATTGATCTTATTCATTTTTGGAGAGAACTTTGTCTCCATCCAATTTAAAAATTTATTCATACTAATCTCCATCCCTATCCTTATTTATTCATTTCAGATTGTAAGTGCTGGATTGCCGCTTCCCCATTTAATGTTGAATAATAGTCTGCTTTCATTAAAATAACCTTTACCTCTGTTCCATGAGTATATTCATCGACTTCATCCAGAATATATGCAAGGTGCGGGCCAACCATCAGCGCATCGATTTCATCAATATAGTTTTCGATTTCTGACTCGCTTCTTGCTTTAATATCAATTTCCAATCCCTGTTTAGAAGCAGCCTTTCGCATATTTGCCGCCATAAATCCGGAGCTTGCTCCGGAACCACATACCAATAATACATTTAACTTTTTCATTTTATAACCTTCCTTTCGGGTACCCTCGTCCTTTGACACTTACATTATGCATACTATTTATTTTCTTTTCCACTAAACTTTTGCACATTGCTCAGGCAATTAATTAATTTCCCCTAGGGCGGGCAATTTTCTAGTAGCGATTTGAAATCATTGAACGTATAATAAATTTGTATCTTTTATTACAATACCATTGATGACATTATTAAAATGGGAGGAGCTTATGAAACCGAATCGTTTAAAGTTGATTAGAGCAATATATGAATTACAGCCATGTACAGTAAGTACACTGTCGAATCACCTGGGTGTTTCTGTTCGCAGCATTAAAAGCTATGCACATGATATCAACATGGAATATCCGAATGCTATATCATCCTCTCGGGAAGGCTATACAATCAATCAGAGCATAGCCAAAGCCATATTAGACGAAGATAATAATCATGTTCCACAGACCTCGGAAGAACGTGTTGTTTTCCTAATAAGTCAGCTCATTAACCATCATCAGGATGAAGCTATTGACATCTATGATTTATGTGATGAAATGTTCATCAGCCTTTCTACTCTCAAAAATGAATTGCAGAAGGTAAAGCGCCGGTTGGCAAAATATGATTTGGAGCTGATTTATCAAAGAGACCAGATTTCTATTAAAGGTCTGGAAAAAAACAAAAGAAAGCTGCTCAGTACCCTGTTATATAATGAATCCAATGTTAACTTTGTCAATCTGAAATCTCTGCAGAAATCATTTATTGACATCGATATACCCTACATTAAAAATACGGTACTCCATATATTTGAGGACTATCATTATTTTATAAACGATTATTCACTCATCAATCTGGTGCTCCACATCACCATAGCCATCGATCGGATCCGTAACAATAATATCAATACACAAAGGATTGACGAGCAGCCTGCCGTACATTTACATGAATATGAGCTCGCTGAAAAGGTAGCAAAGCAGCTAGAAGAACACTTTCATATTGTTTACAGTAAGGCAGAGATATATGAAATGACGCTTTTGATTATTTCAAGAGCTACCACGATTGATTATAAAAGCATCAATTCAGCAAATCTGGAGGAGTTTATCGGTAAGGAATGCCTGGATCTGGTTAAAGAACTGATTTTAGACATCAATTCCTTTTACTATATTGATTTAAGCGAGCAGGAATTTCTGATTCGGTTTGCTTTGCATATTAAAAATTTGCTTGTGCGTTCAAAGAACAATTATTTCAGTAAGAACCCGTTGGCAGATGTTATTAAAACGTCCTGCCCTCTTATTTATGATATATCTGTTTCATTTGCGGCAACGATAAAGGATAAAACAGGAATTTCTATCAATGATGATGAAATAGCTTATATTGCATTTCATTTGGGAAGTGTACTGGAAGCGCAAAAGAGTCTGACAGAAAAAATCACAGTAGCTCTGTATTGCCCAAGCTATTACGATATGCGTTTAAAGATAACCGATGTTATCAAAGAGTATTATTCCAATGATGTATTGATAACCAACATCCTGACTGATGAAAGTGATCTGGATAAAATAAAGGATACAGATCTCATTATAACAACGATACCTGTTTCCGCGATAACCGCGACACCTATGATTCTGATCAGCTTATTCTTAAATGAAAAAGACCGGCAGCTGTTAAATGAAAAAATAGAGCTTATTCGGAAATCGAAGAAAAGAAAGGTGTTTGAAGGTTACCTGCGGGAATTATTACTTCCTGATTTTTTTGAGGTTTCCCATCAGGGATTTCCAACGGAGAAAGAATGTATTACCTACATGGTGAAGAAATTGATATCCTATGATTATGTCAGTCCTGATTTTGAGGAGGAGATTATCTCACGGGAAAATATGTCATCAACTGCGTTTGGCAGCTTTGCCATTCCCCATGCTATGAAAATGCATGCAAAAAAGACAGGAATAAATATTATAATAATTAGTGAAACACCCATAGCATGGAAGGAGCAGCCGGTTTATCTGGTTCTCATGCTCTGTTTCAATAAAAACGACCGCTATATTTTCAATGAGATATTTGACCCGATCACTATGATATTGAGTATCCCGGAAAATGTTAGAAAAATTTGCGGATGTAAATCCTATGAGGATTTTATATCAACTATGTCTGATTTACTACAGTAGGTCTGTATCAATTCCTCCTGAGCTATCAATTAAAAACAGGCTGTAATGCGCCATACAATTCATGGCAGATGCATTACAGCCCTTTTAGGATAAAAATATAATCATGCAAGCAGATGCTTTTTCCGATACATATACACATACACAATCAGCACAACCGCTAAATTTACCACTACAATAATAACAGAGTCTATGGATAAGGGTGTCTTACTGACAGATATTTGCTCATATATCTGCTGGGAATATAGAAACTGACCGAATTTTCTGATTGACGCATTAAACATGGACAGCATTGGAAGAAAGGAGGTCACCAGCATCGCAGGAACAGACAGACCGCTGGCCGCCGTTTGATTCTCAGCTATTACCCCGATCACTGCACCAATTATGGAGGAGATCAGAACTCCTCCGGCATTCAAAAGAAGAAAGACAGGTAGCTCCTGTAGCGGATATTGTCCTACCAGCCCCATAATCAGCACGCCTATCATACATAAAACAAATGCATAGCTTCCAATTCCCAATATATACTCCATCGGCTTCACATTGGACATCATCAGCATGCGCAAAGAGCCCTTTTCCTTCTCCTCGCTGATGATAGCAGAAATAATGAGAATCGGTGCCATGCAGACATACATGACGGAAAATAAGTTTACAAAGTATCTGGGCGGCAGCTGTAAATCACCGGCAGATAATGTCAAAACAGCGGCAATCGCCGGAAACATGACAAATTGCACAAGCGTAGGCTTGTTGCGAAGTGTGTCCTTTCGCTGCTTGCGAATGATGGCATGAACATGATGCAGGTTCATATCAGATCAGCTCCTTTCCTGTAAGGGATATAAATACAGTTTCCAGCGTTGGCTCCATAGAATGGATTGTTTTAATCTGTCCTTTTTCAAGAAGCTTCACGAGCTGATCTGTATCCTGCTTCATATCCTGCAGCAGGCTTCTTCCATCACTGGTCATAACTTTGACCTGATTGGATGTATTATATTTACAACAAATGTTTTCCGGCGTATCACATTCAATAATCGTACCCTCATTCAGAAAAGCTACACGGTCACAAAGCCTTGCCGCTTCTTCCATATCATGCGTCGTCAGAAATATGGTAACGCCGTTTTCTTTCAATTCAAACAATAGCTCATGAATATTAGCCGTCGTGGCAGGATCAAGTCCTGAGGTAGGTTCATCAAGAAATAAAACCTTTGGCTGATGCAGCAGTGCTCTGGCAAAGGCAAGGCGCTGCTTCATCCCCTTGGAAAGCTTCATTACCGCTGTTTGTGCACTTTCATGAAGTGATACGCGCTGCAGTGCCGGTTCTATGACCTCCTGCGGAAGCTGATACAACCGACGATAAATATCAAGATTATCTATACAGGACAAACGATCATACAGCCCTGATTCATCCAGCAGCATACCAATCTGTGCATACTCACGGTCTTTTAGACAGTCTGATGCTGTTCCCAATACGCAGGAGCTGCCGCTGTCCTTTTTCAACAGACCGATTAAAATACGTATCAGGGTAGTTTTTCCGGAACCGGAAGGCCCCAGCAATCCGAATATTTCCGGTTTCGATATCGAAAAGCTGATATCTTTTAAAACCTCTTTCTCTGCAAATTTCTTCTGTATATGCTCTGCTTCCAAAATCGTCATTTTGCTTTCTCCTTTTTTGCCTTATATGCAGCCAGCAGCTTCTGATATTCCCTATCCTTTTTACGGGTGGCATAAATACTGAGAGAGGTTGCCACTGTAAAGCAGGTCAGAAAACAAACAATAAAACCAATCCATGCCTCATGATTATCAACCGGAAACCAGCGGCACACATAAATAAACGGCAGGATCAATGCCATAGACATCGCAATACGCAGTACAATTTTATATGTCAGACGCATATTGGACAATACTCTGGGATGATCCAGAATAATATTACACACTGCAAGGAGAGCGGCCAGCGCAAGGATCTGGAAAACAGCATGAAAGGAAATACCGCCCTGCACATAAAAGCTGGATACTGTTATAACCTCATTTCCAAACAGCACACCGGAAATCGCAATACCGCAGATAGCTGTAAAAAACGAAACTGTGATTCCACTGAAAAACTTAACCAGATTTTTATACATGAGCTATTCCCCTTTCAGCCTTTGCTTAAATGCCTTCGCATATGTTCTCGTCACCATATGCGAATCTCCATTATCAAGGTATACCCGGATTCTGGAGCCGATATCTGAGCGCATGCTCATAACATGGGTCATATTGATTATCGTCGCTTTGTTAATGCGTATGAAATCATCATTCAGCTGTTCCTCAATCTGATAGAGCCAAAGCAATGATTCAAAGCAGCCCTGTGCAGTATATATAAAGGTACGCTTTTCTACCGATGCAATAAAGCAGACATCCTCTGCCCGTAAAAGATATTCCTTCTCCCTCTGATATCCGACCAGCCGCTGCTGCATAGCTGCCAGAAGACGGAATGCTTTTTGTTTTTCTTCGACTGTATCAAACCGTATGCGGACATCGAGCTGCTGTGAATCCTTACCCTCCATGATTTTCATGCTAAATCCTCCTGCTTTTATTATATTGGCACTGCTGCTTAAAAGCCATAAATTTAAACCAAGTTGCAGGAATCCGCAACTCACCTGCAAATAAAACTACAACAGATAAAGTGGTTCTTATATCCCTGAAGACAAGCAAACAGCATGAAAAAAGAAGAAGGAAAGCCCCTGTGCATTTCGGAGTTCTCTTTCTTCTATCATTTTAAGATGCAGTTTATCTATTTCTTCATCATTTTCAGGCGCCGTATTTATCCATTCCTGATAAAACCGATAAAGTACTTGTATCTGTTCAATCGCTATTGAAATATTTCCTGTAGAAGGGAGCGCGGCTGAACCTCGGGAACACATACACTTTCCGTACGCAATGTCCCGGTTATCGTATCGCCCTTCCCATCACCTTCGGTAATCACCAGCTGATTATGTTTCCAATCGGCACGCAGATCCTTGCGAAAAGCAAACAGCTCTTTATTGTGAAGTACCATCAGGATATAGGATTCCTTATGTACACCGCTTACCAGATCAGAATAAATTTCCTGTATTTTCTCCTTCAGCTCATAGGTTTGCTTTGTATTGCTGTCATAGCGTATCTCGTAGTCAATTTCAGCTCTCGCATTCCCATGAATCATCGCTGCTGCCATGAAAAACCATAAACAGCCAATTATCGCATAACGTTTCATATCTTCACCTCATAGCTGCAGTATGGACTGCTTTGTGCTGCTTATACCTTTTTCATATAAAAAAGACAGCTTCATATAAAACAGTATAACGTTTTGATACATAATCACTCATCACAGCATTTTCTATGGGTGCAACCTTCATAACAGGACGATATGACTATATAAAAGAAAAGAAGACAACACCCTCTGATACCGTTTTCATAAAGTTTTCATGAATAGCACTGGCTTTTTTCTGTTTCTGTGATAAAATACCATAGGAAAAACGAGATTTCCCGAAAGTTATACATATAACGATGGAGGTAATTTATGGATTATGATTTATTGATTGTCGGTGCCGGTCCCGGCGGTATCTTCTCTGCCTATGAGGCGATGAAACTAAACCCGGAATTGAAAATTGCATTATTTGAAACAGGAAACCCGCTGGAAAAGAGAAAATGTCCGATTGACGGTGTTAAGATCAAATCCTGCATTAACTGTAAGACCTGCGCTATTATGAACGGGTTTGGAGGAGCAGGAGCCTTTTCCGATGGAAAATATAATATTACAAATCAGTTTGGCGGTACGCTATATGAACATATCGGCAGAAAAGAAGCAATCGATCTGATGAATTATGTCGATGAAATCAATGTCGCAAACGGAGGGCAGGGTACCAAGCTCTATACCAATGAAAATACACATCTGAAGAAGAAATGTATGCAGAATGACCTGCATTTACTGGAAGCAAGTGTGCGCCATCTGGGTACGGATGTTAATTATATTGTTTTGGAGAACCTGTACAATCAATTGAAGGATCGCATTGAAATCCATTTCCATACCCATATTGATGCAGTGGAAAAGCTGGAAAACGGATACCGATTGATCAGTGGTGACAACAGCTTTACCGGAAGCAAATGTATTATATCTACAGGGCGCAGCGGAAGCAAATGGATGGGCAGCATCTGTGAACGGCTGGGAATTTCCACAAAAAGCAACCGTGTGGATATCGGAGTACGTGTGGAGCTTCCCTACAGTATTTTCTCCGATCTGACCGATGAGCTATACGAAAGTAAAATCGTTTACCGTACCAGTAAGTTTCAGGATAAGGTACGTACCTTCTGCATGAATCCGCGTGGTGTTGTCGTCAGTGAGAATACAAACGGAATTGTAACTGTAAACGGACACAGCTATGAAGACCCTTCCCGTTATACAGAAAATACAAATTTTGCCTTATTGGTAAGCAATCACTTCACTGAGCCGTTCAAAGACAGCAATGAATATGGAGAGAGCATTGCCCGCCTTTCCAATATGCTGGGCGGTGGTGTAATCGTTCAGCGCTTTGGTGATCTGATTCGTGGACAGAGAAGTACAGATTCCCGTATAGCCGAAAGTTTTGTGACACCGACTTTATCCGCAACACCGGGCGATCTGAGTCTGGTGATTCCTAAGCGCCAGATGGATGACATCATCGAGATGATTTATGCATTGGACAAGGTAGCACCGGGTACTGCCAACGATGATACACTGCTTTACGGCGTTGAAGTAAAATTTTATAATCTGGAGGTTGAAATTGATAACCATCTGGAAACAAAGCATGAAGGCTTGTTTGTAATCGGAGACTGCAGCGGTGTTACCCATTCTCTTTCCCATGCAAGTGCGAGCGGTGTTTATGTCGCACGCTATCTGTATGGAAATGGTCGAACAGCGTAAGCTTATAAATTGCAGGCAGTTAAGTTAATCCTCAAATACTATACACATTTGTTGTAATTTTAAAAGTACAGGGATTCAAGATAGAAAAGATGGAGCCTCCATCTTTTTTTCATATTAAATTGCTTATCCGGTAGCTGTTGGCTATAATATAAGTAATAAAGAGAGGAGATTGTATGAAAACGTTAAAAAGACTCACCGTTCTTACGTTATCCGCAGTGATGGCGCTATCCATCGGCGGCTGCTCTAAAAAGGACAACAAGGAAGAACAGAAAAAGTTTGATGAGTTCATGAAGCAGGAATTTGTCGAATCTATGGAACAAAGCTATCCAAATACGCATATTATTCTGGAGAATCCCAAAAATTACGGAGTAGATACAAGCAAAACTAAGATTCAAATTGATAAAGAAATGACAGAAGCCACCTTTAAGGAAAACAAGGAGCTTACGGATAAATCCGAAAAGGCTTTTGAGGAATTTGACCGTGATGCATTAACAGATGAGCAGAAGGATACATATGACATTTATAAGTATATGCTCGATTATACTTTGAAAATGAATGATTCCAAATTTGAGCATATGTCCATGCCGCTGGAATCCATGACAGGAATGCATACACAGCTTCCTACGATGTTCTCTGACTGGACACTGCGTAATGAGCAGGATGTAAAGGATGTCATTGAACTCATGAAATCCGTAAAACCGTATATGGATAGTATTCTTGATTATACAAAGAAACAGGAAGAAAACGGCACCCTGATGCTGGATATCAAATCCGTAAAGGAATATTGTGAAAAGGTTGTTAAGGAAGATGTGAACAGCAGTGTGCTTACCGGCCTCAATGAAAGTATCGACAACCTGAAGCTGGGTGATGAAAAAACAAAACAGTATAAAGCTGATTTGAAGAAGGCTTTTCAGGAATACTTCCTGCCAGCTTACAGCGATATAATAAAAGCAATGGATGATCTTGATTCCTCGAAGAACAATACGATGGGTCTTTCTCATATGAAAAATGGTAAGGCATATTATGAGCTGCTGTTTCAGCAGGCTACTGGTACGGACAAATCCGTTGAAGAAATCAAAAAGGAACTGACAAGCATGTCGAGGTCTTCTCTGTTAGGTGCACAGGCTGTTATTTCAAAAAATAAGAAAGCGTATGATTCTTATGTTAACGGCGAGATCAAAACAAAATACAAGGATTTTGAAAGCATGCTGAAGGATCTTGATACTGATATCAAGGATGATTTCCCTTCTGTAGGAAAATTGGATTATCAGATCAAGCCAATCGGTGAGGATCTTGCATCAGGCGGTGTTGCCGCTTACTTCAATATTCCTGCTCTGGATGGTACGACTCCGAAGCAGATTCGTGTAAACATGTTAAAGGATGCACTGGATGTTCAGGCGTTGGAAACCTTCTCAACCGTAGCACATGAAGGAATTCCGGGACATATGTATCAGATTGCATATGCGTATAAGAATGTAAAGGATCCATGGAGAAACAGCCTGGCAAATTACCTCGGTTATACGGAGGGATATGCTACCTATGTGGAATTATACGCCCTGAAATATCTCAACGGAGTGTCCGAAGATGCGGTAAAGCTGCAGCAGAATATGGTTGTATATCAGGATTGCCTGGTTGCCCTTGCGGATATCGGTATTCATTATGAAGGATGGACTGAGCAGGAAACACAGAGCTTCCTTGAAGAGAATGGACTCGGAATTACAGATATCAGCGCCTTCTACAATCAGATACAGGCAAATCCGACAGCATTTATTTCCTATTATGTAGGCTATGTACAGCTTGCTAATCTGAAAACGGATGCACAGGATGAATTAAAGGATAAGTTTAATGACAAGGATTTCCATGAAGCGATTCTGAAAAGTGGTTCTGCGCCGTTCAGTGTTGTTGAAAAAAATGTAAAGGCCTATATCGAGGCTGCCAAATAAACAGTAATCAATGACTAAAGTCTTATCGTACTATACGGTACTTCACATTGTCCTCTATAACATGAAAAAGACAATTCATAACCGAATTGTCTTTTTTCATATTAGTGTACGGAGTTGATGATGGCTCTGGAAAGCAGTGGTACAATTTGATTTTTTCTTGACAGTATATCCTCCTGAAAGCTGTGCTCTTCTTCAAAATGATTGGGAAATGCTTCAGCTACTACATCCGATATCTCTCCTGCGGAATAAAATACGGAGCCGTTTTCTAAAATACTTGTAAAGGCAACTACAAGAAGATCAAGCCCTTTTTCCTGTGCAAACCTTTCCATTTCTGTCTGCAGAATCTCCTCGATTTCCTTAGCTTCACTCACCTGGTAGGCGATGACCTGTGAAATCATTACTGTTCTGCCATCTATTTCAAATTTCTTAATATCCTGATTCAACAGCTCCCGCGGTGTTTTATTGCTGATATTGGAGCTGACCTTAAACATTTCCTTGGCAAATGTATCAATATCCAGCTCTGCCGTTTCTGCCAGCATTTTCGCAAGTCCCTTATCCTTCGCAGTAGTTGTCGGTGATTTAAACTTCAGTGTATCAGATAAGATTGCACCCAGAAGCAGACCGGCTATATCCTTAGGTATGCTCATCTGGTTTTCCAGATAAATGGATGTGATAATGGAAGCTGTGCTGCCGATAATTTCATTACGGAAGGATATCGGACGATTTGTGGAAATATCACAGACACGGTGGTGATCCACAACCTCAAGAAGATCTGCTTTTTCTATGCTTTTCACAGATTGTGCATATTCATTATGATCCACCAGTATCACTTTCTTATTGTGCTGATTCAAAATGTGATATCGTGATACATAGCCAATCAGATGATTTTCATCATCAATCACAGGATAACTGCGATATCTTGATTTCAGCATTTTCTTTCCTACCTCATCGACAAATTCATTTTTATTGAAGCTGACCAGATCCGTTTTCATAAGCAGCTTGACCGGAGGTGAAAAGAAAAGATAACGCGAGGTATTCATCGTCCCATGTCCAGATAGAATAATAGGACAGTGATATTCCTTCGCAAGCGCAATGACACGTTCTTCAATACGCTCTGTCCATACAGCAACAAGGATACCCGCACCCTTACGGATTGCCGCTTCCTGTGCTTCTGAGTCATTCCCTACAATGACAAGCCGATCCTGCAGCTCATAGTTGTTCAGCTTTGTTTCTGCAATCGCGATAACACTGGTTTTCCCATTAAAGTGATAGTTCCTGTCTGTATACACCATTTTACCGCTTACTGTTTTTGCGATATATTCGGGTGGTGTTTCCTGCAAAAGCTGAATAGCGACCGCAGTATCACCAAGACCAACTGTAGCAAGATCTGATTTCGTTACCATTCCCATCAGCTTTCCCTGTGCATTGATTACGCCATAGGACTGCTTGTTTTGTTCATTCATCAGTTCCAGCGTTTCCATAATCGTTGTCTGCGGACTGATAGCCAGCGGGCCGTCGATATCAATTTCATCCAGCGTGGCACGGGCATCCTCAAACAGCATAGGCAGTTCCATATGAAAGCGGTCAAGCAGATATTCCGTTTCGGCATTAAGTGGTCCAAGACGGCATGCGACAGCATTATATCCCTGACGTTGTTTCAGCTTTGCATAGGCAATAGCGGATGCGATAGAGTCTGTATCCGGGTGTCTGTGCCCTGTAATATAAATTTTTTCCTTGTTCAGCATATGCTCCTCCTTTTCTACTACATTCATCCCTGACGATATGATTATAAAACAGATTGACGCAAATTCCTATAGAAAGTACTTACTTTTGTCAATGCTATCTATATTATGGATGAAAATATAAGGAAAAGAAAATGAAATGCTTAGAATAATCTCTTGTTCATTTTGAAAGTAATTCACATATTTTCAAAGCGCATAGAATACGTTCATATAAATAGCACTGCTTTTTAACGCTATCTTTTATTTAGATGGTAAGTATCTCTTTGAATGCTTATGAAACGATAAGTCTTATCAGCCAACAATGAGAATCAAAACAGATGCAATAACCCCTAACATCATATTTTCATGAATGGCTCTCATAGTAAACTTAGCCTCATCAATACTTTGCTTTTCAATATGTTCCAGTTTCCATAAAAAATGGCAGACATGGAGTAACACCCACAAATGGTAAATAGATAAGCCTCCCCACAGCAGAGTGATAAAGAAGTATTTAATAAATGAGCCTGCATGCAATACGAAATATAAAGCGAGTGCCAATAATCCGATGGATACGAGAAAACAGCTGAGTACAATATAAAGGTCATATTTCCGATACCTTGTGTTTTTTATATACTGATGTAATATATCTTCTTCAATGATTGGCATTGCATTCTGTTCCTCTTTACCGAATATCAACAGATGCTTCCATGTACCGATCTGTCTCCAATCCTGCTGCCTGGCTTTGATCTGGATTTCTCTATTAAATAATTCAACAGGTATCATACAATACGAATAGCGAACCTTATAGCCTCGTTCAAAATACATGGATGTGTTTTTTACTTTTTTTAACCGCCAATTATCCTCCGCCATTTGCTGTAGATATTCAAGTACCTTCCTGTATTGAATCATCAGAAAGCTTACGGTCTCTTCTTTTATAACATCTTGCTCCACCATGCTATCACCTCTGAGAAATCATACTAGATTTCCGTTATTTATACTACTTTTATGGTATCTAAATGCAATTTTTGTCATCTAAACGCATAAATGAAAGGATGCCTTTAATAGACACCCTTTAAATTTTCAGAAATGACATTGTTAGCTGGAAAACAGATTGCTCTGTACTGATATCCAGTATACCATTGTATTTTTCGCACAATTCCTTGATATTTTTTAATCCGTAACCATGCTCATCCTTATCTTTTTTTACTGTTGATAACATACCGTCAACCCATTTAATTTTTGTGCAGTCGCATGCGTTTTCGACCTTTATATGAACCGTATCCTCATATTTTGTGATTTCCATATGAATCCACGCTTCCTTTACAAATTGCTGTGCTTCGATTGCATTATCCAAAGCATTTCCCAGGATAGATATAAGGTCAAAGTCATTGATAAAGGTTAATGGATCACCTATCTTATATTCAAATGGTATGTTCATCTGATGCGCTGTTGCAGCTTTTGTATTCAATATATAATTAAGAATTTCATTCTTTGTATCGGCATAGGATACAATTTCCACATGATCGCTCAACTGCTTGACATAATGTAATGCATATTCAGGATCCTCTTTTATTTTTCTCTGAAGAACGATAAAATGATGCTTCAAATCATGACGAAGCTTCCTGTTTTCTGCATTGGCGGCTGTTAGCTGATCTCTTAGTTTTAATTGAAATTGTTCACTTTGAAGCTTTAACTGTGTTTTTAAGAGCTCCTGCCCCTTTTTCCCCAAGATGATATGATATCTACTAAACAGAAAGAATATTCCAACCATAAAGCCTAGTTGTATGTAATCTATGGAAACATACATGATGCTGTTTTCCGGATCAATATAAGGTACAACGTTTTTAATATAATAGAAATAGGCACATACGATAATGGCTAGTACGGCAAATAAAGGCCAGTCCTTATCGTCTATTGTATATTGTGTTTTATTTCTTTTTCTCAATAGAATATAAATTATAGATAATATTAAAATTTCCAGTAAGAACATGATTGCAACTTGATTTGATGTGGAGATATGATGCACAATATATTGAAGAAATATGTTATCAAATAAAGATTTTAATAAATCAACGAACATGACTAATACATATCCAAAAACAATATAGTATATTTTTTTCCAAATATTCGAATGAAATAATGCCATTATTATCAACATCATAATAATATCTTCTACAATATCCGGACAGTACCTGACAGTGCCAAATTCATCCTCCCAAGATACAAAGGCAAAAAAAGCGAGATTACCTATAAATATGAAAATAAGGAATACTAGAAAACAAGATGTCTGCGCTTTTGTTTTATTATGTATTTTCAACTCCATAATCTTATATAGAAAGAAATAAGAAAATACAGATTTCAAAATCGTCATAATCAAAAATGCATCAATATATTCCATAGCCATCACCAAGGTAATTATATCATAGATTAGCTATATAGAGATAGAATGCCTTGTTTTAATAATCTTTTTATTGATACTATGAGTTATCGTAAAAGTAATTGACTTCCCATTATTTTCTATGGATTTAGATGTACTTAATATTTGATATATTTCAGCAGTATTTTTTTCAATTACTTTCGCACTACACTTCCCCGATGTAATCTTATTATTGCTAACTGTGTAGGTTCCTGTAGCGCTATATATAGCATATCTAGTCTTTGTGTAATAGACCTTTTGATTTGCCCATGTTTTTGATTTTCCTGAATAGAAAGAAATCACACTACCTAAATCCTGTACACTTCTGACATATTCCATAAGAATGTCAGTAGTCTGATATTGATTTTTATAAAATTCTTCCTTATGTTGCATAACAAATGCATTCAAATCATTACCATCGATATCCTGAAAAATATAGCGGTCAGGTTGCTGATAAAAAGAGTCTAACATTTCTATCTCTTCTGTTAAATCTAAATCTTCCTTTATCTGACTATCTTGCAATGTTTCTGAAGCAAATACATTGATATTGCAAAGCATGGTAATGCATAACAATACCATAAATAATTTCTTTAACATATTCATCATCCCTTTCATAAAGAGCATAATAATATATGGAAGAAATTACAATATACATGTCATCTAAAAACACTTTTTGTCACCTAAGAGCTATAAATCCCTCTTTTCACATACTGCTTTAAAAATTCTTCTTTATATTTTTTAGTCACTTTTAAGTGCATACCATCTTGAATAAACAATTCACCTGTTTTGTAATCGTATTTTTTTACATGACGCATATTCACTAGAACACCGCGTTCAACAGGCACGAATATTTCACTATGTGTATCTTTTAAAAATTCCTTCACTTTCATCCTTTTACTAAAAACGCCGCTCTCTGTATTGAAATCCATATAGTTTCCTTTCGCTATTAGACAGGTAATATCCTTAATATGGATGGCTACGGTTAAATCATTTACATCTTTTACATTTATGATTTGATCAAATTGGTTAAAATACTCTTTTAATTCCTTCAAGGTTCTTGGAAGCATAGCCTCCAGGCGTAGCTTACTTATGAAACGAAACGCCCGATACTGATAGCCGTCCATAGAAAGCTCCTCGTGTGAAGTCAGAAAAACAAGTAATGCTTCTGGATGATATTTATGAACTTCAATCGCTAAATCAAAGCCTGAAATGCTTGGCATATCAATATCTAAGAAATATACATCATATTGTTTATTTATATCAAAGCTTTGATCAGTCGCTGTCTGTATATCAAATGCATCCGGATAAAGATCAATTATCATTTTCTTTATTTCCTCTGCATATGATAATTCATCATCGCATAATAATATTTTTCTTTTCCCCATGTGTTCCCCTCTCCTTTTATTATCCTATTATCTACATATTACTATACACATCCGATTTGTCAATGTTCTTTCCTGTCTCTTTAGATGACAAATACTGTATTTAGATGACAAATCCATTGCAATTTTGCTTTAGAATATTATTATATAGCCATACAAACGTTTGTTAAATAATTCAATGGAATAGGAGGATCTTATGAAGAAGATTATCTGTTATTTACTATTATCTGCTATGTTGTTAAATGGTTTTGCGTTGAATTCAAATGCATCTAAAATCTATGGTGCAGAACCCTGCTCCGATTGTACAGCAGAACCATCTAATGTGACGAATGAATGGTTAGATAAAAACGGTAATGAAGTAAAAATGTATGAAGAAAATGTTGAAGTTACCTATCTGGATAACGGTGACATGATTATACGCGACTACGGACATAATTATGATAATACTTTCGACATCAAGAACACTGGAACTACACGTGTTGCATGGGTCACGATTGCCACCGTCATATGGAATGCTGTAGGTGCTTGCTCAGCTGTATATTATGTGACAGGAACAGACGCATGTAGAATCGTACTTAGATATTTAGGCACTAAAAAGAAAAACCTTGTTAAGTACGTATTAACTGGAAGATTCATACCGGGAAAAATACCAGGTTGTGAGCCTAGTTATTCAGGTCCTTGTAATAGCGGCTACTGGGAATACAGGGTAGCCAGGGCTTAATATGAAAAATTTATATGTTATTCTGACTATAATACTAGGTATAATTCTATTATTTATGATAAGATATTTATATGATTATCACATAATAACATCGTCTATTGCATTTTCTTTAAATGCAATCACCCTTATCATAGGAAATATTGCGATATACACATTATCCAAAAGGGAATGATCTTTCTAAATATAGCTAAGACAATTCTTTGTTTAACATAAGTTTATAGCCTATACTAAATTGATAATGAGGAGGAAACTGTATGAAAATAAAAAAATGGCATGTTTGTCTGGCAATCGTTATCGTTTTATGTTTAGGTTATGTTCTGTATATCATGAACCCGGAATTTAATGATCTCAAAAGATTTGTTAAACCTATTTATGAAGGAGATCAATCACACAGGGTCATAAATGAGGATAATGAGGATGTTACAGAGATTTTTGTGAAAGATACAAAGACCTACTATACCTTCAGACTGTACGGTAAAATCAGAGATTATATATCTGAAAATAACCTATCTGTCTCAAAAAATTCCTGATATACAAGTTTCTCAAATCATAAAAATTAAATAAGACAGCTTCCTAAGAGTAACCTTCATTTCCCTTATGTAAGCTGTCTTTGTTGTATCCTGTATCTATTTCCGTATTGCTAATGCTTTTTCCTTTAATACCTTAGCAGCTGTACGCGGATCCTTTTGCTTCATAATGGCAGATACCACACAGATTCCCTGAATACCTGTCCCTTTGAGAATATCACAATTCTCTGCATGTAAACCACCGATTGCTCCAACAGGTATTGAAACATGCTGACAGATATCCTGAAGAGTTTCTACACTTGTAATGACTGTTTTTACCTTTGTCGTCGTCGGATAAATGGCTCCAACACCAAGGTAATCCGCACCATCTGCTTCCGCCTGCATAGCAGTTTCTACCCGTTTAGCTGTTGCACCTATTATTTTATCCGGTCCCATCAATCTGCGTGCTTCCCTCACCGGCATATCCTCAGCACCGACATGAACACCCTGTGCATCAACTGCGAGCGCGATGTCTACGCGGTCATCAATAATGAGCGGTATCTGATAGGCATCCGTTAGCTTTTTTACCTTCTTCGCCAGTTCATAGTATTCCAGTGTTGTTCTGTTCTTCTCTCTTATCTGCAGCAGCGTCACACCACCCTGTAATGCCTGTTCAAGTCTTCTTAAAAATTCATCCTCTGTCAGGCCTGTTGAATCGCTTATCAGATATAAGGTCAAATCGAATTTCATAATCTCCTCCATTATCATCACTTTGCATATGGACACAGCTATGCAGTACCGTTACTTTAAACACTTTTGACTCCATAAATTTACGCTTACACATACCGTCTTAACCTTGCTTCTGCAAAATCTTGCTTCTTCAAGTTATATAAGCTGTCAAACAGCGATGCATGAAAGCTCCCCGGCCCTTCAGCAATCGAAATACTGTGCTCTGCCGCAAGTTCAAATGTTACACATGCCGCCAGAGCTGCAGCAAGCGGTGTATCCGCAACAGACAGATATGCAGCTGCTATCACATTCAGCATACAGCCTGTTCCAGTACAAAGTGTCATCATAGGATCACCGTTCTCAACAAAATATATCTGGCTTCCATCAGATATGATATCAGTTTCACCACTGCATAATACACAACAGCTGTATGTTCGTGCAAGCTGCATCAGCCACTTTGCACTGTGAATGGGGAGCTCCTGGTCTTCCTCTCCGGTATCTATTCCCAACGCATGACTGTCGCGACCGCTGATTGTCTTTAGCTCTGAAAGATTTCCTTTGATTATGGAAAAGCTCCCTTTCCTTAAAAGCTCCAATGCATATCTTTTCCTTAATTCGCTGCAGCCGACGCCGACCAAATCCAGAATAACAGGAATTTCATGTTCATTCGCACAGATAAGACTTTTTTGCATAGCAATACAACGTGTATCCTCAAAATTCCCCAAATTCAATGCAAGTGCACTGCTGACTGCGGTCACCTGCTCACACTCCATTGGATGCTGCGCCATGATTGGCTTAGCTCCCAGGGCGAGTACAGCATTTGCACAATCATTTATGCTGATTGGATTGGTGATGCAATGAATCAGGTTATGACTGTATTGCAACTGTTTTCTCAGGTTCCAGAGCTTCTCGTTCATTCAGATTTCCTCCCAGCTTTCTCTGCATCTTCAACAGCAGCCCGCTATGCTGCAAAGATGTCAGGAATATAAAGGCGATACTTCCCCCGATCAGGGTTCCCATAAAGAAGCTCGGTACATAAAACATCCAGGTTAAGCCGGTTCTCCCCCATAATAAAGCCATAACCGGATAGGATGCAATCGCCCCGATGATCCCGGTACCGATAACTTCACCAAGTACAGCAGCCCATAGCTTCCCCTTACTCATTCTGTAAAAAATACCGGATAGAGCGGCTCCAAACACGGCCCCTGTTAATGCAAGCGGCGGAATGCCCATTACAGCCATACGAATGACACCTATCAATACAGCACATATGAGGGAATACCATGGCCCCATAAGTACAGCTACCGTGATGTTGATAAAATGCGCCATTGGACACATACCCTCCACACGCAGAATAGGGGATATCACAACTCCCAAAGCTACCATCATTGCCAGAAAAACATGGCGGAAAACACGATTTTCATTTTTCATTTCTACTTACCTCCTGTTTGCTTTCCTTAAAGAATATAAACAGGAAGCACAAAGAAAACAGCTCTCCTGGTTTATATTCCAAGATCGGTCGAAGCCATACAGCTTCCTCTCAGCCTGTCTGGCAGGCTCCCTCGCTGAAGTTCTTTGTACGGTCGGAGCTCCCCTTCCGTATGCAGCAATAAAAAAGAGATATAGCAAACGCAGGCCATATCTCAATATGTTCATTCTCGCATATCGTACACAGTTCCCTACGTCGGCATTATCCGAATCAGGTTATGGGTCGAAGCATACGCTTCCTCTCAGCCGTTTCCAGCTCCCCTCTTTATTACGATAAAATGTTACCACGGTTTTCATCGAATTGCAATGCAGAGATGGAAGAAGATAACATAAAACAGTGTTTAACCCTAATCCTTATACATGATCACTGATACTTTTTGTATATGCTATTGTTGTTTTCATGAAAAAAACTGTCTCTATTATTTAGAAAATTCCAGCATGTTGTGATTAGCAAAAACAGTGTTCATGCGTATAAAAATGACCGTTTCCCACCTGTGAGATACCGCTTGTCCCAGAACGCTTGCTTTTATCCTCGTATTCGTTATGATAGTGATACAGAGGTCATTATAGATAAACAACTGTCCCGTTGTCATGGCTTACGTGACCTCTGTTCCATAAAACATAAAAAGGGAGGGGTTATTTTGAAACAAAAGGATTTGACACAAGAGATTGAGCATCTGATAGTATCTGAACAGCCTATATTTCATGTATATGTTGATATGCGCGGCGATCAGAGATATCATCTGAACGTATATGTTTCTCCATGGTATAAGGCGTATAACTATATGTTTTTTATTCAGAATACAAAGAAGGATAAGAGCAGGCAGTTTCGCACAGAGCCTGTATCCTTGGAGAAATTTCTTGAAAATTATGTATCAAATGATAAGAATACTCATGAGCATCTAATTCGTGAATTTGTGACAGAATGGATTGAAACCGGTATTATAAATAAAAAACTAGCCAATTTCTAATTATTTTCCTTTCAGCCTGTAAATAAACAGGCTTTGCTTGACTGCAGAGTGTATTGCGGTTATAATACAGTTGAAGCGGGGTGATTATGCATGAATTTAAAGGATATTCAGTTCAATAAGAAAGAGCCTATGTATCCCCAGCTCAGCCGGTATATCAAAAAGCTGATACTATCCGACGAAATAAAGCATTATGAGGAGCTCCCCAGCCGACGCGAGCTGGCCATGCAGCTGTCCATCAATCCGAATACTGTTCAAAAAGCCTATAAACAGCTGGAAGAAGAGGGAATCATAAAGACCATCAGCAATGTAAAAAGTGTTGTTATTGTCAACGAGGAAACCTTAACCATGCTGCGGAATGAAATGATAGAGGAGACGATGGAGAAATTTATAAAAGAATGTCAGACAAGCGGACTGGATTTTCAGCAGACAATCGCCTGGCTTACCAAAAAGTGGAACCAGTGATTTTTATTTATAATTAGTGTATTGCGACCGCAATACAGAAAGGAGTTCTATGAAAGAGATAACCTTATTTATTGAGAATACATCAGCACCCTATCTGAAAAAAATTCTATTCCTGTATATGGATATATACCTGGTACAGCTTGTATTATGTTTTATCGGCATTACCTCAGATGTCAATTCCATTATGCTCCTTGTGTTTTATCCGAGTTTTATCTTTCTCTTTCTTCTTCATCACAGGCGGTATAAAGCCTTCATAAGCGAAGGTGGTTTAACCCGGGTTCGGCTTCTTCCTATCCGCAAATCCACCTTTCTTTACAGTGAGCTGCTCTTTCAATTCATGACCTATTTAGGACTTCTGTGTACACATTTCCTTGCGTGGTCTACCATCTACCTTCTGATTGCGGAACAGCTGCCCTTTCTCAGCAATTCCTTCCTATTCTTTCAGCTCTCACAGACAACCTCACATGCCTATCTTCCTTTTACCGTCATGGTACTTATCACTGACTTATTAAAGCTGGTGACACTTACCTGTATCAGCACCCTGTTACTAATCAGCATGGAAACTCAAAAAATGCTGCAGACTATACTTATTTACAGTGCAGCATTTATATGTATCCTCAGCTTTAAACTTGTAATCTTACAAATGGGATTACAAAATATGGATGATTTCGTAAATTGTATGGCTATGATTCTCCTTCTTCCCCTTCATGCCCTACAGTTGAAATCTTATTTTATATGGAAAAGGAGGCAGCCAAAATGAGGAAAACAACCACCTTTATGATTGTAATTGCGTTGATTGGAGTGCTATGTTCAAGTGTTTTTCTCTTCACGGCAAAACATGCCCGTTTTCCACTAAAAAATGAACAGGGCAATCGCTCTGTATTGAAAAGCATTCCTTTTGACAGTATTGTTTCACTGAATGATGCTTCGATACTTGTTTCTTATGATAACGATACGCAGCAGCATCACGAAATAAAAAAATCACAGAAGGATCCAAGCCGCTCCTCTTTAAACTTCACTTATGTACGTGATGACGACTGTAAGCCCATAAGTGACTGGCAAAAAGCTCAGGAGCAATATGATGCATCAACACCACTCTATGAAAGAAAACTGAATCAAGCGAAGCTTTATTTATCCGTAATGTATACAGATAAAAACAATAACTTTAAAGATTTAGGCTTTATACAAACAGAATTGATTTATAAAGCAGACGAACAGCATATCCTGAAGGAACAGGCCTATTATGAAAAAGGTACGAATGGAATTGCATCATCAAGCTGGATCGAACCTGAGAATTTTGAGGGAAGTGAAGAATGGAGTCAGCCTGTATACTATCATGGATACTATTACATCCTGCCTCCAAGCACGATTAGCATGAGCGGATACAATTATATATATCGTGCTAAAGAACGGGAATCTGTAAAACAGTACGCTATTCCCACACAGGATCAAAATTATTATTCAATGGATAATCGCCTGGATGTGGAGAAGCTTACAAAGCTGAGAACGAATCGTAATTATCTGGCCTTGCGAATATCCTCAAATCACCTGATCGTATTCAGTCAAAAAGACAATCAACTGTATATAACAAAATATGATGATAAGGGCAATCAGATAAAGGAAATAACGATAAACAACAACAGTTATTTAAGTGCATTATATCAAAATGACGAATATATCTGCTTCATATATGACAATAAGCTGCAGGTACTGAATACTGACAGCATGAAGGTGAAGGCAACAGAAAACAGTGATATTCTTTCAAAGGATACAGATGGCAATTCTGTTATTATCAATGATATTTTATATAAAAACGGAAAAATTTATGCTTCCATGTATAAGGATGCAGACTACTTTATCAATACTGTCATTGTAATGGATTTTGAAAAAACGCTTTACATAGGAACACTGGATTTATTGCATGTAAAAACAAATGCTATAGAAATGCCGGCAATTAACTACCCGGTCACATTTCGGAGGTGATGGAAATGCTGAAACGAGAACTGGTCCAGCATATGCGGCGTTTATGGAGAGTGCTGCTGGCAATCCTGTTGGCATATTTGATTGTTAGTGCGATCATTATGCAGAGAATTGCCTCGAATATTTCTTCCCTTAGAGATATGGATACCTGGATTAAATTCCTTCCCTTCTCCTATAGCTTATTTTATGGAATTACAATTGCATTCCTAGTCATTCTGTTTTTCTTCTATACGCTGCGAACGATTGCAGACTATCGTCGTGGAAAAACAAGATGGATGCTGCTGGCATACACAGAAAAGACGCGCATATTTGCTGATGCTTTGCTTTTTGCAGTTATCATTATCATATTCTATATCCTTAGTCTCTCTATTCTGTATCTTTCCTTCCAGCATCATTTACAGCTGCTGGATAACCGCCAGTTATATGTGCCCGAAGAATATCGATCCTTTCCTGCATTTTTGGCAATTCAAAATGCATATCCTTTGCTATATCCGTCATCATTTTCATCATTCGCAGTCTTACTCAGCCTGTTTCTGTCTATTGTTACAGGCACTACCTCTATTATTCATGAGCTAAAAGCAGAAACATCCAAAGCAAGTGGGTGGATCTATATCGGGTATCTGGTTCTAGTTTATCTATGCTATACCGTATGGCATTCTGCTTTTTGGATGATGCTGATTCCTCTTTTATTTAGCATCATATTCACTATAAATATAAAAAGATGCTGTTATTTCATACAGCGGAGAGGATAAAATATGCTGATATTAGAAAATGTAAAAAAACTATACTCCAATAACCGGGGATTGCGCAGCACATCCATACAATTTCGCGAGGGTGAAATAACCGGTATTCTGGGTAGAAATGGCAGCGGTAAAACCACGCTGCTGAAAGCGATCCTGAACCTGCTTCCCCTGGATGAGGGATGGATAACACTTCATAACAAACCGGTTGAGGAACAATTTGAACAGATCGCTTTCATAACAGAGGATGGAAGCTTCTTTCCTTATATGAGTGCAAAGGAATATGGTGAATTTCTGACACTGTATTATCCTTCCTTTTCTAAGAAACGTTATTTCGAGCTGCTGGATCAATTTGAGGTCAGTATCTTTGATACAATAAAAAGTCTTTCCAAAGGTCAGCAGCTAAAGGTGGAAATAAGTGCCGGCTTTGCAATGAATGCTAAACTCATAATTCTGGATGAACCATTCACGACATTGGATATCTATGCCAAAGAGGATACAGTAAGACTTTTAATCGAACAGGTGAAAGAAGATGTCATTATTCTGATTTCCACGCATAACATAGAAGAGATTGAAACCGTGATTGACCGCTGTGTTGTTCTGGATGATGGAATGATACAGGAAGACATCATGATGGATGAGCTGAATGAAAGTGGAAAAGATCTGCGCGCTTTGCTGGATCCTTATCGCCCGGCTGTTAGAAAATAGTTTTGAAAGGAGGTCTGTCCGTGCAATTAAAAAAAATGCTGTACCTTTTACCAGCTATGATTGGGGTTCTTTTGTTTGATTTTGCAATTATGAGCAATCAGTATCCCTTCGCATTGGCAGCCTTCCTGTTAATCTGGATTTACAATTACAATATCTTGCGAAGGAAACAGATGAATTGCACCTTGTATCTTTTACATCTGTTTGTTGAAATCGTGTTACCCCTGGTCTGCATGCTTACTACTTCCATATCCATCACTGCAGATCAAAAATCCCTGTTACTGTTTCAGCCGATCGCAAGAGGTATCCTTGTCATATCAGCCCTTATGATTCATAAAAAGTTTTCTTACATGGAACAGATGCTTCCGAATATCGTGCCTGATAAATAAAATCAATGCCCATATCAGACACCATTAAATCACCGCATCGCTATGATTACAGTATTTTCATACATATTTCTATGTCAGACCATACAAAGTACATTCAGCTAAATTGCCTGCTTATACGCATTTCATAAAGTTTGTAATCCAAGAATCGCTCTTTAGTTACATATACAGCTTAACTAATATCTAAAAATGGCTACTGCAGTACTAATTTAAGTCCACTAGTCTTATAAGAGGCCAGACTGATTACGTTTAATAAATATCCACCAGTCTATTGATGTTTGAGAATATCTCATATGAAAAAGAAGTCCGAGGACTTCTTTTCTTATGTTTAAATAGAAATGGTATGCATACCTTAATTGCTTTAATTTGTATTCTTAGAACCCAATCGAATATGGTGTTCTCTTTTCAAATGATGCTATTAGTGTTTGAAATGACGTACTCCTGTGTAAACCATCGCAATACCATGCTCGTTGCATACATCTATGGATAACTGATCCTTAATGGATCCTCCTGGCTGGATGATTGCTGTTACCCCAGCTTTTACTGCCTCTTCCACCGTATCCGGCATTGGGAAGAATGCATCCGAGCTCATAATAGAACCCTTTGCTTTTTCTCCTGCCTGTTCCAAAGCAATTTTTGCCGCACCGACACGATTCATTTGTCCGGCACCGACACCAATCGTCATGTTATCCTTCACAAGAACAATGGCATTTGATTTCACATGCTTGACAACCTTCCATGCAAACAGCAGCTGTTCAATTTCTTCCTCTGTCGGCTTGCGGTTTGTCACACAGCGAAGATCTGCAGCAGTGATTTTATGATCGTCAATATCCTGAACAAGCAGCCCGTCATTGACATTGGTTACCTTATATCTGGCATTAACATCCAGCGTTGTATCCAACTGCATCAAACGGATATTTTTCTTCTTTGATAAGATTTCAAACGCATCCTCATCAAAGGCAGGCGCAATAATAATTTCCAGGAAAATCTTTGACAGCTTCTCTGCCACTGCCGCATGAATCGGCTCATTAAATGCAACGATACCGCCAAAAATGGATACCGGATCTGCCTCATACGCTTTGTCCCAGGCTTCCTCAATGGTAGCACCGATGCCAACACCACATGGATTCATGTGCTTCAAGCCTACAGCGGCAGGCTGTCCTTCAAAATCTTTTAGAATTTCAATAGCCGCATTCCCATCCTGAATATTGTTATAGGATAATTCCTTTCCATGCAGCTGCTTTGCATTTGCCAGAGAATACTGTGGATTCATCCCCTTATAGAATGCCGCACTCTGATGTGGATTTTCTCCATAGCGCAAATCCTGTACCTTATCAAATGTAATGGTGAACTTTTCAGGATATTTTTCACCGGTTCTCTCTGTCAGGTAGCTTGCAATCATCGCATCATAGCTTGCTGTATGTCGGAATACCTTTGCCGCAAGATATTCTCTTGTGACAGGGCAGGTTTCCCCGTTCTCACGTAGTTCTTTTAATACACCCTCGTAATCGTTAGGATCACAGATAACTGGGATAAATTTATAATTCTTAGAAGCACTGCGCAGCATACTTGGGCCGCCAATATCGATATTCTCGATAATTTCCTCATGGCTGACTCCCGGTTTTTGTACCGTTTCTTTAAATGGATACAAATTTACACATACCAAATCAATATAGCGGATACCCAACTCTTCAATCTGGCGTACATGATCCGGATTATCCCGTACACACAGCAGAGCTCCATGAACCTTAGGATGCAGAGTTTTTACACGTCCGTCCATGATTTCCGGAAAACCTGTAACCTCTGAAATACCAATTGTTTTCAGTCCTGCAGCCTCCAAAGCCTTTTTTGTACCTCCGGTAGATATGATTTCATATCCCAGATCAACAAGACCGGATACAAATTCAACCAGATTTGTCTTATCAGAAACACTGACCAATGCTCGCTTCATTATGCTTCCTCGCTTTCTATCATTTTACATACATACTTTACAACTTTTGGAAACATATCATACTCCATCGCATGTACATGCTCCTCCAGTATATCCAAAGACCATGACGGGTCTATGCTTATTTTTTCCTGATGGATAATTTCCCCGGTATCCACACCTTCATCCACAAAATGTACGGTTACACCCGTAAAATCTACCTTTGCTTCATAAGCATCCTGAATGCTGTGTGCTCCCGGAAAGCTTGGCAGATAAGCCGGATGAAGATTGATAATACGTCTAGGATAATTGTCCAGCAGCACCTTACCGATAAAACGCATATATCCTGCCAGAACGATTAGCTCCACCTTATGCTCTTTTAATACTTCCATAATCTTTTGCTCATAGGGTTCCTTGCCTGCATAATCCTTTGGATTTACAAACACGCACGGAATATTCAGCTTCGCTGCCCGCTGCCTTGCATACGCCTGTTCCTTATCGACGATCAGTACTCTGCATACGGCATTGTTCACATGGCCGTTGTTGATTTCCTGTATAATATTCTCGAAATTGGAGCCGTTACCGCTCGCAAATATCGCGATATTTACCATTTCAAATCCACACTTCCACTATTTGTAACTTCACCGATGACATAGGCTTCCTCACCGATTTCCTGCAACAGCTGCTGTACGGTATCCACATCTTTCTTATCAACTGCCATCATGAATCCGATTCCCATATTGAAAACATTGCACATTTCTTCCATCGGAATATTGCCATACTTGGCAATCATATCGAAGATAGGTTTATGAGGATAGGCAGTTGTATCAATCGTTACGCCCTGTCCTTCCTTCAGCATTCTCGGCACATTTTCATAGAAGCCGCCACCGGTGATGTGGCTCATGCCCTTGATATCCACCTTGCCAAGCAGATGCTTAATTGCCTTTACATATATTTTGGTAGGAGTTAACAGCACATCCCCAAGCTTCTGATTGCCAATTTCCTCGTATTCCTTATGTAAATCCAGCTTTGCATCCTTTAACAGCACCTTACGGATCAAAGAGAATCCGTTGGAATGAACGCCGCTGCTTGGAAGTCCGATCAGCACATTGCCTTCCTCAATTTTCTGTCCGTCCAGCAGATTGCATTTATCCACCGCACCAACACAGAATCCTGCAATATCATAATGCTTTACATCATACATATCCGGCATTTCTGCTGTTTCTCCACCAATCAATGCACATTCCGCCTGTACGCAGCCGTCAGCCACACCTTTTACAAGCTGTTCGATTTTCTTTGGTTCGTTTTTGCCTACTGCAAGGTAGTCCAAAAAGAAGATAGGAGCTGCGCCCTGTACCAGTACATCATTTACACACATTGCCACCGCATCAATACCTACGCTGTCATGCTTATCCATTTCAAATGCAACTAGCAGCTTGGTTCCGACACCATCCGTTCCGCTTACCAGAACAGGCTCTTTCATGTTTAATACGGAAAGATCAAACATACCGCCAAAGGCTCCAATGGAATCAATCGCACCCTTTACCTTTGTTCTTGCGACATGGCTTTTAATCAGACGAACGGATTCATATCCGGCTTCCAGATCGACTCCGGCTTCTCTATATTTATCACTCATACACGTTCTCGCTTTCTTCTCTTATTTTTCCCAGGACATTTTATCACTGTCTTTTTTCTTCACCACAGGCTTTTTTTCTTCCGGTTCTTCTAATGCCTTTGTTTTTTTCGTTTCCGGCTTCTCTTTGCTTTCCGGAGCCTGTACTACGACATTGGTATCATTATCATTCGCAGGAATACCGGAGAAATTAACATTTCTTGTGACCTTGGCGTCATATGTATTCGCTCTAACAATTTCTCCAAGATCAATCCCGGTCGTTTCCTTCATGGACTCAAACAGCTTGGTCATGACACCTGGAACGTTTCCGGCTACAGAGTCAATGCTGCTGGATTCATTTCCGGAACCGATGACCGTAATCTTATCAATCTGTGTTAATGGCTCTGCAATCTTACCTGCCACATCCGGCAGAACCTTGATCAGCATTTCCGCAACGGCAGCCCCGGTATATTTCTGATAGGCTTCGGCTTTTTTATCCATAGCCTGTGCTTCGGCAATACCTTTTGCACGTATCGCTTCTGCCTCTGCCTCTCCGACCAGCTGAATCCCCTGTGCTTCCCGCTCCCGACTGTAGCGGTCTGCATCCGCTTTTGCACGCTGTGCTTCCGCTTCCTGCTGAATCTCAAATTTCTTTGCTTCTGCTTCCTTTTGACGCGTATACAGCTCTGCATCTGCTTTCTGCTGTATCGCGAATTTTTCAGCTTCAGCCTGCTTCTTGACCTCTGCCTCTAAAGCCTTTTCCTTGACCTCTGCCTCTTTTGATTTCAACAGAACTTCTCTTTCCTGCTTAGCAATATTGGCATCTGCCGAGGTGACTTCAATCGTCTTTCTCTGGTTTTCCTTTTCAATTTCATAAGCAGCATCCGCAGTAGCCTGCTTTACATCCGCAACCTTCTTTAATTCTGCTTTCTGTATACTCAAATCATTGTTCTTGATTGCAATCTCACGCTCTGCCGCAACTCTGGCATCATTTGCCTGACGATCCGCATCTGCTTTCGCAACAGCAATTTCCTTATCTGCCTCAGCCTTGGCGATTGCTGCTTTCTTTTTGATTTGTGAAATATTATCAATACCCAAATCGTCAATAACTCCATTAGCATCTGTGAAGTTCTGCACATTGAAGCTTACGATATTCAATCCCATAGCCGCAAGATCGGGCATGGCATTCTCTTTTACAAGCTCTGCGAACTTCTGGCGGTCACTCACCATTTCCTCCAGACGCATACGTCCGACAATTTCACGCATATTACCTTCCAGAACCTCACGGGCAACGCGTGCCATATAATCACTGTTCTGATTCAGAAAGTTCTGTGCAGCCAGCTCCAGCTTATTGCTATCACTGCCAACCTTAACGTTGACTGCCGCATCTACCTGAATATTGATATAATCCGCTGTGGGAACCATACTGCTTGTTTTTACATCAATGGGAATCAGCTTCAGGCTCAGCTTATCAAGACGTTCCAGGAATGGAATTTTTATGCTTGCCTTTCCCACAATGATTTTCTTCCTCAGACCGGAAATGATATAGGCCGTGTCAGGCGGTGCCTTAACATAGCCTATCGTAACGATCAGAAGAATCAGAATGATAACAACTGCTCCCGCTATATAAGGGAGATAGGTTTGTATATCCATGATTGCATCCTTCCTGCGGAAAACCCGCTGCTCTTATTTATTTCTAAAATAATTTACGCCGTTCTCGAAGATATTCTGATACTTATCTCCATCGATGTTTTTAAACAGACCATCCTCATAACGCTCACTGTGACCCATCTTACCGAAGATTCTTCCATCCGCTGAGGTAATACCTTCGATTGCATAGCTGGAACCGTTGATATTGTAGGTACCATTCATTGTCGGATTTCTTTCCAGATCCACATACTGTGTTGCGACCTGTCCATTCTCAAACAACTGTTTAGCAACCTCATCACTGACTACAAATTTTCCTTCACCATGTGACATTGCAATGGAATGTCCCTGCCCCGGTGTGAAGCTGGACAGCCATGGTGACTTATTGGATGTTATTTTTGTTGTTGCGATATGGGATACATGGCGGTTGATATTATTTCTGAACAGGGTTGGTGATTCTTCACTCAGCTTCATGATATCACCATACGGCAACAGTCCGGATTTAATCAATGCCTGGAATCCGTTACAGATACCCAGAATCAAACCGTCATTTGCGAGCAGTGTCTGTACGGCTTTATTTACGGAAGGATTACTTAACACATTGGCGATAAACTTACCGCTTCCATCCGGCTCATCACCACTGGAGAATCCACCGACTACCATCAGAATCTGCGCGGAAGCGATTTTTTCACTCAGCTCACGCAGGCTGCGTTCGATGCTTTCTACATTCAAATTGTTGAATACATAAATTTCAACCTCAGCTCCTGCACGCTCAAACTGCTGCTTAGTATCATATTCACAGTTCTGTCCTGGGAATACAGGAATGATAACCTTTGGCTTGTCTATTGTCTTTTTCGCATGAACACGCTCGTTTGCCGTATACTCCGGAGTTTCTATAACGCTTTCTTCCTGATCCACACTCATCGGATAAATGGTGTTGTAGCGTTCACACCATGCAGCGATTGCATGATCGATCGTAATGCATTCCTCATTGATGCAGATTGTGTCGGCAGCTGTTGTTTTTCCAATCAATACAAAGGCTTCCTCATGAATCTCCTCTGTACTTTCCACAACAATGCTTCCGATACTTAAATCAAACACGTTTTCACTTGTTTTAACCTCTACACCGATTTTATTACCAAAGCTCATTTTACACAGTGCTTCCGCAAGTCCGCCAAATTTCACGGTAGCCGCAGAGCAAATGCTTCCCTTACGGATCAGATCACGGACCTTGGCAAAGTTTGCTTTTAATTCGTCATAATCCGGAGTTTTGTTTTCCTTCGGTGTATGCTTGATATAATAAATATGATTTCCGACTGCTTTGAATTCCGGTGAAATAATATGCTCTGTTTTTTCCGTTGTAACGGCAAATGTAATCAGTGTCGGTGGAACGCTGATATCGTTAAATGTTCCGGACATGGAATCCTTACCACCGATTGCCGGTGTTTCAAATGCCATTTCCGCTTCAATCAATCCCAGTAATGCCTGCATTGGTTTCCCCCATTTTTCAGGATCCGTATGCAGACGCTCAAAGTATTCCTGATTGGTTAACCGGCAGGTTTCATAATTTCCGCCCATTGCAGTGACGCGTGCTAATGCCTCAACAACAGAGTAGCTTGCGCCTAAGTATGGTGAATATAAAGACAGCTCAGGATGATAACCGTGTGTCATAATGGAGCATGTATCTGTAAAACCAAACACCGGCAGCTTCTGTACACTGCCCTCTGTTTCCGTCAGCTGATATTTTCCGCCAAACGGCATCAGGACAGTTGATTTACCGATGGATGCATCAAACATCTCCGCAAGTCCGATCTGGGATGCAACATTGGGCTGCTTCAGGTTATCTTCCAGAGAGGTTACTTCACTATGGAATGGATCTGTATCGCTCAAGCCTTCACGGATGATGACGTCCTGCAGACCGCGCACACCGTTGGTATCCAGGAAATCACGGGAGATATTAACGATTTCTTCCCCATGGAAGCTCATAACTAAACGGCGTTCCTCTGTAACCTCTGCGACAATGCAGGAATCCAGATTTTCCTCATATGCCAGCTGTTTAAATTCTTCAAATTTATCTGCTTCAATCAATACAGCCATACGTTCCTGTGATTCGGAAATAGCCAGCTCTGTACCGGACAAGCCGCTGTATTTTACAGGTACCTTATCCAGGTCAATTCTGAGTCCGTCCGCAATTTCACCAACAGCTACGCTGACACCGCCTGCACCGAAGTCATTGGCCTTTTTGATCAGCTTAGTAGCCTTCGGGTTACGGAACAGTCTCTGCAGCTTTCGCTCAATCGGTGCATTTCCCTTCTGCACCTCACTGGAGCATTTGGTTAATGAGGTATCGTTATGCTCCTTACTAGAGCCTGTGGCACCGCCTACTCCGTCACGTCCGGTAGCTCCGCCGATCAATACGACGATATCTCCGGTTTCAGGTTTTTTACGTACAACATTTTCCTTTGGTGCGGCTCCAACGACTGCACCTACCTCCATACGCTTTGCGACATACCCATCGTTAAAGATTTCCTTTACATAGGTAGTCGCAAGTCCGATCTGATTTCCATAGGAGGAATACCCTGCGGCAGCTCCCTTGGAAATCCGGCTTTGCGGCAGCTTATTCGGTAATGCTTCCTTAATATCCTTTGTAATATCTCCGGCTCCAGTAATACGCATAGCCTGGTATACATAGCTTCTTCCTGACAACGGATCGCGGATTGCACCACCGATACAAGTACTTGCCCCGCCAAACGGTTCGATTTCTGTTGGATGGTTATGGGTTTCGTTTTTAAACATCAACAGCCACTGCTGATCCTCTCCATCCACATCGACAGTGATTTCCACAGAGCATGCATTGATTTCATCACTGACCTCCATATCGTCCAGCTTACCTGTTTTACGCAGATACTTGCCGGCAATGGTCGCCATATCCATCAATGTCATAACCTTTTTATTGCCATGCACGTCTTCTCTTAATTTCAAATATAAATCATATGCCTTCTGAATCGTATCCTGCAGATTTCCTGCTTCGATTTTAACATTCTGAAGGATGGTTTCAAAGGTCGTATGACGGCAATGGTCTGACCAGTAGGTATCCAAAACCTTTAACTCTGTAAGTGTCAGATCACGCTGTTCCTCTTCCTTAAAATAGCTCTGAATATGCTTCACATCCGCCAGCGTCATTGCCAGACCATGCTCGGCACGCAATGCTTCCAGCCCTGCCTCATCCAGACTTCGAAAGCCTTCTAAAACAGGAACAGGCTCTATCTCAACATCCTCTTCATAGCCAAGCACGGCAAGATCCTTTTCACGCATTTCTACCGGATTTATTAAATACCTAGTAACCGCCTGTATGTCCTCTTCGGACACAGCTCCTTCCAGAATGACGATACGCCCGCTCTTGATAACAACATCCTGCTTGTTATTCAACAGCATCAGACACTGCTGGGCACTATCCGCACGCTGATCATACTGTCCGGGAAGACATTCATATGCGATGAAGGTCTTCCCTTCCAAATCAATATCATCAAAGACCTCATCGGTTACCTTCTCGCTCAGTACCTTTTCCTTTAAAAGCTGCATATCATGCTCATCACCATGAAATACATCGTATACGTTATACATCTGTATTCCCTGCAATCCCTGAAGATCAAGATTTTGTTTCAGTTCATGAAACAAAGAAGCGGATTCCACCTGAAATGCTTCTTTCTTTTTCACAAAAACGCGATAATTCATAGTATATTCACCTTTCCCTATTCCACTTCAATGACAGAATCCTGAATGACCTTTTCAGCCATAGATTTCTTAAATTCCACCATTTTTTGAGCCATTGTCTCATCACTTAATGCAAGCATCTGTGCTGCCAGAATTGCGGCATTTTTTGCGCCTGCTTTTCCAATCGCAACGGTAGCAACCGGAATTCCGCCAGGCATCTGTACCGTTGACAGCAGAGAGTCCATACCGCCCAGTGCACTTGTCTGAATAGGAACTCCAATGACAGGAAGCGTTGTACTGGACGCGATAACGCCACCCAAATGAGCAGCTCCGCCTGCAGCAGCGATAATAACCTTGATACCACGATCCTTGGCACCCTCTGCCAGTTTGATAACTTCATTCGGCGTACGGTGTGCGCTTAATGCGTGTGCTTCAAACGGAATACCAAATTCCTTTAACTGGTTGAAACAGTTCTCCATAGTAGGCAAGTCGGAACGGCTTCCCATTAAAATACTGACGACAGGTTTCATTTCACTCATTTGTTTTTCCTCCTTGAAATAAAAAAATACATATCGTTTTCACCAATATGTACACTAAAAACCGTTTAATTGTGTAATTGTTATAGCGTATCTTCTTAAGACCATAAGTAAGACCCTCCTATAAAAATTATAAAGACGTACCTGCCTGCAATAGAAAAAGCAAACAAGTACGTCCCAGAACAAAAAGAAAGAGTAATTGTTTGCTTGTAGCCCGTTCTTTTACGGTGAACGGCTAGAAACTCCCTGACCTTATTACAGGGTATATACAAGCATGTATGTCAATACATGTCTATTTTACTAGAAACCTGATTTTATTACAATAGATAAAGTGAATTTTCTTATATGAATTTCTTAATTCTGGAATTCTGTATAACCGGATAGGTTATGTATGCGGTTTATTTTAAAGATTCTTTAACACCTTTTATTCTTACTGCATCCGATGAATTCTTATACATGCTTACAACAGTGAAATCTGACGGATACGTTTATCTTCCCTTATTGTGATGTGGTCTTCCTCGTTCAGGTGTCCAAGCAGCACACTGCTCTTGGGATCATGCAGCTTCATTCTTTCTTCAATCTGCTTTTCATTATAATTCGCATAGCAATACCGGCATCCATGTGGACAACAGTTATAATCACCAATATCTACAGACGGCATACAGCCACAGGTGGAACGCACGCTCTTTCCCTGAATATGATCCAAGGAATGCTGCACCAGTTTTTCAAGCACCTTTCGATCCATACAAAGACCCTTGTGAATATGAAAGGAGGAAAGGTCAATATCCTCAGCGCAGGTTTGTATATGCACAGCATAACGTTCAGCGACAGTTCCCAGGGCTCTGCCTATTTCCAGCATATCCTGTTCTCTCATTTTCTGAAGCTGCATGCGTTTCTGGTTTTCTGCTGTATTTTTATACATATCCACAAAAGAAATAATGACAGTATTCACATAGCCTTCCAGCTGACTGATCAGCTTATCAAAAGCTCGCTGATGGTATTCCACTGTATATTTTGGGGTAAGCAGTATCGGGTCATACCGAACGATTACACGCTCCCTTCCAAGCCGCAGTGACAAGTCTTTTATCGCATTTATAATTTCCTTTTTTGATGGTACATGTTCTTCTATATCCTGATGATAGGGAGTCAGTGTAATCTGGAACTGATAGGGAAAGGTTATTTCGTCAAGTCTGCTCATCATAGGAATCGGATTCTTTGTACAAAAGAGGATACAGTCAATATTGCGTTCATTCAGATAAATACGGCTGATTTGATGAGAATTAAACGGATTTCGTACATCGACATAGCCTTCCTGAAGCCGGTTAAAAAACCATGTACTGTAAAATGCCGGGATATCACAGCGCCCACTTACAAATAATATCATTTTCATTCCTCATTTCGATTCTTATAAAATATAGCGTAATCGTTCACATATCTGCATGGATTTAGTATTCACGAAACCTACGCTATATCAATGAATTCACTATATGATATCAGCCTAAATATCCTTTAAAGCTGTTATGACATTTTGTTTTATCTACATAATAATAGCCTTCATCTATCATAGCTTTGAAGTTCTCAATACCAATTGGCGAACGTTTCATATGATCAGCTCCCTTGTATATTTATTATACCACGCTATGAATCACGAACAAAAGAGAAATGGCACGGATAGAGTATGTAATACAAGCGTTATCAGAAAAAAGGCGATTCCATACAGAACCACCTGATTGCTTCTTATTTACACGTATCCAGTATATCCTTCATACGCTTTGCAAGACCCTTGCATTTCTCTGTACTCAATGAGCATACCGCAACACGAATACCTTTATTTACCTTCACTGTATAAATATGCTGTTTCATTAGCAATTCGTGGAAGGTATCCCGCAAATCATTATCTTCTATTTTTACAGTTACAAAGAAGCCTTCTTTATAAGGATAATAGACGAGTCCGCAGGCATCTGCCTCCGATGTGAAGATTTCACTTCTCTGCTTCAGTAAATCAACATACATTGCTTTTTCCTTCATATACGCATCATAATTTGTCGTGGTGACATACGTGAAGTTTTCCATGGCAGCATTTGGTATATTGCTCCAGGTAGCTCTTGCCGCTTTTTCAAATACGATTTCCACATCACGAACAGCTGCTTCTGCCTGCGCCATCAGAATAGCTGCTCCGCATCGTAACCCGTAAGAGGTCAATGCCTTACTGCAGCTGAAGGCAATCACTGCCATAACATTCTCAGTAAAACCATTGAATGTCTTAATATAATCGCGGCAATGCTCCAGATCATAAGAGAAATCAATATATGCAATATCATTCAGTAATACAACCGGTACTTCTCTGCTGCATTCATTCAGAAATTCCACAACCTCCTTCCATTCCTCAATACTCATAGAATAGCCGGTTGGATTATGGCATGGGTCATTGATTACGAGAAGCAGCTTTTTCTGCGTTTTCATAACCTCACGGCATGTCTCCTTTAAAGAAGTTAAGTTGAAATGATCTCCTTCAAATAAAGTATAGCTTTTCACGTTCAGGTTATCCATGGTAGCCATCAGCTTATAGCTTCCCCATGCAATTTCCGGAAGAATTACTGTTTCTCCCTCATCCAAAATTTCCTGCAATGTAATAGCAACAGCTCCGGTACCTCCCGGTGTCGCAATCACACTGTGAGCCAGTGTAGAGCCGGTTCCACCAACAATCCACTCATAAACCTGCTTCCGGAAGGAATCATTTCCAACAAAGCTGGCAGCATATGCTGCTTTTGTTTCCTTTGCAATTTCATTATAAGGTGTAAAAACACTATCAAAGGCTACGATTGTGCCCTCCTCATTATATAAAGAACCAATGGTTGCATCAACGACATGCTCAGCACCGATGGCAGCCTTCGCCTCCTTTGCTTTTTTTACGATAGCAAATACAGTATCCTCGATTGGCGTCTTATTGACATTCTCTTTAACAAAACTCATAGTTATCCCTGCTTTCTTTCTTCATTCTGGTATGCACCAAGTATTTTTACTTCTTCACATACCTCTTTTAATTCATGAATCAAATGCTGTTCCCTCGCTTCACCCAAATCCCCTTCGATTTCCACATAGAAATAATATTCCCACGGGCGCTCCTTAATGGAACGTGATTTAATGCTCTGCATATTAAAACCGTATTTTGCGATAATATTCATTGCATGAACAAGTGCTCCGGCTTTGTGATGTGTGGTAAAGGCTAGAGAGAAACGGTTTCCATGCGGTATCAGCTTCTTACTGACAATAATAAAGCGTGTCGTATTCTGCTCGCTTGTATTGATATCCTCAGCAAGGATATCCAGTCCATACAGCTCTGCATTTTCTTTTGCAGCAATAGCTGCCTTGGTTTTATCCTGTTGCTTTGCGACATACTCTGCAGCAAGTGCTGTATTCGGATATGGAATCAGCTCATAGCCACGGCCTTCAAGAAATTTTTTTGACTGGTAAATAGCCTGATCCTTTGAATAGACCTGTTTAATATCTGCAAGAGAAGCTCCCTTTATCCCTAACAGGTTTTGAGAAATCTTCAAATCATAAATATCATTGATGTATACATCATATCGCATCAGTAAGTCCAGAACCTCACCTACTTCACCAGTATATGAATTTTCAAATGGAATGACTCCATATACGATATCGCGTTCTTCTATTGCCTGAAACACATCTTCAAATGTTGCATAGCTTTTTTTTCGATGATCTGGGAACACCTTCTCAGCAGCAATATGGGAAAAGGCACCCTCTGTCCCGGAATAGCCAACCAGATCGCGATTGATAATAGATTTTTGATATTTTCTTGAAATAGCAAGCATATCTGTAATAAATTCTATGTAGCTGTCTCTGTATGCCTCCTGTTGGATATAGGATGTATTGTGTTCAATAACATATTGTTCTCTGGATGTATCCAGAACCTGCATCTGATGCTCCTGCTTATAACGGATAACATCCTCTACTGCCTGCATGCGTTCTTCAAAGAGTCTTGCCATATCTGCATCGATAGCATTGATCCGTTTTCGGGCATCATCTAGTAAACTCATAAGCTCACCCCTGTTTCCACAATATTATACAATAATTCCATATAATATCCTATCATAAATTCAAAAGTTACATGATTTAATGAAAAATCTTACAGTTGTAATGCAAATTTTCACAAATGCTGCTTTTTACCGAATGTAACGCATAACTATAAGAGAAGCGAATGTTTATCCGGTTCTTTTTCGTCTTTTGATATATGAGTTTCATGAAATACAAAATAATCAATGCTCATCCACCCTTTTGTATTTCATTTCCTTCCTTGTACCTTAACGTGAGAAGAATTGTATGTCCTATTATTCCATTTGTTTCTTCTTTATTACTGATTGTAGCTTATTCTCTTTTTTCATATCAATCGAATCATATATGACTATTTTCCATAAAATGGTTATTGTTTTTCTCTCACTATGCATTTACAATTTCCGAATAGATGTTATAATGAAATTAGCCGAAATTCACATATTGAACAATCCAATAGGGAAGATGGAATGCTTTCATTTTTAATGTGTTTAAATTAAAAAGAGGAGGATCATCATGATACATATTGGAATGTTTTGTTTTGCAGGAATGAGCACAAGTGTTCTGGTTAGCCGTATGAATGAGTATGCAGCTAAAAAAGGGATTGCATGTTCAATTGAAGCATATCCCGAAACTGAAGTTGCGAATAAAGCCAAGGATTTGGATATCGTTCTAATCGGTCCCCAGATCAAATATATGCGCAAGCGCATCGAACAGATTTGCAGCCCCTTAAATGTTAAGGTCATGGTTGTTTCCAATGTTGATTTTGGTCGTATGGATGCAGCGCATGTTCTTGATGAAGCTTTAAAGCTGATTGAGGCTGTATGATGAAGGAAAGCAGAAAAAGCAAAAAAGAGCAGCTGTTTCAGCAGTTATCAATACAAAATGCTGCAACCTTTCGAGGTAAATACTTGAACCGCATACGTCAACAGTTGAAATATGCGTCTCTTGGCAGAAGATTCTTTGCATTTCTCATCGATTTCGTATGCAGCTCCATTTTTATCACGCTTATGCCAATGCTGATAACCAGTATTATTACTCAGGAAAAATCATTTACAACAAGGAGTCTCATGAAGCTTCCAATGCCATTGCAGATACTTTGTTGTTTACTAGCTGTCAGTGCTGCGGTGTACTACTACTGTATCTATCCATCTGCTTCTGCACATAACGGACAGACGGTTGGCAAACGGCTTATGCATATCAAAATACAGAAGCAGGATGGCGGACAGATTCATATGACTGATCTTTTGAAACGTGAGCTTATAGGCTCCCTTCTGCTTGAAGGAGAAACTGCATTTCCTTCTGCATTTGTTCGCTATCTTGTATTTTTATGGATACCGGCCATACTAAGCAGGGGACTTATGATTACATCTGTACTCATTTCCCTTGCATCCATTATTTGGTGCGTAATAGATCAGCGCCGCTGTATGTTTCATGACCTTATAGCTAAAACAAGTGTTGTCGATATGTAAACATGTTTTTTCTTAACGGTAACATGTTTCAACATACCTCGATATGATAGACAAAAAGAACGAAACCTCTATAATGGGAATTAGAAGAGGTCTAGTTCTTTTTTTCGATATATAACTGCAGAATATATTCAAAGGCTAGAATCGTTAATGCGCAAAACGTGTCCGCTTCAAATAAAAGAGGGTGTCGGTTGCAGCTGATTTCCAAAACGAGATTGCTTCTCTTTGCTAACGTGCTATCAGGATTGGTTGTAAACAGGATTGTTTTGATATTTGAATTTCGGGCGATATCAACATTTCTAAGCAAATCTTCCGTTTCTCCGCTTTTTGATATCACGATGAGAAGACCGGCGTCTTTGTTCAGAGGGCCTGCATCATAGACATCCAGATGTGCGCCATTATATGCGATGAAACCAAGCATTGAAAGCTTACGGGTGATATAGTCACATGCAATTTCGGAGTAACCCAGTCCGAGGGAGCTGATGCGTTTATCCTCACTCTGCATGATGTATTCAACTATATTCCGCATTAACTCATCACTGTAATTACGCACAATATCTTTTAAAGAAAACGTAGAAGATTCTGTATTGGAAGAAGCCAGAGCATTTTTGATTTGAAACACCATTTCACTATATCCGTTATATCCTAGCTTTTTAACAAGCTTGAAAATCGTCGAGGTAGACACATAGTTGATTTTCGCTATTTCACGAATTGTGCAGTCTCCCTGTGAAAGGATCTGCTCTTCTATCGATTGAAGTATTTCAATCTCTGTCGCCTTCAGATTCGGATAGTTGCTGAAATTCTGTATGATCATACTCATCACCACTTTCGCTTTTTCCATTATAACACAACTTGGAATGAGAGGAGAACATACACAGATGAAAAGATATTCTATTGTTATTTGCGGGGGCGGCAGTACCTATACGCCGGATATGCTGGAGCTGTTATGCTTTGTACAAAAGGATTTTCCTTTAAAACGAGTAATGATTTACGATATAGATGAAACCCGTCAAAAACCAATAGGTGAATACGGAAAGATTTTATTCCGTGAATACTATCCTGAAGTAACATTTGATTATACTACGGATAAGGCCGTTGCATTTACAGATATTGACTTTGCTTTTGTTCAAATCCGTGCAGGCGGTATTGCTATGCGAAGCTATGATGAAAAAATTCCCTATCGCTATAACTGCATTGGACAGGAAACCTGTGGTGCAGGAGGACTTTCCTACGGTATCCGTTCTGTTACACAGATGATCGAGCTGATAAAGGATATACGTTCGTATTCACCAGACAGCTGGATTATCAATTACTCCAATCCTGCGGCAATCGTGGCAGAAGCAACGAAAAGAATATTTCCAAATGACCGTAAGCTGATCAATATTTGTGATATGCCGACACAGATTATGGATTCCTATCTGCCTCTTGTCGGAAAGAAAAGGCGTGATGTGGATCCAGTTTACTACGGTCTAAATCATTTTGGATGGTTTACGCATTTCATAGATAAGGAAACAGGCAGAGATGTGCTTCCTGAAATCCTGAATATCTGCAAGAGTGAACCGCAGCGTGTCCGTAATTCACTACATGCAATGTATCACAGCGATAAGCACTGGGGTGGAACCTTCCAGGAGCATCTGGATTTCGTTTTGGATTATCCTTATTCATTGCCAAGCACCTATTTACTATATTATCTGTATCCTGATAAGTGCCTAAAGCACTACAATGAAGCATATACACGCTATGATGAGGTGCTGAGCGGACGTGGGGAGAATGTAAAAAAATATTGTGAGGGGATTATTAAATTAGGAAAAATGCGTGGAACACAATATGATATCGGTATCCATATCGATCAAAATGCCGTTGATGTATCCCAGGCAACCTCTTCAACGATTGCCTATAACGATGTTCATGCAACCTATCTGATTGAGCTTGCAATTTCCATTATTCATAACAAGAATGATATTTGCCTTGTCATGGTAAAGAATGACGGTATTATTCCGAATGTGGACTCCGAGATGATGCTGGAGGTCGGCTGCCGCATTGGTAAAGAAGGAATTGAACCCTTACATATAGGTGAAATACCTGCTTTTGAGAAAGGTCTGATGGAAAATCAATATGCCTGTGAAAAGCTGCTTGTTGATGCAATTTTCGAGCATGACGATCAAAAGCTGCTTCAGTCCTTTACAATAAACCGTCTGATCAGTGATACAGATCGTGCAAAACATATGATTGAAGATTTCAAACGTGTAAATAAAGATTTCTGGCCAACATTTGAAAGGAGTGAATGATCTTGTCAAAATTTCTAAGCTCACTTGAAGAAAAAACGATGCCGATTGTCGAAGCTGTTTCAAATAACAGGATACTAATGGCTGTACGAGATGGACTTGTATTATGTATGCCTTTAATGATTGTCGGTTCCATAGCTCTTGTTATCAGCGATTTCCCGCTTCCCACCTTTCAGAATTTTATGGCCTCCCTATTCGGGGAAGACTGGAGCTGGTGGAGCGGTGTTATTTCCAGCTCAACTACAGGACTGGTAGCCATATTTACAACCTTTGGAGTTGGCTACTCCCTGGCAAAAAGCTATGATATTGATCCATTGCCTGTGGGAATGATTAGTGTAGCTGCTTATTTCATACTTCTGATACAGATCAATGAGGGGAGCGCCTTCTCTGCTGCAGATTTTGGTGCACAGGGTCTGTTCAGCGGTATGATTACCGCAATCCTTGCGGCTGTAATCTATGTAAAAATATTAAAAATGAATCTGGTTATTAAAATGCCGCCAAGTGTACCGGCATCTATTTCCAGATCGTTTACTGCCTTGATTCCCACAGCTGTAATTCTTCCGCTGTTCCTGATAATCCGCTATATCTTTATGCTGACACCATATGACAGTGCAAATGATTTCATATTACATGTTTTACAGATTCCATTGCTTGGTGTTGGCACATCACTGATTGGTACCGAGATTACTGCAGGCTTCTTTAATACCTTTTTCTGGATTTTTGGAATACATGGAACGCTGATTGTACAATCCGTTATGCAGCCGATCTGGGATGCTGCCAAATATGCAAATTTAGCAGCACATCAGGCAGGACTGGCAATCCCTTATATCGTCACAACAGAATACCTGGATCACTTCGTATTTCTGGGTGGCTCCGGAATTACTCTTCCATTGTGTTTTATGCTCGCATTCAAGTCAAAATCCAGGCAGTTAAAGGAATTGGGAAAGCTTGCACTCGTTCCCAGCATCTTCAATATAAATGAACCTCTTATTTATGGTCTGCCTATTGTTATGAATCCGATACTTGCCATTCCGTTCTTTATTACACCAATGCTTTCTATCCTGCCTAGCTATAGTGCCATGGCAATGGGAATTGTGGCGTCTCCTACAGGGGTAGCGATTCCATTTACAACTCCGGCTCTAATTGGCGGCTTTCTGATAACCGGTGACATTAAGGTAGCCATATTACAGCTTATTATTCTGCTTATGGCTGGTGCAATATATTTTCCATTCTTTAAAATTCTTGATCGTAAATGCGTAAAAGACGAGCAGACGCTTTTTGAGGAATCCGATGGAACAGAGTGAAGCTGTATGCTTTCAAATGATTGCCAGCATTGGTGAAGCTACAGCCTGTTATATGGAAGCTTTAGAAACGGCGAAAAACGGCGATTTTGTGAAAGCTGGATTGCTCATTCAACAGGGTGAACAAAATGCTTTGAGCTGCCATCGTGAACATGCTACACTACTAAGTGCTATGGCTAATCATGAGAAAATAGAAATATCTCTGTTACTGATGCATGCTGAAGACCAGATGATGAATGGTGAAATGATAAAGCTGATGGTGAAGGAATTGATAGAGGTATATCAAACAATCAAAGCCTGAAACTCCCCTTGCAGGGAGTTTTTTTACTAATCTATTTTCTTATCCCTATTTGATTGACTATTATAACGTATTGATAATGGCTAATTATATTAAAATAGGCTATAATATGCGTGAAAGAACAGGTGATATTTGTGAAACTGAAAATACCAACAGGAATTATGAATTATAGAGAATTGCGTACAAATAATTATTATACTGTTGATAAGACTCTTATGATTCAGGATTTTTTGGAAAGAGGATCCAAAGTTACCTTATTAACACGTCCTAGACGTTTTGGAAAAACTCTGAACCTTTCAATGCTAGCTGAATTTTTTGATATAACAAAAGAATCCTTTGAAATATTTAAAAACACAAAGATCATGCAAACGAAGTATGCTGCTGAAATGAATCAATATCCAACTATATTTATTTCTTTTCTAAACGCGAAAGGCGATGAGAATAATGTAATCAAATATATCAAAGAGGATCTGCTGCGTGAATATGAGCGCTATTCTTTTATCTGTAACAGATTGAAGGAACGTCAAGTTAGAAAATACCAAAGAATGATAAATATTTTTGATAATGAAAAAGAGTCTTTACGCAATGTTAATGACGCCATTTCTTTTTTAGTCTCTTGTCTGGAAGACTATTACCAAAGAAAAGTAATGATCTTTATAGATGAGTATGACACCCCTTTTATTGAAGCACATATGAATGGCTTTTATAATACCTTACATGTAGATTTAGCATCCTTATTGAGGACTGTTCTAAAAGGGAACGATTCCTTACAGTATGGTTTTCTCACCGGTATTCAAAGAGTTGCTAAAGAAAATGTCTTTTCTGACTTAAATAATCTCAAGGTATTTACAATAAAAGACAAAGAGTATGCACAGTATTTTGGTTTCACAGTTGATGAAACAAAAGAATTATTAAGTTATTATCATTTAGAATATACGCATGCTGTAAAAGATATGTATAATGGCTATAACATCGGAGGTTTAGAAATCTTCAATCCCTGGTCTATAATAAATTATGCGGATGAAAAAGAACTCAAACCTTATTGGGTTAATACAGGCTCCAACATAATGATAAAAAAGGCAATGGAACACTCTGGAAATATTTTCAGGGAAGAATTTGAAGCTTTAATACAGGAGAATATGCTTGTCACTCAAATAACTATGGAGACAAGTTTCTATGAACAATCAAATACAAGCAGTCTTTGGGGATTGTTTGTGAATGCAGGATATTTAACAATAAATTCTGTTATTGATTTAGAAAATAATGAGTATTCTGTACGTATACCAAATAAGGAAGTAGAAAAAGAATTTAAAGATCTTACTGCATTTTATTTACATTTAGAAACAAATGAATTATCCAATTTATATAGAGCAATTAAAACATCCAATCCGAATCTTTTCCTAGAGTGTTATAAAAAATTACTTATGTCCCCTGTTAGCTATCATGACCTTATAAATGAAAACAGTTATCACATGTTCCTACTGGGTATCTGTCTATACATTAAAAATGATTATGAAATCATTAGTAATCGTGAAGAAGGAAATGGTAGATGTGACATTATCTTAAAAGCTAAAACGAAGGAATTACTTTCTTATGTCATTGAATTCAAATATATAAATAGAAAAGAATATGAAAAGCATCCTAATATCTTAAAAAGCCTAGCAATACAAGCTATACAGCAAATCGAAGAACATCAATACGATATCGAGTTAACAGATGAGATTATATACATTGGCTTAGCACATTGCAGGAAGCATGTAGAAATGTTTTGGAAACAAGGAGATAATACGTTGCCTGTTCTCGTATAACGCAATAAGTATAAGAGTTAAAATTATATATCGGTATGTATGAAATAACAACTCGCGTACAAAACAGTTGTTCATACTATTAAAAGCGGAGGCACCTGCTTCCCTTTTTATTATTCAATATTGTTAAGACTTTTAAACACCATCCTATATTTACATTTAATTTTCATAAATTGAAATTATTTTCAGAAATTTGTGTTTTTTTCTTGTAATTATGCATAAAGTATATTATCATATTGGTAATTGGAGTGATTTAACCATGATACAGAAAGCATACTTTTATTACTTTGAATAGTTCGTTATAAAGCCATTGGAAGATCATGGTTATTTTCACTTTATAACGATAACACAAAAGCATCTGCGATAAACACAGGATGCTTTTTTTTCATAAAAGGGAGGAAATTGTTATGAAATTACACGTTGATTTAAAGGAGAACGGTTACGATATTATTATGGAACACGGCATTTTGTATCGGTTGAATGATCATATTGATCTTAACCGCAAGGTTATGATCGTTACAGACAGCGGGGTTCCGGAGGCTTATGCGAATATTGTCCGGGAACAGTGCAAAAAAGGGTATATTCATGTGATTGAACAGGGCGAAGATTCTAAGGATCTTTCTATATTTAAAGAAATCAATGAAAATCTGCTCGCACATAAATTTTCAAGAAAGGATTGTGTTATCGCTCTTGGAGGCGGTGTTGTCGGCGATCTTGCAGGATATGTGGCAGCCTCCTATATGCGTGGTATTGATTTTATTCAGATACCAACAACAACACTATCTCAAATCGACTCCAGCATCGGCGGCAAGGTTGCAATCAATCTGGATGAGGTCAAGAACATCGTCGGAGCCTTTTATCAGCCGAAAATTGTTTTTATCGATCCGGAAACATTACAGACGCTTCCCAAAAGACATTATATTAACGGACTGATTGAAGCCTTAAAAGCCGGACTGATCTATGATGCCTCCCTGTTTGAATTATTTGAACAAGGGGATATCAATGAAGACTTAGATACTATTATAGTAAAGGCTTTAAAGGTCAAAAAGGATGTTGTGGAACAGGATGAGCGTGAGCAGGGACTGCGTAAGATTTTAAACTTTGGACATACAATCGGACATGCCATTGAAAGCTATTACCACCTCAGTGAGTATCTGCATGGTGAATGTGTGGCATTGGGGATGTTATATTTTATTGATAATGAACAGCTGAAACAGCGAGTATTGCATGTTTATAAGCGTCTTGGCATTCGCACACAGGTTGACTTTGATCCGGAAGCTGTATATCAGCTTTTATGCAGGGATAAGAAAGCAGACGGCGACTATGTAACGATTGTCCGTGTAAGAGAACTGGGAGCAGCAGAGCTGGTGGAAACACCGCTTAGTGAAGTACATGATATATTGAAAGGAACAGCAGTATGAAAAACACATTCGGACATAATTTTACAGTAACGATTTTTGGAGAAAGTCATGGAGAAGCTATTGGCTGTGTCATAGACGGTCTTGCGCCGGGAATCAAGCTTGATATGGATTTTATTTCCTCCGTCATGGAAAAGCGGAAAGCGAAGGGAAGAATTTCCACACAGCGAAAGGAAGCAGATGAATTGCATATCGTCAGCGGATATTTCAATGGCTGTACAACAGGTACACCTTTAACGATACTGATTGATAATACAAATACCAGAAGCAACGACTATGAAAAGACAAAATACCGCTTACGGCCATCCCATGCGGATTATACGGCAAATGAGAAATATATGGGCTACCAGGACTATCGTGGCGGCGGTCACTTCAGCGGCAGGATTACAGCTCCACTGGTTGCGGCAGGGGCAATCGCATTGCAGGTGTTAAAGGAAAAAGGTATCTTGATCGGAAGTCACATTCAGAAAAGCAGAACCATACAGGATATACCGTTTTCTGAAAATATAGAGGAATTGCAGAAACAGATTGAACGCGTTAACAGCATGGACTTTGCTGTGTTGGATGAAACAGCTGCTTCGGATATGAAAGCGATGATAGAGGAAGCTGCTTCTCAGGGAGACAGTGTGGGCGGCATCCTGGAAAGCTGCATATGGAATCTTCCTGCAGGACTTGGTGAACCGTTCTTTGATTCTCTGGAAAGTACACTCAGTCATCTATTATTCAGTGTCCCTGCGGTTAAGGGAGTTGAATTTGGCCTGGGCTTTGGCTTTGCGGATTTATATGGAAGTGAAGCAAATGATGCTATTCTTTATGATCACGGTTTCCGAACTGCGACAAATCATAACGGGGGTATTAACGGAGGCATTTCAAACGGTATGCCTATCCGACTGCGTACAGTAATCAAACCAACGCCTTCTATCTATAAGGAACAGGATACTGTGGATTTAAAAACACATGAGCCGGTGAAGCTACAGATACAGGGCCGTCATGATCCGGCAATCATTCATCGTGCAAGAATCGTTGTAGACAGCGTGCTTGCGATCGGTGTTCTTGATCAGCTAATGGAGCGCAAGGCTACACTGGCTATGAAACAAGAATAAAGAATACAAAGGAAATTAAGAAAGCGGAGGGAACAGATATGATTATCACAATGAAAAAGAGTGCAACAAAAGCAGATATAGAGCATGTAATGAAGCAGCTGAAGGATAAGGGATTACAGATTCATGAAAGTATCGGAGAGAATCTAAATGTCTTTGGTGTTGTTGGTGATACCTCACAGGTTGATCCAAAGCGTATTGAGGCAAACAAGCATGTGGAAAGCGTAGTCCGCGTATCTTCCCCATATAAAAAAGCAAGCCGAATGTTTCATCCTGAGGATACCATCGTAGAGGTCAATGGCATTAAAATCGGCGGTAAGGAAAAAATCGTTGTAATTGGCGGTCCTTGCTCCGTTGAAGGAAAGGATATGATATGTCATCTGGCTCATGAGGTAAAGGGAGCCGGAGGTGAAATGCTGCGCGGAGGAGCCTATAAACCAAGAACCAGTCCATATGCATTCCAGGGTATGGGCACAGAAGGAATCCTTGCTCTGGCTGAAGCACGGAAGCAGACCGGACTGCCTGTTGTAACAGAACTCATGAGTACAGACAAGCTGGATGAATTTGTTGAGCATGTCGATGTTATTCAAATCGGTGCTAGAAATATGCAAAACTTTGATCTGTTAAAGGCAGTGGGAAAAACAAATAAGCCGGTATTACTGAAACGCGGTCTTGCCAATACGATAGAAGAATGGATCATGTCCGCAGAATACATTCTTTCAGAAGGAAACACCAATGTTATGCTGTGTGAGCGTGGAATCCGTACCTTTGAGCCTTATACCAGAAATACCTTGGATCTGAGTGTAGTTCCTATTATCAAAAAGAAAACACATCTTCCTATCATCATTGATCCAAGTCATGCGACCGGTGACTGGGAGCTGGTGGAGGCTGCTTCACTGGCCGCTATCGCCGCAGGTGCCGATGGTCTGATCGTTGAGGTGCATGATCATCCAGAATGTGCATGGAGTGACGGTGCACAGTCTTTAAAACCGGATAACTTCAGGGAACTGATTCGCAAAGGGAAAGCAATCGCCAGTGTGATCGGGAGGGCGATGTAATGAAGGCCCGCGTTGCACCCACAGCATGCAGTGGACATGTGGCAATACCTCCCAGCAAAAGCATGGCGCATCGTGCCATTATCTGTGCTGCACTAGCACAGGGAACAAGCGTCATAAAAAATGTCGCCTATTCACAGGATATCAAAACCACAATTGCCGGTATGCAGCAGCTGGGTGCCGATATCCGAATGGATGAGGATCAGGTGACAATTACCGGGATTCAGGATTTCTCAATCCAGAAGAAAGAGGTGTTCTGTTGTGAATCCGGTTCCACACTGCGCTTTTTCATACCGATCTTTTCACTCTGTAATCAGGAAATCACCTTTACCGGACAGGGTCGTCTGATGCAGCGTCCGCAAAAGGTGTATGAGGACTTATTTCATTCTCAATCGCTCTTTTTTGAACAGGATGCTTCCGGTATTACTATCCGGGAATGTCTGCGTCCGGGAGACATTACGCTGAAGGGCGATGTCAGCTCACAGTTTATCAGTGGTCTGCTGTTCACTCTTCCTATGCTAAAGGAGGATTCCACTATTCATATCCTTCCTCCATTTGAATCGAGAAGCTACGTTGATCTGACTCTGCAAATGCTGGAAACATTTGGTGTGCATGCATCGTTTACGGATGAGCTCACCATTCATATTCCGGGAAATCAGAAATATAAAGCAGCCGATTATTCAATTGAAGGTGATTATTCCCAGCTTGCCTTTTTTGCAGTGCTTGCGGCTATAAACAATGATCTCACAATCACCGGAGTACATCATAACTCGCGCCAGGGTGATAAGAAAATACTCAGCATTTTAAAAGACTTCGGTGTTCGTATGGAAGAAGTGGAAAACGGCTATCATATATATAAAAGCAGGCTTCACGGCAATGCTGTCGATCTTGCGGATTGTCCGGATCTCGGGCCAATTCTGACAGTGCTTGCCATGTATTCCCCGGGAAATACACATATTTATAATGCCGGACGTCTGCGTATAAAGGAAAGTGACCGTATTGAAGCAATGGAACAGGAATTGCGAAAATTTCATGTAGATATACATTCTACTGAAAATGAAATTTTCATATCCGGCGGTACTGATTATACGTGTGACACTGAACTATCTGCACACAACGATCATCGTATTGTCATGGCACTCAGTGTTGCGGCTTCCTGCAGCAATTCCATATGTACAATCGAAGGTGCACAGGCAATCAACAAAAGCTACCCAACATTTTTTGATGATTTAAAAGCTATTGGTGGAAAGGTGGAGCTGCTATGATACAGGAAAATACACGGTTTCTAATTGTTGGCCTTGGATTGATTGGCGGCAGCTATGCTATGGGCCTGAAAAAAAACGGCTATCATGTAGATGCAATAGAAATTAACCAGCTCAGCATTGATTATGCTTTAAAGCATGATATTATTGACCGGGGCTCTACATTTGATATTGACTATATAAAGGAAGCTGATATTATAATAAGTGGACTATATCCAAACATGACAGTAGACTGGATTACAACCTATCAGAAATATTTCAAACCGGGTGCTTTAATTACCGATGTGAGCTCTGTGAAAACAGGCGTGGTGAAGCCGATACAAAATATTATTCGCAAGGATGTGGAGTTTATCAGTTCCCATCCAATGGCAGGTAAAGAGGTCAGTGGCGTAAAGTTTGCGGATGACTCCATTTTCCACATTGCAAACTTTATCATCCTTCCAACAGATAACAATTCCCGGGAAGCGGTAGACACCATGCGTCAGTTTGCGGATATTCTTGGCTTTCGTAACATCTCTGAGCTTACGGTGGAACAGCATGACGAGATGGTTGGCTTTGTTTCCCATCTGACACATGCGATTGCGGTATCCCTTATGAATACGAATGATAATACACATCTTGTGGAATATACAGGTGACTCCTTTCGTGATCTGACGCGAATTGCAAAGATCAATGAGAATCTGTGGAGCGAGGTATTCTTTCTGAATAAAGAGAATCTGATTCGTGAAATTGATGATTTTATACAGGAGGTCAATCATTTAAAATCCAAGCTGGAGGAAAATGACAAGGACGGTCTGAAGGAATTGTTTATTCAATCTACTGCTCGAAGGAAGCTGTTCGACCGATAGGAGGTAGCTATATGGATCAAGAGCCTTATCTGGAAGAAGAATCAAAAGATGTGGCATGTAAAAAGGATTGCAAAAGCATTGCGGCTTCACTGCTAGTTTATAACCTGCTTCTGATAGCTGCCGGATTGATCATTGGTATGGTGAGTGGAGCCTTTATGATAAAGGGAGCCTCTGCAACAGATATAGAAATTATTATCAATATCCTCAGCATGATCTGCAGCAGCCTGATGATTTTGTTTACCGTAGGAATGTTCAAAAAAAGACTGAAGGTAAAGCTACCATTCACCATGAGCAATGATTGGAATTTTCTGACCATTCTGTATTATACAATCATCGGTATGGGATTATCCTGCGCAGCCGGGTTTGTAATACAGCTTGTGAACCAATTTCTAACGGATTTTGGTGTGACCATGACAACACCTGATTTCTCAATGACAACGGATTTTACATATAATCTGATTATCGTATTGTCTGCGTGTGTCATTGCCCCAATCTTTGAAGAGCTTCTGTTTCGCGGTTTGATTTTGCAGACATTAAAACGCCATGGGAATGTTTTCGCCATTGTTGTGACAAGTCTGTTATTCGCAATGATGCACGGGAATCTTCCTCAGGCTGTTCCCGTGTTTGCATTAAGCCTTGTTATCTCCTATGCAGTTATAAAAACAGGAAGTATTCTGCCGGGTATTGCAATCCATTTTCTGAATAATTCCTTTGCGATGATAGAAGGCTCCTTCCTGGTGGATGATCAGATATCCACTGTATTCATAATTATTGAAGTGCTGTGTATGCTGTATGCGTTCTTTATGCTGTACCAAAAACGAATTGCGATTCGCAATTATATCATACACAACAGAGGCTATAGGATACGTGTATTCTTTGGAAACTGGATGTCAATTCTCTTCCTCATATTCTGTATCGTAGCCATTATCAGCAGCTTTAAAATTCTGTAAGGATATAAAAAGGCTATATACAGCCGCCTCTTACAAAATTGTATCTGAAAAAAATGAAGGAAAGAAAGCTCCTAACCTCTTGTATTTATTACGCCTCACAGGAGCCTTCCTTCTTTTTTCGTTCTTAGTATCAAAAGCAGACAAGAACCATGACTTGCAAAGTTTCTCTTTTTCCTATTGCAGTTTCCGAGAAAGGTGTCCATACTAAAAGCAGGAGATGGTACCATGGAAAACCTTTTAAACGCCACAGCCTGGGAAATGACACAGCCACAGCCATATGGCACATTTCATATAATCATGCTGGTGATGGGCATACCGCTGACGATACTACTCGCCTGGAAACTGCGCAATGTATCGGAAACAATCTATCGCCGCATCCTGTTTGGTATTGCTGTATTTCTCATAATCTCTGAGCTGTACAAGCAACTGTTTCATTATTACATCATGGATAACCATACCTATGACTGGTGGATCTTCCCGTTTCAGCTTTGCAGTCTTCCCATGTACGTGTGTGCAATACTTCCGTTTATGAAAAAAAGCAGATGGCTCATTCCATTGGAAACATTCCTGATGGATTTCAATCTGCTTGGTGCTTTCATGGCATTGCTTGTGCCGAATGGTCTTATGCACCCCTATGTCACAATGACAATACACGCCTTTCTCTGGCATTTTATTTTATTATTTGTTAGCTTTCTTATCGGTTTTTCCAAACATGGTGATACTTCAATACAAGGCTTTCTAAAAACATTCCCCATCCTTATCATAAGTGTACTGATAGCAACCGTTCTTAATATTTTATTTCATTCCTATGGAGATATCAATATGTTTTACATCAGTCCCTATGAAATTACAACACAGCCGGTTTTTTCACAAATTATGCGGCATACTAGCATACCGATTGGAAATTTAATATATGTTTCCGCAATGTCTCTGGGTGCGTTTCTTATTCACCTGCTGTTCGCAAGGCTTCGTCAGCGGATTTTGAAATGATGCGATAGCCTCCATCCTCACAAAGCTCCCATACCTCATTACTGTTCAAATACTTATTTAACACACGATGTACATTCGCCCGATCACTTGCTTCATAAAAGGCTTCTGCCCTTTGCCTGGATATACCGCCCATACTTTTTCTGGTAATCAGACGCTCCTTCAGAAATTCTTCCTTTGCCTGTAAAAAAACGCTGTAATCACAGTGATTTACGAGACTGCGATATGGTTCTTCATCCAAAAGCAGGTAATTTCCTTCCACGAGAAGGATTTTTTTATTCACCAGCAGCTGATGTTTCACCGGATCATGAAGCTTGCGATTATAAACGGGCCACCAGGTATCCTGTTGCCTTGTTTCAAGAAGCAGCTTATCCAAAGCCTCTACATCGAAGGTTTCCGGAGCACCTTTTATCTCTTTTAGTTTTCTTCCATTGAGCATATGGGTATTCAGCCATGCATTCGTATGGTGAAACCCATCCATACCAGCATATTGGATATGTGAATATCCCTGTTCCTGTGCCAGTTTACATAATGCCATGACAAGTGTACTTTTCCCTGTGGCAGGAGGAGCAGCCAGAAATACGATCAATCGTCTGTTTTTTTCTTTCTGAAGCTGAATGAGATGTTGAAGAAAGGGAACAAATATCTCACGGATATCCCTTTCCCGAAACACAGCCTGTAACTGATATCCGTTAACCTCCAGCTCGAGTATTCTATTTTTCATATTATCACCCTTTCTTAAATTATAAGATATTTAACAAGCTTTTTCTATCATGAAGTATACATATATAAAGCCAGTAATCACCAATCATATGGTATTCCTTCTTACGTCCTTTTACTGAATAGGAATTAGGTGTATTAAGCCTTTACAATGAAAAAAGAGATTAAGAAAAATTCAGACAAATACCTACTGTTTATCCTGCCTTTAACATAGCAATACTTTTCTTATATTTATTTCTTTTATATGAACAAGCACATGATATGAAACACCATTATCATAACCATGCAGTTTATTTTCATAAAGCGTATGTCTGTAACAGGTTCACATTATTGATTGATATAATAGCTTACTTTTATAATCAGTGGATATGATTTGTAAGCAACTTTCAAATCGTGTATAATAATGCAGTATGTGAAACGGAGGAATAACAATGGAAGTCATGAAGAAATTCATTAGCTATTATAAGCCATATAAGACCGTATTTTTTCTTGATATGTTCTGTGCACTGGTGATCAGTGCCGTGGATCTGGCATTTCCACAGATTCTGAACTATTTGAACAGTACGTTTTATATAAAACCAAAGGATATGATTATGGACAGTCTGCTTCTTCTGGGAGCCGGGCTGCTAGTCATGTATATCGTTCGTGCTTTATGCCGGTATTATGTTACCGCACAGGGACACATTATGGGAGCACGTATGGAAAGTGATATGCGTCAGGATCTGTTTGATCAGTTTGAGCGTTTATCCTTCTCCTACTATGACCGTAATAATACAGGAGAAATGATGAGCAAGCTGGTTTCTGATTTATTTGATATTTCTGAATTCGCGCATCATGGACCGGAAAATGTATTCATATCCCTGTTAAAAATTATTGGTTCATTTTTACTATTGCTGTATATCCATGTACCGCTGACTCTGATTCTGATTGCAGTTACCCTTATCATGCTTTTATTCAGTATGTTTCAGAATAAGAAAATGCAGGCTACCTTTATGGATAACCGTCGTAAAATTGCAGGAGTAAATGCAAGCCTGCAGGATTCTCTTGCCGGCATCCGTGTAGTGAAATCCTTTGCCAACGAAGACATTGAACGTGATAAATTCTCACATAGCAATCAGCTGTTTTTACAGTCGAAAACAAATAATTACTATCGTATGGGTTTGTTTCATGCAGGAAATAACTTCTTTCAGGGAATGCTCTATCTGACAATTCTGGTTGCGGGCGGTTATTTCATTGCGAACGGAACACTGGATCCTATTTCTCTTGCGACCTATGCGCTATATATCAACATCTTTGTGGCACCGATTGAGGTACTGGTCGAGTTTACGGAGATGTTTCAGAAAGGCTATTCCGGCTTTAAAAGATTTCTGGAGGTCATTGAAACGGAACCGGATATTCAGAATGCGGAAAATGCACAGGATTTGAAAAATGTAAAGGGTGTCATTGATTACGATCATGTTACCTTTTCCTATAACGATGAGGAACATGTTTTAGATGATGTTTCCATTCATATAGAAGCAGGTCGTTCCATTGCCTTGGTTGGCCCAAGCGGCGGCGGTAAAACCACCATCTGTTCTTTGCTGCCTAGATTTTATGATGTTAAGAGCGGTGCTGTTAAGGTTGACGGACAGGATATCCGTTCCCTGACTCTGGAGAGTCTGCGCAAGGCGATTGGTATCGTACAGCAGGATGTCTATTTGTTTACCGGAAGTGTAAAAGAAAATATCGCATACGGGAAGCCGGGATGCAGTGATGAGGAAATCATTGAAGCTGCAAAGAAGGCTAATATTCATGATTTCATTATGAGTCTGCCGGATGCCTATGATACATATGTCGGTGAGCGTGGTACACGTTTATCGGGAGGACAGAAACAGCGTATCAGTATTGCGCGTGTATTTTTGAAAGACCCAAAAATTCTGATTCTTGATGAAGCGACAAGTGCACTGGACAATGAGAGTGAGCGTCATATTCAGAAAAGTCTGGAAGAACTGGCAAAAAACAGAACCTGCATCACAATTGCACATCGACTTTCAACCATTCGCAATGCTGATGAAATCATTGTTATATCGGAAAACGGTATGGAAGAACGCGGAACACATGATGAGCTGCTTGCGAAGGGCGGTACATATGCAAAGTATTATCATATGCAGTTTGAAGGCTTGGATTTTGATGAACAGACAAGAGAAACACTGCATTCCAAGCAATAAAACGTTAAAAAGCACGGTTTGATTTACGTGCTTTTTTCATATAGCATATTCTAAATATTTATGGGCTGTTTCAGGGTAACCTTGAATAATGCACATGTATCAGCTTTTTCCCGGTCGGATAAGAACGATAGACTTGCGTCTCTCTCCCCTTATTTATAATATGTTCCCCACTATCACGCATAATTGCATATAGTGTCCAGTAAAAGCGCACAATCGTGATATCACCAAATTCCTGAATTTTCACAGCATCCTGCTGAAGCTTTCGTTTTTCATACTGTGCCATCGCCCCGTGGTAAAAGGAGTCGATGATTGCCTGTAAGCCCTCTATTTCACCCTTTGGGAATATCATGGAGCATATATCCTGTGCACTCCAGACCTCACGAATTAGTGCTTCCTCACATGTATTTACGGAAAGGATATAGTTTTCCAGCTCCTTCATAAGAACATCACCTCAGTATAATCATACATATACGGAATGTATTTACAAGTCCGATTATCAGAAATTCACGTTTTCTGTTCGGTATCAAACAGAAATTTTCGTATTTCTTCCAGACTGTTACAGCTTTTCAGCATTTATTATAATACTATCATTATTTTTATTTAACTCACATGACAATATGGGAATTTATTTTTTAATACAAAACTAAACAATAATTTCTACAATGTAAGCTGAACAATTTCTCCATCTGCCGTCTTTATATCAACAATCATGACTCCCTTGTATTCTTTACTGAAATGCTTCAAAAGTCTCATACTCTTTTCTAACAGCTCCTTATCCAGTATCCATTGGATATCCGTCTTATCCTGAATCAACCTCTCAATCAACATATGTGTAAACACATTGTAAAGCATACAATTCGGAATACGAAGATTCAAATGACACGACTTCGCATGAATTCGTATTTTCATTCAACGATCACTTCAACATGATCCCCATTTGCGGAATCAACCTCTACCAGCTTACCAATTACACCACTTTCAATCATACGCATAATCATTTGAAGGTCGATATTTTTCATAGCTGGATTATCTGTCATTTGCGGAATATCCAAGCCCATATCTCTTGCCATCTTGACCAGAGCCAGCGGCAGATTGACACGCACCCGGTCTCCATGCTCTGTATCCACATAAACTCTTAAAAACATCTGTTCAATGCTCTTCCTCTTATCCTCCGGTATCAGCTCTACCACCGGTTCCTTTTCCTTTAACAAATCATCCAATGAAACATGAAAGTAATCTGACAGCTCAATCAAAATCGGAAGATCTGGCATGGAGAGATCATTTTCCCATTTTGATACTGCCTGTGGAGATACACCCATTTTGACTGCGAGTTCATCCTGTGTCATGCTTCTTGCTTTCCTAAGCTCACTTATTTTGGTTCCTAAAGATTTCATATAGCTTTCCGCCTTTCTTTACACTTCTTATTATAGAAACAATGCATGCATAAAGTAAGATACTGTTCGTTGAATCGCTCAACCACATGTTTCGTTTTTATCAACTGTAAGTAGAATACCCGCTTTTCTGCCAGCTATCACCAATATCTGCTATGATCGAACAACGTTTTTAGAAGATATTCACCCTTTTATGTATAGGCTAATTTCTACCTTCTATGCAAGCATTGAATACCTACCGCTGTCATGAATTACAAATATGGTGACATTGCGTATAAGAAAAGGATACAGCTAAGCATTCGCCATATCCTCTTTATTCAGCTTCTGATTCTGTTCATCCTTTTCTGAAAGAATTACTTTACCGCTTTTTAAAGACTTCTGTACATCTATAATCCTTTGATTGCGGCTTCCCTTAAAAACAAGACGGTAATCCTTTAACTCATTCACAAACCTTCCGTCAACCAATACATCAATTTGCATTAACAGCTCTTTTTTAAGTTGATCTGCAAGCAGCTCCTCAAAGGTAAACCCACTGTATGCCCAGATATTCAGCTTTTTTTCCTTTGCCGCCTTTATGATTTCCAGCAGCGGCTCTACCTGCAGAAACGGTTCGCCTCCGGAAAGAGTCAGTCCGGTTTGCAAGTGCGAAGCAAGTATCTGCTTTTGCAGCTGCTCAACAGAATAAACACTTCCTCCCTGCATATCCCAGGTCTGCGGATTATGGCAGTTAAAGCAGTGATGTATACAGCCCTGAGTCCATAAAACCATGCGCACTCCAGGGCCATCCACAAAGCTGTCCTCCTGCATAGGAGAAGCAAGCCGTATGGTTGTATTATCCATGCTTTACACGATCCCGTTCTTCAGATGCCTTTGCATCATTGAAGCGGTCTACCGTTCCTACCAGATAACCGGTGATTCGCCGGATCTTTTCAAATTTATATTCTTCTTCGCGCTCATCTCTGCCGCATTTCGGGCAGATATGTCCTTCAATAACACCGCTGTATCCGCAGCAAGGATCGCGATCGACCGGATGATTGATGCTTCCATAACCAATACCTGCATCCTTCATACAGCGCACGATAGATTCAAATGCCTCCAGATTATTGGTAGGATCACCATCCACTTCCACATAGGAAATATGTCCGCCATTCGTAAATTCATGGTAAGGAGCTTCCTTCTGAATTTTTTTGAATGCTGTTATATGATAATATACCGGAATATGGAAAGAGTTTGTATAATAATCTCTATCTGTAACACCCGGAATAATTCCGTAAACCTTTTTATCAATTCGTGTAAATCTTCCGGACAGACCTTCTGCCGGAGTGGCGATCAGAGAAAAGTTCAGACCGTATTTTTCTGTTGCTTCATCGCAGACCTCACGCATATGGCCGATGATTTTCAAGCCGAGCTTCTGAGCAGCTTCACTTTCTCCGTGATGCTCTCCGATCAATGCCTTTAAGCATTCCGCAAGTCCGATGAATCCAATCGTCAGAGTTCCCTGCTTGATAATTTCCTCCAGCGTATCCTCCCAGCTCAGATTTTCACTGCCGATCCATACACCCTGTCCCATCAGGAATGGGAAGTTCTTAACCTTCTTTTTCCCCTGAATTTCCAGTCGCTCCAGCAGCTGCTGAATCACAATTTCCATCTTCTCATCCAGTTCATTGAAGAAGGCAGCTTCGTTAAATTCACCGTTTACGGCAACACCGTGCTTGATACCCAGACGCGGCAAATTGATTGAGGTAAAGGAATTATTTCCTCGTCCTGTCGCAATTTCCGGCCCGTTGATATTGCCCATAACACGGGTACGGCAGCCCATGTATGTCGTTTCTGTTTCCGGATGACCTTCTTTATAATACTGTTTATTGAAGGGAGCGTCCATAAAGCTGAAGTTTGGAAACAGACGCTTTGCAGATACGCGCATTGCCAGCTTAAACAAATCATAGTTTGGATCTTCCGGATTGTAATTGATGCCTTCCTTTACCTTGAAAATCAGAATTGGGAAAATCGGGGTTTCTCCGTTTCCAAGACCTGCTTCCTGTGCGAGCATCAGGTTTTCACTGATCAGTCTACCCTCCGGTGTCATGTCCGTACCAAAGTTGATACTGGAGAATGGTACCTGTGCCCCTGCACGGGAATGCATTGTATTCAGGTTGTGTACAAAGGCTTCCATTGCCTGATATGTTTTTCTTCTCGTTGCTACATTTGCTTCCTTGTATGCAAACTTATTGATCAATTCAATCTGATCCTCACCAAGTCCAAAGTTTTCCTTCAGCATATTGTTCAGACAATGCAGGAAGGTATCGTCCATGATCATTGCTGCTGTTTTTCCTGTTTCCTTTTCGACAGCCTTGAATGGCTCTCTTACATCGGCATCCAGATTGATAAACAGCTCCAGAGCTTTATTCAGATTGCTGATATATTCCTTACGGAATGTCTTTGCAACACCCTTTGCAAGATAGAAGTCAAATGCTGGAATACTCTGTCCGCCGTGCTGGTCATTCTGGTTACTCTGAATAGCGATTGCTGCAAGAGCTGCATAGCTTGTGATATCCTGAGGCTCACGCAAATGTCCGTGTCCGGTAGAAAAACCACCGGTAAACAGCTTTTCCAGATCAATCTGACAGCAGGTCAGCGTACCCATGTTCATGAAATCCATATCATGGATGTGAATATCCCCGTTTTCGTGTAAAGCCGCATGCTGTGGATTCATCAGCTGACTCATACAGAATTCCTTGGATACCGCACTACCGTACTGCAGCATAGTTCCCATAGCTGTATTACCGTCGATATTGGCATTCTCACGTTTGATATCCGCATCATTGCTGTCCGCAAATGTGATTTCCTCAATGGATTTCATCAGTCTTGTTTTCATACTGCGGATTCTTGTACGTTCTGCACGATACAGAATATATGCCTCACTCGTTTTGGCATGACCTGTTTCAATCAGTACCTTGATAACTGCATCCTGTACGTTTTCCACGGTTGGTGTTGTACCCTGGTATGTATTATTCAGAAGATTTACGACTTTCTCCGTCAGTATTTCCGCTGTTTCATAATCTGCCTTGCTGCCTTCCTCCTGTGCCACTCTGCTTGCTGCCAGGAAAATAGCTCTTGTGATTTTTTCCGGAGAGAAATGTATTTCACGTCCGTCCCTTTTCTTAATGCTAGTGATCATAGAATCCTCCTTAACCTAGAACAATGACAATAGAAAATACACGCGGTATTTACGTGTATTCAAATTGTTTATGTTATAGATGAACCTTCATCTCTATTTGCTCTGCCATTTATTATACCTCAATTTCAGCGTTTGTGGGACTGTAAATGCTTTTTTTTATTTACATGAAAATGTGTAAGCTTTTTTCTTGTGATTTTTCTTTTATTTAAACTGGGTTAAATAGAAATATCTGTGATTTTCAGACTATCTTTAACCGCTATTTTCATAATAGTAAGATGCTAAACACAGCTATTTTGTTTCTTCTATATACTCCCTTTCCTAAAAAATCTAAGGGCATGTAAAATCGTATGACTCGCTAAAGATTGTTATTTAAAAAATAAATACAGTCTCATGATAAGCTGTGAAATAGTATTTGCATAAAAAGAACGTTTATTTGTTTGTTTCCTGCATTGTGAATCGTGAACAGGAGCACATCCCACTATATTTTTCCTTTTTTACGTTACCAAAAAATATTATTGACAACGTTTTCATCGGGTGCTAAGATATAGATGCAAATAAAAATATTGGATTGTAACTCTTCGGGAGGCATTACCTTAAACAGAATCAAATCTGTTTTTTTGTGTAAGCTGCTGAGGAGTTTTTTTATTTGTCAGAAAGGAGGGTATCCTATGTTTGGTGTATTTAAAAAGAAAGAAAATATCACATTATATGCTCCGGTTACAGGAAAAACAATTGCCATCACACAGGTTCCTGATAAAGTGTTCGCTGAAAAGATGATGGGTGATGGCATTGGCTTCCAATTTGAAGATTCAGTCGTTTATGCGCCTTGTGATGGCATCATCGCACTGGTTGCACACACCTCCCATGCAGTGGGGATTACAGCGAAAAACGGTGCGGAAATACTTATTCATATTGGGCTGGATACAGTGAATCTGAATGGTCAGGGACTGCATGCATTAGTTCAAACAGGGGACAAGGTAAAAAAAGGAACACCGTTGATAGAAATTGATCGAGCATTTATGAAAGAACAAGGCATTGATCTAACAACACCAATGGTTGTAACGAATACCAGTGAATACAAAATGACTATCGAAGACGCTGGAGGTCATGTTATAATGGGGGAGGATAAAGTTATTTCATTTGATTAGGAGCAGAAGGGAGAAATATTCATGAAGGTCATTAAGAAAATCAATAACAATGTAGCAGTTTGTATCGATAATGATGGACATGAATTGATCGCTTTTGGAAAAGGAATCGGATTTCCTAAAATCCCATATGAGCTTACAGATTTGAATAAAATCTGGAGGACCTATTATGGCATCAATCCAAGCTATTTAGGATTATTGAATGAGATTTCAGAAGATGTATTTGCATTAAGCATAAAAATTATAGATCAGGCAAAAATGCGAATTATGAATGAAATAAATTCAAATATTGTATTTACACTTGCGGATCATATCAATTTCGCGATTGACCGATATAAAAAAAATATGGATATTAAAATGCCATTTGTATATGATATCCAGTATTTATATGAAAATGAAATGTATATCGGCGAGTTCGCTGTTAGACTTATCAATAAAGAAATGAATGTTCATTTATCAAAAGATGAGGCTGTCAGTATTGCTTTGCATTTCATCAATGCTGAGAATATGCAGAGAAATGAAACAGATGAAGTTAATGAAAAGCAGATTATAAACGATCTTACCAATATGATTGAAGAGAACTTTGCTATTCATATTGATAAGGAGGGCTTTAATTACTCCAGATTCGTATCACATTTACAGTATTTGCTAAAGCGCAGAGAACAGGATACAGCGATAGCAAGTGAGAATAAAAAAATGTACGATTATATGAAAGAAACATATGAAAACACATTTCATTGTGTCCTTCATATCAGGGAATATTTGATAGAAGCATTGGCTTGGACTCTTAGTGAAGAAGAGTTATTATATCTGATGTTACATATCAATCGCTTATGTAGTAGAGAGGATTGTAACCATTAAGTTGGGCATTACCTCAACATAAGAGCACAGTATTTTTATGTGTTTTTGTGTTGAGGTTTTATTTTAGGCAAATTCAGTGTATTATCGCGCGAAATACATTGTTTGCATATATATATTCATAAAAAAATAAAAGGAGAAAGATTTATGGCGAAGAAAGAAAAATACGAAGATTTAGCAAATAGTGTTATTGATCTGGTCGGTGGAAAAGAAAATATAACATTTTTCACGCATTGCATTACACGTTTACGTTTTAATGTGAAGGATAAAAGCTTAGTGGAAAAAGAAGCTATAGAGCAAGTACAGGGGGTTATGGGTTGTCAGTGGTCTGGTGAGCAATTACAAATCATCATTGGTCAAGCTGTAGGTGATGCTTATCAGCTGATTTGTAAAAAAACAGGGCTTGCACAGCAGGACGCCGTTAATGAAAATCTGGATAGTGAGAAAAAGAAATTCAGCTTTGCGGCAATATTAGAAGGTATCACAGGTTCCATCATACCTTTGATTCCGATTTTCATGGCAACGGGATTGATTAAGGTTTTAATGGTTCTGGCGAATCTTGTAGGTATTCTTCCGGCAGAATCCTCCACCTATCTTGTTTTAGGATATGCAAGTGATGCTCCATTGTATTTTATGCCGATTTTTGTAGCGTATACAGCTGCTAAAAAGTTTAAGACTGATCCCAGCTTGGCGATGGGCTTATGCTGTTTATTAGTATTTCCTTCTCTAATGAATTCATTTACAGAAGGCACATCTGTTACACTGTTTGGATTGCCTATTTATGCAGCTACATATACAAATATGATATTCCCATCTATTATGGTTGTATTTGTAATGAGTTATGTGGAACGGTTCTTTAAAAAAGTGATGCCGGAAATCATTAGAATTATGATGGTTCCTCTGTGTACTGTTATTGTTATGCTGCCTCTTACGCTTTGCCTGATAGCTCCTGCAGGAATTGTTTTAGGCGATGGAATCACATGGATCGTGGAAGAAATCTATAACAATGTTGGATTTTTAGGTGTAGGTATTTTATCAGGAATATATCCTATTCTAATCGTAACAGGAATGCATTCTACATTGGCTCCGGTCTGCATGTCATTCTTTACTAAATTTGGCTATGATCCATTGATAATTCCAGCTTGTTATATTGCGAACTTTACACAATCTGCTGCAGCGTTTGCGGTAACCGTTAAATCCAAAAACAGGAATACAAAAGGTGTTGCCAGTTCAGCATCCTTAACTGCCTTTCTGGCCGGTGTTACAGAGCCTGCACTTTTCGGGGTCAATTTCAGATTTAAAACACCACTTATCGCATCTGTTATCGGCGGCTTTGTTGGTGGCTGTTATGCAGGAATTATGGGTTCAAAATTAGTCGCAATGAGTGGTTTGGGTGTATTTGCCTTAGCTGGATTCATGTCAACAGATATTATGAACTTTGTAAATTATATAATCGGTGTTGTGATTGCTATGGTTGTAACATTCGTTTTAACCTTGCTTTTATTTAAAGAAAAAGAAAACTAGTAGTTAGGAGATAGAGAACATGAGAAAAAACTTTTTATGGGGTGGTTCTACTGCCGCTAATCAATTTGAAGGAGGATGGAATGAAGGAGGAAAAGGTCCAAGTATCTGTGATATGATGACGAATGGCTCGTTGAAGGAGCCTAGATATATCACGAAAACGATCGATGAAAATTTGTTCTATCCAAATCATAAAGCAAGTGACTTCTATCATCATTATAAGGAAGATATTGCATTGATGAAGGAGATGGGGTTCAAGGCGTTTCGTATGAGCATCTCATGGAGCAGAATATTTCCAAAGGGAATCGAAGAAACTCCAAATGAAGAAGGCTTACAGTTTTATGACAACGTATTCGATGAACTGCTTGCGGCTTCCATAGAGCCAATCGTGACCATATCACATTATGAAAATCCGTTTTATTTAACAGAAACGTATAATGGATGGGCAGATAGAAGATTAGTTGATTTATATATTAAGTTTTGTGATACTATATTTAAAAGATATCAGCATAAAGTTAAATTTTGGCTGACATTTAATGAAATCAATGCGGGAGTATATTCCTTTGGTGGATATCTGGGATTAGGTATTCTTAATGAAGGAACAACCTCTAATTATGATCAGGTAGACATTCCACAGCAGAGGTTTCAGGCTTTACATCATCAATTTATCGCATCAGCAAAAGCTGTTCAATTAGGACATAAAATCAATCCAGACTTTAAGATTGGATGTATGGTTGCTTTAACAGCGAATTATGCTTATTCATGTAATCCTGAAGATCAATTAGCAAATCAAAAATCATGGGAATACTGCAATTATTATTGTGGGGATGTACAGGTAAAGGGTGAATATCCTTATTTTGCAAAACGAATATGGCAAGAACATAATATAGAAATCAAAATGGAGGAAGGAGATAACGAAATTTTAAAGGCTGGTACAGTAGATTTCTTTTCCTTCTCCTATTATATGAGTAACTGTATTTCAACGGATAATTCCCTTTTAAAAACAAAGGGAAATCTATTTGGCGGTGTTAAAAATCCTTATTTAAAGGCAAATGATTGGGGTTGGCAAATTGATCCTTTAGGGCTGCGTTATACACTAAATGAACTTTATGCAAGATATCAAATACCACTTATGATTGTGGAGAATGGTTTAGGTGCCATCGATGTAGTAGAGGATGGTAAAATTCATGACAGCTATCGTATAGAATATTTAAGAGAACATATCAAAGCGCTGAAGGATGCCGTTGATATTGACAATGTTGATTTAATTGGTTTTTGTCCATGGGGATGTATTGATCTTGTCAGTGCCGGTACAGGAGAAATGAAAAAGCGTTATGGTTTTGTTTATGTGGATGCTGATGATAAAGGAAACGGAACCTATAATCGCAGCAGAAAGGACTCCTTTTATTGGTATAAAAAAGTAATTGCGTCCAATGGTGAAGATTTAGATTAACAGAAGATGAAAATTAGAGGATACAGGGTGCTGCCTTTAGGCGTTGCCATTGTATTCTTTTTTTCTAAATAAGAAAGCGTACAATATTCATACGAATATCATACGCTTTTCTATATTATAATCTGTTACATATTTTTATTGTGATTTTCCATTACCATCAGACTTCGGAAACAGGATATCATTACAGTAAAAAGCTGCTATTTCATTATATCTGCTTCTTCAGTTTTGCAGTAAGGCAAAGAGAACCAGAAAATGCTTCCCTTTCCTTCCTCACTATGTACCCCATACGCTGCCTTATGCAGCTCCAGGACTGCCTTTACTATACTCAGACCAAGTCCACTGCCAACCTTGGAGCGTACATGTGTCTTATCCACCTTATAATAACGTTCCCAAATATACGGAAGCTTATCTTTTTCGATACCGGGACCATGGTCGATGATTTCAATACGTACGCTGTCCTCATGCAGCCGTTGCCGCACAATGACCTGATGATCCTCCCCGCTATAATTGATTGCGTTATTGATTAAATTATAAATAACCTGATCCAGCTTAATGATATCTCCCAGAACCGTAACATCCTCTGTATATTCAAAGCGGATATCATATTCATTCTGTTTCAATAAGGTTTCATACCGTTTGATAATGCTTTGTATTTCCTTTGTGAGATTCACCTGTACAGCATTCAGCTCCTGTACCCCTGCCTGCAGCTTGGAAAGATCCAGCATATCATTTACCAGATTGGTTAGCCGCTTAGTTTCATCTATGATAATCTGTACATTCTCCGGTGTATTTTCACCAGGAATATCACGCATTACCTCTCCATATCCGCTGATCATCGTCAATGGTGTGCGCAGATCATGGCTCATATTCGCAATCAGCTCACGCCGCAGATTTTCCACCTTGCTAAGCTCCTTTGCGGCATAATTTAAGGTATTGCTCAACTCCTCTATTTCCAGATATCCCTTGCCGTTAAATGCCACATCATATTGTCCTGTCGCAAGTGTCTTCGCACCGCTGTTAATAGAAATGATCGGACGTGCAATCTTTCTTGAAAGATAAAAGGCAAGAAGGAGCGCAACGATCGTCAATATTGCCGCAATGATGATAAACTGTGTTTTGATTGTTTCAATCGTCGCATTTACAGGCGTCAGCTGTGCATTGATTACACTGATTTTCATATGGGAATTACTTCCTCTGACTACACTGATGTAGGTCATGTTTTGTACTCCCTTGGAAATTTTCATATTTTCTTTATTGCGACCATCATTTTTTATATCTGATGTGATTCTTGTTGGAAAGGCTTCGGGACGCGGTATCATAAGACCTTCCTTTGTTAAAGAAAAACGAAAGGATTCAAAAGGAACCTCTACCTTGGCATTGTCTTCAATCAATTTAGAAGCAATGCCTGTATCCTTTGTCATCGCCTCCTGTTTCAGCTTCGTTATAACATCCGCATGAGCAGCATAGCTGGTTGACTTGCTGAGCATGCATTTACCATCCCCCTCATTTCCCATGATTGGATCCTTACTGGTATCCTCATCATAGACAATGACACAGAAATCACCATTACGCGCAATGCTGGAAATTTTCGTTTTATAGGTATCAGCATCCATGGTACCATCCAGCTTCTGTGTAATTACCTCATTTACCTCATTTGCTGCATTCTTTACAGAATTGGATTTGATAAACATATAGAATTTTTCCAGGAAGAAGACCTGAAAAAACCAGAGAACGGCGATGATAATGATAATAAAGAATACCAGTGTGACAAAAATTTTCCATTTGACGCTGATTGGCTTTTTAGCTTTTGGAAGAAAGTCTGGTTTCTGTTTATTTTTCTGTTTCAAACCGGTAACCTACACCGCGCAGGGTTACTATTAAGCGGCTGTAATCCTGCAGACTTTTTCTCAGCAGCTTAATATGCGTATCCAGCGTCCTGTCGTCACCATAAAAATCATAGCCCCAGACATCATGTATCAGCTGCTCTCTTGTCAAAGCTATTCCTTCATTACGTACCAGATAAAATAAAAGTACGTATTCCTTTGGTGACATTTCCTGTTCTTTATCATCAATAAAAACCTTACGCGCAGTAAAATCAATTTTCAATCCTTCATATGTATAGATATCCTTCTTTTTTGTATTCTGATCACCATGATAACGCTTCAATATCGCACTAACGCGCATCATCAGCTCCTTTGGTGAGAACGGCTTTACCACATAATCATCAATACCGATTTCAAAGCCATGAATCCTGTCATATTCCTCTCCTCTTGCGGACAGCATAATAACAGGTGTTGAAGCATCCTTCCTGATTTCCTTTACAGCAGAAAAGCCATCCAGATTCGGCATCATAATATCCATTATAATCAAATCATATGCTGCCTGCTTACACTTCTCGATAGCATCCATACCATCAACTGCTTCCTCAATTTCATGTCCCTCAAATTCGCCGTACTTGCGAATCATGCTTCTGATTCGTTCCTCATCATCTACTATTAACAGCCTGCTCATGTTATCACCTCTATCTGTATTATAACTTGAAATACATACCCTTGTGTGATGATTTTATGAATATTCAGGGAAAATACCAGTAGGTTAGCTTTTCATTTGTGATCATACCTGCTTTTCTTTGAAGCTGGATGCTGGCTGTATTATCAGATACAATTTCACCATAGGGTAATCTTCCCCGCTCCAGCTGCTTAGCTATCATCACCTGCTCCAAAGCGACTGCCAGTCCCTTTCTTCTCCAATTTGGATGCACCTCCAGCAAACCGATGCTTTCCTGATCGTGAACACCGATAAAGCCGCACAGCTCATCACCATGAAAAGCTCCATACATACCATCCTTCAGACATTCTCCGATATAGCTCTCATTCGCAAGAGATTCCATGGAATGACGATACAGTGAAATTATCATCTGCATATGTCTAGTATCCAGCCTTTGTATTGTAAAGCCATCCGGAAGCTGTATCTCAGGTGGTGCAGTCTTCGTATAGACACAATGTACACATTCCAGTTCACAGGTCAGATTACGCATAGTATTCAGCCAGGGCTCTGTATATTTATCATGAGCAACCAGTATATCAAAATGTACAGGAAGATGCTCGATGATCCTTTTGCCGGCTTCTAACGAACTGGCAGCACTATATAAAATTTTTGATACTCTCCCCTGTAATAGCAATGCATCCTCTGTTTCATATAAAACCGTTCCTCCTGACCTTTTGCACTGCAGCATATCAGCATACAGACAGACATCCTGTGTTATTTCCATATTCATCACCCTCTCTTTTGAAAAAGAGCCCTTTCCAGGCTCTTTCAGCATAATCCATGGTACTGCTTGTAAATCTCATTTTTACTGAGTCCGCGCTCTCTTGCCACCCGCTTAATTGCTTCATTGGTTGACAAGCCTTCCTTTATATAGGAATTGATTTGTTCATGCACCAGCGGCATGGCAGAATCCTCCCCCGGCTCCTTTGTTTCTCTGGAACCTTCCATGACGATGACCATTTCACCCTTCAGCTCATCTGCTGTTTCCAGAATTTCCTCAATCGTACCGCGGAGAAATTCCTCATGCTTTTTGGTAAGCTCCCGGGCCAGGCAGATTTGCCGGTTTCCTAAAACCTCCAGACAGGAAAAAAGCATCTTTTTTATGCGATGCGGCGCTTCATAGAAAACCATAGTGAACGGATAATATTTCAGCTCATACAGCTCCCGTATGCGTTCCTTCTCCCCCGATTTTAAAAATCCATAGAACAGAAAGTGTCTGGTATCCATACCGCTTGATACAAGTGCATTTAGCATGGCATTGCTTCCGGAAATCGGCACGACATTAAAGCCCTCTTCAATAACCTTTTGTGTCACCACACAGCCCGGATCACTGATCAGCGGATATCCTGCATCGCTCACAAGGGCAATATCCTGTCCCTGACGCAAAAGCTCCAGCAGTCCGTTTGCACTCTGTGCCTCGTTGTGCTGATGATGGGATATCAGTCTTGTATGTATACCGAAATGTGTCAGCAGCTTTAATGTGTTTCTGGTATCCTCTGCCGCTATTACATCTACAGACTCCAGTACCGTCAATGCTCTTGGTGTCATTTCCTGCAGATTTCCAATAGGAGTAGCCACCACATACAGTGTTGCTTTTTCATTTTCAAAACTTTTCTGACGATTCATTCTGTTCACCTACCGATCGGAGAAATCAATATCAGGCCACAATTCCTTAAAGGAAAGGAATTGTACATCCTCTTTATTTTCTATCTTAACCTGCTGAAGTAAAACGTTCATGCTGGTGATACGATAGCGGCTTCCCTTATATTCAATCTGGGAATTCATCTTCGGCAGTCCCTCACGCAGTCTCTTGTACTGGCTGTCCTCAAATTTCAGACAGCACATCAGCTTACCGCACTGTCCGCTCAGCTTTTGAATATTTAAAGCCAGCAGCTGGTTCTTTGCCATGTTGATGGATACCACGTCGAAATCATTCATGAAACGGGAACAGCAGGTTTCCATTCCACAGGTTCCCAATCCACCGATAATTTTTGATTTATTGCGCGGCCCTATCTGACGTAGCTCAATGCGGCATTTGAATATACTTGCCAGCTCCTTTAACAATTCACGGAAGTCTACACGTTCATCCGCCACATATACAAATATAATCTTACTGCAATCGAGCGTATATTCTGCTTCAATCAGATTCATATCCAGATTGAGCTTACGGATACATTCCGCGCAGATATCCATAGCCTTCTTTGCCTTTTCTGCATTTTCCTGTACCTGTTTTAAATCACGGGTGCTTGCTTTGCGGATAATCGGCTTTATTTCCATTCCATTTGATAGAAATGCTTCTGTTTCCTTTACGATTTTTCCAAGCTCCAGACCCCGTATTGTTTCCACGACAACATCATCGCCAACACGGTATTCATCAACATCTGTGCCAAAGGTATAGATTTTTTTTGAATCCTTAAAGGAAACAAATGCTATGTACTTATAAACACGGCCCTCCGGCTTATGTTCATTGTGATTCTGCTTTTTATGCTCCTGCTTCTGCATTGGACGCTGTTCCTGTTTCTGTTCCTTTTTCGTATCCGTGCGCACTTCCTTTGTCTCTGGCTTTACAGCAGGTCTGCCATCGTGTTTTGGATTGTGCTTCATATCTTTTTTCTGTTCGAAATTTCTGTCGTGATGCTTTCTTCTATCCTGCTTCTGATTCGTATTTCCTTTTCCATTTCCGTTTTTTTCTTCCGGCTGATTCTGTGTCATTTTGTCACCTCTTTCATTCTAAACAGCATTTGATCAACAAGCAGCTGCAGGTTGACCGAACGCAGCAATGTATCCTTGGTCTGCATGAGAATCTGCAGAATTGCAACCATATCCATGTTTTTTTTCTGATACTGCTCCAGCATATTCCGATACCAGGCATCTGGTTGTTTGCGGCTATTTCTCAGGCTGTCTTTAAAAAATATAGACAGCATATCAATCAGATACAGCATAGCCTGTTTTCCATATTTTTTCTGCTTTGCCGGAAATCCTTCCACCTGCAGAAAGAGCAGTGCATCATAGGGAGAAGAAAGATAACGCTCCAGCATCCCTTTCATTAAGAAACGGGCATGCTGGTAATCTTCACTTTCCGCAGCTTCCATAATCTCTGATTTCTGCCGGATCATATTACTGAGCAGATAGGCATCCATCGCTTCCAGCTCTTCCTGAACTGCTTCATAGCATTGCGCAGCACTCAGCGCTGTAAAGGGAATATTCTGACATCGCGATATAATTGTTGGCAGCACTCTGTCCAGCTGTTCCACAATCAAAATCGCGATCATATCACTGCCCGGCTCCTCCAGAAATTTCAAGAGTGAATTCAATGCATCGGGTGTTGCGTTTTCCGCATGATCCAATACATATATTTTCTTTCCCGTTTTCTCCAATCCAGTTTTCGCAAAGGTATGCTGAAGCTTTAAAATATCATCCTTTTTGATTGATACGCTTGTCCCATCCAGATAGATCATATCCGCATATTCGTTATGTATGATCCTTTCACAGGTATCGCAGGTTTCACAAGCAAAGCCCGGCTGTCCACATACCAGACTCTGCGCAAGAAGATATGCCGTTTCCTTTTTCGGTGTACCGCTCGGTCCACTAAACATATAGGCATGCGCCAGGCGGTCATTCTCCAGTGCATTGCGAAGGGTATGATATACAACCGGCTGCTGTTCTCTCAAAATATCTTTAAACATGGTTTTTTATAATCTCCATAATACAGGACACTGTGTTATTCAGAACTGTATCCACATCTGCATTGGCATCCACAATATGCATACGGTCTTTGAATTTCTCTTTAATGAGCTCATAGCCCTGTGCTACCAGTTTATGGAACTCCATACTTTCGTTATCCAGTCGGTCTTTGTTGCCGCGGCTTGTGACACGGGATAAGCCTGTTTCAAAATCAACAGACAGGAAGACGGTGGCATCCGGAAGATGACCTTCAATAGCAAACTGATTGATTGCATATACTTCTTCCATACCGATTCCTCTTGCAATACCCTGATATACAAGTGAGCTATCCACAAAACGATCACATAATACAATGCTTCCCTCGTTCAGTGCAGGCAGTACCTTTTCCACAAGATGCTGCCGCCGGCTAGCCGCATACAGCAATGCCTCACAGCGTTCATCCATTGCAGTGTTTGCAGGATCCAGAATGACCTTGCGTATCTGTTCCGCAATATCAATTCCTCCCGGTTCTCTTGTATATATGACAGGATATCCCATTTCCTTCAGTCTTTCATATGCAAGCTTGCTGATGGTGGTTTTCCCGCTTCCGTCATTTCCTTCAAATGTGATAAACAATCCCTTGTTCATAGCCCGACACTCCTTTAACTAGACCCTATCATTATAGCATATTCAGCTATTGCACTACAAAGAGATTTACCATGCTTCCTTTGTTTTCATTCACAGACGCCTGTATTCTTTTCTTATAAATAAATTTGATAAAGACTTTTTATCCCTGTTGTGTGATTCAGCAGGTCGTATGAGCATGCCCGTATGCCGGGTTATCCTGAATTTTATATATCATATGATATTTTGCATTATAAACAAAATTCCTGTATAAAATAGCAGGGTCTGCATAAGATAGTGATAGGGAAATTCATTCATTCCCTTCAACATACAGGCAGCATACCTGCCAGATCGGGGCTGTAGCAAATAGTCAAAGCATATTGACTATAAGAGCTACAGCTCCCTTTTCTATATCTGAATATGCAAGCAATGTTCACGTTTACTGCACTCACACGCAAAATCTGATCTGACGATATCACATAAACATATAAGAGATAATGAATTGCTTCATTATATATGTTCCCTTTAGATGTCGCATATCTGATATTAGAAGCAGACATTCCGTAATGTGTGAATTGCGGAAATCTTTTTTACTATTTTCATCCCTTAATGTATAAACGGTTTCATAGCTATAAGATATGCATTACTGTAACATGCTAATGGAAACTTGTATTCCTTTATACCGATAGTTTACTGGTATTCTTTTCACCGGTATTTTTTGAAAAATAGCATTATATGATTTTTTGAAAGCGTAAAGGCATGCGACATATTGATATTACTTCAAATTCAAATTTTATTCGATTGATACAAAATAGTGTTATAATAGGATACAGGTGATGCAATATGGATAAAAAGAAGCTTCAGGAAATACAAAAGAATCTGCCTGACAATGTTACATTGATTGCGGTAAGTAAAACACATACAAAGGAAGAAATTGACGAAGCCTATGCCTGTGGCTGCCGTGTATTTGGTGAAAACAAGGTACAGGAGCTAAAAGAAAAATACGATGCACGCTATCAGTGGCATATGATTGGTCATTTGCAGCGTAATAAGGTTAAAGATGTAGTTCCTCTGGCAGATATGATTCAAAGCCTGGACAGTTTGCGTCTTGCGGAAGAAATAGAAAAGCAATGTGCAAAGATCGATAAGATTATGCCTGTTCTGATTGAAGTAAATATTTCCAGAGAAGCAAATAAAACCGGCGTCTATATGGAGGAATGCTCTGCTTTTGTGAAGCAGTGTATGCAATTCAAGCATTTAGATGTACAGGGACTGATGTGTGTAGGGCCGCTGGATGCAGATGATGAACGTATTGAGGAATGCTTTGAACGAATGAATGTACTTTATCATAAGCTGCAAGGTGAATACGGTGCTGAGCAAATTCGTTATCTTTCCATGGGTATGAGCAGTGATTATCAGCTTGCTTTAAAACACGGCTCTAATACGATACGGCTGGGTACCGTTATATTCGGCAAACGAAATTACAATATATAACTTATATCAGCGGCAAAAAAGCCGTGTGAATAACGGCTTCATTTCGCTTTCGTAATATGAAAAATGATACAAGTTACCTTTTAGATTCTGATATGATCCCTCTAAAGTAGACAACAGAAATAAATAAAACGTTGTTTATGAAAGGAGGGATCTTTTCTTATGAACACAAGCATTTTTAGACTAATGCTATGCACTTTCCTGTTTCTTCTTCGCATTATATAATTTCAATGTACAGCGAATTAGAAATATAAGCTCAAATAACATAATGCCGGAAATAATTAAAAAGACAATAAGAAACCAAGGCTCTCTGTCAAACATACGGATTGCCTTCCACAGATTCGGCACCATAATTATTAGAAAAAAGACTGCACAAAACAGAGTAAGGTATATACTTCGTTTATAAATGGATGCACAGTATTCCTGCCGTGTTTCCCGATCGCTGAAGATTTCTGTATTGTTATCTTCTCCAGCTTCTTTCTTGCGGAAGTAGTAAAAGGAATTAAACATCATCACATATTCCCAGCCGCAATCCTTAAACAGCTGCAGATAGGAGTTTACATCCTCAACTTCATCACGATAATCCAGTTGATAGATCCATTTCTCAGGCGTGCATTTCTCAAAAATATATCCTTTTATAATACTATAGCTTTTCAGCTTCCAGCCCTTCTGATGCATCTCTTCCAGAAAATTCTGTTCTTCTCCGTATTCTGCAAGTGAAAAGAACTTAAATACCCTTTTCATTTCCATAATAGTATTCTCCTTTGCTGTTGATAAACAGTCTGTTGATTCGTTGCAGCTCCAGCTTCAGCACTTCTCTGCCCAGCTCAGTTATTTTATAATACTTTCTTTTTTCTTCTTCTCTTGTAAAGGTAATCAACTGATCCTTTTCCATTTTTGACAGACTTCCATACAAGGTTCCTGCACTGATGACAACCTCGTTATTCGTTAACCTTTTTACATACTGTATTACATGATAGCCGTGACATTCCTCCTGCAATGAAAACAATATATAAAAACCGGTCTCTGTCATTGGAACGTAGATTCTTTTTATTTTTTCATCCATGTCCATATCCTCTTTCTATATTGTAATGCTATATATCGTATCTCTATATATATTATATAGCACCTCGATATAGTTGTCAATGCTAACAAAGACTTGCATCCCCCTAGAGATGGATTACACATAAGCAATAAGAAAAGACCATGTACCACTACATGATCGTTTATTGATATCATTTACATACATTACAACAGCTTTTTGTATGTTCAGCTGTTTGATTTATATATGGAAGGAGAGTACATATTCTTTATATATTCACCCTCTTCATTTATAAAATTGAAAGAGATACTTACAGCTATACGTTCCCTGTCCATTCCTTTAATGCTTCCTTCACGCTTCTTGTCATTTCCTTACTGAAGGACGCACCGGTTTTTCGGGCATAAAATTGCTGTGCATAATTTTTGGCAGCATATTTATTCTGTGTCAGAAACTCCCTTTCCGCACGTTCTGCGAACATTTTTTCGTAATCGTCCTCTTGTAGCTGACGATACGTGTCTTCAAACACGATATACTTTCTATCGAAGCGTTTACTGAAAACCTTTTTATACTCCTGCTTATAATGTCCATAGCAAAGCATGGCAATCGGGAAGGTCTCCTTTGGCAGCTCTAACAATTCCTTTACTGTTTCATAATTTTCCAGAATATCACCAATGTAACAGGAACCGATTCCAATGGATTCCGCTGCAATGACACTGTTTTGTGCAGCCGCCATCGCATCCTCAACTGCCAGCATCAGATCACCCTCTGCAGGCGGTGTGAAATCCAGATTATGCTTTTGCGCAAATTTTTCAACACCATTCATTCGATAATAATCAAACCAGCGGTGATGATCAGCCACAAAGATAATTATAAAGGGTGCAGACTGGATAAACATCTGATAATCACACAGCTTACTCAATCTCTTTTTCTTTTCTGCATCACGGATAATAATCATGGAATACAGCATCTGATTCCCTGCTGTTGGTGCAAGCAGCGCACTCTCAATAATCGTATTTTCCTCATCCTCAGTAAGAGGAGCAGAATCGTATGCACGTAAGGAGGTTCGGTTTCTAATAAGCTTCAGGGTTTCATTTTCCATGTTTTTCTCCTTTCTCCAGTAGGATTCGCATCGCATAGGAAGCTGCTGCAAGTCCTGCGGCGGATGGAACAAAAGGAGAACTTGCCGGCGGCATTTTCTGTTTTCTGGTAACACCGTTTTCATTGACGATTTTTGTCTGAATCGTTGGCTGTTCCCTGGAAAAAACAACCTGTATCTTCCCTTTTATATGATGTTTTCTTACCAGATTGCGCATGATTTTTGCGACTGGATCATAGCTTGTTTTCATAAGATCACAGCACTCCACCTGTGTCGGATCAAGGCGGTTTGCCATTCCCATACTACTGATAAACGGAATCCTATTTTCTATACAGTAACGTATCAGAGACAGCTTACTGCTCATAGTATCAATTGCATCAATGACGAAATCCACCGATGTATCAAACAGCTCTGCATTGTTTTCTTCCTTATAGAACATATCCTTACGTATCACTGTACAATCCTCACGATAGCTTTCAATACGTTCCTTCATGACCTCTGTCTTTGATCTGCCAATAGTTGCATATACCGCATGTATCTGACGATTAAGATTGCTGGGGGCAACTGTATCTCCATCAACCAGAATCAGTGTTCCGATACCACTTCGTGCCAGCGCCTCCGCAGCATAAGAGCCAACGCCCCCGACACCGACAATCATAACAGAGGAATGCTTCAGCTGTTCCAGCTTCTGTTCGCCAATGAGAAGCTCCATTCTTTGTAAAGGTGTTTCCATATCAGCTCTCCATCCATGCTTTTACATCGTTTAAAATTTGCTCTTTATAATTTTCTGCTTCCACATCATACCAGTGTACCTGCATCTGGTTACGGAACCATGTATATTGGCGCTTCGCAAAATTACGTGAATTTTTCTTAATACTCTCCACACAGGTATTAACATCATCACTACCTTGAAAATAATTTTTCCATTCCTTGTAGCCAATTCCCTGGAAGCTTTGAAGCTCCCATACATCCGCATACCGGTTATGCAGCTGTTCGATTTCCTGCAGCAGACCCTGTTTCATCATTTGATCCACTCTTGCATTGATTCTTTCATATAAGCGCTGACGATCCATAGTCAAACCGATAATATAAGCATCATATACCGGCTGATGCTCCTGCGCCTCAACAATCTCACTTTTCTTTTCTCCCGCATGTGCCATAGCTAACGCACGTACGATTCTCTGGCGGTTATGCGGGTGCAGATTTTCACATGCTTTTGGATCAATCACCGACAGCATTCCCCAAAGCTCGTCCTCACTTCGCTCTGTTAGAAATTTCATAAAATCACTGTCTTCCTTCTGATCCACAAACTTATAGTCATACAAACAGGATTTAATATATAAGCCGGTTCCTCCGCAAATAATGGGAAGCTTCCCAGATTTTGTTATTTTCTGAATATACTCTCTCGCCTTTTCCTGAAATATTTTGACATTATATTCTTCTGTAAAGGAGCACAGATCAATCAGATAATGCGGGATATCCTGCATTTCCTCTTTTGTTATCTTCGCTGTTCCGATACTCATTTCCTTATATACCTGCATGGAATCACCACTGATAACTTCTCCCTTGCAGGCTTTTGCCAGCTCCACACTGAGGCTTGTTTTACCTACTCCTGTCGGCCCTGCAATAACCAATACTTTTTCCATATCTTATCCTCGCTCAAATTCCTTTATCAATGATTTATCTTCCATACAGATCATCGTCGGTCTGCCATGCGGACAATGAAACGGCTGCTCACAACGTCCTAAATCATCAACGACTCTTTTCATTTCCTCCAGTGTCAGACTGCGGTTAAATCGTATAGAGCTGTGACATGCCATGGTCGCGATTGCGTGCTTCCTCAGCTTATCAAGACTGATTTCCTTATCCTTTTCCCATATATCTATCATATCGCAGAGGAATGCTTCTTCCTCCACATCCTTCATCCATAACGGCAGCTGGCGGCACACAAAGGTATGATCACCAAAAACCTCAAGATGTATCCCTATCTGTTCCAGCAGTCCATTCAGCTCCTCAGCCTGGGATACTGCAGAAATTGTGGATTCTATAGTGATTGGCAAAAGAAGCGGCTGTGTATCCGTATTGCCGGATAAGATCTGGTTTCTTATAATCTCATAATGATAACGTTCCTGAGCCGCGTGCTGGTCTATGATATATAACCCTTTTTCTCCTTCTGCCAGAATATAGCAGTTATGAAACTGCCCGATCACACGCAGCTGTGGGAGGCTAGGATTTAATGGTTGATGAGGCTTTTGTACTGTTTTCTCATATTGCAGCTCCTGTGTCTGTTTGATTTCCTTAAATGCAATTTCTGTATTTTCAGCAGAGACCTTCTCTATTTCCTCTGTTAAATATTCTTCATCCTGCCTGGCATCGAAATGGGATATTGGGGCTTCTGTTGTTTTCTCCAGACCGGAATCTAAAGAATTTATTGGTGAATCTACTGTTTTTTCCTCAATAGATACTTTCTTGTCTGCCGCTATCTGCGATAAGGAAATTTCTTCTTCCGCAGGATAAGGCTTTGTCTCCTCCTGAACTTCTGAAACAATTTCCCTGGTTATAGGCTGAACCGGAATATTAACCTCTTTTTTCTGCGTTATGTCTATCTCGATTTGTTTTCGTAATTCTTCCATATCAAGTGCAGGCTTTTCTATTTTTTCTGGATGCGTAAAGCTGTTATTTACTTCCTCATGCAGCTTTTTTATATTATCATCACGTTCATAGGTGAATTGTAATTCCTGCTCCTCGACCTTTTCCTTAACAGTCTCCTTTGCAATATTTACACTGGGAACCTCCAACTGTTCCTGCAGAGCTTTGCGAATGGTTTCATACAACAGCTTTTCTAACTGTTTTTCCTTGGAAAGGCGAATTTCCCACTTGGATGGATGTACATTGACATCTACCAGTTGTGCATCCATAATCAGATCAATCACAACGATCGGATAGCGTTCCTTTGGCATATAGGGAGAATAGGCATCCAGAATAGCCTTTTGCAAATGATAATTGCGAATCATTCTGCCATTGATATACAATAGCATGTAATATTTTGTTGCACGGTTAAACTGCGGCTGCATGATATAGCCTTTGATTTTATAATCCTGATCACTTCCATCCAGTGCGATTGCGCTTTTCGCACTGTCCCGTCCGTAAATCTGCATCAATACCTCCAGCAGATTACCGCTTCCTTTTGTCTTGAAAACGGTTCTGCCGTCATGTGACAGACAGAAGCCTATATCAGGATGTGATAAAGCGAATTTCTGAACAACATCGGAAATCAATGAAAATTCATACTGCGGACTCTTTAAATGCTTAAAGCGTGCCGGTGTTTTCTGGAACAGATTCTGAATTTCAATCATCGTACCCTTAGGTGTTCCGCATGGTCTTGCACTTACCAGTTTACCATAGCTGATTTCTACTTCAGTGGATGTATTCCCGTCATTTGTCCGCAGTAGGACATGGGATACAGAGGCGATGGAAGGCAATGCCTCTCCACGAAATCCCATTGTATGAATATTCCACAAATCATTTACTTCCTTTAATTTACTTGTCGCATGACGTTCAAATGCCAGGGTGGCATCCTCTGCATCCATTCCATCACCATCATCAATAATGGTGATCGATGCAATCCCCCCCTGTGAAATCTGTATTTCAACAGTTTCAGCATGGGCGTCAATGCAGTTTTCTACAAGCTCCTTTACAATTCCCTGCGGCCGTTCTACTACCTCTCCAGCCGCTATCATATTGCTGAGATGCTCATCCAGCCGGTTAATTCTTCCCATTTGTACACCTTCTTTCTTTATAAAACAGAAAACCTGTAATCATAAAATACTCCCCGTATACAGGTGAAGATAGAATACCTGCGGCTGTCCTTATACATACAGCTACAGCTTTTTGTATCCCTATATCATCCAATACAAAATAGTATCTTATTGATTACAGAATTTTTATGACAATTTTCCTTTTAACTCATATAGAAGCTGCATAGCCTCCATAGGTGTCATTTTATTTACATCCACCTGCTTAACCTGGTCAATGATCTGTGTATGCTGTGGATTTTCCTTCTCAATGACAACCGGTGCCTGTACTTCACCAACCATATTAGGCTGCAGCTCCAGATTATCCAGTATCTGCTTTGCACGATCCAGCACTGAGGTTGGAAGATGTGCCAGTCTTGCGACATTGATACCGTAGGATTTATCAGCTTTTCCATCTATCACCCTATACAGAAAGGTCACCTTGTCATCCTCTTCATGTACATCTACATGCACATTGCGGATGCTTGGATTTTGTTCTGCCATCTCTGTTAGCTCATGATAGTGTGTGGAGAATAATGTTTTTGCTTTGATATTTCTCATAATATATTCAATCATTGCCTGTGCCAAAGCCATGCCATCATAAGTGGATGTCCCGCGCCCGATTTCATCAAACAGAATCAGTGAATTTGCCGTAGCATTCTGTAAAGCATTGTTAGCCTCAATCATTTCCACCATGAAGGTTGACTGACCGGACATGATATCATCGCTTGCCCCGATTCGTGTAAATATCTGATCAAAAACAGGCATCTCTGCTTTCTTTGCAGGGACAAAGCAGCCAATTTGTGCCATAATGACTAGCAGTACTGTCTGTCGCATATACGTGGATTTACCACCCATGTTCGGCCCGGTGATCATAAGTATATCGTTATGCTCATCCATATGCAGATCATTGGAAACATAACGCTTTGTTTTCATCATGCAATCCAGTATCGGATGTCTTGCCTCGCTCATGGAAAGGGAATGTCCGGTATGAAACTGCGGTCTTGTATAGCCGTTTTCACTGGATACCTCAGCTAGTGCATACAAAGCGTCAATCGTTGATAACGCATTGGAAAGATCATGCAGCTTGGGCAGGTATACCTTGATTTGATTCAGAAGATTTTGAAACAGCTCTGCTTCCAGACGGATACTTCTCTCCTGCGCATGTACAATAGCATCCTCTTTTTCCTTCAATTCCTGCGTCACATAGCGCTCTGCGTTTGTCAGCGTTTGTTTTCTCACATATCCAAATTCTTCCTTTATGGATGATACATTTGTTTTTGTGACTTCAATATAATAACCGAATACCCGATTATATCCGATTTTCAATGATTTAACTCCAGTGCGCTCCCGTTCCTTATTTTCCAGTTCGAGAATCCAGTTTTTGCCATTCTTTCCAATTTCACGTACATGATCCAGCTCTTCATTATAGCCTTCTACAAATACACCGCCATCCTTCATTGTTAAAGGGGGATTGTCAACAATAGCACCGTCAATCATATCATACAGCTCGCGGCATGGATCAACCTTCTGAAATTCACTATATGCGCTGCAGTCTTTGAATAATTCAAAAATCTGAGGAGTATGCTCCAGCGTTTTTACGAGCCGTAAGACGTCTCTTGGATTGGCAGAACCATATGCGACACGGGCACTCAGCCGCTCCATATCATATACAAAGCCCAGATGCTCACGCAATTCATCCTTCGTTATGAAGTTATCATTCAGATATTCAATGGCATCCAATCGTCTGTTAATCATCCCTGTATCTACGAGCGGATATTCAATCCATTTTTTTAGTAGACGCGATCCCATGGAGCTGCGGCATTTATCAAGAAAGCTCCATAAGGTCTGTGAACGGGAATTACTGCGAATACTGGAGGTCAGCTCCAGATTCTGCTTCGTCGAAAAATCCATCTGAAGAAATTCATTTTCATATACCATTTCAACGGAGTTCAAATGCGCCATACTACGTTTCTGCGTTTCATCGAGGTAGTTTGTCAGCACGCCGAAAGCAGTTTCCACACGGTCATCCTCTATCCCGTTTAACAGATGGCGGTATTCTTCCTTCAGATTACTGTCATTATGATATGATACAGTGATTGTTTCCATTTCCTCAATCATACGAATGATTTTCTTATCAAATTTTTCCTGCACAACGATTTCCCTGACATTGTTGCCAAGCAGCACCTTCTGTATTGCCATGACATGCTTATCAATCAGCTGTGCCCGCAATTCCCCGGTTGTCATTTCACATAATATGACAGCAAGGCCAAATTGATAATCATGCAGAGACGCTATATATACGGTTGCCTTTTCATCACTGACTTCATCCATGATTGTTCCAGGGGTAACAATTTTTATAACATCACGCTTTACGAGGCCCTTTGCCAAAGCAGGATCCTCCAGCTGCTCTACAATAGCGACCTTATATCCCTTTTGTATAAGACGTTGTATATAACCCTTGGCGGCATGATGAGGAATTCCACACATTGGCACACGTTCCTCAACTCCGGCATTTCTTCCGGTAAGTACTAAATCCAGCTCACTGGAAGCCGTTCTTGCATCTTCAAAAAACATCTCATAAAAATCACCGAGACGGTAAAATATGATAGCATCTTCATGCTGTTTCTTCAATTCCAGATAATGATTCATCATTGGTGTATAAGTAGCTTTTTTTGCCATTTTATCAACTCCACTCACTGCTTATTATTATATCATGCCCTTTTGGTATATCAAAGATGCTTTTGTTTTTTCATGTTAACATTTCTTCCTTCTCCTTAATTTCTACATTCACACAGCATGGTCTTTTTCGTGTAGAAAGCTTGAGACAATCAAGCGTTTATAAAGCATTTTTCATCCGTCAGGATATATACGGGTATGCATGACATTTTATATCTGTATATATATCTATAATTTAATTCTTAATAGAAATTCAGAAAATATTTGACTGTGCTGCAACATAAGGTTTATAAACCGTGTTATAATAAGAACAACCTTGTTTCATAAGAGGTTTTTGTCTGGAGTGATGCAAATGAAAGTAGGATTATCCAGGGCGAAGAGTCCGGATAAGTTCGATTTTGTTTTAGTTACATATTTAGTTTTAATGATTGGAATGAGTCTTTTATCCATTTATTCAGCATTTGGAATTATTGGTCAGAGTGCAGGAATTGATTATATGATGAAACAGGCAATGTGGTTTATTATCGGTTCCATTGCAATCGGTGTTATCATGTATCTCGGTAATGACTCCATGCTGCAATTCGCAAAAATAGGATACTGGTTTCTGATGGCATGTCTTGTGGTGTTGCTGATTGGTAAGGTATATAACATGTTTACCGGAGGCAGTCTGCTGGGGATGATCATAACAACAAATGGTGCTACATCCTGGTTTAAGCTTGGGCCGTTTGGTTCTTTCCAGCCCAGTGAATTTATGAAAATCGTTTTGATTTTGATTACTGCTGGAGTTATTGATGAACATAACAATAACAAGATTACAGAGTCGTATGAGATGGATTTCTCTTTGTTTATGAATGTGGCCAAGTGGGCGATTCCACCTATGATACTGATTCTGGCACAGCCGGATACCGGTGTTGTATTGATTATAGCAATCTCTCTGGTCGCAATGATTGTCTGCTCAGGTATAAAAAAACAGTGGTTTGTTATTATCGGTGTATTATTGCTTGTTGTTGTAATTCTGTTTTTCTATATGTACTATTATCATTTCAATGTATTAAATGAATTGATTGGTGGAGAAGGCGGATATCGTTTGAAACGTATTACTGCCTGGCTGAATCCGGAAACAGATATCAATGGAGAAGGACATCAGCTTTATATGGCATTGCTGGCTCTGGGTTCTGCAGGTCTTACAGGTCATGGTATGGGAATCGAGCTGGTTTCTATTCCGGAAGCACAGACTGACTTTATTTTTGCGGTCATCGGACAGAGCTGGGGATTGATTGGAACAATCTTTATCGTCGTGTTGTGCCTGGGACTGGATATACATTTATGCCGTATTGCAAGTATGTCAAAGAATATGTTTGAGAAATATTTCATACTTGGTATTCTCGGTATGCTATTGTATCAGCAAATACAAAATATCGGTATGATTATTGGTTTGCTTCCAATAACCGGTATAACCTTGCCGATGATATCGTATGGTGGTTCCTCTCTACTGTCTTATCTGATTGCCTTTGGTATCATTATGAATGCAAGTGCGAAAGCAAAAAAGTTATCAGATTATGTATATGAATAAAATCAGACAGCATCCTGATTCTTTCTTATTTAAGAATAGCAATGAAAAGATTTCTTATCGTATTGATTGTTCGATATGATAGAAATCTTTTTATTTTGTTTTTACTATTTTTATGATGAGCCATGATTTAAGCATACAATATTGTTTACTGTTTGGGGCAAGCTCTTTTATTTATTTACTTTTTTTTTACATTTAAAACTAAAAACAGACGCCTTGGTCTGTTTATTTAATATAGATTTTTTAGTCTTTTTAGATAGCTGTAATGACGATAGCGTGCAAATCTCACCTTTCGATCTGACATCTGACAATATATCTCTTTTGTTTTTTCTAAGGGAACATTCAAATGATCATAACATAAAATTGCAGTATCAAAGGTTTCACTTTTCATCGTGACATGGCGATTCTCCATCATAATATACGGATTTCCTAATGAGCGATGCTTGGAGTGCTGAATGGCTGTTATCTCAGCTAACTGCATCAATGAAAGACCGCAATCAATGACTGCACCTCCAAGAGAACGGTTATAGGCAGTTGATCCAGCCTGCGTGGAAAGGCATATACCGGAACCCCTGCAAGTTTCAAAAAACTCTCCATCTACGTATATATCCATAATCTGTGATTTAACTATATTTTCTACCCGCATCTCATTTAATGCATAATATGGAATAGGATTGTTATCCAATTTAATTTTTAGTAAGCCAGATTCAAAAATGACCGGCTCCTTTTCAAGGATATCATGCAGACATTCCTCTAGTTCTTCTTCTGTATAATCCGTAAAGAAACCAAGAGTTCCTGTATGAATACCAAGGAAGTTTACTTTATTGATCCGGTGCAGATACTGATGGACACCATATAATAAGGTTCCATCTCCACCTACGCAAATAACAAGCTGAGGTTCTGCTTTATCATAAATCCAGTCTGTAGCTTGCAGCCGTCTTTTTATTTTTTCCTCTACAGCATGTGATTTCTCATCTTTTTTTGCAACAATTGCATATTTCATCACAAATCACTTCCTTTTGTTATGGTACTATTGTATCATATCCTATAAGGTGATGAAAGATGAATAAACATGTTGAAAAAGAATATAAAATTTTAATAAGTAAGGAGCAGTTCGAAAAGCTATGTAGCTTATATGAGAATCTTGAATTTGTAACACAGATCAATACCTATTACGATACGGTGAATAGAGATATAGAAAAACATAAGGGTGCTATGCGTATTCGTGAACGTAATAATAGATTTTTATTTACGTTAAAAATGATACAGGAGGATCTTGACGGTTTGTGTGAATGTGAATGTGAGGTATCTGAAAACAGCTCTGCTGTTTTTCAGTCAAATGATATACAGCAATTACTTGGGGAGTATCATATCCATGGAACAATTATCCCTGTAACAACATTAACCACAAAGCGCGCTGTTATTGAAAGTGAGAATGCCGAGCTTTGCTTTGATATCAGCACTTATGGATCCCATACAGATTATGAAATTGAATATGAGTATAAACAACCTCATGATGGTCTAGCAGTATTCCAAAAGCTCCTTGCTTGTATTGGTCTTGTATATGAGAAGAATTGTACTTCAAAAATACAACGTGCTATGCAGGCAGTAAATGAATAATGCTTCTCATTTTCTTGTGGAATGCTTTTACCTTCTGTATGATGGGTATAGATAAATGGAAGGCGATTCATAGGCATTATCGAATTTCTGAGCGTTTTCTCATTTTTTGCTCTATTACATTTGGAGCTTTGGGTACAGCATTTGGGATGATTATATTCCATCATAAGATTAAGAAGCTGAAATTTGTATGCACCATACCTGTTCTTTGTTTACTTCAGCTCATACTTTACTGGCTAGTCTTCATTGACTAGCCTTTCTTCATACGCAATATCCAGACGATGTAGTATCTGTTTCCATTCTTGTTTTATATGATGATTAAACAGGAGCTTAACTGCAATATGATTTGAATACTCACTATCATTTATATACGCTTTAAATAGTTGATGATGCCCTATACTATATTGCAATTTACCTTCAAAATCATTGAAATTTACTAAGCATGGAAGGAGTAGAAGTATTTTATCTTTATTTCTAACCCAATATTCTGTTTTACTATTCCGTATGGGATGTATTTCTTCATCATGCAGACATTGTATATAATGACGGATTTTAGCTTGCTCATATTCTGTATAAAAACTTGTCTTAATACGGGCACTTAGATTTTCCAATAGCTGAATCATTGCATCTTCACGCATGTCCTTTATATTCTCATAACCTGTACTATTTACCCATAGGTCTGTTCCAACAGAATCGGCAAGCCGCAGCAACCGTCCGGTATTTTGTATATCTTCTTTATCAATGTAAAAGAAGCTTTCAATACTATTGGATATGTTCATGCCTATTTCACTAAGATAGATAGGATAACGAAAATAAACAACCTGTTCCAATTCCATACAGGATAGCTGATCAGGGACCTCCTCTTGCTTTGTTATTTTGCAGATAGCCTGTCTTAGCGCTTTCTTATCCGGATAGCCGCTTTTTGTTTTATAGGTATTCCACATCTGTGTAAAGCTCATATTCTGTTGTTTACGAAGATGTCCATAGCCAAGGATTCCCTTTTCTCTTTTTATTCCCCGCTCTGTACCTTTTGTTAAAAAGAAAAGTAAATCCCCCTTATGAAAGTCTGTTATACTCTTAATGCTTGGTTTCCAGAAATTGATTACTGAATTACCGTGAAGTCTATGATATTCCATCATATTTTTATCTGTAATATAAGCAATAGATCCCATTCGCTCACCTTCTTCCTATATATATTCTATCATGATAGCGCTTGCATAAATATAATAATTTGTTTTTTTCATGCTCTTTTATGATAGCATTATTGCTATATTGGAAAAGGTTATAAAACTTAATATATTGGATTCTTCTATTGTTTTCTAATCCTATAGAATTTCTTATTTTAAAATTACTCGCACTACTTTTTTTAACTTTTCAAATAGCCTTGTGATTTTCTATAAAAGTATTAAATATAGATAAATATAAAAGATATGATTTTCATTTGATAAGTTATATATATATGAATCATTTTATTTTAAATGAAGATAATGCTAAAAGGAAAGTCGTTAGGTTATTCGAAAACAGAAAAAGAGCCATGGCATTATGGCTCCATTTTTTTTCTTCCTTCAATCGCTTTGATCAGTGTTAACTCATCCGCATAATCAAGATGGCCTCCCATAGGAAGTCCATGGGCGATTCTAGTTACTGTTACCGGATATTTTTCAAGCAGCTTTGATAAATATAAGGCTGTTGTTTCACCTTCTACCGTAGGATTCGTTGCAATAATAATTTCCTGGGTTTCATCCGTAATACGTGATAATAGAGAATCAATATTGATATCCTCAGGTAGAATACCCTTTGAAGTTGATATAACTCCATTCAGAACATGATAAACACCTGCATACTCTTTTGTCTTTTCCATTGCGATAACATCTTTTGGACTCTGCACGACACAAATAATTTGACTATTTCTGGAATGATCATCACAGATATCACATTTATCGTTTTCCGAAAGGTTTCCGCATACTTCACATTTTTTCAAACCCTCTTTAACATTTTCAAAGGCGCTGATCCAGGCATTCATTGTTTCTTCATCCCATTCCAGTGTTTGAAATGCATAACGTTCTGCAGTCTTAATTCCAACACCTGGAAGTCTGCGATAACACTCAACAAGCGCTTCAAATTTTTTTGGATACATTAGAAGCCTCCTGGCATTTTCACTCCGCCGGTAATCTGATTCATATTTTTTTCTTTATCTTCAACAGCTTTTGCAAACGCATCATTTAATGCAGCTTTTAACATTTCTTCCAAATCTTCTTTATTGTCTTTCTCTAACAGACTTTCATCAATAGTTATACTTTCAACTGACATATTACCTTTTACCTCAGCTTTTATAACTCCTCCGCCCATGGTTGACTCATATACCTTTTCATTTAATTCGTCTTCCAGCTTTGTTAACTCTTTCTGCATTTTCTGTGCCTGTTTTAATAATCCCTGCATATTCATAATATCATTCCTCCGTTATAATTATGTTTTCCTGACCGAATAAATCAAGTACTGCTTCTTCCTGTGTTAATTCTCTTATCTCTGTTTTATCAACTGTCACGGCTTCTATTTGTATTGGTTCTGGCAATGTACCTGCAATCATACGGTCTTTGAATTCTTTAATAACATATTTCTGCTGTTCTGCAGAAATAGCAAAAATCTTTTTATTCATTTTCAGCAGCTCTGTTATGAAATCATGAAATTCATTTTTACTGTCCATCTCATTTATTTCATTCGCTACTGCCTGATTATCTACACTTACTACTATATAGGTTTTACCACTACCAACAATCAATGCATTTTTTAACAAGCTTCCATATTTCGCGTATTTAAAATCAAGCATAAATTCCGGTATTCTTTTAAACTGCTCACTATCCTTTGCCTTTTCCGGTTTATTTGCGCCTGCAAGCAGACCTAAAACAAATTCATTGTCCAGTGGCTTTAAAGGCTTTGCATTATGTACAGTGTCATTCCTTGTAACAGTACTTTCTTTGCTGTTTTCTATGCTTGACTGCTGTACTATCTGAGAAGCTTCATATACAGGAGTTTCATATGCCTCATATGGCTCATCATCCATAGGAATGTCAAGAACAGGTTTTTTCTTAGATGTTTCACGTGAAACATTTTTATTTATATCCTGTACCGGACTCTCTTTTATTGATACAGTATTTTTTTGTAGCAATGGCTGTGCTTCTTCTTTAACAACCGTAGCAGCTTGAACATCCAGCATCTGCAGCATACAAACTTCAAAATAGGATCCAACATTTGCAGCACTTCTATACTTATCGTATGTTTCCATAAGCAAATGTATCATCTGAAACCTTTCAGCAATACGTTTTCCATCAATCAGCTTCAAAACTTCATCACTATTAAGGTTATGAAGCAGTGTTGAATCCTTTGTATATTCAAAGATAATACTTTCCTTCAGTATTTCTATTAGATCGACAGTTAGTCTTTTGATATCAATACCCTTTTCTATTAAAGCATCAATCTTGTTTAATAGAGCAACTGCATTTTTCTCATAAATAAAAGCAAATAATTCCAGCTTCTCCTGTATGGTAGTAATGCCATAAATTTCATTTATATGATGAACCTGAATATTATTTTGTGCATACGCAATACACTGATCAAGAATAGAAAGTGCATCACGCAATCCACCATCGGCAAGCTGTGCAATGATTCGAATGACCTCTTCATCGCAATTTATATTTTCTTTTTCAAGAATCGTATGTATTCTTTGAATTATTTCTTCACGTGGTACCTTAGTAAAATCAAATCGCTGACATCTGGATATGATTGTTGGTAATACCTTATGTGGCTCTGTTGTCGCAAGAATAAATATAACATGCTCCGGTGGTTCTTCAATTGTCTTTAAAAGAGCATTGAATGCACCAGTAGACATCATATGAACCTCATCAATAATATAGATTTTATATTTTCCCTTCAAGGGTGCATACTTTACTTTTTCAATAAGTGTCCGTACTTCTTCAACACCGTTATTACTGGCAGCATCTATTTCAATAATATCTGGATGACTGCCATCCTGGACAGCTCTGCAATTCTCACATTTCAAACAAGGCTTATGATCAGGATCTTCGCAATTTATCGTTTTTGCAAATATCTTTGCAATTGAGGTTTTTCCTGTTCCACGAGGGCCACAGAATAGATATGCATGTGCAATTTTATGCTGACTCACTGCATGCTGCAGTGTTTGTACAACATGTTTTTGTCCAGCAACTTCATCAAAGCTGTTTGGACGATACGTACGATATAACGCTTTATATGCCATACTTCACCTGCTTTCTCCACTGTCAATTATATCATGCTAACAATGAATTTTACATAAGAAAAGCAAATACTTTTTACTCAAAACAGTATTTGCTCCTATTTGTTTTTCAGTCTTTTCTCTTTAAAAAAATCCTTTAACAGCTGTGAGCATTCTTCCTGCAAAACCCCGGAATAAACGCATGGATAATGATTGAATCCAGGCTGTTCATACATATGTATCGTACTGTCAATGCTTCCACCCTTTGGATCAGAAGCACCATATATCACTGTTCTTATTCTTGACTGTAATATAGCTCCAGCACACATACAGCATGGTTCCAATGTTACATAAAGATCACAATCCTCAAGACGCCAGCTACCAATTTTTTTACAGGCTTTTTGAATCGCTATAATTTCAGCATGATTGATAGACTGCTGCTTTGACTCTCTCAAATTATGTCCTCTGGCTATAATTTTATCATCCTTAACGATAACGCAGCCAATAGGAACTTCATCCTTCATATTGGCTTTTACTGCCTCTCTAATAGCAGCCCGCATATAATCTTCTTTCATATGAATACCTCGGATATAAAAAAGGGCTACCACACATGATAGAGCTCCCTTAAGGCTGCTTTGTTCCCAATCTGACCTAATTCAGTAGATACCATTGTAGTAGCTTATATATTATAGCATATCCTATGCATTTTTCAACACTTTATTTCCTTTCACATAATTTTTTTAGTGTAATGTTATTTATAATTTTCAATATGATACAAATAAACTATTAGTATTTTAATTGCTTAAACAGCTTATAATTCGATTATACATACATCCTATTACTTGTTTTATAATTCGTTTATGATAAATACTATCCCGCATACAACCTACTATGATGAATTAGAATATGTTATTTAAATCTTCATCACATGCTGTATAGATAATAGCGGAACACATCTATATAAACTCGATTTTGATTCTCACTATTTTGTGTATTGGTTTTCCTCTTATCATCATACATCATAATAAAGTATATCATATGAATATTTTTATAGACATCAAAAAATATATACTCTAGCTTTTATTGTAATCTCCATACTTAAATATAATTTTATGTGAGCTTACCAATATACTATATACTTTACCAATATATTCATGCATCTTTATGAGTATATTTAATTTAAATGAAATTATTGCAGAGTTATGATACTGTGTCACAATACTTTGGTATATCTGCAAATTGCATCTTAATGCTCATTATGCAATAGCTACATTGCATATGAAAAAACATTCATATGATTATAGCTCCGTACCTGACTTTATTTACGTTTTCTGTTTTTATGAAATAAATGTTATAGCTTATAAAAAAATCAATACTTATCTTTATCATATGAAGATTGACATTCATTTTCAGATTATCACATTTTTTGTATTCATATTTTTTCTCCGCTGGATTAAATTGTTTCACGTGAAACATAATAATAGCTAAAATATAGTGTTGTCATTTGTAATGAGTCAACCAGTTCTCCATCATTATTGATTACGATGCAAATCATAGCACTTGAATTATATAAAAGATGTTTGAAAAACACGATAAATAAGGGCTTATTTCATAATTTTAGCCAGAATATATGAAGGCGTTTTTAGCAATAAAAAAAGCGAGATTTCATTAAAAACTCACTTTTTATAAAATTTTATCTTTTAGGCATTAAAATTTTTGTTCCACCCATATATGGCTGCAATTTTTCAGGAATGTTAACACTGCCATCCTTATTCAAATTATTTTCTAAGAAAGCAATCAGCATACGTGGAGGTGCAACAACTGTATTATTCAAAGTATGTGCGAAATATTTTCCATTCTCACCTTTCACTCGAATGCCTAAGCGTCTAGCCTGTGCATCAGTTAAATTTGAACAGCTACCTACCTCAAAATATTTTTTCTGACGTGGACTCCATGCTTCAACATCAACTGACTTGTTTTTCAAATCTGCAAGATCACCGGAGCAGCACTCTAATGTTCTAACAGGAATATCCAGACTTCTAAATAAATCAACTGTATTTGTATACAACTTAACAAACCATTCTGCACTTTCCTCTGGTTTACATACCACAATCATTTCCTGTTTTTCGAACTGGTGTATACGGTAAACTCCGCGTTCTTCAATACCGTGTGCGCCCTTCTCCTTACGGAAGCAAGGAGAATAGCTTGTATACGTATAAGGCAGCTTCTTTTCATCCAGTATGGTATCTATGAACTTACCAATCATAGAATGCTCACTAGTGCCTATTAGATACAAATCTTCACCTTCGATTTTATACATCATGCCTTCCATCTCAGCAAAGCTCATTACACCGGTAACCACATTACTGCGAATCATAAACGGAGGAACCACATAAGTAAACCCCCGGTCAATCATAAAGTCACGGGCATAAGAAATAACAGCAGAATGCAGTCGGGCGATATCTCCCATCAGATAATAAAATCCGTTTCCTGCAACCTTTCTTGCACTATCCAAATCAATACCGTCAAAGCTCTCCATAATTTCCGTGTGATATGGAATTTCAAAATCAGGAACAGCAGGTTCACCATATTTCTGAAGCTCCACATTTTCAGTATCGTCCTTACCGATCGGCACAGTTGCGTGTATAATATTAGGAATCTGCATCATCATCTCTTTTATTTTTTCTGCAAGCTCAGACTCTTTGATTTCTGTTTCCTTCATTTCATCTGCCATAGCCTGAACCTTTGCCTTTATCGCATTTGCTTCATCCTTCAGACCCTTTGCCATTAACCCGCCAATTTCCTTACTCATAGCATTTCGTTTGCTGCGAAGCTCATCGCCTCTTTGCTTCAGAGAACGATTTTCCTTATCCATAGCAATTACTTTATCTACAAGCTCAATCTTGTGATCCTGGAACTTCTTTTTAATATTTTCCTTTACAAGTTCAGGATTTTCACGCAAAAATTTCATATCAAGCATAACCATAACCTCCTATAATATAAAAAAGAGGCATGTCCATAAAGGGACGATACCTCGTGTTGCCACCCTTTTTGATATATCTTTCATAAAATATATCCTCTCAAAGCTATAACGGCGCTACCGGAATCAACTACTTATAGTTCATAGATTCACTCAAAGGCGGATTTCATAAGCAGCTATTATAACTCGCACCATCCGTTATATCTCTGAAAGTAGCATACTCTATTACTTGACCTTATCAACGTTTTATTATTTTATATCATTCTTCTGCAGGATTGTCAATTCCCTCAGCTGCAGTTTCATTACTATTTTCTGATACTGCTTCCTGATCAGATGCCTCTTCTACATCCTCTTCCTTTTCCACGATAGCTACCTTAGCTACGGATTCATCACCGGAGACATTGATAAGCTTCACACCCTGTGTATTACGACTGTAAATACCAATATCACCAACAGATATACGAATGATAATACCGGAATCTGTAACAATCATCGCATCTTCATCACCGTTAACAGCACGCACTGACACAAGCTCACCTGTTTTATTTGTGACATTGATCGTCTTAACACCCTTTGCCCCGCGCGTCGTCAAACGATATTCCTCAATAGCCGTACGTTTACCATAGCCGTTCTCACTGACAGCCAGCAAATGTGTACCTTCCTTTGAAGTTGCAGCACCCACAACAATGGAGCCATCAACATTAAAGCCCTTCACACCGCTTGCAGTACGTCCCATAGCACGGATATCATCCTCATGGAATCGAACAGCCTTACCATTGGATCCGGCAATAATAATTTCATCATCACCAGTGGTTTCTTTGACGCCAACCAGCTCATCAAATTCACGAAGTGTTATTGCAATCTTACCATTCTGACGAATAGAATCAAATTCACTCATCGGTGTACGCTTTACAAGACCGTTCTTTGTGACAAACAGCAGGAAGCTTGATTCACTATCCGGACGGACAGGAACAAGTGCACGCACCTTTTCTTCCTTATCCAGATTCAACAGATTTACAACCGGAAGTCCCTTTGCAGTTCTTCCTGAATTAGGTACCTTATAGCCCTTGATTCGATATACCTTACCAAGGTTCGTGAAAAGCATCAAATAATCATGCGTAGACATTGTAATCAGCAGATCAACAATATCATCCTCATTCACTGACATTCCCTTCACACCTCGTCCGCCTCGATTCTGCGTACGGTATGTATCTGTCGGCATCCGCTTAATATAGCCGTTGGTCGTCATTGTGATAACAACATCCTCAACAGGAATCAAATCCTCATCCTGCATATCATAATCAGCCTCACTGATTTCTGTACGGCGTTCATCACCAAAACGGTTTTTAACCTCCGTCAGTTCATCACGAATGATAGAGAGAACACGGTCATGATTTGCAAGAATATCACGTAAATCTGCTATAGTAGCCATCAATTCACGATATTCATTCTCAATTTTATCCCGTTCCAATCCAGTCAGCCGGCGCAGACGCATTTCCAGAATGGCATTAGCCTGAATTTCAGTCAGTTTAAACTGCTCCATTAAACCTGCTCTTGCTTCAGCGTCATTTTGACTGGAACGAATTAAATGAATAATCTCATCAATATGATCCAGTGCAATACGCAGACCCTCTAAAATATGAGCTCGATCCTCTGCCTTTTTCAACTCAAACTTTGTACGGCGTACCGTTACATCAATCTGATGATCGACATAATGCTGCAACGCTTCCCGGATTCCCATCTGCTTCGGTGTCTTATCCACCAAAGCCAGCATATTGACACCAAAGGATGTCTGCAGCTGTGTCATACGGTACAGCTGATTCAATATAACATCCGGCTGTGCATCCTTACGAAGCTCGATAACAATTCGTATCCCCTCACGATTTGATTCATCGTTCAGGTAGGTAATTCCTTCGATCTGTTTTTCTCTTACCAGATCAGCAATTTTTGTTATCAGATTTGCCTTGTTTACCTGATATGGTACTTCTGTAACAACAATTCTAGTCTTACCGTTTCCCATATCCTCCAAATGATGCTTACTGCGTACCAAGATAGATCCGCGACCTGTTTCAAACGCCTGTCGGATACCGGCTCTTCCCAGAATGATACCTCCAGTAGGAAAATCAGGACCCTTGATATAATTATCCATCAGCTCCACTACGGAGATATCCGGATTATCCATAATAGCAAATGTTGCATCTATTGTTTCTGTAAGATTATGCGGAGGTATATTGGTTGCCATACCTACGGCGATTCCAACGGAACCGTTCACAAGAAGATTTGGAAATCTGGCCGGTAATACAGATGGCTCAGTTTCCTCATTATCGTAGTTTGGTATAAAATCAACTGTATTTTTATTGATATCCTTCATCATTTCCATTGCGATTTTAGACATTCTTGCTTCGGTATAACGCATTGCCGCAGCACCATCACCATCCATGGAACCAAAGTTACCATGCCCCTGTACAAGCATATAGCGGTAACTGAAATCCTGTGCCATACGCACCATCGCATCATATACAGCGATATCACCGTGCGGATGATACTTACCAATTACTTCTCCGACGATACGGGCAGACTTCTTAAAAGGCTTGCTGGCGACAATTCCCAGCTCATTCATCGCATGAAGAATACGGCGATGAACAGGCTTCATCCCGTCTCGCACATCCGGTAATGCACGATCTACAATAACAGACATTGAATAGTCCAGAAAGGAGGTTCGCATTTCTTTAGAAATATCTACCTGAATTAGTTTTTCCTTATTTAAATCCATGTTCCTTTACACCTCCTCTTAGATATCCAGATTCGCATAAATTGCATTTTCCTGAATAAAGTCCCTTCTAGGCTCTACTTCCTCACCCATCAGCATCTCAAACACACTGTCCGCTTCCATCGCATCATCAATATTGACCTGCTTCAGCGTACGGAATGCCGGATCCATGGTTGTCTCCCACAACTGCTCCGGATTCATTTCCCCCAAACCTTTGTAACGCTGCACATTGACATTCTCACCCATGGATGCACGTACCTCCTCCATGGCTTCTTCCTTATACACATATTCTACCCGGTTACCCTTCGCTACCTTAAACAGCGGAGGCATGGCAATATATACATATCCACCCTCGATGATTGGGCGCAGATAACGGTAGAAGAACGTCAGCATTAGGGTACAGATATGTGCACCGTCGACATCGGCATCGGTCATGATAATGATTTTATGATAACGCAGCTTACTTACATCCATTTCCTCTCCAATTCCACAGCCGAATGCTGTAATCATGGAGCGAATTTCGTTATTCTCAAAAATTCTCTGCAAACGTGCTTTCTCTACATTCAGAATTTTACCTCGCAGTGGAAGGATTGCCTGGAATTTGGAATTTCTTCCCTGCTTTGCACTTCCTCCGGCTGAATCACCCTCGACAATGTAAATTTCACATTCGGAGGCATCCTTGCTGGAACAGTCCGCAAGCTTTCCTGGTAGAGATGTGATTTCCAAAGCACTTTTTCTTCTCGTCAGCTCTCTTGCCTTTTTAGCCGCAAGACGTGCCTTGCTTGCAAGAATTGCCTTATCTACAATAATTTTTGCCGTATCCGGGTTTTCCATAAAGAAGCGGTCCAGCTGCTCTCCCAAAATACTCGAAACAATTTTACGTACCTCGGAATTTCCCAGCTTCGTTTTGGTCTGTCCTTCGTATTGAGGATCCGGATGCTTAACAGAAATAATCGCAGTCAGACCCTCTCTGACATCATCTCCTGCCAGTGTTTCATCCTTTTTAATCATTCCCTGCTCTCTTGCATAGGCATTGATAATTCGCGTCAGAGCAAGCCGGAAGCCGTCCTCATGCGTTCCTCCCTCCATCGTATTGATATTGTTACAGAAGGAGTAAATGCTTGGAATATAGCCGTCATTGTACTGCATGGCGATTTCAGCCAGAATACCGTCCTCTATTCCCTCAACATAAACGACCTCTTCATGTAAAGGAGTCTTGTTCTTGTTCAGATATTCCACATACTGACGAATACCACCGTCATACTTATACTCTATACGTTTTGGTTCCTCATCGCGTTCATCGCAAAGCACCAGGCGAATACTCTTATTCAGAAAAGCAAGCTGACGAACACGGGCATTCAGTGTATCAAAATCATATTCCTGCGTCTCCTGGAATATTTCAGGATCTGCCTTGAAGCGTACGATAGACCCGTGCTTCTCACTGTCATTGATAATTTTTAAAGGATTGGTAGCCTTGCCGCCATCCTCAAAGCGCAGATAATATTCATGACCGTTTTGATGTACATTAACCTCCAGCCATTCACTCAACGCATTTACAACACTGGCACCTACACCATGCAGACCTCCGGATACCTTATACGCACCGCCTCCGAATTTACCTCCGGCATGCAGCACTGTGAATATTGTTTCCACTCCGGAGATTCCGGTTTTCTCAACGATTCCTGTCGGCATTCCGCGGCCGTTATCCTCCACACGGATGATATTGTTCTTCTCAATCGTTATTTCTATATCGGTAGCGAATCCGGCCAGAGCCTCATCGATCGAGTTATCAACGATTTCCCAGACAAGGTGATGAAGACCTCTCTCACTCGTAGAACCGATATACATACCAGGTCGCTTCCGAACAGCTTCCAGTCCTTCCAGGACTTGAATATCATCAGCCGTATAAGAATGATCAACCTTATCTTCCATTTCTTCGATTTCTTTCATCTGATTCTCATCCATAGTTCATCCTCCTAACATCGTTCGATTGTTCCGTTGTTTACGTACCACAACGTAACTCTGCGATTACTGTTTATATCTTCCATATCCACCGTATCTGTCGTGGATATAAAAATCTGTACCTCTTGCGGCAGGGATTTCAGCAATTCTGCCTGACGGTAGCTATCCAGCTCCGAAAATACATCATCCAGCAATAAAACCGGATATTCCTGCGTGATTTCGTGAATCATGTGGATCATCCCGATTTTTAATGCCAGCAACACACTTCGCTTTTGTCCTTGGGAAGCATAGCTGACAAGCTCCTTGTTATTCATTTCAAAGATAAAATCTTCTTTATGAATACCTGCTGTTGTCTGCTTTAAAAGCAAATCGCGATCCAGATGCTTCTGATATTTTTTCAGCAATGCATCCTTCAGCTCTTGTTCCTTTTCTGAAAATGGAACACAGCTCAAATATCTGACCGTGATATCCGTATCATCATTGGAAAGCTGCCGGTAAAAGGCTCTGCATTTTTCTAAAAGCTCCTCAAGAAAGAAATGCCGTTGCTTTATAATAATTACAGAAGCATCCACCAGCTGTGCTGTTAATACCTCCAGATAAGAGCGATCTACTCTCTCCTGCTTCAGATATGCATTGCGCTCTTTTAAAAGCCGTGTGGCGACATAAAGAGTAGAAACATACTTCTTACTGATTTTACTCAGTTCCATGTCCACAAAGCGTCTTCTGACGCGTGGAGAGGCCTGAAACAGATTCATATCATCCGGACAGAACATAACAGAGTTAAATTCACCAATAAAATCACTGACGCGATTTACAGGATTCTGATAAATAAAAAGATTTTTCCCTTTTTCATTTACCGTCACACGGATATCCTCCGTTTTCTGTTCCTTTGCAATCGAGGCTTTAATAAAGAAGGCTTCTTCACCTTCTTTGATTAGATCTTTATCTTCACTTGTTCGATGGGATCTGGTCGTGGACAGATAGAGAATAGATTCCAGTAAATTGGTTTTTCCCTGTGCATTCTTTCCTGTCAGTATATGGATGCCGTCAGAAAAGCTGACATTTATATCTGCATAGTTGCGAAAATCATGTAGACGCAGTGTTTCCAGTCTCATGACAAAGTAAATACACTGCCCTCAATTTCGATGACATCGCCTGCATACAGCTTGCGTCCTCTGCGGTTTTCCTGTTCCTGGTTCACTTTGATTGCAAGTGATTTCACCGCAAATTTTGCTTCACCGCCGCTCTGGATAAAATCTGTCATTTTCAGCAGTTGACCTAAAGTTATGTATTCACTGGTTATCTTTATATCCATTATAAAACCTCTTTCACATTCTTATATATTATATCATATTTAAAGGTTTTTTGTTAGTTTTTCCAATGGTTTTCAAACTTTTCTACATCAATTTTCATATGTAATTTTTTTATTTTTTCAAACAGGATGATCCGGCAGTTAAAAAGGACTACTTTTATAAATAAAGCATAGAAAAAGCAGCTGGGTATTAACCGAGCTGCCTGACTATTAAGCGTAGGTTCTTACTGGAAGAACAAGCTGTAAAACATTATCATCATCGACAGATTTGATAATAAACGGCTTCATTTCTCCGCATAAACGGAATGTCACAAGACTGCCGCTCAATGCTTTGATCGCATCAAATACATAGCGTCCGTTACAGCTGATTTCCAGAGAATTTCCATGGAAGCTTGCACTGCTTAAAACCTCTGTGGAGGATCCAACCTCTACTGATTTACTGGACAGCACACATTCCTGTTCACTCAAACTGAATTTGATAACAGATACACCGTCATTTTTAATAAAGCTTGCACGGTCAATCGCATTTAATAAATCTCTGGAATCAATCGTCAGCTCATAATCAAACTGCAATGGAATCAGACGGCTCGTTTCCGGGTATACGCCATCAATCAGTCTTGTCTGTACGATTGTATCGTGAATAATAAACTGTGCTTTTTTATCATTCACTGCTATTTCAACCTCTCCTTCACCTTCCAGTGTTTTTACAACCTCTGAAAGGGATTTTGCAGGAATGGTGATATTGAAGTTTAAAGCTTCAGCAATATCGATGGTTTTCTTAGCCAGTCGATAGGAGTCTGTGGCAACACAATGCAACGTATTTCCTTCACAGTGAAAATTCACACCGGTCAGTACCGGACGCGTTTCCTTATCACTTGTCGCAAAGCTGGTCTGCAAAATAACCTTTTTCAATGTTTCCTCTTTCAAGGCAAAGCATTCCTTCGGCTTTGAAAAATCAATGGCCGGATATTCATTGGCACGCATTCCGTTAATTCTGAATTCTGCTGTATTTCCACTGATCTTAGTGAGAGAACCGTCTATCATTTCAAATTCAATTTCTTCTGCATCGATTTTACGAACGATTTCAAGGATATATTTTGCTTCTATAACAATAGAACCCATATCACGAATTTCAAGAACACATTCTTCGGATTTTGTCAGCTTTGTCTGGATGGATACATCGGAATCACTTCCGGTCAGAATCAGACAATCCTCCTTTGCGTCGATTTTAATACCGGAAAAAGCCGGAAGAGGAGAAAATGTAGAGATGGCACGTGATGCCACAGATAATGCATTGTAGAATTCTTTTTTAGACACCTTAAAGTACATGGGTGATGCTCCCTTCTTTTATGTTTTATAAGTAAATATATAACAATAAGTATGTGGAAAGTGTGGAAAAATTCAAAAAACACTTTGAACATAGGCTTATTTTAACAAATTTCGCTGTGGATGGAAAGTTGAAACATGTGGATATCTTTGCTATTTTATCCCCAGACTGCTTTCAATCTGCATAACAGCCTGTTGAAAGGTTTCCTTTTCCTTTAACAGCTTCATCATCTTTTCATAGGATGACATGATGGTTGAATGATCGCGGTTTCCAAATTCAAAACCGATTTTCGCAAATGGCATTTCCAGATGCGTTCTGCACAGATATATAGCAATATGTCGTGCATTTGCTATATTTTTTGTTCTGGATTTTGATTCGATCTGTGTTCTGGTCAGGCCATAATATTCGCATACCGCATTTTTGATCTGCTTTGGTGTTAGCTCATCCTCTTGCTTTACAACAATAGGATTTTCCTTAAATATTTCCTTGGCGAATGTGATATCAATGCGCTCCGGATTATATAATATTGCTTTAAAAAACAGCTCATTGAGAGTTCCCTCCAGTTTTCTGACATCGCTTGCGAAACGGGTTGCCAGAAAATCAAGAACCTCGTCATCAATCATAATCTCGTCGCTGCGGCCTTCCATTTTTTTCTGTAAAATAGCTTTTGCAGTTTCAAATTCCGGAGAGCCTACCGATACGGACAAGCCGCTGGAAAAACGGGAAATCAGCCTGTTTTCAATACCTTTAAGCTCAGTAGGATGGATATCACTGGTAATGACGATCTGCTTGTTGTCGGAAATCAGCTTGTTATACATATTGAAGAAAATTTCCTGCGAGGTACTCTGTTTCAGACGCTGGATATCATCAATCAACAGATAATCAACGGAGCAGATCATTTCCTTGACATCCTCAACCGTCTTATTTTTCATTGCTTCAATCAGCAGTGTGACAAAATCCTCACTGTAGATGTATAAAACCTTTTCCTCCGGTCTGTTTGCCTTGACATAGTTGCCGATGGCATGCAGAAGGTGGGTTTTTCCCAGACCTGAATTACCAAAGATAAACAGCGGATTGTTGAATTTTCCGGGATAATAGCATACAGAGAGTGCCGCTGCATGAGCTTCCCGGTTGTTTTTCCCAACGACAAAGCTGTCGAAGGTATACTCTTTTTTTACTTTGTCTTCAAATAAAATCTCATTTCTTCTTTTCACGACAGATGATGGCTGAAGCATATCCACTTCGCTCTTTAACAGGATTTGACAGGAGACTTTCATATCCAGTACATCGGACAGCTTTTGCTGAATCAAATCAATGGAATCCATCATGATTTGTTTGTTGATCTTATAAGGAACAACAATGGTCGCAAAATCATCCTCTATATCAAAGAGATGAGAATCTTCTTTATACCATGCATTGAATACGGCATCATCGAAATGTGCACTTTCATTTATGAGCTGAAGTGTTTTCTGCCAGATCTGCTCAAGTTGAACCTTTGCAAAATTAGACAT